>NZ_CP029426.2:5206151-5812744 GCF_002266435.3 Bradyrhizobium amphicarpaeae
GCTGGCGGCCGAGACCCGTGCATGGGCGGGAGCTTCCTTGTCGCGCATGATCTGCACGAGGGTTCGCATGCCGAGGGCTGTATGCGTCCGCGCCAAGGACTTGATTTCGGTTAACGTGCGTTGCTTCACCGCTCGGCGAGCGGCTGCCCTCGCGAGGGCGTTCTGGGACAGCAGGTTAACATTCACTGGGTCGGTCATCTGGAAAATTCCTTCAAGTCACTTATGTGTTCAGGAATCGAGACGCAAAAAACCCGCGGCGGAAAACTCCGGCGCGGGCGCAACAAACAAACTGGTCTCGATGATACTATTCTGCCGGTGTTTTGCCCGACGTGTCAAACGCCAATCGGCGGTGTGTAAGAGCTAAGCGGCCCGCGCAGGGGAAGCGGCAGTTGAATGGCAAAAGGTCGCGTAGCGTTGGCTTCGACGAAAGCCTGCAAGGCCGGCGTGATCTCGTTACTTGCGGCCACCGCCTCTGCAAGCTCATCTGCGATCTCGCTGGTCGCATCGCGCGAATGGCCCTCGATCGCATTGAACACCACGATCCGGACCGGATAGGTGTATTGGCCCGAAAGCAGATCGCGAATGATGGTCTTGCGATCGGTGTCCTGCTCGTCAGTCTCGCGCCATGAGCAGCCTGCCCGCGCGCCAAAATCCTCAAGCACTAGATAAATGTCGCGGTCGAGGCGATCTGTCGGGGCAATCGAAGGCGATGGACGCATGCACTTACTCCGAAACTACGCAATTGCGGAGACACGGCCCCGGCATCGCAGGGGGGCTGGGGTATGGCCGGGGCCGCTCCGCCAGCTCGGCGGCGAGCCAGCAACGACTCAAATCAGGGCGGTTGCTGCAGTTCCCGAGGTACGGAGAATCTTGATGCACCACGTAAGAAAGCCGGTCGCTGACGCGACCGGCTGGGATCTCAGGGCTTAGCGGGCCCTTCAATATGACCAGACGATATCATCGTCAGGGTTGGCGGGTCGCTCCCGGTGAACCGGGGATTTGCCCTCCAAACTTGGACGAGCCCGTGCCACTTACGCTGGTCGGACCGGCGGCCGTCCCGTTCGGGTCGCTGCGTGCCGCCGAACGTCCCGGTCCGTGCATCATGTTCATGGACTTGGACCAGCCATGATGATGATGCCGCTTCGACGAGTGCGCCGAGGCATATCCGGACGAGCCTGCTAACAAAATTGCCAAACCAAGTGCCGCTGCTTTCATGAACGTATCCTCCTTTGGGAAGAACTCACCTTCCCGTGCGCGTTCCTTTTGACCCCAGCTTACGCTCAACCTTCTTCCGGCTGCTGCCTACCTTCTTGACCGCCTTCTTCACGGCAGAGGCGGAGCGACCCGTCTTCTTAGCCTCATAGCTCACTTCGTATTTCTGTCCGCCCGCCACACGCGCGCGATCCTGCTTGCGACCGCGAGCGGTCTGCTTCTTCGCTTTAGCCATGTTGCACCTCCATGCGCTGCTAAAACCGCAGAGGATTCAGTTGGTTCCAAAAACCTGTTCGCAGCAGTCGGCGAGCCGGAACGAATCCCGGCACAAGGATTCGAATCAAAGAGTTTGTTGTGTGTGGAGTTGTTTGGTGGCGTCCCTGCGTCAACGGAAGTCCCCGGCGATCGGCGTCAAGGCGCACTTCCCGGGTTTTATCGAGCCGGCTCTGGCATCCTCTATCGAGAGGGTGCCATCCGGCCAAAGGTGGATTCACGAAATCAAGTTCGACGGCTACCGCGTTCAGGTGCACTTGGCCAACGAGGCCGTCACTGTCTACACGCGCCGCGGCTACGACTGGACGAAGCGTTTCAAGAAGGTTGCCGCCGATGCCTGGCACATCAAGGCAGGCTCGGCGATTATCGACGGCGAAGTTGTCGTTCCGGCCGCCGATGGCACAACCGACTTTTCGGTGCTGCAAAACGAGCTCAAGGGCAACTCTTCCAAAATCGTTCTCGTCGCTTTTGACCTGCTTTATCTCAATGGGCGCGACATTCGCAGCCTGCCGCTGGTGCAGCGCAAGGCCGAGCTGAAGAAGATCATCGCCGGGACCGACGTGCAGTTCAGCGAGAGCTTCGAACTCGAAGGCCGCGAGATGTTCGCGCATGCCTGCAAGGTCGGCCTTGAGGGCGTCGTCTCCAAGGTTCGCGACAGCGTTTATGCCAGCGGGCGCGGCCACAATTGGACCAAGACGACCTGCGCACAGCGGGAGACGCTGACCATCGCCGGCTTCGCGCTTGATGAGGGCAAGTGGGACGGCATGTATCTTGGCCGCCGCAAAGGTGATGACCTCATCTACGCCGGCAAGGTCGACCACGGCTTCGACAAGACGTCAGCGACCGAACTTCAGAAACGGCTGGAACCTCTGCGGCGCAGAACCCAGCCTTATGCCAAACGTATCGCGCACAAAGGCATCTGGGTTGAACCCAAGCTGCTCGCGGAGATCGAGTACCGGGCCAAGTCGGCGGAGGGAAAAGTGCGGCATCCATTCTTCAAGGGATTGAGAGAGGACCTATGACGGACAGCAGCGCCTGCATTCTTCAGGATCTCTATGACAGTGAAATCAACTTTACGATCATCACCTTTTGGGATGCCGGCTTTGAGATCAAACTCGGGGACGAACTGAACGGCTTTGCAGCCACGGGAAGGGTGAATAATTTTTCCGAGGCCGTCGAGTGGCTTCGAATCCGTACTCTCGAACAATATCCGGAAAGTGGATTTGCGAAAGCCCACCGGCGATCACCATGACCTGTCGATTGTCTCCGCGCTTGCATTGATTGCAACGGCACCGGCCGGCATTGGTGAGCACCCTCGTGCTCTTCGTTTTCCACAGCCACGACCGACAGTAGCTCGCCGCCCCAAAGCGCCACTAGGAATCGATAATTTGCCAACGTTGTTGGCTCATGGCTCTTATCGTCGAATGTCCACGAAGTCGCGCCAATACCTCTTCGGCATTCAGATCCAGATGTCCGCCGAGCGCGCCAAGGAGGCTCGCAAGGAGGCCGACAAGCTAGCCTGTATGGCTTGGAACGAGCGGATGCTCGGCTACAAGGGTCCTGCCCAGCCTTCGCCAACCATCGGCGACGCGATCAACGGCGGATATCTGTATCTTGAGGTTCGCTGTCTTGGCTGCGACACTAATCAAGCCGTCCCGCTCGATATCATTCGGCGTCCGAAGACGACGCCGGTGCACGAACTCGAACGCTACATGCGCTGCAAGGACTGCTCGCAAGTGCGGGGCTATCCCTACAAGCGCAGCGCGCTTGTGGCGCTGAGGCTAACGAAGATTTCAGTCGGTCAACCGCCCTCCACATGGTGGCCGGGCGAGCGATAGGTGCTGAAGCACCATTCACTATCCCCGACACGTTACCTTGTCGGGACCGCGCGCCGACATATCCACAGCCATTCATAAAATAAAACGTAATGAAATCAAATAGATAATTAACTCGGTGATTTTCTGTTGTTTTTTTATGCCTTGCGCGGTGTCCTGACATGATCTAAGTTGCGTCTACAACGCGAGAGCCCTATTTATTCCGCATGAGCGATAACCACACTCTTAAAGCAATTGAGGAAGAAGAGGCTCGCCTTCGCGAGCGTCTGGAAAAGCTCGCAGCTTTCAAGAAGCTTGCGCAGGAGCTGAATATTTCACTTCCTGGAGTCTCAGTTGCCGCGCCGTCGACAACGGGCGCTCCTGTACAAGCGAGGGCTCCCGCTCTTCCTTGGCAAGTAGCGCCCTCCCAAAGCTACGACGGTACATTTGGCGGTCTTATAGACTCTTACCTAACTCACAAGGACTCTTCGTATCGCAAGCTGAAGCACACGGTTCAGAAGCACTACGAGCGTTCGTTCCGTCGAATGAAAAATGAAATCGGCAGCGATGTAGTCTCCGAGTTCACAGCTCAGCGTATTCAATCCATCTACGATAGCAGTTGGGCCGCTGGCGGTAAGATCGCCATGGGCCACGACATGATCGCCAAGCTTCGTTTACTGTGCACCTTTGGATCAACGGTGCTGAACGACGACGCTTCGAGTCGATTGAGCGCGATTATGGGGAACATGAGATTCGCCAAGGCGGCGAGCTCGGGTTCACAGCGCCTGACGATTGATCATGCCAGGGCGATCAAAGCTACTGCACGAGAGCATTTTGGCTGGGATTCTATCGCGCTTGCTCAAGCAATTCAGTTTCATTTCCCGAAGCTCCGTCAGTCAGACGTGATCGGCGAGTGGGTGCCTCTTAGCGATCCTACACCTTCCGACATTGTTCGCGGCAACGAGAAGTGGGTGCGCGGTCTTCGGTGGTCGGAAGTCGATGAGAATCTGATCTTGCGACGAAAAGTTACGGTCGGGCGCGACCAAAGGGATATGGAGTTCAACCTAAAGCGCGCCGGCCTCGTCGCAGAAGAGATCAACCGGGTGCCACTTTCGCGCCGTGTCGGTCCAATGATCGTGTGCGAATTTAGCGGTTTGCCATGGTCGGGAAATGAGTATCGACGCAAGTGGCGCAAGGTTGCCGATAAGGCTGGCGTGCCGAAGGATGTGAAGAACGCCGAGATACGAAAATCGGCGGACTCCTCAGAGTCCGATGAAGTCGAAGGGACATTCGAGTGAAAGCGCGATACAGGGCTTCGCTAAAGATAAGGCCATGACTTCTTGGCGGAAGTCATGGCCCCGAGCAGTTCCGCGGTCGGCGGCTCCGGCCTATTCACCCTGCCTTGGCGGTGCAGAGAAAGAAGAGGTGTTCAGTGCGGTTTGTCGACCGAGCGTTATTAGCCCAAGTGGATTGAGGTTCTTCCCCGGCGTAGCTCAGTGGACAGAGCACCCGTCTGCTAAACGGGAGGTCACGGGTCCGAACCCCGTCGCCGGGGCCACCTCAAGATAGCAAACACCTTTGATTTCGCAAGAGATTTCAAGCGCTTCAACGCCGCAAGAGCAGGCATACGCACTCTTTTCGTAGGAGCGTCTAGACGCCCTCGCTGACTATTGGAGGAGCGCGGTCCGTGAAATTGGCCACGGGATGTCGCTTACCAATATCCCTGCATTCGGGGTGCTGGAACTAACCCCCAGGCGAAGCCGGCCCCCTCAGGCGGCGCTGGCAGCCCCGAGCTCAGCCGCCAGGAATTGCTTTTCGAATGCCGCGGCAGGCATCGGACGGCCGAAGAAATAGCCCTGCCCTTCCTCGCATCCCATGCTGACCAGGAAGTCGGCGGTCGCGCGGTCCTCGATGCCTTCCGCCACCACGGTGAGACCGAGCTGCTTGCTGAGGCCGATGGTCGAACCGACGATCGCCGCGTCGTCGGAATTCGAGAGCAGGCCGGACACGAACGACCGGTCGATCTTGAGCCCGTCGAGCGGAAACTTCTTCAGATAGCTCAGGCTCGCGTAACCAGTGCCGAAATCGTCGAACAGGATGCGGACGCCGAGTTGCTGAATGCGCTTGAACATGTCGAGCACGCGGCCTTCGTCATTGAGCAGGATGTCTTCGGTCACCTCGATTTCGAGCAGCGACGGTGTAAGCCCCGTCGATTCTAGCAACGTCGCAACCGAGTGCGCGAGATCGCCGGAGTGGAGCTGCGACGGCGACAGGTTGATCGCGACGCGCACGCCGCTGCCTGCAAGCTCCCAGTCGCGCGCCTGACGGCAGGCCGTCTCCATCACCCAGTTCGCGATCCGCTCCGACAGTGCCGAGGTGTTGACCACCGGCATGAACTCTCCGGGCGAGACGTAGCCGCGCACGGGGTGCTTCCAGCGGATGAGCGCTTCGGCGCCGACAAGGCTGCCGTCGATGAGACGAACCTGGGGCTGGTAGAACAGCTCGAACTCGCCGCGATCCGCAGCCAGCGCCAACTCGCTCTCCAGCGTCAGCCGGCTCTCCAGTTCCTGCCTGATCGCAGCCTCGAAGATCACATGGCTGCCGCGCCGCGTCATCTTTGCCTTGCTCAGCGCCAGATGACCATTGCTGAGAAGTTCGTCGGCGCCGTGTCCGCCTTCGCCATAGACCGCGACGCCGATGCTGATCCTGACGCGATGCTGCCGCGTGCCCGTCGCGAGCGGCGTCTCGAATGCACGCCCGATCCGCTCAGCGAATGTCACGATCGGCTCGTTGCCATCTGCCGCTTCGCGCGCAATGGCGAATTCATCTCCGCTGAGCCGCGCGACGATAGCCCCATCTCCGGCCAGCTCCTCCAGGCGAACGGCAACCGCCTGCAGCACCAGGTCTCCCGCCGAATGCCCCAGCATGTCGTTGATGCTCTGGAAGCCGTCGAGCCCGATGACGAGCAACGCGACCTCGCGAGGCTGTCGCTCCGCGTTCGCTATCATGCCGACCAGGCTGGCATGCAGCGTGTTGCGATTGGCAAGTCCGGTGAGCGCGTCATGCTCGGCAAGATATTTGACGCGTTCGGCTTCGCGCTTGCGGACCGAGATGTCGCGCAGGATCGCGCCGTATTGGAAACCTTCCGTTCCCTGCCAGCCCGAGAAGCTCGCCTCGACGGGGAAGGTTTCACCATTCTTGCGCCGGCCCTCGAACTCGACGACGACCGCCCCGCCAGGAACAAGGAGCGCTTGGCGCGCGGCGTCATGCATGGACGTCCCAGCATCACCGTCCGCCGGCACGGCGCACAGCGTTTCGAACGGACGGCCGATCATCTCTGCCGGGACGTAGCCGAAGATGGCGCTCGCGCCGGGATTCCAGACCGTGATCCGGTGATCCTCGTCGGTGCAGACGAGACCGTCACCAAGCGACATCGCGATGCGGTGAAAGCGGCTCTCGGCGATGCGTCCCAGGAGACCACGGAAATCGATCTCGTCCAGCGCAATCGCGGTCAGATAAGCGACGATCGCGATGTGGAACAGCGATGTGTCGATGACGAGCGACCATCTTGCCTGCACGAGGGCTGCGACGATCTCGATAGCCGCCCCGACGGCGACCAGGACTGCGACGCGAATTCCCGGCGCGAGGCGGCGCCACGAATACAGCATCAGCAGGCAGATCACGCCGAGGCCCAGGATCATGGCGATATCGGACGTCCAGCGCAGCGTCCGGTTCTGGAGGATCGATTCTGCGGCCAGCGCCTGGAGGACCGGCCCCGAGACGATCTTGCCGTTGGGAACGCTGAAGCGGTCACCGAGCTCGAGCGCGGTGGCCCCGACGATGATCTTCTTGCCTCTCACCCTGTCAAGAGCAGCAGCATCGCCGTGCAGCACGTCGACATAGGAGACAACAGGAATGGAGGCCGCACGAATGCTGAAATCGATCAGGAAGGGCGGCCGGCGGTTGGCGTCCCGCCCGGCCAGCACGACGGCCATCGACGGCATCAGGGCATCGCCGAGCTTCTCGCCAAACGGATAGCGGCGAACGAGTCCGTCCGATTCGACTGCGACGTTGACGACCGCCGGCCACGACTGGTTGCCGAACGATTTCAGGGGACGATTGATGTGGGCCGCACCGCCATTCGGCGTCGGCTGCTTGAAGGACGGCAGGATCGTCGAACCGCCGGCCTCGCGAAGGGCCTGGACGAAGGCCTCGTCCGAAGCCGGATCCGAGGGTGTGCTGAAATCGACGTCGAAGGCGATATCCCCCGCTCCCGCCGCCTCGAGCCTGTGCAAGAGCTCCGCGTGGAGCCGGCGCGGCCAGGGCCACACCCCGATCTGATCGATGGACGGCGCGTCGATAGCCACCACGACGACATTGCCGCTGGCCGCACGCGATTGCCAGCTGAACCGTAGGTCGGTGAGCGCGTTGCGAAGCGCACCATGCCATCCCGTGGACAGCACGATCGCAAGCGCGATCGCGACGAGAATATGCGGCCGATAGCGTTTCACCCGATCCTCCCGCGCACCCGCTTCTGCAGGTGCGTCCCTCGTCCCCTAGGAAATCGCCTCAGCGTCTGCCGTAGGCGTGGCCATGGCCGTTGCTGCCGTTACCGCCGCCGTTCCCATTGCCGTTGCCGTTGTTGCCCCTGCCGTTACCGGTGGCACCGCTATTGCCGTTCCCGTTACCGTTGTTGCCGTTACCGCTATTGCCGTTGTTGCCGCCGGAGTTTCCGGGGCTGTCGCTGGATGCACCTGATGCCGCTGCGGCGATCGCCGCACTCGCAGCCGATGCGCTGCTGCCCGCCGCTGCCGCACCGCTCGTCGTTGCCGCAGTCTGGACGGAGCTGTTGGATGCCGGGGTATTCGATGTGCCGTCGCTCCAGACCGTCCCGGAACCGGCGTTGGCATTGGCGTTGCGCACCTGTCCAGGAGCGACCGTGCCGCGGGCGAGCCCATTGGTGACCTTGTGGACATTCAGCTTGACCTCGCCGAGCGAGCTTGAGATGCGCACGACGCCGCCTTTGGAAACATGACCTCCGGCCGCCTGATGCGATGCCTTCGGCACGCCAGCCGCCTTGGTCCCCTTGTCGATCGGACCGAGCGCATGGATCGCATGGCCGCTCGCGGCATTGCGCGGTGCTGACAGGCCCGATTTCGGCACGGGGATTCGCTCGATTGTCGAGGCGCGCGGCTTGCCGTATTCGATCGGATTGAAGGTCCCTGCACCGCTCAAGCTGAGACCGGGCTTGCCGTGCTCAAAGACCGTGGCCGCCTGACCCGGCATGACCTGAGCGATCTGTCCCGTCTTGAAGTCGGAGACTTCGACCTGGCCGCGGAGCACCCCGACCTTGGTGCTGCCAGCCCCCACCGTGACGCTGAACTGCGTTCCCTTGACCACGGCGGCGAGATAGGGCGTCTCGACCTCGAAATGCTTGACGTTGCGCTTCTCGACCTCGAGCAGGATCGATCCCGCCTGCTGGATGATGGTGGTCGAGAGCCCCTCCTTCTTCTCGGCCGGCAAGCCGACCACGGAGTTGGGCGAGATCAGAATGCTTTCCTCGCCGCGGACGATCAGCACCCGGCCATTGCGCCCGGTGCGGATGGTATTGCCGGGCTTGAGCGTCGCTTCCTGGTTCAGCGACACCTGTTGCGCGCCGTCGGTCGCGACCCACACCTCACCAGTGGCCTTGCTGACCGACCAGACGCCATCCTCCGCCGCGAACGCACCGAAAGACGTACCAAGGGTCAGCGCCACCACGAAGGCACACCGCATTCCAATACTGCCAAGCATGACGATCCTCAGTCCGCGTTACAGCCGGATATGAGGAGTATCCGAAACCACTCAAGAGAGGATTAGCGGGAAGCAGCCAGCGCGAAGGCTGCCTTAACCAATCATTGACCATAAAAAACTATGAAAAATCATGCGGCTAACGAAGCCTTACCGTTCCATCCGAAAATCTCCGTCAAACTACGGGGACAGGCTGGCCGCGCGGGCTGAGAAGCGTCATCGCGTTACCGCGCTGGTCCTGTTGGCACCGCTTGTCGCGGGTATTCCTGAGGCCTTCGCCCAACAGGCGAACCAGCCGGGCTTCGATCCGCGCCAGCCCGAGAAATATTTCGATAACCAAACCGAGCGGGAATCGCTGGGCCAGCCTCCGGTTCAGCTTCCGAGCGTCGGACAGCCGAACACCGGCGGGGATACGAGGCCGCAATTCGTGCTGCGGGGCGTCACCGTCAGCGGCGCCCATGCCGTCTCCCAGGATCGTATCGCCACGGTCTATCAGCCCTATCTCGGCAAGCGGGTTTCGCAGGCGGATCTCGCTGCGATCGCCGGCGCGATCAGCGAGCTCTACCGCGCCGACGGATTCCATCTGAGCCGGGCCATCGTGCCGCCGCAGGACATTGCCGGTGGCCGCGTCCGGATCCAGGTGATCGAAGGCGCCATCGTGCAGGCCGAGCTGAAAGGCGACGGCGCGGAACAGTTCGGCGTAAGGCCGATGCTCGGACCGATCCTAGCCGAGCAGCCGTCGCGCCTGCCGACACTCGAACGTCAGCTCTTCCTCATCAACGGCAGGCCGGGCGTCCGGATCACCGATACTGCGCTGGAGGAGATCGGTGGTGCGACCGGCCGCTTCCGCCTCATCGTCTATCTGAAGACCTGGCACGTCTTCTCGTCGTTCGGCCTGGACAATCTCGGGTCTTCGTCGGTAGGCCCGTGGCAGACCTACGCGACCGGCGCCTTCAACTCCTACCTCACGCCTGGAGACGCGCTGGCAGTCAACCTGTCGACGATTGCCAACGACCCGCGCCAGCTCGGGTTCACGCGTCTATCCTACGACGCGCCGGTCTGCATCGACGGTCTGCGCCTCGGCGGGTCGGTGCTGTACAGCGCGGTCAGGCCGGGCGATGCCCGCCGCCTCGACAGCGACATCACCACGACCGAGGCGTTCGAGCTGCGGGCCAGCATCGTCCCGCTCCAGTCGCAATCTTCCACGCTCACGCTGACTGCGGCGACGACCCTCAGCAACGTGTCCGAGCACGACCTTTACGGTCCCTGGTACAACGACCATATCAGGACCGCGAGCCTGACCGCGGACTACCGGCTGCAGGATCGCTTCGGCGGTACCAATCTTGCGACGCTGACCTACCGCCATGGCCTCGACATCTTCGGCGCCTCGCATTTCGACGACGACCTGCTGTCGCGCGACGGCGCCTCCTCGAACTTCTCGGTGCTGAACCTCTGGTTCACGCGCTACCAGACACTCAACGATGCCTGGTCGCTCAAGCTCTCCGCAGCGAGCCAGACGGCATCGCGGCCGCTATTCACCTCGCAGCAATTCTATCTCGGCGGCGCGGCCTTCGGCCGGGGCTATGGCGCAGCCGAGATCAGCGGCGACAACGGCCTTGCCGGCTCGCTCGAACTGCGCTTCGACCAGAAGCTCAATTTCCGCTACTGGACCGGCTATCAGCTCTACGCCTTTGGCGACGCTGGTGCAGTCTGGAACGACGGTTACCGCCTGAGCGACGGCCTGTCGCTCACATCGGCTGGAGCCGGTGTCCGCTTCTTTATGCCAGACGATCTCCAGGCCGACCTCGGCGTGGCCATGCCGCTGAGCTACCGGGCGCAGGACAACGAGCGCCGCAGCCCGCGCTTCCTGTTCACCCTGTCGAGCGCATTCCGGCTCTGCCCCGAACGCGGCAAGTCCGGCTGTCTCTAGTTGGCCCGTGGTTCGCGGGTGGGCGCGACTTGCGGCTCTTTTGCGGCCTTGCTCACAGACTTGCCGAAATTTAATCCGGTAGCCTGGTCACGGACGCTCGATCCGGGAGTTACCAATGGCCATGTTCAGCAGAACGTGATTTGGGACGAGACGAATGAAGCGGGTGCTTTCAGTCCTGGCGTTTCTCTGCGTCCTCGGCGTCGGGCAATATTTCGTCGTCAGCCGGTTCGCGATCCGCCACGAAACTTTGGCCCTGTACGACGCCGCCCGGCAGCGGCCGATCTCGGTCGACATGGCGGTGCGGCGTGATTACGAGACCAAGGCCAATCTCGGCCTCTGGAAACTCCCGCTCGCCATCATCAGCAACGGCAACACCGTCAAGGCCACCGAATACTCCTTCCTCGCCAATGTGCTCGCCGCACGGGGCTATCTGGTTGCCAGTATCCAGCAGGACCTGCCGAGCGATCCGCCGTTGATGACCCATGTCGGTCAGCCATATGTCGGCCGCCGCGAGGTCTATATCCGCTGCGAAGCCAACATTCTTTTCGTGCTGGACCAGCTAAAGAGGCAGCAGGAGAACGTCGATTACGACCACGTCACCCTTGTCGGCCATTCCAACGGCGGCGATGTCTCCATGTATGTGGCCCATCAGCACCCGGAGCTGGTGTCGAAGGTGATCACGCTCGACAATCTGCGGGTGCCTTTCGTGCTCAGTGACGGCATGAAGATCCTGTCGTTCCGGTCGAAGGACCCCCATTTCGTGACCGATCCCGGCGTGCTGCCGACGCCGGAAGAGGCCAAGGCGCGCGGTATCGACATCGTCCATACCGGCGCGCAGCACACGGAAATGAGCGATCGTGGCCCCAACTCGGTCAAGGAAAAGATCCAGGAGACGCTCGACCGCTTCCTGCGTGACAGCGCCAGCAGCGCGCTCGCGCCGGCTGATACGAAGAGCCCGATGATCATGAACCCAGGCGACTATTAGCCGGGATCGCTTTGCGGCAGATCAAGGTGGCTCCGAGGCGCCAGGATAGAAAGGCAAATGGCCTCGGAGAGACACGTGTCCAACTATATCGAAAGCCTTGAACCGAAAGGTCTCGATACGAGAAGTCTCGTTACGAAGAATCTTGGCCTGCCCGCGGCGAGAATGCCGGCATTCGCTCGACATCTCTATCGTTCGGTCCGCAAGCTGCTGCGGTCGATCATCGCTCGCCTTGATCTCTCGCAATTTCCCGGATCGTGCTGCGGATAGCATGGCGGTCGCCAACGAATTCATGAAGGTTGCCCTATGCGTCAGCATTTGAGACGAATTTGCCTGCTGCTAGCCGTAACCTCGGGCTTCGGCACGTCGTCCGCTCTCGCAGCCGATGCCGATCATGGTGCCGACCTCGCCAAGCGCTGGTGCGCAAGCTGCCATGTCGTCGCGAACGGCCAGACCCAGGCGAGCGCCGACGTCCCCTCCTTTGTCTCCGTTGCACGCAGACCGGACTTCAGTCCGGAAAGGCTCGCCTTCTTCCTGCTCGATCCGCACCCGAAGATGCCCAATTTTCCCTTGAGCCGGACCGAAGCCGGCGACATCGCGGCCTACATCGCATCGCTGCGCTAGAGCGGAACATCTTCAGGTTGAATCGATCGCCGCGGCTCGTTCACTGCTCCCGATTGCGAGATAGGTCGGCATAGGACGGCAACGAGGCCGTTAGGTGGCCCGTCATCGACCTTGGGTGCGCACGCAGAGACTCAGGACTTCCCCTTGCCCGGCTGCATGAGACTGCCGGTCATCTGGCGCATGTGATCTCCGGCGCTGGTGAACTGGCTGCGCAGGAAGTCGGACTGGATTCGCATCGCTTCCTGGAGGTCGGTGGCATGAACCAGCTTGCGCGCATGCTCGAAGGCCGACTTCATGTTCTGCTCGGTGAAAACCAGCGCCTGCTTCGACACGTCCGTCCCCGCTCCTGGAACCGACGACATCGATTTGGTGGCGGCCTCGAAAAACATGCCGAATGCTTTTTCCGCCTGATCAATTGTCTTCTCGGCCAGGTCGCGCAGTTCGGCCGGAACTTCGAGCTTCGGTTCGATCATGGTCGCACTCCCTTCGTTTTCCCAATTGAATACCACACTTGCCGGACCGCCTTCCAGCGGCCAGGCTCGGGGACACCAGGTTTGAGGGACGTCGCCGGCGGTCCAGCTCCGGCGTGGAAACGAACGGGAAAATGAAAGAGGGGGCGTGAAGCCAGCGCGCGGCCGGCTCAGGACAAGGGGGGCTCTGGAAGAGCCTCTTCGGTGGCGAGGTCTTCGACCAGCTTGATGACCTCGAAACGCTGTCGCGGCGCGAGCTTCAGAAACGCGCGAAGCAAGCGCAGGCTTTCGACCGTGCCGCTCGCGGGCGCGCCGACCTTGAGGTGCAGTTCAGCCGCGAAATTGAGGTTTTTCATCTCGCACCTATTCACAAGCATCGGCTTCGTGAGCCACTCAAGAACCGAACGCCATAACTAGAGGCCATAACGGGACACGCCATTCGGGACCCAGGGCGACGAACTCCCGGCCGGGTGGCCTCGGAGGGTTGGCACGCCGAACGATATGTCCAAACGGTCGCTTCAACCATAGGGTTGCAATTATGCCAAGGAACAACCCCTCCGGCAAGCCCAACAATGGCTGTAGTGATGCTTCGTCTGCATCGCGCCACGGCAATTCCGGATAACAGGTATATCGACCTCCGTCACCCACCTGCGTCAAGAAGCGGCATCAATCACGCACACGGCCCGGATCTCTGTCAATCGGGACAAACGTTTCTGCCTGTTTCCAATATGAACGGACATTGGCGACGAATTGGCGCCTCTCCAGCCCATACACGTAATTGTTGAGTTTTGCCTTGGCGGTTGTATCAGCACGAGATGAAGATCGATCCGGCAGCCGATCTCCAACATCCAGACCCCGGCGCGACTGTCGCCTCGGAATTCATCCGGTCCTGATATGTCTCCGCCCGTGAACCCTTGTCCGTGACCGAACGACCAAGCCGTTGCGACACGGCCACGCGGACAACGGGCGCCATGGCTGAAAACTCTTCAATTCGGGCGCGCCACAGCACCAAAGGACGACGGCATGCTTTCTCGCTGCGATCTCATCAAGGGCGCCGCGGTCGCGCTTCTTACCCTCTCGACACAAGGCGCATGGGCGCAGGAGACCAAGATGAACCTGTTCAAGATCGTCACCATCAAGGACGAAATCGTCGTCGGTTTGTCGGCGGAGGAGCTTCAGGCGCTCGGCGGCAATGATGCGAGCGCGGTTGCGCACGCGCTGGCGCAGAAGGGCGATCTCACGGTCTGGCAATATAACGTGCATCGCGGCTCGAACGGTGAGTTGCAGCAGGCGCCGACCGCCAGAATCGGGCTCCTGGCCAACGCCTCGCTCCGCGTCGAGCCTTATACGACACCTTACCAGATTGTGCCGCATCCGTGAGCGGCAGACTGGCACGCCCGCGGCCAGGACCGCAGGCGCGCCGTTGTCATCTGCGCCGCCCTGCGCGCGGTGTCCCCGTTTCCGTCGCAAAGCCGTAGATCAACGCCAGCCGGTCCAGGCACTCGCGAAAGCGTCGCGCGAAATAGTCGTTCCAGCGCTGGGTACGGACGGCACGACGCTGCCCGATCTGATCCATGGTCAGGCCCAGCACCAGCACGTCATGCACCAGCGCCGCGCCGTCGGTGCCGAGTTCGCGCTCGATCTGGTTCAGCCGCAGCACCGCCTGTCGCTGGCTCTCGGTGACCGGCTCGCGCGTGCGCGCGCCATCGACATGTTCGCGGGTCGGGTCCATCGCCTGGGGACCCCGCTCCGCTCTCTCCCAATCGTTCTGGAAGGCGCGCCCGCCGAGGTATTGCGCCTCGTCGATCTGGTGGTGTGCGTGCAGCCGTCCCAGTGGATCGCCACGGATCGACCGGATCGCCACGATCTTCTCGCCAGCATCGAGCGCCAGCGGATTGTCGACCTCGACCTCCGCCACTTCGGCATTGAACGGTACGTCGCGGGACCGCCTGTCGTATATCTGCGCCAATTTGTAGGACTTGTTGCGTCGGGCACGAGCCACCTGGATACTCCTTGCGAAATTGACCATGGAAAGGCTGAGAGTTCAGGCCGCGACGACCAGCTTCAGCACGATGGGACCGGGGATACGGGCGGACGCAGCCCCGGAGCGACGCGTCAGGCCCGCATGCGGCGCGCAATAGCTGGAGCCCGGCTGGCGCGGATGGCCGCAGAAGGCGATCTCCTCCCCCTCCTTGTCGCCGCCATAGGGATAGCGGCAGTCGGCCGGCTCGAGTTCGACCAGTTGGATCAAACGCGGCTGGACGCCGACGCAGCGCAGCTTCAGCCGCGCCGCAGGCTTCATTGCGGACTTCGGCGGCACGTTCAGGTTCGGGTGCACCGCTCGGCGCGGCGAAACCGGAGCCTCACCCGGCAAGTATGGCGCGACTGATGGGCTGACGATCCATTCCGGAATGACGAGCCCGAGCCGCTTGGCGCGGCCGATCACCGCATTGCGCGTGTAAGCCGTTCCAAACTTTGCGTTAATCTGCCTTCCGATCTCCGCATAAGACATGCCCTTGAGAAAATAGTCGCGAAGCGCGTCGGAGTGCTCCGACGGCCAATGGCCCGGTTCCATGCTGCTGTCCTGTGATGCGTCCCTCCGATCGCACGACCAGGGGCGAAACAGACATTCCGGTATTCCGAAGCCAAAGTCAAGCAACAATTCTGATATTCATAATTGCAATAATTCCGAATTTTGGATTACAAGAGCGGGCGATGGGTAATCGAGGGAATCACCATGTTGGACGTTGCAATGATCGAGCGGGGCCTGGAGAAGACGGGCAAGAGCAAGGGCGGCCTCGCGGCGGCCATGGGCGTGCGGCCCGGCGCGGTCTCGGAGATCCTGGGCGGCGAGCGTCTGGTGAAGGCCTCGGAAATCGTTCCGATCATGGAATATCTCGAGCTCAATCTCGCGCCGATCATGGGGCGCGTCGGCGCCGGCGCCATGATCGAGCCGGATTACGAGCAGGTCCCCCCGGAAGGTCTCGGCGACATCACGCTGCCCTTCCCGATCATGGAAGAGACCGTCGCCTTCGAGATCGTGGGCGATTCGATGCTGCCCAAATACGAGAGCGGCGACGTGATCGTGGTCTACAAGGACCAGCGCCATCCGCTTTCCTCCTTCTACGGCGAAGAGGCCGTAGTCCGGCTCAAGACCGGCGAGCGCTATTTGAAGACGATCGAGCGGGGGAAAAGCCCGTCCGTCGTCAATCTCACCAGCTTCAATGCCAAGCCGATCGTCGGTGTCAAGCTCGAGTGGGTGGGTGAGATCTGCCTGTCCATGCCAAAGGGCCAGCTCGAGCGGATGCGCGCCAAGTCGGCGCGCCCCCGCAAGAAGGGCAAGTAAGGCTTCGCACGGCCAGCTATTTCGCTTTTTTAGAATCTGCGCTTGACTTACTTCCGTTTTTCGGAAATAATCTGCCGCGCATCCGCAACAGGGGCGCGGCAGAGCCATTTTGATGCAGTATTTCGTCGTGATGATCGACTATGGACGGCAGGGCCGCGAGGCGGTCGTCGACCCCGAAATCACGAGGCGCGAGGTCATCTCGCGCATCGCCTCGGGCGAATACCGGAATGTCTCGTTCATCCACGAGATCGCCGGAAGTTCGGTCGAGGACGTCACCGAGGCGATCCTGACCGAGGCCGCCCTGCCCCAGATCCCGCCCGAGGATATCGACCTGCAGGCAATTCGCCTCGATCACGCCCACGATCTGCGCAAACACGAACGGACGTGACGCAGGCCCGTAGGGAGCCTGCGTCACCGTCCGGCCGGACATCACACCAGAAGCACGGTCGATCCCGTGGTCTTGCGGGCGGCGAGATCAGCATGCGCCTTGGCCGCGTCCTTCAACGGATAGGTCTGGTGCACCTCGATCCTGACCGCGCCGGACTTGACGACGTCGAACAGTTCGTTCGCCATCGCCACCAGATTTTCGCGCTGGGCGGCGTAGGTGAACAGCGTCGGCCGGGTGACGTAGAGCGAGCCCTTCTGCGCGAGCAGGCCGAGATTGAGCGGCTCGACCGCGCCGGAGGATTGGCCGAACAGCGCGGCAACGCCGAGCGGAGCGAGGCAATCCAGCGATTTCAGGAACGTGTCCTTGCCGACGGAATCGTAGACCACGGGGACCTTCTTGCCGCCGGTGATCTCGTCGACCCGCTTCACGAAATCCTCGCGGGTATAGATGATGACGTGGTCGCAGCCGTGCGCCTTTGCAAGCTTCGCCTTCTCGTCGTTGCTGACGGTGCCGATCACGGTCGCGCCGAGGTACTTGGCCCACTGGCTCAGGATCAGACCAACCCCGCCCGCCGCGGCATGCAGCAGGATGGTATCGCCGGCCTTCACCCGATAGGTCTGCCGGATCAGATATTGCGTGGTGAGACCCTTCAGCATCATCGCCGCCGCGGTCCTGTCGTCGACGCCGTCAGGCAGCTTCAGCAGGCGGTCCGCAGGGATCACGCGCGCCTCGGAATAGGCACCGAGCGGCGAGGCGCCATAAGCGACGCGATCGCCCGGCTTCAGATCGGTGACACCGGGCCCGACTTCCTCGACGATCCCGGCCGCCTCGCTGCCGAGCCCGCTCGGCAGTTGCGCCGGATACAGGCCGGAGCGGTTGTAGATGTCGACGAAGTTGAGACCAACGGCGGTGTGGCGGATGCGTGCCTCGCCTGGTCCGGGCTTGCCGACGCTGACCTCCTCCCAGACCAGGACTTCCGGGCCACCGGTCTTGTGAAAACGAATGGCATGAGTCATGGGCGTTGCTCCCTTATCGTTGGTTGAGGATCCGAAAAACCGGATTGGCCGCAGAAATAGGCATTCGGTCCGCCCGTTACAGTACAGACACGTAACAAGAATGTCACAGCGCGCGACAAACGTCTCCCGTTCGATCTCCGTTCGAAAGAGTTGATGACGCGCCTGGAGCGACCGGCAGTAGCTTCTGCGCGGGGTTTGGTGGTCGCCTGCGAAGGAGAACCGAGATGCCAGCTTATGTACAGCATCATCAGGATATCGAGATCGCGCCTGTGAATTGCCCGACATGCATGGGGTTCCAACCGATGTATGTACGCGAGGTCGAACCGCATTGGAGCCTCGCCAGGATCGACTTCGTCTATGAATGCGCCGATTGCGGCGCCGAGGTCAGACAGACGATCCGCAAGCCGGAGTTGCTGCGGCACTGATCCCGCGCACGGCGAGCCGCGCAAATATCCGCGCCGAGACGTATTGCGTCGAACGGAAAAAGCGTGGTCCGTGCGGGTCTGATGCCTCCCAAACGAGGCTTGTTCTTTGCCGGGAACGCAGGCAGAACAAGCCTCAAGCAAGACCTTTGGGAGCGCCCTTTCGTGGCTGATCAGAAGGCCTCGACCTCGATCGAGGCAGTGCAGAGCGGCCTCGCCGCGCAGGGCTATATCGCGAGCCGGCAGATCGCAACGGCCGTTTATTTGTCGCAACAGATCGAGAAGCCGATCCTGGTCGAGGGCCCCGCGGGCGTCGGCAAGACCGAGCTTGCCAAGGCGATCGCGGCCTGGCGCGGCATGAAGATGATCCGCCTGCAATGCTACGAGGGTCTCGACGAGGCCAAGGCGCTCTACGAGTGGAAATACGCCAAGCAGCTTCTCTACACGCAGATCCTCAAGGACAAGCTCGGCGAAGTCCTCGGCGGCGCGCAGACGCTGCATGCCGCGCTCGAACAGCTCCACGATTTCGGCGACGTGTTCTTCTCCAAGGAATTCGTCGAGCCGCGCCCCCTGCTTCAGGCGCTGGAGCAGCCGGGCGGCTGCGTGCTGCTGATCGACGAGATCGACAAGTCGGACGCCGAATTCGAATCGCTGCTGCTGGAGATTCTCTCTGATTTCCAGGTCACGATCCCCGAGCTCGGCACCATCTCCGCAATCACGCCGCCGACGGTGATCCTCACCTCCAACAGCGAACGCGACCTCGGTGATGCCCTGAAGCGTCGCTGCCTGCATCTGCATATCGGCTTCCCCGAGCAGCGGCTCGAGGAGCGCATCGTCGAGAGCCGGGTGCCCGGCATCTCGCAGGCGCTGCGCCGGCAGATGGTCGGCTTCATCCACGAAATCCGTTCGCTGGATCTGAAGAAGCTGCCCTCGGTCAGCGAGACCATCGACTGGGCACGCGTGCTGGTGCTGCTCCAGGCCACGGAGCTCGACACCGAGATGGTCAAGGACACGCTCAACGTGCTCCTGAAATACGAAGCCGACATCGAGGCTGCATCGCCGCAGGTGACGACCTTCATTGCCAAGGCGGCCCGGTCGAACGTCTTCGGTTGACGCCGATGCGCGAGAATCTCCATCGTTTCTTTCGGGCGGCCCGCGGCGCCGGCGTTCACGTTTCGCCTGCCGAAAGCATCGATGCGATGCGCGCGGTCGCGCAGGTCGGCATCTCCGACCGCGCTGTCCTGCGCGATGCACTGCTCCTGACGCTTGCCAAATCGCAGGACGAGAAGCTCGCGCTCGGCGACTGCTTTGACCTGTTCTTCAGCCAGCCGGAGCCGCGGCAGGATCAGACCGAATCCGACAGCGAGGAGAACGCCTCGCAGGATCCGGATCAGTCGCCCTCCTCCGGCTCGGCCAGCGAAGCGGGCGAAGGCCAGCCTCCCGAGGGCTTGGGCCCGCTCGCGCAAATGCTGCTGTCGCAGGACCGCAACGCAATCGCTGCCGCCATCGCCGGCGCCTCCGGTGCCGCGTCCCTGTCGGACATTCGCTATTCCACCCAGCGCGGGATCTTTTCCAGCCGCATCCTCGATGCCATGGGCCTCCAGCGCCTGCGCGACGATCTCGACGCGCTGACCGCGACCAACCCGGCTCTCGCCGAACGTCTGCGCGCCGCGCTCGACGCCTTGCGCGAAGCCGTGCGCGACACCGTCTCGCAGGGGCTTGCGCTCTACGCCCGTGAGGAAGCCGAAAACCTCCGCAACGAGATCCTGCGCAACGCGCCGCTCGCGCGCATCGAGCGGCGCCAGGTCGCAGAGATGCGCGCCCTGATCCGCCAGATCGCGCGCCGCCTGCGCGAGCGCTATTCGAAGCCGCGCAAGCGCCAGCGCCGCGGTCATCTCGACGTCCGCCGCACCCTGCGGCGCAATGCGGCCTGGGGCGGCGTACCGTTCCTCACCGCATGGAAGCGCAAGCATCGCGACCGGCCGAAGATCGTGGCGCTCTGCGACGTCTCCGGCTCGGTCGCGCAAGTCTCCGATTTCTTCCTGCTCCTGATCCACTCGCTGCACGAGGTGGTCGACGACGTCCGCTCCTTTGCCTTCTCCTCGCACATGATCGAGGTCAGCGAGATCCTGGAAAAGAAATCGCCGGAAGAGGCGATGGCCGAGATCATGTCCAAGGTCGGCTTCGGCTCGTCCGATTACGGTTCCTCGCTGGTCGATTTCGAGAAAGACTTCATGAGCACGCTGACTCCGCAGACCACGGTGATCGTGCTCGGCGATGCCCGCAGCAACAATCTCGATCCGCGCGCCGATATACTGCGCCGCATCTCCGAACGCTCGAAGCGACTGGTCTGGCTCAATCCCGAAGGACGGCTCGCCTGGGGCTTTGGCGATTCCGAGATGCCGCGCTATGCGACCTTCTGTACGGTCGTACGCCAATGCGCCACCGCGCAGCAACTCGAGCGCGCGGTGTCCGACATCGTGGCGACTTATCAGTAGGCGCTCTCAGCGCGGCCGGCGTCAGTTTCGCGCAAGCTCCGCTTGGCCTAAATTGCACTCTCGAAAGTGATAGGCAATTTCGTCGAGCGCGCGCTGCTCCCATTCCTCGGCTTGCGCGAGCCAGAAAATCCGGCGATCGAAATCGAGCGCCGCACGCTCCCGGCACAGGGATTCCTGACTGCGAATTTCGACCAGCCTGTTCATGCACTCCACTCCTGCAGCGTGAAGTCATTCCCCGGGAATCATCGTAACAGAGTCCTCAACCTTTCGCCTCACGATTTCTATGCATATTGCGACGCAGAATGGGACAGCAGCGCTTCCCATGCATCGCAGCAACATCAAGCCGACATCATCAATATGTGATCGAAGCTTGGGACGATATTCGCAATCCAGCGATCTTTACTCTTGTGGCGCAACGAAGTGCGGCAATTCGTGAAGAGACGTTCTAAACAGCAAACCGAATTCCCGACTCATTGTCGTCGCATGGTCTTCACGCAGCGCCGCTAACAGAGGCGCAAACGGCACTATCGCTTGAGGCAACATGAGCAACGACATCGACTTCGATCTTTCGCCGGACCAATGGGAAGCCCTGCGCACGCTTCGCAATCCGGTGTCGAGCGGTCGCCTCTCGAAGGCCTATCTCGTCGAAAGCCTCGTCAAGCTCGGCCTCGTTGTCGTCAATGATGGCGTCCCCGTGATGACGCCTACGGGACGCAAGGCACTCGTGCGCGGATCATGCCGGCTGCTGGATCTTGCGGCATGACGATGCCGTTCGTTTCGGCGAAGGCATAACGACTGACGGGTGGGCCCCGCGCTCCGAACGGGGGACGACGCAAGAGGCGTCGCGTCGCCCCCGCGATACCAGAGTGACGTCCAGCGCCACTTTCCGGGGTACCCCGCGTCAATCTGGCACGGTTGTTGCTCCGATTTGACGTCCAAGTCGCGTCGAATCGGGGGAATCCACCATGTCGACCATCGCAGCGGCGCCCGCCGCCGAGCCGAAGCCGCTCTATACCTCGCTGTTCGTCCAGGTCATGGCCGCCCTTGTGCTTGGCGTCATCCTCGGGATGGCCGTGCCGGATTTTGCGATCGGGCTCAAGATCCTCAGCGACGCCTTCCTGAAGCTGATTTCGATGATCGTGGCACCGATCGTGTTCTGCGTCGTCGTGCACGGGATTGCCGGTGCCGGCGACCTCAAGAAGGTCGGCCGGGTCGGCGTCAAGGCGCTGGTCTATTTCGAGGTCATGACGACCGTGGCCCTCGTCGTCGGCCTGTTGCTCGCCTACCTCTTCGGCCCCGGCCACGGAATGAACATCGATCCCTCGACGCTAGATGCCAAGGCGCTCAACACCTACGCCGACAACGCCCACAAGCTGTCAGGCGGCGGCATCGGCGCCTTCCTGATGAACGTGATCCCGACCACCTCCTTCGATGCGCTGTCGCGCAACGACGTGCTCCAGGTGCTGTTCTTCGCGGTCCTGTTCGGCGTCGGCCTCGCGCTCGTCGGCGGCGAGAAGGGCAAGCTCGTCACCAGCATGATCGATGCCGCCTCGACCGTGCTGTTCCGCGTCATGGGCCTGATTGTTCGCGTCGCACCACTCGGCGTGCTCGGCGCGGTCGCCTACACTGTCGGCAAATACGGCGTCGGCTCGCTCAAGCAGCTCGTCTCGCTGGTAGCGCTGTTCTACGTCTCGGTCGGCATCTTCGTGCTGGGCGTGCTCGGCGGGGTGATGGCGCTCGTCGGAATCAACATCCTCAAATTCCTCGCCTACCTGCGGGAAGAGCTGACCATCGTGCTCGCGACCGCCTCCTCCGATGCCGTGCTGCCGCAGATCATGAAGAAGCTGGAGCGGATGGGCGTGAAGGATTCCGTGGTCGGTCTCGTGATTCCGACCGGCTATTCCTTCAACCTCGACGCCTTCTCGATCTACCTGACGCTCGCTGTCGTCTTCATCGCACAGGCGACCAACACGCCGCTGTCCTTCGGCGACCTCCTGCTGGTTCTCGGCGTCTCCCTGATCACCTCCAAAGGCGCACATGGCGTGCCGGGCTCGGCCATCGTGATCCTGGCCGCGACACTCAATGCGGTGCCCAGCATTCCCGCGATCGGGCTCGTGCTGGTGTTGTCGGTCGACTGGTTCATCGGCATGGCCCGCGCGCTCGGCAACCTCGTCGGCAACTGCGTCGCGACCGTCGTGGTCGCGGCCTGGGAAGGCGATCTCGACCGCGCCAAGGCGGCCCAGGTGCTGGAGGGTGGCGAACTGGTGGACGTCACGGCGGGATAGCGCCCCGGCGGATCAGTCGTTCCATTGGAGGAGCGGCGTTCCATACGCCCTCCTCCAGACCGACAGGAAGCGTGGAAACCAGGAATGGGCCACGGCGCCCTTATAGGCCCAAGTGCGATACTTCAGCCCCTGTTCCGAGATCAGCTCCTGATATCCGCCATGGACTTCGGTCGCGGTGCGAATGTCCTTCAATATCCCTTGCGCGCAGGCCCGGTACTGATCGCCGCCGGAGGCCTCGTCGTAGTCCAGCATCCGGTCCGCGAACTCGACGTTGAAGGTCGGCCAGGACGAACGTCCCTGATAGGCGGGAGCCGCAATCTTGTGGATCATCTTGTTCCGCGGATTATCCGCGGACACCAGGAAGTGAAACGTAGAGGGTATGCGGAAGCGCGGCTCCGCGATGATCAGATCCGCCGTGGCCGCGAACAGCGCCCGCTCGCCCACATCGTTCATATCCCAGAAGCCGCGATGCACGCCGACGAAATCCAGCGCGACCGCGGACACCGGCGGGCCCTTCGGACCATCCAGGGAATGCCTGATGTAGCCGTCTTTGCCGAACAGACGGAGCAGGTCCTTCTTGTAACGAGAGAGGTCGCGTCCGAGCAGCCGCTTCAGCTCGTTCTCGTCAACGATGCCGAGCTGCACGCTCCACAGGAAGGTGGTGTAGACGCAGGCATTGGTGACAAAGCGCCTGCGTTCCGCACGGGTATCCGTTGCAGCGGAGCGAGGGCCACGCGCATCACACAACAAATACCCGGCGCCGTCATCGTCGAATGGCTCGAGCGCGCTTGCGAGCTGCAGGACCGCACGCCTCAGGTCACCGCCATATTCGGCCAGCAGCAGCCGGCCGGCATGCGCGCATTGTGCCATCGCCAGATAGGACGGCGGCCTCTGATCGGCCGAGATCATCTGTTGCAGGCCGGCGAGAATGCCGAGCAGCGTATCCGAGGGCCGCGAGAAATAGTTCACGCCGAGGTACCGACCGCGCCCCGCCGGGACGATGGTCGTCGTGACGACATCGGCACGAACCGCCTCCAGCAACAAACGGACACTCTTGTCGAGCAGGCGCCCCCGCCGCACCGCGTCCTGCGCATCCATGATGGTCTCGGGGTCGAGCACATCAGGATAGAACCAGGCGAAGTCGCGGGGGTAATAGGCCGACGCATGTGGCGCGCCCGTGACGAGGAAGGCCTCGGTCACCGAAAAGGCGCTGTCCATCGAGTGCCGGTAAAGGTCCTCGATGGCCGACAACGAATGGTGCGACTTTCTCAGGAATCGATCACCGAGAAAATTGACCGCCTGGAGGGCGTTGGCGAAGAAGGTCGCGGCCACGCCTTGGTAAAATCGGTTTCCGCGATCTGAGGGCAACGAGATATCGCTATTTATATGTGGCTAAGGTAGCTCCGATGGTGCGGCCACCACCCGAACCATCGCTGATTCGTATTTCGCCCAGATGACGTGCCGGCTCCCCCCTGGGGGCATCTTCGAGCTGTCCAGCCTAGCCTTCCCGTGGCCTGAAATTCTCGATCACCCGCAGCAGCACCCGCGCACCGGCGTCGGCATCGGCGAGCTCCACATGCTCGTCCGGGTGGTGGCTGATGCCGCCGCGGCAGCGGACGAAGACCATGCCGACATCGGCGATGTCGATCATGGCCATGCCGTCGTGCCCTGCCCCGCTCGGCAGCTCGAACACCGAGAAGCCCTCCGCGCCGATCGCCTGCGCGATCTGCGCCTTGAGCCACGGCGCGCAAGGCGCGGTGCGGTTCTCGTGGGTGACGTCGAGCTGGAGGGCCAGGTGCCGGCGCTTGGCGATCGCCTCGATCTGGCGGACGATGTCGGCGACCGCGCGTTTGCGGTGCATGTCGGTCGGCGCGCGCATGTCGATGGTGAAGGACACCTCGCCCGGAATGACGTTGGTCGCGCCGGGCCTCGCCTGGATGTAGCCGACAGTACCGACAAGCCCACTCTCGTCGGTGCGGCAAAACTGCTCGATCGCCCCGATGCATTCGGCCGCGCCCGCGAGCGCATCACGCCGAAGCGCCATCGGCACGGTACCGGCATGACCAGCCATACCGGTCAGCCGCGCGGCAAGCCGCGTGGCACCGGCAATCGCGGTGACGACACCGACAGGCAGGTCCTGCGCTTCCAGCACCGGCCCCTGCTCGATGTGCAATTCGAGATAGGCAAGCAGCTCGCGCCGGGTCCGCGCGGCCGCACCGATATGATCGGGGTCGAGGCCGAACTGCACGAGCGCATCGCGCATCGACACACCGTCGTGGTCACGCACATTCAAGACACTCTCATCGAAGGTGCCGGCCACCGCGCGGCTGCCGAGCAAGGTCGAAGCGAAGCGCACGCCCTCCTCGTCGGCGAAGCCGACGATCTCGATCGCGAACGGCAGGCGCCTGCCACGGCGATTGAGATCCGCAACGCAGGCAATGGCCGTGATCACGCCCAACGGCCCGTCCCATTTTCCGGCATCGCGTACGGTGTCGTAATGCGAGCCGAGCATCAGGCAAGGCGCACCCGGCCGCTCGCCTTCGTAGCGGCCGCAGACATTGCCGATCGCGTCGAGACGCGCGCTCATGCCGGCGTCGCGCATCCAGCTCAGGAGGAGGTCCGCCCCCTCGCGTAACTGCCTGGTGAGATAGATGCGGGTGAGGTTGTCGCTACTTTCCGAGATCGCAGCCAGACCATTGATCCGACGCACGATCTCTTCGCCGAGCGAGGCATTTTGAACGGCGTTGACGGCACCCATCTCGACGAGCTTCCTCTTCTCTGGACCGCGGCAGCGGCCGTCCTGGCGACAATCGGTAGAGGTTCGGCGGCCCATCACGCGCCGGCGCGGCTCAACACCGATAATTTCGTTCTTATCAGGGCTAGGACGACCCGTATATTCAATATTTTCAATCAATTACCCCGAAATCCCTTCAGCGATCACGGCCGGCTGATGGAGAGGGTTCACTGCGAATTCGTGTATGAAGGGCGGACCAGCGCAGCCGATCTCGGCACGATCGTCTGGGCATGGCGGGCAATGACGCGGAGGATCAATGGACGGCGCATCGAAGCGTGACGAGCAGTTTCTCCGTTTGTCTTTCGCGGTTGCGCGCCGCTCCCTCACCCATGGCAACCACCCGTTCGGCTGCATCGTGGTCGATGCGGACGGGAAGGTGCTGATCGAGACCGAGAACGGCTACATGCCGGATCACGACGGCACCGCGCATGCCGAACGTCTCGCGGCCACCCAGGCCTGCCGCACACTCGGCCGCGAGGTGCTGGCAACGGCGACGCTCTATTCTTCGGCAGAGCCCTGCGTGATGTGCGCCGGCGCGATCTATTGGGCCGGCATCGGCCGCGTCGTTTACGGCCTCAGCGAGCATCGCCTGCGCGGCGTCACCGGCAACCATCCGGAGAATCCAACCCTCGACCTGCCGTGCCGCGATGTCTTTGCCAGCGGCCAGCGGCCGACAGAGGTCGTCGGTCCGCTGCTCGAGGACGAGGCCGAAGCGCTGCACGACGGTGTGTGGACGAAGTAGGCGTTACCACAAGCGCCGATCTGTAGGGTTGGCAAAGGCGCAAAGCGCCGTGCCCACCATCGGACTGCTACGAAGCAGAGGTGGTGGGCACGCTTCGCTTGCCCACCCTCCGACGGCCGGGCGCCTGGCGATCAGAACTTCACGGTGATGCCGGAGTAGAGCGAGGATTCGGTGCACGACCCCGTACTCACCCTCGCCCCGCCGACCAGGGTGGTGCAGCCAACCGCGTTGTTGTGATCAAGGCCGAACTTGTTCTGCCAGTAGCGATAGGCGACCCAGACGTCGACGAAGTGCGAGTACTTCTCACCCCAAATCGCCTTCGAGGCATCCATCGTCAGACGGATCGGCTCAGAATTTAACTCGACCTTGGTCGGATAAACGCCGTTGGCAACGCTGGCTGGAAGCGGTTCGGTGTCGGTGCCCTTCTTGCCATACCAGCCGGCGCGGCCGCTGATCGAGAAGTACTGCATGTTCGGCGGCAGGAAGCCGAGATCCATGTAGTAATTGATCTCGACGGCCCAGGTCGGCTTGAACGAGGTATTGCCGTCCGCCAGGCAGGTCACGCCGGGAACGCCCGGACCGAACAATCCGCACTGGCTGAACGAGTTGTGATTGGCGAACTCCCAGTACACCAGCGGCGCAACGTTGATGTAACCCTTGTAGGGCAGATCGAACGCAAACTGCAGACCGCCGACGACATCGCGCTTGGCGGCGCCGAAATATCTGTTCTCGGTATTGGCATCCATGCCAACCTCGAACGAGATGTTGTGAAGCGGCCCAGCGGTGAACGTCTTGGTGTCGAAGAGCTCATTCCAGCCGAACGTCGAGCGGAACAGCCCGTAGATCTCGGTTGCACCAGCGCACGTTGCCGGCGCGCCGAAGATCGTGCCCGCGTTGGTGCAGGGCCCGGCCGGGTCGTTGTGATCGGACTTGAACATCGAGATGGTGAAGAAGTTCGTGCCGTAGGCCCAGGCGTCGAAATGCGTGAACGAGTAGACCTGCTTGGTGGTCTTGCTGTCGATCGACCCATCCGGCCGAGCCGACCATGCACCGGGCTGCGAGGCGTCGAAGATGTACGAGAAGGTGACGCGGTTATCGATCACCAGGAAGAACGGAAGGTCCGACGCTTTTTTGGCAGCCTTGACCGGCAGATCCGCGGCCTGAGCCAGGCCACCGGTGGCGAGCGTGGCAAGTGACAGCATCGCAGCTGCAATTGCCCTGAAACGAAACGACATCCTGAATACCCCCAAGTTGGCCACGTCAATGAACGCCCTTGGGTGCGACACTTGCGCCGATCTCCCGGAGGGAGAAGCCTCAACTTTTTTCAAGGCGTGCCGCTTGTTTTGGCAAGCGGCCGCGCTTCTTCGCGGGATTTATCAGATTTTTTGCAGTGGGCACGCGGCCGGCAAAGCCGGCTATTGCCGGACATTGCCGCTTGATTTCGTTCCTCTTTTATGTCGGGCGGATCTCGGCGGGCGTACGGTCGCGAGCCAATGTTGCGTCGATCCGCGTTGCATAATCGCGATGGCGCAACTTTGCTCACTGCGACGTCAGGTCTGCTTAGCGAGTTCCGATTTGGCTTTAACCGTCACAAATCTGCAACAGGCGCCGCCGGAGCCGCACCCGCATGGTCGTGCGGGCGTTTGAGCAGGGCTCTTGCGTCCCGGCCGACGCAAGCACGCCGACACAAGGTGCCTGCCGAAGCGTTGAGCAAGGGATGACGCATTTTCACACCTTACGCCGCGGGGCAAACTGGCCCACTATCGGGGCCATTTCACCATGCCAGCGCATCAACGAATGTTGGATTCGACACCTGACGGCCTGAATTCCGGCGAGCCCCCGCTGCTGCGGACGATCGGACTCACCAAACGCTATGGCGATTTCCTCGCCAACGATTCCATCGACATCGATATCCGGCCGAGCGAGATCCATGCGCTGCTCGGCGAGAACGGTGCCGGCAAGTCGACGCTGGTCAAGGCGATCTACGGGCTGATCCAACCCAGCGCCGGCGAGATTCGCTGGCAGGGCAAGCCGGTCGTGTTGTCCGGTCCCTCCGAAGCACGCAGCCTCGGCATCGGCATGGTGTTCCAGCACTTCTCGCTGTTCGACAATCTCACCGTCGCCGAGAACGTCGCGCTCGGCCTCGACGGGAAAGAATCCTTCAAGGACACGTCATCGCGACTGGAGCAGGTGTCGAAGCTGTACGGCCTTCCGCTCGATCCCAGACGCGAGGTCTGGCAATTGTCGGTCGGCGAGCGCCAGCGCATCGAGATCGTCCGCGCGCTGATGCAGGATCCGAAATTCCTGATCCTGGACGAGCCTACCGCCGTCCTGACGCCGCAGGAAGCCGATCAGCTTTTCATCGTGCTGGAGCGCCTCAAGGCCGAAGGCCGTGCCATCCTCTATATCAGCCACAAGCTCGAGGAGGTGAAGCGGCTTTGCGACACCGCGACGATCCTGCGCGGCGGCAGGAAGGTCGAGACCTGCAATCCCCGGCTTGAGACCGCCGCTTCGCTGGCACGCATGATGGTCGGCGGCGAGATCAAGGAGGTGAAGGCGGCGTCCGGCCGGACAACCACCGTGCCACGGCTCGTCGTCAACGATCTCTCGCTTGCGCCAGCCGAGGCGCATGGCGTGCGGCTCGAGCACATCTCGTTCGAACTGAAGGGCGGCGAGATCCTGGGCATCGCCGGCGTCGCCGGCAACGGCCAGGACGAATTGTTCGCCGCGCTGTCCGGCGAGCGTCTCTCAAAGGATCCCGGCACGGTGGTGATCGAAGGCATCGCCGCCGGCCATCTCTCGATCACGCAGCGACGCAAGCTGGGAGCAGCCTTCGTTCCCGAAGAGCGGCTCGGCCATGGCACTGCGCCGCGCATGAAGCTCTCGGAGAACGCGCTGCTGACCGGGCACGCGGCCAGCGGCATGGTCCATCACGGCTTCATCGACACCGCCGCCACGCTGAAGACGGTGGACCGCGCGACCGAAACATTTGATGTCCGCAAGGCCAAGCGGGATCCCGAGGCTGCCAGCCTCTCCGGCGGCAATCTGCAAAAGTTCATCGTGGGACGCGAGATCCTGCGCAACCCCGCGGTGCTGGTGGTGAGCCAGCCGACCTGGGGCGTCGATGCCGGCGCCGCTGCCGTCATTCGCCAGGCGCTGCTCGATCTCGCAACCGCAGGCGCCGCCGTGCTGGTGACCAGCCAGGATCTGGACGAGCTCGCCGAGATCGCCGACCGCATCGCCGTGATGTTCCACGGCAAGCTGTCGGTACCGCTCCCCACCCGCGAGGCCAGCCGCGAAAAGCTGGGCCTGCTCATGGGCGGCAGCAGCCTCGAGCCGAAGGAGGCCGCGCATGCAGTTGGTGCTTGAGAAGCGCGCCGAGCGCTCCAACACGATCGCGCTGGTCTCGCCGCTGATCGCGATCGGCCTCACCATCGTGACCATGGTCATCCTGTTCGCGATCCTCGGCAAGAATCCGCTGCTCGCCCTGCACGCCTATTTCATCGCACCTCTCACGGACAGCTATTCGCTGCAGGAGATCGCGGTGAAGGCAACGCCGCTGGTGATGATCGCGATCGGGCTGTCGCTCTGCTATCTCGCCAATGCCTGGAACATCGGCGCCGAGGGGCAATTCCTGGTCGGCGCGGTCGCCGGAAGCTGGATCGCGGTGAAGACGCAAGGCACCGACGCCGGCGCCTGGGTGCTGCCGGCCATGTTCGTCCTCGCTGCCGCTGCGGGCGCGCTCTATGCGTTGATCCCCGCGATCTGCAAGGTGAAGTTCGGCGCCAGCGAGATCCTGACCAGCCTGATGCTGGTCTATGTCGCCGACCTCTTGCTCGACTATCTCGTGCGCGGACCCTGGCGCGACCCCAACGGCTTCAATTTCCCGACCACGGCGGAGTTCGATTCCGTCGCGACCGTCCCGTTGCTGATCGAGGGCGGCCGGCTGCATCTTGGCTCGATCATCGCGCTTCTTGTCGTCGCCGCAGCCGCGATCCTGCTCGGTCGCACTATCAAGGGGTTCGAGATCCGCGTGGTCGGCGCTGCTCCCCGCGCGGCGCGGTTCGGCGGCTTCAACGCCAATCAATTGATCATCCTGACCTTCGCGGTCTCAGGCGCGCTCGCAGGGCTCGCCGGCATCATTGAGGTGGCTGGCCCGGTCGGACATCTCCAGCCCGGCATCTCCCCCGGCTACGGCTTTACTGCCATCATCGTCGCCTTCCTGGGCCGACTGAACCCGCTTGGAATACTAATTGCAGGTCTTTTCCTTGCACTGACCTTTATCGGCGGCGAGCAGGCGCAGATCGCGATGAAGATTCCATTGGATGTCACCAAGGTCTTTCAGGGCATGCTGCTGTTCTATGTGCTCGCCTGCGATTCCCTGATCCTCTACCGATTCAAGCTGAGCTTCCCGAACCGTCAGGTGGCCCGTGGAACTCATTGAAGCCATCATCCTGGCCGTGCTCGCCGCGTCCACGCCGCTCCTGATCGCCGCGACCGGGGAGCTTGTGACCGAGCGCTCCGGCGTGCTCAATCTCGGCGTCGAGGGCATGATGATCGTTGGCGCGGCTTGCGGCTTTGCCGGCGCCTGGCTCACCGGATCGGTCTTCGTTGGCGCGTTGTTCGGCATCGTCGCGGGCACGATGATGTCGCTGATCTTCGCACTGATGGCGCTCGGGCTCGCCGTCAATCAGGTGGCAACGGGACTCGCGCTGACCATCCTCGGCGTCGGACTGTCCGGACTGATCGGCGCCGGCTTCGTCGGCGAGCGCATCACGCCCGCCGTGCACCTCCACATTCCCGGCCTGACCGATATCCCACTGATCGGCCGCGTGCTGTTCGGCGAGGATGGCTTCGTCTACGTCTCCATTGCCCTCGTCATTGGCGTCTGGTGGTTCCTGTATCGCACCCGGGCGGGATTGATCCTGCGCGCCTGCGGCGACAATCACGTCTCCGCGCATGCGCTCGGCTATCCCGTGCTGCGCATCCGCACCTTTGCCGTGATGTTCGGCGGTGCCTGCGCGGGCCTTGCCGGCGCTTATCTGCCGCTGGCCTATACGCCGTTCTTCATTCCCGGCATGACCGCGGGCCGCGGCTGGATCGCGCTGGCGCTGGTGGTGTTCTCGTCCTGGCGCCCGGGACGGCTCGTGATCGGTGCCTATCTCTTCGGGGCCGTGACGATCCTGCAGTTGCACGCGCAGGGCTGGGGCATCGGCATTCCCTCGCAATTCATGTCGGCGCTGCCTTATCTGGCCACCGTCATCGTGCTGGTCCTGCTCTCCCGCGCGCGCAGCGGCGGCTCGACCGCACCAGCCGCGCTCGGCACCGTGTTCGTGCCGGACCGCTGAATTGCATTTCCGCAACGGGCGCGACGGGGCGCGCAATTGCGGATCGTGGCTTTCCCCTGATGTTTGGAGATCGATGATGAGGAAATCACTTCTTGCGCTGGCCACCGGACTCCTGCTTGCCGGCAGCGTCAGTGCAGCCTCCGCCGCCGACAAGCTCAAGGTCGGCTTCATCTATCTGGGTCCGATCGGCGATCTCGGCTGGACCTATCAGCACGATCTTGCGCGCCAGGCGCTGGTGAAGGAGCTGGGTGACAAGATCGAGACCACCTATCTCGAGAACGTGCCCGAAGGCCCCGACGCCGAGCGCTCCATCGAGCAGCTCGTCCGCGCCGGCAACAAGCTGATCTTCACGACGTCGTTCGGCTACATGGACCCGACGCTGAAGGTCGCGAAAAAATATCCGAACGTCCATTTCGAGCACGCCACCGGCTACAAGCGCAACCCGAACATGTCGACCTACTCGGCGAAATGGTTTCAGGGCCGCTACATCCAGGGGCTGATCGCGGCCAAGATGTCGAAGTCCGGCGTGCTCGGCTATATCGGCTCGTTCCCGATTCCGGAGGTCGTCTCCGGCATCAACGCGACGATGCTGGCGGCGCAGACCATCAACCCGAACATCAAGGTCAAGATCATCTGGGCCAACACCTGGTTCGACCCCGGCAAGGAGGCCGACGCAGCCAAGGCGCTGATCGACCAAGGCGCCGACGTCATCATGCAGCACACGGATTCGCCAGCCGCGATGCAGATCGCCAGCGAACGCGGCAAGCTCGCCTTCGGCCAGGACTCCGAGATGATCAAGTTCGGGCCCAAGACCCAGCTGACCTCGATCCTCGATACCTGGGGCCCCTATTACATAGAGCGGGTCAAGGCCGAGCTCGCCGGCACCTGGAAGTCGGAGGATAGCTGGGGCGGCCTCGACAGTCACATGTTCGCGATGGCGCCCTATACCAACATGCCTGACGACGTGAAAAAATTGGCCGAGGATGCCCAGGCCGCAATCATCGCGGGCAAGCTGAATCCGTTCAAGTGCCCGATCGTTGGGCAGGACGGCAAGCCGGTCGAGTGCAAAGGCGGCGATCACCTCGACGACGGCCAGATTCTCGGTATGAATTTCTACGTCAAAGGCATCGACGACAAGCTTCCGGGCAAGTAGCACGCTTCTTGCTTTACCCAAATCACCTGCTCCTCCCGGAGGAGGTTCGGAGGGGGTGGCCAGAAGCACCCGGCACTTGTGGTCGCCCCCTCTTTCATCCCATCCGCATGGCCTCCGCCGCCGAACTGTGGCGACGGATGAGGTCTGTCACGTCGAGGCCCGGGATCGCGCCATCGATCACGGCCCATTTTCCCGCTACCATCACGCGGTCGGCCCGATGCGCTCCGCACAACACCAGCGCGGCCAAGGGGTCGCCATGGCCGGAGAAGCGCAGCTCGTCGAGCCTGAACAGCGCGAGGTCCGCAGCCTTGCCGACCGCGATCTCGCCGAGTTCCGGTCGGCCGACGCAGGCCGCCGAGCCCTTGGTGGCCCAGCGCAGCGCATCCTTGTGGCTGACTTTCGCTACGCCATAGCGAGCCCGTTGCAGCAGGAAGGCGGCACGGACCTCCTGCATCAGGTTCGAGCCGTCGTTCGAGGCCGAGCCGTCGACGCCGAGCCCCATGCCGACGCCGGCCTCCTCCATCTCGCAGACCGGGCAGCAGCCGGACGCCAGCAGCTGATTGCTGCACGCGCAATGGCTGATGGTCGTCTTCGCCTTGCCTAGCCGTTTCATCTCGTCGGCGTTGAAGAATATGCCGTGGGCGAGCCAGGTCCGCGCGTTGAGCCAGCCGCATTGCTCGAGATAGTCGAGCGGACGGCAGCCATACATCTGCTCGCAGAATTTGTTCTCGTCTTCCGTCTCGGCGAGATGGGTGTGCAGGCGCACGTCGAGCTTGCCGGCGAGATCGGCGGTGGCGCGCATCAGCGACGTCGTCACCGAGAACGGCGAGCACGGCGCCAGCGCGATCTGCACCATCGCGTCCGCGCCGCGCTGGTGATGCCTGGCCACCGCGCGCGCGCTGTCGGCGAGGATCGTGTCCTCGTCCTGCACGACACTGTCAGGCGGCAGGCCGCCATCGCGCTGCGACAGGTTCATCGAGCCGCGCGTCAGCAGGACGCGCATGCCGAGCCGCTTTGCGACGCCGACCTCGATATCGACGGCGTCCTCAAGGCCCGCCGGGAAGACGTAGTGATGGTCCGTCGTGGTGGTGCAGCCCGAGAGCAGCAGCTCGGACATCGCCACGGTGACGCCGAGCTCGAGCGCCTTGGGCGTCAGCTTCGCCCAGACCGGATAGAGCGCCTGCAGCCAGGGGAACAGCTCCCGGTCCATCGCCGCCGGCAGCGCCCGCGTCAGCGTCTGGTAGAAGTGATGATGGGTGTTGATCAGGCCCGGCAGCACGACGTGTTCGCTGGCATCGAACACCGCGACATCCGCCGTCGCAGGCGTGCGGCCCGCCGGCACCAGCTCGACGATCCGGCCATCCTTCACCACGATCCCGCGCGCGGCGCCGTCGGCGAGGATGGCCAGCGGATCCCGGATCCAGATCGGAGTTGCATCGCTCATGATCTCGCTTCTCCCTTACATCCGCTGACAGGCCTGCCAGGTAAAGGCCGGCCCGGTCACCTGCGCGCGACCACTTGTTTGTTGCGACTTGGCTCCGGTCTTGCAAGACTCATCTGCAAGACTCATCGCCACGATTCACCGGCGGAAGCTTTGGCGCAGCCATGGATTTGAATACCATCACGACAGTGGCCCATCCGCAAACACGGGCGCAATTGCCGGCCTGGACGGCAGGCGATGCCTGGCTCGCGGGCGGGACCTGGCTGTTCTCGGAACCACAGGCGCACCTCGCACGGCTGATCGATCTCACCGACATGAAATGGCCGGCGCTGACGATCAGCGAAAGCCATCTCAGCATCGCCGCCACTTGCACGGTCGCGCAATTTGACGCACTTGCCTGCCCGTCCGATTGGCTCGCCGCGCCGCTGATCAACCAGTGCTGCCGCGCCTTCCTTGCATCGTTCAAGATCTGGAAGGCCGCGACCGTCGGCGGCAATCTCTGCATGTCGCTGCCGGCGGGACCGATGATCTCGCTCACCGCAGCGCTCGACGGCGTCTGCACCATCTGGAAAGCCGGCGGCGGTGAGCAGCGGATTCCTGTCGCGGAGTTTGTCACCGGCAACCAGCGCAACCGCCTGACGCCGGGCGACCTGCTCCGGCAGGTCGATATTCCGATTGCCATGCTGAAACGCCGCACCGCGTTTCGCCAGATCTCGCTGGCGCCGGTCGGCCGCTCGGCGGCGCTCGTGATCGGCAGCCTCGATGCCGATGGCCCGCTGACGCTGACAGTCACCGCCTCCACGGTACGGCCGATCCAATTGTCCTTCGCCAAGCCGCCCGATGCGGGGGCGCTTCGCGATGCGATCGTCCAGCAGATCACGGACGATCTGTACCACACCGACATCCACGGCCAGCCGCTCTGGCGCAGGCACATGACATTGCGGCTCGTCGAAGAGGTTCGCCGCGAGCTGCTTGGGGCAATGCCGTCATGAGCGTCGAGGTCAACGGCAAGCCCTTTACGCAGGAGCCGCGCGCCGGGCAGTGCCTGCGCACGTTCCTGCGCGAGCTCGGTCATTTCGGCGTGAAAAAAGGCTGCGATGCCGGTGACTGCGGCGCCTGCACCGTGCTGCTCGACGGCGAGCCTGTACACAGCTGCCTGATCCCGGCGTTCCGGGCCGAGGGACGCAGTGTGACCACGATCGAAGGCCTGGGCGGCGAGCATGGCGCACATCCGATGCAGCAGGCCTTCCTCGACGCGCAGGGCTTTCAATGCGGCTTCTGCACCGCCGGCATGATTCTGACCTGCGCCTCGCTGAACCAGGCGCAGCGCACCGATCTCGGTGCAGCACTGAAGGGCAATATCTGCCGTTGCACCGGCTATCGTGCGATCGAGGATGCGTTGCTGGGCAAGACCAATGTCGAGCCGAGCGTCGAGGCCGGCGCTGCGTTCGGCCGCAGCCTGCCGGCACCCGCAGGCCCCGACATTGTGCGCGGCAACGCGCGCTATACGTTCGATACCGCCATCGACGGCCTGCTTCACGTCAAGCTGGTGCGTTCGCCTCATGCGCATGCCAGGATCGTCGCGATCGACAAGTCGGATGCGCTGCGCGTTGCCGGCGTGCACGCGGTGCTGACGCATGAAGACGCGCCTTCGATGCTGATCTCGACCGCGCGGCACGAGAAGGACTGGATGGACCCCGAGGACACCCGCGTTCTCGACGACGTCGTCCGCTTCATCGGCCAGAGGGTTGCCGCAATCGTCGCCGACAGCGAAGCCGCCGCCGAGGAGGCCTGCCGCAGGCTCAAGCTCGATTACGAGATTTTGCCTGCGCTGATCGATCCGGAACAGGCAATGATGCCGGGTGCGCCCGTCATTCATCCCGACCGCACCACCGCGAACCGCATCGCCGACGCTCAGCGTAACCTCGCCGCGGAGACGCATGGCGAGTACGGCGATGTCGCAACCGCGCTCGCGACATCTGCCGTCACCTACGAGGGCACCTTCCACAGTCATCGCGTGCAGCATGCGGCGCTGGAGACCCATGGCGGCCTCGCCTGGCTCGATGAAGCGGGCGTGCTCAATGTCCGCACCTCGACGCAGGTGCCGTTCCTGACCCGGCGCGCGCTGGCGGATATCTTCGAGCTTCCTCCCGACAAGGTCCGCGTGTTCTGCGAGCGTGTCGGCGGCGGGTTTGGCGGCAAGCAGGAGATGTTCGTCGAGGACATTCTGGCGCTCGCTGCGCTCAAGACGGGACGTCCGGTGAAGCTGGAGTTCACCCGCGAGGAGCAGTTCACCGCGACCTCGACCCGGCACCCGATGCGGGTCCGGATCAAGGCCGGAGCGGATGCCGACGGCAAGCTCACCGCGCTCCAGCTCGACGTGCTCTCCAACACCGGCGCTTACGGCAATCACGCCGGCCCGGTGATGTTCCATTCGCTGTCCGAGTCCATCGCCGTCTACAATTGCCCGAACAAGCGGGTCGACGGCTACGCAGTCTACACCAACACGGTGCCGGCGGGCGCGTTTCGCGGCTATGGACTGCCGCAGACGCTGATCGCGATCGAGGCCGCGATCGACGAGCTGGGCAAGCAACTCGGCATCAACCCCTACGAGATGCGACGGCGCAACATCGTCAGGGACGGCGATCCCATGCTGTCGCCGCCGCCGTCCGAATTTCACGACGTGCTCTACGGCTCCTACGGGCTCGACCAGTGCCTCGACCTGGTCGAGCGCGCGATGCAGGCCGACGGCCCGCAGCCGGAGCTGTCGCCGGACTGGCTGATCGGTGACGGCATCGCGCTGACCATGATCGACACCGTGCCGCCGGCAGGCCACTTCGCCGACGCGACGATCGCGCTTGGCGATGACGGCGGCTTCGATCTCACCGTCGGCACCGCCGAATTCGGCAACGGCACCAGTACCGTCCACCGGCAGATTGCCGCGACCACGCTGGCGACCACCGTCGACAGGATCCGCCTGCGCCAGTCCGACACCGCCCATGGCGGCCACGACACCGGCGCCTATGGCAGCGCGGGCATGTTCGTCGCCGGCAAGGCGACGCACGCGGCAGCCGTGCAGCTCGCGGCCGAATTGAAGGCCGCCGCCGCCGGCGCGTGGCTCTGTGACGTCGGGGGTTGCGTGCTCGAGGACAACGCCGTCGTCAGCGGCGTCCGGCGCATGCCGTTCGCGGAGTTGGTGAAGCTCGCCCGCGAACGCGGGCAGCCGTTCGCAGGCAGCGGCAATTCCGCGGGCACGCCGCGTTCGGTCGGCTTCAACGTCCAGGGTTTTCGTATCGCCGTGAACAAGGCCACCGGCGAGCTCAGGATCCTCCGGAGCGTCCACGCCGCAGACGCAGGCGTCGTCGCCAATCCCATGCAGTGCCGCGGTCAGGTCGAAGGCGGCGTCGCGCAGGCACTTGGTGCTGCGCTCTACGAGGAGATGGTGATCGACGCCGAGGGGCGCGTCACCAACCCGAAATTCCGCGACTACCACCTGCCCTCCTTCGCCGACGTGCCGCGCACCGACGTGTTCTTCGCCGAGACGTCCGACACGATCGGGCCGCTAGGGGCGAAGTCGATGAGCGAGAGCCCGTACAATCCGGTCGCCGCCGCGCTCGGCAACGCGATCGCGGATGCCACCGGCATCCGCTTCACAGCGCCGCCGTTCAAGCCGGACCGGCTGTTTCCGGCGCTGCACGCGAAGTTCGGCGGCTACTAGCTGCCGCGATAGGTCGAATAGCTCCAGGGCGTGACCAATAGCGGCACGTGATAGTGTCCCTCCGGCTCGCTGACGGCGAAGCGCAGCGGGATATCGTCGAGGAATGGCGGGTCCGTGAGCTGCACGTTGCGCTCGACATAGTACTTGGCAACGCTGAATTTGAGCTCGTAGCGGCCGATCGGCAGCGGCCTACCACCGATCAACGGCTGGTCGGTGCGACCGTCGGCGTTGGTGACCGCGCGCGCGATCACGCGGCTCTCGCCGAGGCTTGCAAGCTCGACGAGCTCAATCGGAATTCCCGGCGCCGGCTTGCCAGTCTGATTGTCCAGCACATGGGTCGAGAGCCGACCGTGCACCTTCAACCTGTCGTCGGCCATGACGAGCTGATCCAGCCGCAGTGCGGAGATGCGGCCGATCTCCTCGATCGCGCGCCGCGTCTCGGTCTTGGCGATGTTACGCAACCGCGTCTCGAAGTCGTTCAGCACCGAATCCTTCGTGTGACGACGGACGCAGACGATATAGGGGATGCCGAACTTGTCGCGATAGGCAGTGTTGACGCGCTCGAACGCGGCGTATTCGGCCTCCGACAGCCGGTCGAGGCCGGCGCTGTTCTGCTCGTCGGTCGATTCCGCCGTCAGTCCCGCCGCGCGCTGGGTCTTGTTGGCGAGATCGGGATGCGCCCGGAGCAGCGCCAGCTGTACGTCGGGTTCGGCGCTCTGGATCGCCGCCATCAGTGCCGTATGCAACTGGTTGATGCCGGCGAAGGGCCGCTGCCCGGCGAGCTTCTCGGCGATCCACGGCGAATATTCGACGACATTGGCGAGCGTCGCGACGAAATCGGCCTTGCTTGCTGCATTGAGATCGGCGAGCGAAATCTGCGGCATCGTTCTCATCCGATCTCGAACGCATCGAGATGCGCGTGTTTTTCGTGCCAGTGCTGCGCGATCTGCAGCCGCGTCGGCACCCAGACGCGCTCGTGCTTGCCGATGTAATCCAGGAAGCGCATCAGCCCCGCGGCGCGGCCGGGGCGGCCTGCAAGACGGCAGTGCAGGCCGACCGACATCATCTTCGGCGCGGTCTCGCCTTCGGCATAGAGCACGTCGAAGGCATCTTTCAGATAGGTGAAGAACTGCTCGCCCTCCGCAAACCCCTGCGGGTTGATGAAGCGCATGTCGTTGGCATCGAGCGTGTAGGGGATGACGAGCTGCTTGCCGCCCGCGCCCTTGACCCAATAGGGCAGATCGTCGGCATAGGAGTCGCAGAGATAGAGGAAGCCGCCCTCCTCCATCAGCAGACGGTTGGTGTTGATCGAGGAGCGCCCGGTGTACCAGCCGAGCGGCCGCGATCCGGTGGCCTCGGTGTGGACGCGGATCGACTCGGCGATCTCGGCGCGCTCCTGCGCCTCGGTCATGTCCTTGTGCTCGATCCATTTCAGGCTGTGGCTGGCGATATCCCAGCCCGCCTCCTTCATGGCGGCGACGATTTCGGGATTGCGCTTGAGCGCGGTGGCGACGCCGAATACTGTGGTCGGCCAGTTGCGCGCGGTGAACATCCGCCACAGCCGCCAGAAGCCGGCGCGCGAGCCATACTCGAACATTGACTCGATATTGGCGTGGCGCTGGCCCGGCCAGGGCTGTGCACCGAGCACGTCGGACAGGAAGGCTTCCGAGGCGCGATCGCCGTGCAGGATGTTGTTCTCGCCGCCTTCCTCGAAATTGACCACGAACTGCACCGCGACCCGCGCATGACCGGGCCACTCGGGATGCGGCGGGTTGCGGCCGTAACCGCGGAGATCGCGCGGGTAGCGTGCGTCAGTCACTCAGACTTCCTCGAAGCGGATCGGCAACGCGCCCTTCCAGAGCACGCTCTTGCCCAACGTCGCGAGATTCTCCAGCCCTGAGGTCACGGTGATGAAGTGATTGCCGGCGAGCTGGCCCATCTTGCTTGCGAAGTGGACGCCGCCATAGGCCATCAGGATCTCGGTCTCGCTGATGCCGCCGGGATAGAGGATGATCTGGCCCGGCGCGGGATAGCTGGTGTGGTTCTCGTAGCCGACGCCGAAATCGAGATCACCGAGCGGCATCCACACGCCCTCACCGCTCCAGCGCACATGGATGATGTGGCTTTCGAATGGCAGCGCCTTGCGGAAGGCGGCGACGGTCTTGGGTGCCGCTTGCTCCTCGAAGCGGGCATCGAAGGTGAAATCGCCGGCACGGATAACGAGTTTGCTCATCTCATCTCTCTGGATCGGGGCCGGTGGCCCCACGGGTCATTTTGTAAGCAAAGAGCATTCCCGACAGTTTCGCGCAAGGGGCGCGGACGCATCACCTGCGGTCGTAGGACCAGCCGAAAATGCCGCTCCGCCGCGTCTCCGGCTCCGGCTCGGCGGCCGGCTGCGCTTCCTTCAAGTCCGCCTGCGGCGGCGGAGGCGGCGCCGGCAGGGTCTCGCATTTCATGGAGTAGACCAGCTTGCCGTCCGCGGTACGCCCGATCGGGGCACAGGGATCGAGATGTCCGGCCGCGGTCTTCGGCGTCAACTTGACTTGCGCAGCCGCCGGTGAGGTCAGCAGCAGCAGGACCAGCAGATATCTCGACATCGTTGTCGCCTGAAAGCTCGATTGGCCCATTGAACCGGATTGCAGCGGGCGAGTCCATCGGCGCCGGAGGGCGCGATTGCCGAATATTTAGCCGGCGCGCTGCAGCGGGGGGCACGAGAGGGGGTGCGGCGAGCATGCTCTCTCAACGTCATTGCGAGGAGCCCTTGCGACGAAGCAATCCAGAATCCCTCCGCGGAGGCAGCCTGGATTGCTTCCGCCTTCGCCAAAGGCTTCGGCGGACAAGTCGCTGCGCTCGCAATGACGGAGTTTGACGCGATGGGATCGCTTCCAGTTGGGATCTCGCTTGCAGACACACCCTCGCAGCGGCGGTGCCGTAGGGTGGGCACAGGCGCGCTTGCGCCGTGCCCACGACCTTTCCAAGTTGCGACGAGATGGTGGGCACGCTTTCCGCCGTCGCTCTTCGAGCTATGGCGGACAAGCCGCTTTGCCCACCCTACGAGATCGGGTTTGTGACACGCAGTTCGGCTTACAGACACGGCTTCGCGTCCTCGCGGCTCATTTCGCCCGAGCTTTGCTTGATCTCTTCGCCCTCCAATCCAAGAGGGCGCAGGGAAGGCCGGGTGCCGGCTGGCACCCGCGGTCCGCTGCGCGAAATGCACACGCAGGAAGAACCGCACAGCAGCATACAGGTGTCGCCGATCACTCGGCCTTCCCTGCGCGATGGTCGGACGGCTTATGCCGTGATCTCCCGGGAGCCGAACTTTCCTTTGGCCTCCCTCGCCGTTCGAATTGACGATGCCGTCCGCCCGGTTGGGTTCGCGCACATCTTCGAACAGCTTGACCGTGGCAACGACGGCCAGGACCACACGGTTTTGCCGTACGCACGGCCCGCCATTTCACCTGCAGTATTCCCGGCCCTGTCGACGAAGCCGGAAACTTACAGACGAGACGAAGCCTGACAGCGCCGTCGTCCGCACGCGGTTGCGAGCTCACAGGGACTACCCGCCCTGCCCGCACCTCTCGTGCCGACGCTGCCGCGTCCACCGCAAGCCCGGCTCGCGAACATGACGACTACACGTCGCCCCTCTTGGGTGAGCCGGGATGGACGACACATACGCCGAAACCGAATTTCGGTAAAGTGGAATATTTTCGCGCGCGTGGATTGACAGGGGCCGACACAGGGGCGGTCGCGTAGCCCGGATGAGCGCAGCGAGATCCGGGATCACCGCGCGTGACGACCCGGGTATCGCTGCGCTCACCCGGGCTACGAGAGCACCGATGCATCAAAAAAGGGCGGCGCAAAGCACCGCCCTTTTGGCGCTCCCGATCCGGGCTTCGTTGAAACCAGCCGCTCAATAGGGCCCGTAGCGGTAACCCGGATCGTAATAGTAGGGACTGCCGCCGCCATAATAGCCGGGACCGCCGTAGTAGGGGCGCGGAGCATAGTAGCGGTTCTCGTAATAGTCGCGGCGCCGCTGCTCGGCGATCACCCCGCCGATGATACCAACCGCGGCGCCCATGAAGGCGAGACCTGCGGCGTTCGACCCGCGCCGATAGTGCCGACGCCGGACCGCGCTGAAATCGGTGACGTCGGAGGAGCCCTGGCCTGCCGTGACGGGCTGCGCCGACACCGCCCCGGGGGACGCCGCAGCCGAGGGCGATGCGGAGCTGGCGACCAATGCCAGGCTTGCGAACGCAGCCAGGACCATCTTGCGGCCGGCTGCGGAAATCACGGGTCTAATCGTCATTTTTGACCTTCCTAAAATCTTGCCGATGCTCTTGCCAAACTAGGGATCTGCAAACCGGATTCAATGCACAAACCATCGAGATGGTTTCATGTTCGCGGCAATCCGCCGCGCTTTGAACGATTATAAACCAAACAGTCGAACCTCAGCTTGAACCATCGAACCTGAGCGGTTAATGAACAGCCGCGCCGTTTTTCGGTCGCCGTAAGCGTTTCACGTGAACCAACGCATCAACCGACGCCGTCGGGATCGATGCCAATTGCAGGGTTCAACGTGATCGACGCGTCCTTTTCCAAGAGAAATCAGATGATTGTGGTTCGCAAACTGCCGGCGCGCTATGCGCCGATCGTGATGCCGTTCGTGCTGTCTATCCTCATGACGGCCGTGGTGTCGGTCATTTCGACGCTTCGGAGCCTAGGGGCTACACCGGCCTTCCTCGCGACCTGGCCGGGCGCCTGGGCGCTGTCCTGGCTGGTCGCCTTTCCGACGCTGCTGCTGGTGCTGCCGATGGTGCGCCATATCGTCGCCTGCGTCGTCGCGGCTCCACCCGTCCGATAGCGGCGCACGGTGCCGGCCTATCTCCCCACGATTGCTGATCCCTTTGGATCGAGTTCAAGACTTCCGTCATCGCCGGTCATCCTCGGCCGCGATGGCGGAAGCCGAAACGATCAACCTCGCCGTCCGTGCCGCGTCGCCGCCGCTACACGCGCTGCGAAAGGTCGCCCGGCCGGAATGCAGACCTCGGTGCGACGTCCCCTCAATCGGCCCCCGCCTGGGAAGCGCCATCCGGGGCAGCGCTTGCGGCACGCGCGTACCGTGCCGCAAGCGTGCCTATTTCGCGATCCCTCAGCGCGAACATCCAGTATCTCACGGCAACCTCGGGGGTGCCGATCCGCACAAGCTCGCCGGATGCGATCTGCGCGCCCACGGCCCGCTCCGGCACGAAGCCGAGATGCCGTCCGCCCTTCAACGCGGACGTGACTGCGGCGCTGGATGACAATTTCAGCGTCGGATGGGCAAGGCGGCTGGCTTCGAGCCGGTGGGCGGCCAGCGCGGCAACGAGCTCAGGCGTGAGGTCGCCATGCTCCCAGAGGATCGGGCCCTGCTCCGCAAGATTGGCCCAGGTGACGCGTTCGGTCACCATCCGCTCCCGGTCCGGCGTAGCACACAGGATCATCCGGTCGGAAAAGATGTGTATCTGTCGAAATTGCGGATGGCTCGGCATTGCGCTAGTCACGCCGACATCGGCGGTTCCTCGCATCACCCACGCGGTCACCTCATCGAGTGTGCCGCGGACGAGATCGACGTCCAGCGGAGCGCTGCCCGCACGTGCGGCGAGCTCGGGCATCCAGAAATCGTAGGCATTGCCCGTGCACGCCACAAGCGACGATTGGCTCAACGGCCGCCGGCTCTCCACCCGCCGGATCGTCAAATCGACGTCACGCATGATGCGTTCGGCTTCGCTGAGCAAAACCTGACCGGCTTCGGTCAGCATCAGCCGACGCCCCGAGCGGTCGAACAGCGACACGTCGTGCCTTTCCTCCAGCTTCTTGATCGAAACACTTACGGCAGATTGGGTGAGACCCAGCCGTTCGGCCGCATGCGTGAAGCTTCCGAAATGCGCGGCTTCGAGAAAAATTCTCATCTGTTCGAAGGTCACGAAATACTCCTCAGCCCCAACGCAAAGGACATCACGAATTCAACTCGCTCGGGTCCGACGCGCAATGCCCACGCGCGCGCTTTCGAACCAGCTTCTCGCGCCTCTGCCGAAAAAGCCGTCAAGCCTTCGACTTGCAATGAATTCGACTCATGCTTGCGGGCTGGAAGAACGACTTCGAGCTTGATCCATTCATACACTTCACTGCCCATGAATTGAATGCATCTATCGTCGGAACTTGCTGCGATATCGAGCAACAGCAGACTATTCGGAAATCAATCGCGCACGAATTGACGGCAAACGCGTCGCCTCGGCCCTCGCGACCGATCTTGGCGCGACGATTGCTATTCCCAGCCCAACGAGAACTTCGCCAATCGACAGGGGTCGACATGCCAACCGGAACCGGTGCCACACTTCGATCGACAGATGTCCGCCATCGTGTCCGTCGGGCGGCCATGAAGACAGGCAAGGACGCGTGATGGAGTACGGTATCTGGCTTCCGGTCTACGGCGGATGGCTACGTTCACTGGATGCACCGACGGCACCCGACGTTGCCTCCTGTCTTGCGATTGCACAGCAAGCCGAGGCGCTGGGGTTCGACTTTCTCTATGCCTCCGAGAACCTTCTGAATTGCATCCACGGTCCCACCGAGAGCGTCGCCGACGCATGGAGCATTCTGGCCGCCATCGCCGCGGTCACCAGCAAGGTCGGCCTGTGCGGCGCCGTCAAGCCCGGCTTCCGCTCTCCCTTCCTCGTCGCACGAATGCTGGACACATTGTCGAAGATCGCCGAACGGCGGCTCGGCATGAACATCGTGTGCGGTTGGTGGAAGGAGGAGTTCGATCTCTCCGGCGTCGCATGGCTCGATCATGACGGGCGTTACGACCGCGCCGCCGAATTCCTTCGCACACTTTACGGACTATTCCAGCCGCCGGCCGTAGCGGTCGTCGACGCGCGGGCGGAAGCTGATAGCGATATCTCCGAAGCCCCGAGCTACGGTCTCGATCTCGACGCGTTGCCCGAGGTCTGGATTGCGGGACATTCCGAGCGCGCCGTGAAAATCGCAGCCGAATGGGGCCACTGCCTTTTCCTCAATGGCATGAGCGATGCCGAACTCAAGCGACGCATCGAGACAATTCGGCAGGAGGCCAACAATTTCGGCAGGACCATCCAGATCGCGGTCAATGCCTATGTCATTGCGACCGAAACAACCGACCAGGCGCGGCAGCGTTACAGGTCCGTGATCTCGGGGCGCAACGCGCAGACCATCGACTTCTTCCGCAAGGTCATCGGGCGATCCGGCGCCGCCGCCTGGGCCTCGCTGAGCGACGAACAGATGGTCGATTCCAATGCCGGTTTCGAACTGGGCCTGATCGGCTCGTTCGAGGATATCCGCCAACGCATCCCCAAGCTGCAGGCGATGGGCCTCAACCGCATCGTGTGCCAGTTCGACGACCCGATGCGGGACGCCGGCCCCTTCATGAAGCACGTCATCCGGCCGCTCCGCGAGAACCGGGAAGTCGAGTTCGCCGCCAAATGATCAGCAAGGCTTCCAGCATGAACCCATCGCCTGCCGAACTCAGCCGAGATTTCAAAGAGGTCTTCAGCCAGCTCGCTTCCGGCGTCTGTATCGTCACTTTCTGGCGCGACGGCCGTCTCCACGGGTTCACGGCGACGTCGGTGACATCAGTTTCGATGAACCCGCTGCGCGTGCTGTTCTGCGTGTCCCGGAGCAGCGAAAGCTATGATTGCCTGAAGCCGGGATCGGTCATTGGCATCTCGATCCTGACGGCCGATCAGCGAACACTCTCGGACCGGTTCGCCAGCAAGGTCGCTGTCGGCGCCTACGACGACGTCCGGATCGCCGAGAAAGTGCCGCTGGCCCCTGTCATCGAGGGCGCTCTTGGCCATCTGACGGCAACGGTGGGCGAACATATCCCCTCTGGCGACCACATGATCATGCTTTGCGACGTCACGTCGGCGCAAGCGTCGAGCGACGGAACTCCGCTGCTCTATTGCAGGCGCACCTATCACAGCCTCCACCACAGCCTTTGAAACTCGGGAGATCGCAATGGACAAGTCTATCTTTGCTCCGATGCCGAGCCTCACGCCGACCCTCGGGTATGCGTCGATGATCGGACTCGGCCTGTTTTCGTTGATCCTGTCTTACGCAGTCAAAAAGCTTCTTGTGAGAAATACCCACGACTTCATCATCGCCGACCGCCGCATTGGCTTCGGATTCGGTGTCGGTTCGGTCATCGCGGTCTGGACTTGGGCCATGGCCGTCATGATGAGTTCGGCAATGACGTTCCAGTGGGGCCTCTCCGGGCTGTTCTGGTTCGTGGTGCCGAATGGCTTCGCCGTCATGGCCATGATCCCGTTCGCGCGCGTCCTGCGCAAGAACATGCCCGAGGGCTACACCATCTCGGAATTCGTCGAATACCGCTTCAACCGGTCGAAGGCCGCCACCGCCATCGTCACGGTCACGATGATCTTCGGCATCATCCTCGAGATCCTCATCAATCTGAAAGGCACCTCCGTCGTCATTTCCACCGTCTTCGGAAGTGACTGGAAGGTCGCGACCGTGGTCGGCATCGTCTGTGTTCTCGTCTACTCCTATTTCGGCGGTCTCTGGACCAGCGTCATGACGGGAACGATCAACACGCTGATGATTACAGTGCCTGCTGCGATCGTCGTTGCGGCGGTCTATGCCAAGGTCCCCGGCGGGACCGACGCCGTCTTCGCCGCAGCCGGCAAGGCCGATCCGCGAAATCTGTCCGTGTTGCGGCCCGATGCCGCTGCGGGCTTTGGCATTACCCTGGCGTTCGGACTGCTTGCCGCAACCGTCTCCGACCAGACTTTCTGGCAGAAGGTGTGGGCGATCAAGAGCCGCGACGTCGGGCGCACCTTCCTGTGGGCGGGCGCGCTGTTTTATCCCATCCCGATTTGCCTCGGCATGCTCGGGCTCGTCGGCATCGCTTACGGCCTGACGCCCGCGGATCTCGGCGGCGACATTGTCGCCGTTGGCCCCTATATCGTTTCGCATATCGGCCTGGGGCTGACGCTGGTCCTGCTTTATGTGCTCGTCATCCTCGCGGCCTGCTATTCGACAATCGATGGCGCAAGCGCTGCGTTGTCTTCGGTAGTCGCCGTCGATATCGTCAAACGCTACTTTCCGCAGACCTCGGAAAGCAGCTTGTTCGTCATCACCAAGCTATCTGTGCTGCTCGGCGGAGCCATCGCGACGCTGATCGTGCTGTCGGGCCTCGACTTCACCACGCTCGTGCTCACGACCTATGCGCTGAAGACCTCCATCCTGCTTCCGCTCGTCCTCTCGATCCTATGGCCAAAGACCAACATGGTCGGGTTCGTGGGCGGCATCGTTGCGGCGATCGGGATAGGCATGCCGATCTACGAGACGGCTGGCGAGCTTGTGGGAACGCTGTCGATCGTCGCCATCAGCGGTGTGACGGTCGTGGTCGCGGGCCTGATGGGTGGAAAAGACTTCGACCTCTCCGGCCTCCGCCGGGTTTCAGACGAGGTTCAAGCCCCGGCGGAATGATCAATCGACTGCGCGCCTGCTGGCGCGCAGCCCTTCAGCATTCATTTCACAGGAGATCATCCATGTACGCACTGATCACAATCATTGGAATCGTCGTCACCGTCTTCTTTCTGGCCGGATTTTGGCGCGGCTTGCAGAACGCTGTTGCGGAGTATCGCAGCGGAGTAGCCGAGCCCAGCACCGTCCCGGACTACCGCTACGGCGGAATCGCGGCGCTCTCGGTCGTCGCATCCGCACTCATCATCGCCGGCGCCGGCATCAGCCCCGCCATGATCTATGCGGGCCCGCTCCTGGCCATCGTCACAGCGGCAGGATGCGGGCTGGCCTTCTTCATCGAAGGGAAGGCTGGCTGAGGCCAACCACCCCTTTCGCGACCATCATGAAGCCGACTCCAGGAGCATGCGAATGACGACGACGGAAAAAAAGAAGGCTCATCTGTTGGGATTCATCCAGCACGGCGTCAACAGCCATGCGACCGGCATGTGGCGCCATCCCAAGGACAAGGTGGGATGGAACTTTTCCTCGCCCGAATATTGGCAGCACATGGCGAGAACGATGGAGCGCGGATTGTTCGACGCGATGTTCATCGCCGATGAGCTCGCGCCCTACAACACCTACGAAGACAGTTCGGATGCCGTGGTCAAGTGGGCCGTGCAATGTCCCACGCATGAGCCGTCGACAATCGTTCCCATCATCACCGCCGCAACCAAGCATCTTGGTGTCGGACTGACGCTATCCACGGCGTTCGAGCATCCCTACTCGATGTGCCGCCGGCTCTCGAGCCTCGACCATCTCTCTTCCGGCCGCATCGCCTGGAATATCGTCTCATCCTATTCGAAAAGCGAATGGGACGCCTACGGCCAGGCGATGACCGAACGAACTGGTCGCTACGAGCGGCTCGAGGAGTACATGGAAGTCTGTTACAAGCTGTGGGACTCCTGGGCGCCGGACGCAATTGTCGCCGACAAAGCGTCGGGCATCTACGCAGATCCTTCCAAGATCAAAGTGGTCCATCACGAAGGCAAATACTACAAATGCGACGGGCGCCATTTCTGCGCACCGTCGCCACAAGGACGTCCCGTGCTGTGGCAGGCAGGCTCGTCTGGACAGGGGCGCGACTTCGCCGCCAAGCATGCCGAGGCGATCTTTGCCGTTCATCCCAACGTCGATCGCATGAAGCAGTATGCGAGCGACCTCACCGAGAGATTGGCCGGCAAGTACGATCGAGCGCCCGGCTCCGTCAAGCTGATCTACGGCCTCCAGACGGTGGTGGCGGAAACACGCAGCGAGGCCCAGGACAAATATGAGAGAATAAGGAGTTGTATTCCGCCTGAAGGCGCGATGGCCTGGATCTCCGGTCATTTCGGCCTGGATTTCTCAAAGTTCCCTGAAGACGCGATCGTGCAGAATATCGAAGTACCCGGCATCCAAGGGCTTTTTGAATCCATCATCTACGCCAAGGGCGGCGCTCCGGTCACCGTGAAGGAGGCGGCGATGATTTACGCCCAAGGCATGGGGATGCCTGTCGCGGTCGGGACAGCGGCCGACATCGCAGACCAGATGGAGCACTACATGGATGACGGTGGCGCCGACGGATTCATGCTCGCCGCGACCTATACGCCGGGATGTTTCGAGGAGTTCGCCGATCTCGTCGTTCCAGAGTTGCAGCGGCGCGGCCGCTTCCGCACCGCATACACCGGCTCGACACTCAGGGAGAATTTACTCCAATCCTGAGCCTGGGTTCGCCAGCGCCTACGACAGCGCTCCCAACACCCCGCGCGTCGCCTTGTCGATCTCCTCGACATAGCGGCGGCGGGCAAAGGTCTCGGTGAGGAAGCCGACCACCTTGCGGCTGTCGGTGGAATCGACCACCGCCAGCATCTCGGCTTCGGCCTCGTCGAACACCGCCATCGCCGACTTCACGTTCATTTCCGGGATCAGCACGATGTCGGTCAGGCGGGCGAGCTCGATCACCTGGATGTCGTCGGCGATGGTGTCGAGATCGCTGGAGAACAAATCGGGCAGCATGACGAGACCGACATATTCGTCGGAATTGTTGACGATGACGATACCGGGCCGCGATCCCAGCGCGAACTCGCGGCGCACCGCGGCGATCGTCGTGGTCGAGGGCACCTTGCCGACGTCGGAGCGCATCAGGCGCTCGACCGTGAGGTTGCGCAGCCAGCCGACGTCGTTGGCGCTACGGATGGTCTCGCCGCGCAGATGCAGGCGCCAGGTCGAGAAGGAATGCCCGAACATGAAGCGGACGCAGATCGAGGTGACGATGCAGCCGGCGAGCACCACGGCGGTGACGTCGACGTTGCGGGTCATCTCGAGCACCAGGAACGACATGGTCAGGGGGCCGCCGACGATGGCGACACCGAGCGTCGCCATTCCCGTCAGCATCGCGACCAGCGGATCGATGGCGAAGTTCGGGCTGATCAGGAGCAGCACCGCGGCAAAGAACTTGCCGATCAGGCTGCCGACGAACAGCGACGCGAAGAACAGGCCGCCGCGAAAGCCCGAGGCGAGCGAGATCAGGCAGGCCGTCACCTTCAGGGCGATGATCAACGCGATCAGGCCGATCGTCATGTCGTGAAACAGATCGAGCACCATGGCGCCATGGCCGGCCGCCAGCACCTGCGGGGTGATGATGGCAAAGCCGCCGACGATGAGACCCCCGGCCACCGGGCGGAGCCAGACCGGCAACCAGGCGAACAGGCGCTCGAACATCGGCGAGGAGCGCATCACGGCGATGCCGACGCCGCTGGTGATGAGCGCAAGCCCGATCAGCGCCAGATATTGCTCGACGCCGACGGCGCTGACCTTGGGGATCTCCAGCGAGTACGGCGCGCCGCCGAGCCATTGCGCGGTCAAGGCGCCGGCGAGGGAGGCTGCCAGGATCGGGGCCGCGCTGCCGACCGAGTAGACGCCGACGATCAACTCACAGGCATAGAAGGCGCCGGTGATCGGCGCGCCGAACGCCGCCGCGATCGCAGCCGCAGCGCCGCAACCGACCATCAGTCGCTGATCGTTGCGGCGCAGATTGAAGAACTTGCCGAACAGCGAGGCGATCCCGGAGCCGATCTGGGTATAGCCCGCCTCGAGACCGACCGAGGCGCCGCAGCCGTTGGAGATCAGCGTCTGGCTCGACACGATGACACTGTCGCGCATCGACAGATTGCCGCCGCGCAGCGCGTTGGCCTCGATCGGGTCGACCGCGCTCGAAATCTTCATCCGCCGCCGCGACCATTCCATGATACCGAGCGCCAGACCGCCGAGCGCAGGAGCGAGCAGCGCCGCCCATGGACTGACGCGAGCATTGGCCGACAGGCGCACGTCGACGGGAATGCCGTAGATCACCATATGGGCAATCTGCGCGATTTCGGCCATCAGCGTCACGATGGCGCCGGCCAGCGTGCCGATCACCAGCGCCAGCGGGATCAGGTAGAACTCATTGCTGCGCAGGAGGGCGCGCAGCCGAACCATCGTGCGGTTCGTCCCCTTGCCATCCACGAGATGCCTGATTCGCACCAACACCTTCTGCCCGCCCTACTCTTCCGACAGGCCGTAGCCGGCCATGCGCCGGCGGACCCGCTCGATCTCGGCGCTGGCGAGCAGCGGCGGTTGTCCGATCTGGAGGCAGCCATGATATTGCCGCGCCAGCGTTTCGACCTCGACGGCGAGCCACATCGCCTTGTCCAGCGTCTTGCCGGTCGCGATCATGCCGTGATGGTCCAGCAGGCAGGCAAACCGCCCCTCCAGCGCCCGCACAGCATGTTCGGACAGCTCCACGGTCCCGAACGTCGCATAGGGCGCGCAGCGGATGCTGTCGCCGCCGGCCGCCGCGATCATGTAGTGCACCGGAGGAATCTCCATGCCCATGATCGCCAGGATGGTGCAATAGGTCGGATGCGCGTGCACCACGGCGTTGACGTCATCCCGCGACTTCAGGATGTCGCGATGAAAGCGCCATTCGCTCGACGGCTTCTGATCGGGCGCGTGCGCGCCGTCCATGGTCATGAAGACGATCTGATCCGGCGTCATGGCCTCATAGGGCACGCTGGTCGGCGTGACCAGGAGCCCGTCCACATGCCGGACGGAGATATTGCCCGAGGTGCCCTGGTTGATGCCGAGCGCGTTCATGCGCCGGCAGGCGTCGATGATGGCCTGTCTCTTGGCGGCCTCGTCCGCTGTCATCGACATCCCGATTTCCTGACGATCGTCTCGTTAGACCCGAAGTACGTCAAAGCAATATGGCAGCGCAAGCGAAAGCGGCCCGGATCCGGTGCCACCTTGTCGCCCCGCCTGCCAAATCCGGCTCCTCGGGCGCTGGAACGATGGCTTCCGGGCTGACTTAGCCCAGCAAAGCCGCTTTGGAAATCACAGGAGACGGCAATGGGCGACAGTGGAATCGGAATGCTCCTCGGCCACCTCTCGGCCAACCTGCTCTGGCTCTGGTTCATCGGAGCCTTCGTGCTCGGCGGGGTTCTGGTCTATGGCGTGATGAAGGCCGGCCGCCTCAGGCGCAGCGAGCGGGCGCAGCTGGATCGCAATACCGAGGCACGGCAACGCCAGGAAGATCCTTACAATCGCGCGACGTGAGCCTTCGCCCGGCGCGCCGGTTGCCGTTTGGAACTTTCGTTCATGACGCGGCTTTGATCGCCTGAGGATTGAGGAGGGCGAGGCCTTCCCGTGTTACCTCATGAGGAGGACGTATGGCTAAAGCAAAGAAGCGCACGACCAAGAAGACCGCGACCCGCCGCCCGCGTCAGGCGCCGAAGATGCTCAGCGATCTGTTTCTGGAAACGCTGAAGGACATCTATTTCGCCGAGAACAAGATCATCAAGACCCTGCCGAAGATGGCCAAGGCCGCGCAATCGAAGGATCTGGCAGCCGCCTTCAACAAGCACCTGCGTGAGACCCAGGGCCAGGTCAAGCGTCTGGAGCAGATCTTCAAGATGCTGGGCAAGCCGGCGCGCGGCAAGCCCTGCGAGGCCATCAACGGCATCACCGACGAGGGCGCCGAGATCATGAAGGACTTCAAGGGCGCCCCGGCGCTCGACGCGGGCCTGCTCGCGGCCGCGCAGGCGGTCGAGCATTACGAGATCTCCCGCTATGGCACCCTGCGCACCTGGGCCGAGGAGCTCGGCATGCCGGACGCTGCAAAACTGCTTCAGGCGACGCTGGACGAGGAAGAGGCGACCGACCATACGCTGACCGAGCTCGCGACGTCCGTGATCAACCTCGAAGCGGAAGAAGAGTATCGCGACGCGGCCTGACCCGCGCCCAGCTCCAGGACAGAACGCCGCGGCCAAGGCCGCGGCGTTTGCTTTTGCGAACGCACGACGGCGCATGGCACGTCAGCGCCAGCGCACTGGATTTCCCGGGAACCAGCCCCATATGCAGGCTTTCCCACCCCTGAGCCCGCATCATGCAACCGAAGAATCCCCTCGACTGGATGCTGTCCGAAGCCCTGGACCAGCTGACGCGCGCCGACCGGCTGCGCCAGCAGTTCGGCCGTCAGGAAGCCTGCTGGGAGCCGCCGATCGACGTGCTCGAAACCGAGCACGAGCTGCTGATCCTGGTCGCGCTTCCCGGCGTCAATCCCGACAATGTCGAGACGGTCATTCATGACGGCGTGCTCGTCGTTTCCGGCCAGCGCACGCTTCCGCCAGAGCTTCGCAAGGCCCGCATCCACCGGCTCGAGCTGCCGCAGGGGCGTTTTGAACGCCGCATTGCATTGCCCGTCGGCCGCTACGCCATCAGCCGCTTCGTGATGGACGGCTGCGTCGCGCTGCGTCTCGCCAAATCCTGAGGTCGATCATGGCCACCGAACAGATGAACAACGAACAGACCAATAACGACGTGAAGATCCCCGACGACGCGCTGATCATCATCCCCGTGCGCGAGATGGTGCTGTTCCCAGGCGCCATCGCGCCGATCGCGATCGCGCGGCCGAAGTCGGTTGCCGCCGCGCAGCAGGCGCTGCGCGAGCAGCGGCCGATCGGCATCGTCCTGCAGCGCAGCCCCGAAACCGAGGAGCCGGGCCCGGACGATCTCTATCGGGTCGCGACCATCGCCAACATCGTGCGCTACATCACCGCGCCCGACGGCACCCATCACATCGTCTGCCAGGGCGTGCAGCGCGCGCGCATCCTCGACTTCCTGCCGGGGACGCCGTTCCCGGCCGCGCGGATCCAGCAGATTCCGGAGCCGACCACGAATTCGCCGGAGATCGAGGCGCGTGCGCTGAACCTGCAGCGCCAGGCGATCGAGGCAATCGAGTTGCTGCCGCAGGCGCCGCCGGAGCTGGCCGCGATGTTCCAGGGCACCACCGCGCCCGGCGCGCTGGCGGATCTGGCCACCTCGTTCATGGACATCAAGCCGCAGGACAAGCAGGAGGTCCTGGAGACCATCGACCTCGCCTTGCGCGTCGAGAAGGTGTCGAAGCATCTGGCCGAGCGGCTGGAGGTGCTGCGCATCAGCAACGAGATCGGCCAGAAGACCCGCGCCAGCTTCGACGAGCGGCAGCGCGAGGCGATCCTGCGCGAGCAGATGGCGACCATCCAGCGCCAGCTGGGCGAAGGCGACGGCAAGGCGGCCGAGGTCGCCGAGCTGACCGCTGCCATCGCCAAGGCCAACATGCCACCCGAGGCGGACGCCCACGCCAGGAAGGAGCTGCGCCGCTACGAGCGCATGCCGGAGGCTGCCGGCGAAGCCGGCATGGTCCGCACCTACCTGGACTGGCTGATCGAGCTGCCGTGGGCGCTGCCCGCGGAGAAGCCGATCGACATCAAGGCGGCGCGAGCCATCCTGGATGCCGATCATTTCGGCCTGGAGAAGATCAAGGGCCGGATCATCGAATATCTGGCGGTGCGCAAGCTGGCACCGCAGGGCAAGGCGCCGATCCTGTGCTTCGTCGGCCCGCCCGGCGTCGGCAAGACCTCGCTCGGACAATCAATCGCACGCGCGATGGATCGCCCCTTCGTGCGCGTCAGCCTCGGCGGCGTGCATGACGAGGCCGAGATCCGCGGTCACCGCCGCACCTATATCGGCGCGCTGCCGGGCAACATCATCCAGGGCATCAAGAAGGCCGGCTCGCGCGCCTGCGTCATGATGCTGGACGAGATCGACAAGATGGGCCGTGGCGTGCAGGGCGATCCCTCGGCCGCCATGCTGGAGGTGCTCGACCCCGAGCAGAACGGGACGTTCCGGGACAATTACCTGGCCGTGCCCTTCGACCTCTCGCGCGTGGTGTTCATCGCGACCGCCAACATGCTGGACCAGATCCCGGGTCCGCTGCTGGATCGCATGGAGCTGATCAGCCTCGCCGGCTACACCGAGGAGGAGAAGCTGGAGATCGCGAAGCGCTATCTGGTGCGGCGGCAGCTCGAGGCCAACGGCTTGACGGCCGAGCAGGCCGAGATCGAGCCGGACGCGCTGAAGCTGGTGGTCAAGGGCTACACCCGCGAGGCCGGCGTGCGTAATCTCGAGCGAGAGATCGGCAAGCTGTTCCGGCATGCCGCGGTGCAAGTCGCGGAAGGTTCGGCCGCCAAGGTCGTGGTGACGGCCAAGGACATCGGCACCGTGCTCGGCCAGCCGCGCTTCGAGGGCGAGATCGCGCAGCGCACCAGCATTCCGGGCGTGGCCACCGGCCTTGCCTGGACGCCTGTCGGCGGTGACATCCTGTTCATCGAGGCCTCGCGCGTCCCCGGCCGGGGCGGCATGATCCTGACCGGCCAGCTCGGCGAGGTCATGCGCGAGAGCGTGCAGGCTGCGCTGACGCTGGTGAAGAGCAAGGCCACGCAGCTCGGCATCGATCAGTCGGTGTTCGAGAAGAGCGACATCCACGTTCACGTTCCCGCGGGCGCAACCCCGAAGGACGGACCGAGCGCGGGCGTTGCGATGTTCACGGCGCTGACGTCCCTGCTCACCAACCGCACGGTGCGCAGCGATACCGCCATGACCGGCGAGATCTCGCTGCGCGGCCTGGTGCTGCCGGTCGGCGGCATCAAGGAGAAGGTGGTGGCTGCGGCCGCCGCCGGATTGAAGCGGGTGATGCTGCCGGCACGCAACAAGCGGGACTATGACGACATCCCGAAGAGCGCGCGGGACAACCTCGAATTCATCTGGCTGGAGCGCGTCGACGAGGCCATCGCCGCGGCGCTCGAGCCGGCCGAGGCTCAAATCGATGCGAAGGTCGAAGCGGCGGAGTGACGACGATGAAGAAACTGCTGGAGAAAGCGAAGCGATCGCGGAAGACGCAGCGGCTGCGCCAATTGCTCGATCGCGCGGTCGACCGGGTGCGCGATGCGATCGCAGGGCCCGAACCGCGGCTTCAGCCGATCCCGGTCCGGGTGAAGCGCCGCAAGGGTTGAGCCCTCCGTCTCAGGCCCTCGCGACTGCCCCAATCAAAAGGCCCCCTCCTATGCGAGGGGGCCTTTGCATTGTTAGCCCACGGCGTCCTTGGCCGCCTTGACCGGGCGGGCGCGGACGATCTTGCGGGCCGGCTTGGCCTTGAACATCATCTCTTCACCCGTGAACGGGTTGGTGCCCTTGCGAGCCTTGGTCGCGGGCTTCTTGATGACCACGAACTTGGCGAAGCCCGGCACCAGGAACAGGCCGTTCTTCTTGAGCTCCTTGTGACCGACGTCGGTCAGCGTCTCCATGACGCTCTTGACGTCGCGCTTGGAAAGCTCGGTAGCGGTCGCAATCTTTTCGATCAACTGCGATTTGGACATCTGGGTTGCCATCGTGTCTCCTCTGATTCGTGACGGCTGCATATTAGACCAACCGGCGAAGGCCTATAGCCTTCTGCACAGTTTTGTCGCGGTTTTACGGGCATTTTTGGCCTTCTGTGGCAAAAAACCCTGCATTTTAGCCACTTCCAGTGCGGAAGAAGCCTCGCGCAGCGGATTTTGCCTTGTTTCAAAGGCCCGCACGACTTCTTGCTAGAACTGATTCGCCGCTTTCGACAAGCGTCGACCGGCCTCTTTGTATGAGGAGGCGCGCGTTTCACCCTAGAAAATAGGGCTAGATGCGCTCGATGATGATGGCCGGCGCCATACCGCCGGCGGCGCACATGGTGACGAGACCACGCTTGAGATCGCGCCGTTCGAGTTCGTCGAGCACGGTGCCGATCAGGATCGAACCGGTGGCACCGATGGGATGGCCGAGCGCGATCGAGCCGCCATTGACGTTGACCTTGGCGCGATCAAGCCCGAGGTCGCGGATATATTTTTCCGCGACCACCGCAAATGCCTCGTTGATCTCGAACAGGTCGATGTCGTCGACGGTTAAGCCGGCCTTCGCCAGCACCTTGCGCGTCGCCGGCACCGGCGCGTTCAGCATCAGGGTCGGCGAGTCCCCCATGTTGGCCATCGCGACGACACGGGCGCGGGGCTTGAGACCATGCGCTCCGGCGTAAGCGGGCGAAGCCATCAGGATCGCAGCGGCACCGTCGACAACGCCGGAGGAGTTGCCGGCGTGGTGCATGAAGTCGATGTTCAGATCCGGGTACTTCTGCAGGATGAGGCCGCGATAGGTCGTGCCCTTGTCATCGATCGCATAGTCGGCGATTGCCGGGAATGCCGGCTTGAGGCTGCTGAGGCCTTCCATCGTGGTCTGCGGCCGCGGATATTCCTCGTGGTCGAGCGCGAGGCTGCCATCCTCGCGGTGGACGGGCACGAGGCTCTTGTCGAAGTGGCCGTTCGCGATCGCGTGCGCGGCGCGCTTCTGGCTCTCGAGCCCGAGCGCATCGACGTCCCGCCGCGTGATGCCTTCCAGCGTCGCGATCGCATCCGCGCAGACGCCCTGATGCGATTGCGGATGCCGCGCGCGCAGGCGCAGATTGCCGCTATCCATCATCATCGGACCGCTGCCGCCGCGGCGTCCTTCCATCGACATCATCTCGCAGCCGCCGGCGATGACGAGGTCTTCCGCGCCCGCCATGATCGAGGAGGCCGCCATGTTGACGCTGGTGATGCCGCTTCCGCAGAACCGGTCGAGCGTCACGGCGCTGGCGCGCACGTCGTAACCGGCATCGAGCGCCGACATCCGGCCGAGATCGCCGCTTTGGGTCGCGACCTGCGCGCTGCAGCCCCAGACGATGTCGTCGACATCGGCGGTATCGATGCCGGTGCGGTCTGCGAGCGCGCGCAGCACGGTGGCACCGAGCTGCTGCGGATGAATGCCCGACAATGCTCCCTTGCCGGCCTTGCCGACGCCGCGCGGGGTTCGGCAGGCATCGATGATCAGCGCGTCAGCCATGGGCGTTGTCCTCTTGTTGTGGGTTGTTGAGGATGTTCTGAATAAGGGAGAGAGGAGAGTCAATGCGAGACGTTTACCGCTTCGCACCCTGGATTTTCCGCTGCGCGGTTAGCGCTGAAAGTCTCCGTGACGTCTTGGCCGGGTCGGTCCCGGGCATGACGGCCTCTGGTGCGCGCGGAAGGAAACCGGCTACGCTCCCGCCGCGTTCTTCGCGATCACGTTGCGGTAGAAGCTGGCGCTGAGTTTGGGCGTGCGCACCTGGGTGTCGAAATTGACGTGGTAGAGCCCGAAACGCTTGTTGAGCCCGTAGACCCACTCGAAATTGTCCATCAGGCTCCAGAGGAAATAGCCGCGCACCGGCACGCCCTCGGCGGTGGCGCGCTGGAGCTGGGCGAGATAGTTGCGCAGATACATGATGCGGTCGGTGTCGTAGATCTTGCCGTCGGGCGTGACGGCGTCGTCGCCGGAGGCGCCGTTCTCGCTGATGTAGATCGCATCCGTCTTCCAGATCTTCGCCGCCAGCTTCGGCACCCAATAGAGCGTCTCCGGCCCGACGCGCAGCCAGTCCGAGTTCATGTGCGGGAACGATTTCGGGATCGGCAGCGGCATGAAGCCCGCGCCCTGGTCGGAGGCCACGACATAGTTCTGCGGCGCGTAGATGTTGAGGCCGAGGAAATCGACCGGCGAGGAGATGATCTTCAGCTCCGCATCGGTGAATTTCGGCGCGTTCGGCCCGGCGAATTTCAGGAAGGCATCGGTATAGCGGCCCGACATGATGACGTTGAGATAGCCGGCGTTCATCTCGCGCAGCGCGATCTCGGCGGCGCGAACGTTCTCAGGCGTGTCGATGGCTGGCGCGCAGGCATCGATGTTCTCGGCCGGCCCCACCCTCGTGCCGCGGCGGCCGCTGGCGCGCACCGCCTGCACCGCGAGCCCGTGTGCGAGCGCGCTATTGTGCCTGATCTGGTTGACCTCGGCTTGCGGCAGCGTCAGGCCCGGCGCGTCGATGCCGATGCCGTAACCGAAATAGACGAAGCGGCCGCTCTCGTTCAGCGTGAACACGTTCTTGACGCGGTCGGTCAGATGCTTGGCGACATAGGCGGCGTAGTCGCCGAAGATCTTGCAGGTCTCCGTCGAGCGCCAACCGCCGAAGCGATCCTGCAGCGATTGCGGCAGGTCCCAGTGATAGAGCGTCAGCCACGGCTCGATGCCGTTCTTCAGGAGCTCGTCGACCAGACGATTGTAGAAGTCGAGTCCCTTCGGGTTGGGCTGGCCGTCGCCGTCCGGGAACAGCCGCGGCCAGGCCACCGAGAAGCGATAGGCCTTGCAGCCGAGATCCTTGATGAGCGCAATGTCTTCCTTGTAGCGGTGATAATGCTCATTGGCGCGGTCGCCATTGGTGCCGTCCTCGATCTTGCCGGGGATGCGCACGAACTTGTCCCAGATCGAGGCCCCTCGCCCGTCCTCGTTGACCGCGCCCTCGACCTGATAGGACGAGGTCGCCGTGCCCCAGACGAAGCCCGCCGGAAAGCCGGCGCGCGGCGGCAACGCCGGCTTCGCCTTTGCTGCACCGAGCGGACCGGTCAAGCCGGCCGCGGACAGCCCCGCGAGTTTCGCGAACCGGCGACGCGAGACCTTGTCCGACATTGATGCTTCTCCGCTTCCAAACTGTTGCGGGCGCACAATGGCGAGTCCATGGCGATTTGAGAAGCAAGCTTTGGGACAAGCCGGATGCAGATTCGCGCGACCTGGGGCGCGACATATGGATGCGGGCATGCCCCGCGCCGGCGCCCTCGATCAGCGCGAGCGCTTCGGCAACTTTGGCAGCTTGTCGGGGTTGAACGCCGGGAACTGCTCGGTTCGCGCCGGTGCCGGCGGCTGCTGTTCGGTCAGGATGAGCGTGCCCCTGAGGATCATTCCGGGCGCTTGTCGTGTCGTCGCGGTGTAAGTCGCGATCTTGCCGGGGCAGTTTCCCTCGATCTCCAAAGTGAGGTCGTCATCCACGCCGAACACCGTCGCACGCCCCTCTATCCGTCCGTCGGTATGGCGCTTTGTTATTACGGTGGCGGTGAAGCGATCTCCATCGATCCGGCACGAGCCTTGATACGTCATCAGGCTATCGCGACCCCAGATCTGCCCATCCGCGAGATGGACGATCCCGGTCCCCTGGTCGAGCGGCGTCTCGTACCACGCCGCGTATGTGCCGTCCTTCAGCATGGGAGCGGTCTCCCTTGGCCATTCCCCCGCGCGACAATCCGCATGAATAGCGCTAAGAAAGCGTTAATCGCGAGGCCCGTGCCAATCCGGCCTTGCCCTGCGCAGCTCGGCCTCAAGATCTTCGACGATGCCGTGAAGCAGGCACGCGGCAAGCGGATCCGTCACCTCCCGTTCCAAATGCCGATAACGCGCGATCTGGCACTCCTGCTCGGTCAATTGGCGCTCTGTCATCACACCGGCCCTCCGACAAACTGACGCGGAGAGCGCCCGGCAGTTGCATTAAAATTTTCAGATCATTTGACATAGTTTCCGGTTCGTGAAGACGGGGCTGCACGGAACTTCGGCCGCGCCGGGCCACATCGTCCCTAGGCGCCCCTGCTCTAGGAGGGCAGACGAAGCCAGACGTCCCTGCTCGCCAGCGTGCCGTTCGGCGTGGCGATCTCCATGTCCACAACGTGCAGAGAGCCGGGCTCGTCTGAATAGACGTACCTGAGGTGCCACATCAGGCCCAGATCCGGCGAAATGACAAAATCGTCCAATCCGTCGGTGATATCTCGAACGGCCTCGCGGTGCGTCAAGGGTGCAGAAAACATCGCATCGATGAGGTCGGCGAGGCTCATGCCCTCGACGAGCATAAGTCGCGCGATCTCGTCACCGTAGACGTGCCGAAGCGCTGTAACGATAGCAGCGACGGCATCCGGATTCTTCAACGCCACAGCAAAGCGAGCCTCCGAAGCCATCATGCCGGAGGCGGGATATTCTGCAAGCTCAGCGTGCGCCATCGCGGAACAGGAGGCGCTGCGTCCGGCCGCGGCCTTTCCTAGAACGTCACCCGCATCCCCGCGTAGAACGCGCGCGGCCTCGCCGGGCTCAGCGAGCGCGGGTCGGTGAAGTCGTTGCCGCCGTTGGTGAAGTTGGGCAAGGCTTCGCGGTCGAAGAACTGTCCGTAGGTGGCGTAGCGCCTGTCGAAGACGTTGTCGACGCGGCCGTAAAGCTGGATGTTCTTCGCCACTTGGTAGGAGGTGCGGAGGTTGAACACCGTGTAGGACGGCAACTTGGAATATTGGTTGGATTCGTCGCCGACGAAATACTGGCTGGACACGAACAATGCGTTGCCGCCGACCTTCCAGACGTCGGTCACGGCGTAATCGATGCCGACCTTCACGCGGTGACGCGGGATCGCGGGAAGCTGGTTGCCGGGCGAAACCTGAATGGTCTCTGTCACGGGATCCCTGAACGGGCTTTCGGAGCCGAGCTCGAACGCATCGAGGTAGCGCGCGTCGACGAAGGCATAGCTCGCCTGGAACTGCAGCGTGGGAGACTTGATGCTGACCTCGGCCTCGAGCCCTTGACGCCTGGTCCGGCCGACATTGCTGAAATAGCCGAACCCGGTCCGCCCAACTGCGGGCACCGCGACGATGTCGTCGTAATTGGTCGCGCGGAACGCGCCGACCTTCCATCCGAGCGAGCCGATGTTCAGCTCCTTGGTGCCGCGGAGGCCGGCCTCGACGGTCTTGGAAACCACCTGCTTCAGCGGCGGGTCCGAGACGAGGAAGGCCGCGATGAGACAGGGCCGGGCCGGATCGGCGCAGCCGAGCTCGAGCGGCGTCGGCACGCGGTTGGCCTCGGAGTAACCGGCATAGGCCGTCAGCTCCGGCGTGATCTTGTAGGTGCCGCCGATCACCGGATTGAAACGGGTGAACGTGTGGTCGCCGTTGAGGGCGGACCCGAGCTGGTCTTCCAGGCTGATGCGCGCAACGTTGAAGCGGCCGCCGCCGGTGACGGCGAAGGCATCGGTGACGTTGAACGTGTCCATCGCGTACAGGCCGTTGTACTGATTGACGGTCCGCAGCGAGACGGGGCCGGCCACGGGATCGGCCACGGGCGTCGCGCCGAGGAAGACGCCGCTGCCGTTCACGACGTAATTTTCTCCCATCGAGCCGATTTCGGCGGTCGCGTTGTAGCGCGTGACGCTGGCGTCGTAGCTCGTGCCCATCACGAAGCGGTTGTCGTGCCCGAACAACTGATCGGTGTTGGTGGCCTGTCCCGACACGCCGAACGTGGTCGAACGGATCGAGCCCCGATCGATCTCGCCGAGGATGGTCCCCGGCGCAAAGGGATTGGCGAGTTGCACGCCGCCCGCGCCGTTCGCGGCCGTGGTGTCGTCGCCAAAGCACAGCAGCGCCGGATCCGCACCGCATTCCTGCGCGTCCGTCGGATTGCCGTCGACGATCTTCTGCTCGAACCTGCGCACATGGGCGGTGCCTTCGAGCGTCCAGGTCGGCGTCGCATCGACTTTTCCGGTCAGGTTGAGATAGCCGACGCGATTGGAGGTGGTCTGAGGCGTGGTGTAGGTCGCGCCCCAATATTTGTCGAGCAGCTCGGCCGGAACGGTAGCGCTGGCGCCGAAATCGTTCTTGGCGACGCCCATATTGGCGTGGAATTCGCTATCGCCGGTCTTGTAACCGACGTCGCCGTAGAAGCGCCGCACGGTCGATTGCGAGAAATTGCGGAAGCCGTTATCGCGCAGACCTTCGAGCGCGCCGTAGACGCCGTAGTTCTTGTCGACGGTCTTGCCCCACTGCGCCGAGCCCTGGATGCGGCCGAACGAGCCGCCCATCACGTCGATCTCGGCGCCCTGATAGGTGAAGCCGTCCTTCATTTGCAGGTTGATGGCGCCGCCCAGCGCGTTGAGTCCGAAGGCCGGGTTGTTGGTCACCAGCGTTACCGACCTGATGGCGGCGGTCGGGATCAGGTCCCAGTTGACGGCATCCGAGAACGCTTCGTTGATGCGGACGCCGTTCTGGTACACCGCAAGGCCCTGCGGCGTGCCGACCACGGGCGAAGCGACGAAGCCGCGGAATTCCACATCGGGCTGGAACGGATTGCCGGTGACCTCGGTGATGTTGACGCCGGCGATGTTGTCGCGCAGCGCGTCGGTGACGTTCAGCGAACCGGTGCGCCTGATCTGGCTCGCATCGACGGCGTTGATCGCCGACGGCACCTTATCGACGTCGAGGCCTCGGCCCGTGCCCGGCGCGGTCGGGTAGACGTAAAGGCGCGTCTTCGGAGCGGCGGACGACGGCGCCCCGATGCGCGCGACCGGCCGCGTCGGCGCGGTACGCCTCGCCACCGACGGCGGCGGCGCCGCGACTTCGACCGGCGGCAGATTCTGGACGTTGGTCTCCTCGTCCTGCGCGGCCAGAGCGGGGCTCGCGAAAACCACCCCGGACACCAGACCTGATGACACCGAGGCCATCAACAAACGACACCTGAACGAAAGAACCTTGCCCATCCCCGCCTTCCCATCCGTGACCACCGGCTGTTTTGATCTTCGCCGTTTGGTTGAGACGAGTGTATGCGGCCGTCGCAATCCCGCCAGCCACAAAAGGTCGGGCATTATCCGCTCCCGATCTCCCGACCAAATCGGGAAGATTTCCCGATCATTTCGGGAGCGATCAGGCCGCGGAAGTCGGAACCAGTGCCTCCACCGTCAATCCGCCATCGCCGGAGACGACGTTGAGCGTACCGCCCAACGCCAGGATCCGCTCCCGCATGCCGACGAGGCCGAAGCCGAGCTTCTGATCCGGCTCCATGCCGCGGCCATTGTCGCTGACCCGCACCCGGGCGCAGACGCGGCCGTCCTGCGCCATCTGCTCCGCCGGCTCGATCACGACATTGACCGAGGTTGCGCCGGCGTGGCGGAACACGTTGGTGAGCGCCTCCTGCACGATGCGGTAGATGGTGAGGTCGGCGGTCTCGCCGGTTGGGCCCAGCGCGGTTGAGATCGACGTCTCGATCGCGACATCCGGATGCGATTCCCGCCACAGCCGCGACAGTGATTCCAGCGCCTGGCGCAGACCGAGTTCCGCAAGGCCGACGGGGCGCAGGCGCTCCAGCACGCGGCGATTGAACTGCTGCAGCGCGTTGATCTGCTCCAGCATGGCGCTGCCGTGTTTTCGCACGGCGTCGGCACTGGGAACGCGCCCATCCGCCTGCTTCGCCAGCGCGCCGGCATGCGCGCGCAACGAGAACAGATACGGCCCGAATTCGTCGTGGAGCTCGCGCGCGATCTCCTTGCGCTCGATGTCCTGGAGCGACACCGCGCGCTCGGCGAGGCGCCGCTTGTCCTCGACCGCCTCGCCCAGCGTCGCGGCAAGGTGGTTGAGCCTGGTGCAGATCGCGGCAAGCTCCGGCGCGCCGCCCGGTGTGACACGGGCCTCGTAATGTCCGCCTTCCAGCTCCCCCATTGCCTCCGCCAGCGCCCGCAGCGGCGCCAGCGCCCGGCCGACCACGTTCATCATAAGCAAGAACAGCGCCAGCGCGATCGCCGAGCCGACCTCGAGCTGGGTCACGACGCCGTCCCAGATCTCCGCGATCTCGTCATCGGGATGCGAGGTGATCAGGAGCGAACCGGGCTTGCCATGGATCGAGACCGGCACGCTCACCGCGGTCTGCTCGGGATGAACCAGGCTGACGAACCAGGCCGGCGGCCCGCGCGTGTCGGCGTCAGCGTCAAGCCGGGGCGGCGTCTGCGGATTGCCCGCGGCATCGCGGAGCGTGATGCTGACATGGCGGAGGCGGCTGAGGTCGCGCGCGATCTGGTTCAGCCTGGCATCCGGATCGGGCGCCTCGTTGAGATCGGAAACGATCATCTCGATGAATTCGCGCGCGAGCCGGATCACGCTCTGGTCCTCGGCCTGCACGCGCGGAGCTGCCTCCGCGACCTGGCGGCCGATATTGACAGCGAGCCCCAGCGCCAGCAGCAACGCCAGCAAGAGGTTGATGCGCCCGCGCAAGGATAGATTTTGCCACATTGGTGTCGCCCGTGCCTCGCGAAGCCTCGCCCGCCCCGGTCCGATGGCGTTGACAGGGCCGAAGCGGCGGATACTAATCGGAAGCGTACAGCAATCCCGGCCGGGCGCGAAACAGGCCGACGCTGTCACAAGGAAACGCCTATGCGCATTCTGATCGTCGACGATCATCCCATTGTCGCCTCCGGCTGCCGTGCCGTGCTGGCCGACGAGGGTGAGATCGAGATTTTGGAGGCCGCCGACGCCGAGGATGGCGAGTGCGTCTTCATCGTCGAACGCCCCGACCTCTGCATCATCGACATCAATTTGCCGACCGTCTCCGGATTCGAGCTGGCGCGCCGCATCCTCGAGCGCGCGCCCGAGGCCCGCATCATCATGTTCAGCATGAACGACGATCCGGCCTTTGCCGCGCGCGCGATCGAATGCGGCGCCAAGGGCTACGTCTCCAAGACCGGCGACCCCGACGACCTCGTCGAGGCGATCCGCGCCGTCGGCGGCGGCGGCACGTATTTGCCCAGCGCGATCGCGCGCAGCATCGCCTTCGCCGGGCCGACGCTGGCGCAAAGCCCGCTGTCCAAGCTGAACCCGCGCGAGATGGAGATCCTGCGGCTGCTCAGCGCCGGCAAGAGCCTGTCCGAGATCGCCTGGCTGGTGCAGTCGTCCTACAAGACGGTCGCCAACACCTCGTCCATCATGCGCCAGAAGCTCGGGGTGAAGACCTCGGTCGAGCTGGTGCGGCTGGCGATCGACAGCGGCGTCGCCTGACGACGCCACAAATTTCGGTCACATAAGCGTTGCAATCTCGATGTGGTGCGATGCCACGGAGCTCCAAGGCATGACGATTCAGACTGTCTCGACCAACAAATCCTACGGCGGCGTGCAGGGTGTCTATCGCCATGCCAGCCAGGCGACCGGAACCGACATGGTGTTCTCGGTCTATGTTCCCCCGCATGCCGACGGCGCCAGGCTGCCCGTGGTCTGGTACCTCTCCGGGCTCACCTGCACCCATGCCAACGTCACCGAGAAGGGCGAATTCCGCAAGGCCTGCGCCGAGCTCGGCCTGATCTTCGTTGCGCCCGACACCTCGCCGCGCGGCGCCGACGTGCCTGATGATGCCAACAACGCCTATGATTTCGGCCTGGGGGCCGGCTTCTATGTCGACGCGACCGAGGCACCTTTCGCGCGCAATTACCGGATGTGGAGTTATGTCACCGACGAATTGCCGAAGCTCGTGACGGGAAATTTTCCCGTCGATGCCAAGCAGCAATCGATCATGGGCCATTCGATGGGCGGTCACGGCGCGCTGACGGTGGCGCTGCGCAACCCGCACCGCTATCGCGCCGCGAGCGCGTTCGCGCCGATCGTGGCGCCCTCGCTCGTGCCCTGGGGCATCAAGGCGCTGACCGGCTATCTCGGACCGAACAAAGACGCCTGGCGCGGCCATGACACGGTGGCGCTGATCGAGGACGGCGCGAGGTTTTCCGGCTTCCTGGTCGACGTCGGCGAGGCCGACAATTTCCTGAAGGAACAGCTCAAGCCGGAGCTGCTCGAAGCCGCCTGCAGCAAGGCGAACATCCCGCTGACGCTGCGGCGTCAGCCGGGCTACGACCACAGCTATTATTTCATCTCGACCTTCATGGGCGATCATCTGCACTGGCATGCGGAGAAGCTGAAGGGGTAGGGATCGCTCGCTGCCTTCTTCCTTCTCCCCTTGTGGGAGAAGGTGGCGCGCAGCGCCGGATGAGGGGTTGTCTCCGCGAACCAAGTAAGAGTTGGATTCGCGGATAGGACCCCTCACCCGTCTCGCCGCTCCGCGGCGAGCCACCCTCTCCCACAAGGGGCGAGGGAGCAGCGGCGCACGCCGCGAGACTCTACTCCCGCTTGCCGTAATTCGGCGCCAGCAGCCGGTTACGGATCAAATAGCTCATCGTGCGGGTCCAGGATTCATCGGTGTTGCCGCGCATGTCGGCGCTCGCCGCCATGATCATGTTTCCGGTCTTCACGTCGCGCAGATAGATGTTGAGGTTGATGATCAGGTTCGAGACCTTCTGCACCATGCCGGTGATCTCGAGGTCAGCGCCCAATTCGCCGGCAAGCTTGAGGTCGCAGCCGCCGCACGCCTGCAAATTCGCGTGACGGGCGGCGTCCCTGACCGGCGCGATGTCGAGCACCTGGAACCTGCCGGACTCCGTCAGTTCCTTGCGCAGCTGCTGGCTGATGAGCACGAGCCGCGCCTCTTCCGGCCTGGAGCCGTAGAACTCCCCGGGCAGGCTGGTGTCGATCAGCTCGAAATCGAACACGGCAAGCCTGAGTGAATCGGCGCGCGCGATCGACGGCGTCAACAGCAAAGCTAGGATCGCCATCAATGCTCGCATGATCGTGATGCCGCCGCGCGCGGGGACGAAATGCGGGGTTGCATGCCCTGACAAATTGGTCATGCTTGAAGCAGAGACAATTCTCCACCTGCGGTCAAGCCGGGGGGATCGCTCGGAGGAAACATGATCCGATGGTTGGCCGGTCTGATTGGCTTGGGTCTTGCTGCGACGAGCGCGCTCGCGGCGGAGCCTGCCCTGATCGGCATCGGCTATCTCGGCATCGCCGGTAGCCGATCGACACTGTCGCTGGTCGAGCAGCCTGCGGAGAATGACGGCATCGCCGGTGCACGCCTCGCGATCGAGGACAATAACACAACCGGCAAATTCCTGGGTCAGCGCTTCGTACTGGAAGAGCGCCGCATCAGGGAAGGCGAGGACGTCGTTCAGGCCGCCACCGCGCTTGCGGAGAAGAACGGCTTCATCATCACCGACCTGCCGGCCGATGCGCTGCTGAAAGTCTCGGACGCCTTGCGCGACCGCGGCACGCTGCTGTTCAACGCCGGCGCGATCGACGAGCGGCTGCGCGAGGCCGATTGCCGCGCCAATGTGATCCACACCGCGCCGACGCGGGCGATGCTGGCGGACGCGCTCGGGCAATATCTCGTCTGGAAGAAGTGGTCGCGCTGGCTGCTCGTGGTCGGCTCGCATGACGAGGACAAGCTATTCGCGCACGCGCTCCGGCGCACCGCCACGCGGTTCGGCGCCAAGATCGTGCAGGAGCGCAGTTTCGAGGACAAGGGCGGCGCCCGTCGCACCGATAGCGGCGTGACGCTGATCCAGCGCCAGATGCCCGTCTTCACCCAGCAGGCGCCCGCTTATGACGTGCTGGTCGCCGCCGACGAGAGCGAGGTGTTCGGCGCCTACCTGCCCTATCGCACCTGGGATCCCCGCCCCGTCGCGGGTTCGGCAGGTCTCGTGCCGCGCAGCTGGGACGCATCGCAGGACCAATGGGGCGCGATCCAGATGCAGAACCGCTTCATGAAGCTGAATTCACGGCGCATGTCGGCGCTCGACATGCAGGCCTGGACCGCGGCCCGCATGATTGGAGAGGCGACCTCGCGCACCAATTCCGGCGACGTCAAGAAGGTTACGGACTTCATCAAGGGCCCGGACTTCTCGGTCGCAGCCTTCAAGGGCACGCGGCTGACCTTGCGAGACTGGAATCTGCAACTGCGCCAGCCGATCCTGCTGGTCGACGGCCGCATGGTGGTCTCGGTCTCGCCGCAGGAAGGATTTCTGCACCAGGTCTCCGAGCTCGACACGCTCGGCTATGATCGTCCGGAGAGCAAATGCAAGCTGAAGTGAGCGATGTGAGATGAGTTCGAGCTATTACGGCGGCGACGCTGCGCCCCCTCCCCCGCTTGCGGGGGAGGTGAAGACCGCCCGCGGACAGAGATCGCGTATATCAGAGGCGGCGTTGCTGGTAGCGTTCACGCTCACAGCGGCGCCTGCCCATGCGTTCATCGCTTATGTCTCGAACGAGAAGAGCAATACCGTGACGGTGATCGACACCGACAGCTGGACCGTGACCAAGACCATCAAGGTCGGCCAGCGCCCGCGCGGTATCGATTTCACGCGCGACGGCAAGTTCGTGATGGTCGCGGTCGGCGACGACGACACCATCCAGATGATCGACGCCAAGACGCAAGCCGTGGTGGACAGCCTGCCCTCCGGACCCGACCCGGAATTGTTCGCACAGGATGCCGCCGGCAAGATCCTCTACGTCGCCAACGAGAACGACAATACGGTGACCGTGATCGACCTCGAGAAACGCGCCCGGCTCGGCGACATCCAGGTCGGCGTCGAGCCCGAGGGCATGACCATCAGCCCCGACGGCAAGACGCTGATCAACACGTCGGAAACGACCAACATGGCGCATTTCATCGACACCGCCTCGCGCCAGATCGTCGCCAACGTGCTGGTCGATGCGCGGCCGCGCTTTGCCGAGTTCAAGCACGATGCTTCCGAACTGTGGGTCTCCTCCGAGATCGGCGGCACCGTCTCGGTGATCGACCCGAAGAAGCACGAGGTGATCGGCAAGGTCACGTTCGAAATTCCGGGCCTGCGCAAAGAGGCGATCCAGCCGGTCGGCATCGGCATGACCAAGGACGACAAGACCGCCTTCGTCGCGCTCGGGCCGGCCAACCGCATCGCCGTGGTCGACGTGGCCTCGCGCAAGGTGACGAAATATCTGCTGGTGGGTCAGCGGGTCTGGCACATGGCGTTCACGCCCGATGAAAAATATCTGCTCACCACCAATGGCGTGTCGAACGACGTCTCCGTCATCGACGTCGCCGCACAAAAGGTGATCAAGACCATTCAGGTGGGCGAGTTGCCCTGGGGCATCACGATCGCGCCATGACCAGCCCTGCTCCGAGTCCCCAACCACAGGCGGCGCCGGAGCCGAATACGGCGGCGGTGCCGGCGCTGTCGATCGACGGCGTCAGCCATGCCTATGGATCGCGGCGGGCGTTGATCGACGTCTCCTTCAACGTGCAGCCGGCGAGCTTCACGGCCCTGCTCGGCCTCAACGGCGCCGGCAAGAGCACGCTGTTCTCGCTGATCACCCGGCTGTTCGGCATCCAGAGCGGCCGGGTCGGCATTTTCGGCCACGACATCAGCAAAAGCCCCGGTGAGGCGCTGCGGCTGCTCGGCGTCGTGTTCCAGCCGCGCACGCTCGATCTCGACCTGTCGCTGACGCAGAACCTGCTCTATCACGCCGCGCTCCATGGCATCAGCCGGAGCGAGGCCGCAGCACGCAGCGCCGATCTGCTCGGCCGCATCGGGCTCGCTGACCGCGCCGGCAGCAAGGTGCGCGATCTCTCGGGTGGGCAGATGCGGCGGCTGGAAATCGCGCGCGCGCTGCTGCACCGGCCGCGGCTATTGTTGCTCGACGAGCCGACCGTCGGCCTCGACGTCAAGGCGCGCGCCGACATCATCAACCAGGTCCGTCAGCTCGTGACGGAGCAAGGCATCGGCGTGCTCTGGGCCACGCACCTGTTCGACGAGATCATGCCCAGTGACGACCTCGTGGTGCTGCACCAGGGACGAGTGCTGGCGAAGGGGCCGATGAGCCGCGTCGTGACCGAAGCCGGGGCACAGGACGTCAACACCGCCTTCATGCGGTTGACGGGCGCGCAGACCATGCCGGGAGGCGGCGCATGAGCAGCATCACGACGCGTGACACCCCGCGCGGCTTCTCGGTCCAGGAGTACCTGACCTGCCTCACAGGCATCGTCTGGCGCGAAGGCCTGCGCTTCCTGCATCAGCGAGAGCGCTTCGTCTCGGCGCTGGTGCGACCGCTGGTGTGGTTGTTCATCTTCGCCGCCGGCTTCCGCCAGGTGCTCGGCATCTCCATCATCCCGCCCTACGAGACCTACATCCTCTACGAGGTCTATATCGCACCCGGGCTGATAGCGATGATCCAGCTCTTCAACGGCATGCAGTCTTCGCTGTCGATGGTCTACGACCGCGAGATGGGCAACATGCGCACGCTGCTGGTGAGCCCGCTGCCGCGGGGCTTCCTGCTGTTCTGCAAGCTGCTGGCGGGCACCGCGGTGTCGCTGCTGCAGGTCTATGCGTTCCTTCTGATCGCCTGGTTCTGGGACATCAGCCCGCCGTCATCGGGCTATCTCACCGTGCTGCCGGCGCTGATCCTGTCCGGGCTGATGCTGGGCTCGCTCGGCATGCTGATCTCCTCCGGCATCAAGCAGCTGGAAAGCTTCGCCGGCGTCATGAACTTCGTCATCTTTCCGATGTTCTTCGCCTCGTCCGCGCTGTATCCGCTGTGGCGGGTGCAGGAAGGCAGCCCCTATCTGTACTATCTCTGCGAGACCAATCCGTTCACCCATGCGGTCGAGCTGATACGTTTTGCGCTGTACGGGCAGATCAACTGGATCTCGCTGTCGGTGGTCGCGGCCTGCACAATCGTCTTCATGATCGGCGCGATTTGGGCCTATGATCCCTCGCGCGGGCTGGCGCGACGGGGGCCCGCAGGAGGCGAGGGATGAAGGTTCTGGCGATGGCTGTTGTGGCGCTCGCGCTGTCGGGCACGGCCGCCCGCGCGGCCGATCCGCGCTACCCCAACTGGCCCTGCACGCAAGCCAAGGTGCCGGAGATATCGCTCGCCGCCGTCTGGGCTGGTCCTGCGCTCGACGACGCCGAGACCAAGTGGAAGAACGATGCGAAGATCACCGCGCTGGTCGCGAAACTGTCGGCGCGCAAGACGCCGATGGACGAAGCCGAGAAGTCGGTGAAGGACTTTCTGGCCGCCTCTTCCACCGACAAGACCAACAACGCAAAGCTGCTGTTCGCCGGCCTGTTCGACACGCTCAACGCGCAGCGCTCCCAGGTGATGAACGGGCTCGAGCGCGTCAGCCGCAAGCAGCGCGAGGCCGCCGACAAGATTCGCGAGGAGACGATTCAACTCCAGGCCCTCCAGGGCGCCACGCCGCGCGACGAGACCAGGGTCGAGGCACTCAGCAACGAACTGATCTGGAAGACCCGCATTTTCGAGGACCGCAACAAGGTCGTGCGATTCGTCTGCGAGGTTCCAACCACGATCGACCAGCGCCTGTTCGCGCTCGGCCGCGTGATTCAGCAGGAATTGGACTAGCGTCCGCATCGCTGGCGCTGACGACGGTTCCCGAATCGGCCCGTTAACCTTTGCCCTGCTATCTGCCGGAACCAAATCGAGCTAGGATGGCTTGTCGAAGTGAACTCCAAGACGTCGGGAGGCCTCGATGGGAACCACCAGATTTATATTTGCAGGCGCTGCGGCCCTCAGCCTGCTCGCAACCAGCGCTCTTGCCGACGACATGACCGGAATGGTCATGCGGATCGATCGGCTCAACGGCACGATCTCGATCCAGCAGACGCAGAAGGGCACGGTCGGCGGCAGCGCCGGCGGTGCCGGCGCGCTCCAGGAATACAAAACCAAGGACGCCGCGATGCTGGAGTCCGTTCATGCCGGCGACAGGGTGAACTATTCTGCCACCGACAACAACGGCACCGGCACGCTGACGAAGCTGCAGAAGCAGTAGCGGACTTACCGCAGCAATGGACTGGTCGACGCAGCGCGATGCTGCGTTCACATCCATTGCGAGGAGCACTCGCGACGAAGCAATCCAGAGTCCCTGCGTGGAAAAATTCTGGATTGCTTCGCTGCGCTCGCCATGACGAGGAGGCGACAATCCGTCCCCATCGAGATACCTATTGCTCCGGCCTCGCCTCCGGCTGCGCTTCGTCCGTCGGCAGCTTCGCACGCTCCCAGCCATCCGTACCATCCGGATACCACGCGACATTGGAATAGCCGTACGTCAGCGCGCGCTTGGCGGCGTTCCAGGACATCCAGCAATCGGCGAGGCAATAGATCACCAGCAGCGCCGCCTTGTCGCCGCGCGAGGCCTGTGCGAGGCCGCGCTGAAGATAATCGTCCATCGCCGGCGGCAAGCTGCCGTAGCCGGTATCCGGCAGCCAGATGCTGCCCGGAATGTTCTTGCGCGGCGCATCGCGCCACACCGTACCTGCGGGAAGGTTCTTCGGCTTCGGCGGCCGCGGCAGCACGTCGACGAACGCACCGCTCTTTGCGCGCCAGATCGCTTCGGCTTCGACCGTATTGAGTACGCGCGCGCCGGCGAGCGTCGCCGGCACCGGGGCGCGATAATTGTCGGTACGGTAACCCTCGGGCTCGAAAGGCTCCTGCTGCTGCGCAAATGCCGGCACCGCGAAGGCGGCAACGACGAGCGCAGCGGCAAGACGCCGTCTCATGGCGCCTTCTTGGCGGTCTCCGCGCCGAGCGGCTTGTTGTTCTCGTCGAGCAGCGGAACGCCGAAGTCGAGCAGGATCTTGTTGATCTCGCCCTGGTTCTCCTGGATCAGCTTGTTGAGCTGTCGCTTCCAGTTCTGGTCGGCGGGACGCACGCCCATGCCGATGCGATAGACCAGCTTCGGCCCCGTGGTTTCCTTCACCAGCGGCGTGACGTGAAGCGAGCCGACCTTCTTCGCGTAGTAGCCAGCCATCGGTCCCCACAGCACCCCGGCGTCGATCTTGCCGGCGGCGAGATCGTCGATCATCGCTTGCGCCGAATTGTCATAGCGCGTGTCGATCATCAGCGGATAGGGTTTTGCATCGCTCATCAGGCCGGCAATGGCCATGTTGGTCGCCGGCGGCGTGCCGGCGACAATGCCGACATGCTTGCCCTTCAGCTTCGCGTCTTCGAGCGTGTCGACGTCTTCGAGCCCGCTGCCGGCCTTGGCGACCAGCGCATAGCTCGTGCGGTAATAGGGATTAGTGCCCTGCACGACGTCATCGCCTTGCGGAAAGCCCATGATGACGTCGCAGCGGTGCGCGCCCAGCGTCATCCGCACGAAGCCGGTGGCTTGCGGGAAGAAAACGTAGTCGAGCTTCTTCTTGAGCTTGTCGGCAAACAGCTCGGCCAGCTTGTTCTCTATCCCCTCGCCCTTTTCGTTCGAGAACGGCAAATTGCGTGGATCGGCGCAGACACGTAGCACATTCGGGTCGACCAGTTCGAACGAGAGGTCGCCGCTGTCATTGGTCTGTGCGATGGCGACATCGCCGAATGCACAGCACGCAACCAGTGCCCCCAGTGAAAACAACCAGCGACGATGTCGTCCGGCCTCCGTCATCGTGCTTCCTCCTCGTTTTGTTTGAATGCTATCCATGCAACGCATGATGCGCCATGTTTCGCCAGACTCTGCTGGCTTTACCTTGTTGCAGTGCAATGCAGCCCATTCTTTGAACTGAGGCGGAAAAGTGTCTCGCATTGCTCGAATGATCGCCTTGTCCCTGCTGGGGATAGCCACGCTAGCACGGGCCGGGGCGGTCGAATTGCCTGTGAGCGAAGTCGCAACCGGAATCTTCGTACACTCCGGGGCCATTGCCCTGATGACCCGCGAGAACGAGGGCGACATTGCCAATGTCGGCTTCATCGTGGGTGACGAGGCCGTGGCCGTCGTCGACACAGGCGGCAGCCTCCGTGAAGGCGAGGCCCTGCTCGCCGCCGTGCGGGCCCGCACCGACAAGCCGATCCGCTATGTCATCAACACCCACGGCCACCCCGACCACGTCTTCGGCAACGCCGCTTTCGCCGCCGGCGGCACCAGCTTCGTTGGCCACAGCAAGCTGCCGCAGGCGCTGGTGACGCGCGGGCCCTACTATCTCGACAATTTTCGTCGCATCATGGGTCGTGAACTCATTGATCCCGTGAAGATCATTCCTCCGACCCTGCTGGTTTCGGACACGATGACGCTTGATCTCGGATCGCGCCGTCTCGTCTTGCGCGCATGGCGGGCCGGGCACAGCGACAGCGATGTGACCGTGTACGACGAGGCGACGAAAACCCTGTTCGCCGGCGACCTCGTCTTTCTCCGCCACATTCCGGTCATGGATGGCAGTATCCGCGGCTGGCTCGACACGTTGAAGGAATTGGAGACCATTCCTGCGCGTCGCGTCGTTCCCGGTCACGGACCCGTGAGCGACTGGCCTGCCGCGCTGGCCGACGAGCGACGTTACCTGTCAACGCTGCTGTCCAACGTCCGCGCGCTGAACAAGAACGGCGAGCCGATCCGGGCCGCCGCCGAGAAGGCGGCCGCGGAGGAGCGATCGCGCTGGGAACTGTTCGGCGATTACAACGCCCGGAACGCAACTGCAGCATTTTCGGAAATTGAATGGGAGTAGCAGGCGCGCTACGATAGCCGCGAGAGATCAGCTTCGCTGACCACGAGATCAGCTTCGCTGACTCGGAGATCAGCTCCGCTGACTGAGAGATCAGCTCCGCTGACTCAGGGGATGATGACCATGACCAGTTGGACACGCCGCCTGCCCTTGATCGCCGCATTGCTCGGCATCGCCTTCGCCGTGCCGGCACAGGCTGAAGAGGCCGACGATCCCTGGCCGGGTCTTGTGCAGGACATCTTCAACAACCGTTCCATGAACGACGGCAGCGCCGTGATAGGCATCGAGATGCCGTATCGCGCAGAGGACGCGGCGATCGTGCCGGTGACTCTGCGCAGCAAGCTGTCGCCCGCGGACAGCCGCCGTATCCGTTCGATCACGCTCGTGATCGACCGCAACCCGGCGCCGATGGCGGCGAAGTTCGAACTCGGCGCCGATGCCAATGTCACGGAGATCTCGACGCGCGTGCGCGTCAACAATTACACCGATGTGCACGCGGTGGCCGAGCTCAGCGACGGCCAGCTCTACGTCTCGAAGGTTTACGTGAAGGCCTCGGGCGGCTGCTCGGCGCCGGCAGGAAAGAATGTCGAGGAGGCGCAAAGCCGCCTCGGCAAGATGCGCTACAGGCAATTCGCGCGCGAGGAAGCAAAGGCGAGCCGCATCCGCGAAGCCCAGATCATGATCGGCCATCCCAACAATTCAGGCCTGCAGATGGACCAGGTCACGCAGCTCTACATTCCCGCCTTCTTCGTCAACCAGCTGAAGCTGACGCAAGACGACAGCCCCGTGCTGTCGATGGAAGGCGGCATCTCGATCTCGGAAGATCCCAATCTGCGCTTCACCTACGTCTCCAACGGCGCCAAGCGTTTTCGCGCGGAAGCAAAGGACACGGAGGGGCACGTGTTCCGGAATGAGTGGGATGTCGAGAAGCCGGGGACGTGAGGCGACACCGCTTGCGCTGATTCCCTCGCCCCTTGTGGGAGAGGGTGGCTCGCCGCGTAGCGGCGAGACGGGTGAGGGGTATCTCTCCGCGAGCGCAGCTCTCAAACGTCTGAGCAAGGGGAGAGTTACCCCTCATCCGGCGCTTCGCGCCACCTTCTCCCACAAGGGGAGAAGGAAGAAAATGTCAGAAACACCTCACTTCAGCCTCCGCCTGGGCGCGGCGCAAATCATTCACCGCCGTGTTCGCCTGCTCCGAGGTGCGGAACTGGACGCCGAGATTGCCGCGGACCTGGGACATGCTGAGCGCGGTCTCGGCGGTCACGTAGCGCTCATAGGTGACGATCGAGGCGACCACGTCGATCGAGCAGGAACATTGCTCGATCGACTGCCGGCTTTCGCCATTGGCCTTCATGCAGCCATAGACGTACTCCGCGCGCGCCGACGTCGGATAATCATTGGCCTCCTCGGCCCGAGCCACGCACGCGGTCGCCGCCAGCACCGTCAATGCGGCGACAATCGGTCGTAGCTGTCCGGCCAGTTTCATGCGCATCCTCCCGCGGGTTGCGACCGAAGCTATGCTATGCGTATTGTCCTGAAAAGCACTCTGTCAGAGGAAACGGCTCACAAGGTGATGAGAGCATTTGGCGTGATGAGGGCACTTGGCCGGATATTGGCGCTCGCAACGACGCTGGCGCTGACATTGGCCGCACCAGCCCGCGCCGCGGACACCATCCGCCTTGCGGTGCAGAAGACCGGGACATTTTCCTGGGAGCTGGCCGCGATCCGCGCCAGCGGTCTCGACAAGGAGGCAGGCCTTTCGCTGGAGGTCACCGAGCTCGCGAGCACCGAGGCGGGCAAGATCGCGATGCGCGCAGGCAGCGCCGACATCATCCTGTCCGACTGGCTGTGGGTGTCGCGCGAGCGCGCGCTCGGCGCCAAGCTCACCTTCTATCCCTATTCCAGCGCGCTCGGCGCGGTGATGGTACCCGCATCCTCGCCGATCAAGACGCTCGCCGACCTGAAGGGGCGCAAGCTCGCGGTCGCAGGCGGGGCGATCGACAAGAGCTGGCTGCTGCTCCAGGCGAGCATGAAGCAGGACGGCATCGACCTGAAGTCGGAGGCGACCATCGTCTACGGCGCCCCGCCCCTGATCGCCGCCAAGGCGCTCGACGGCGAGATGGAGGCGAGCCTCAATTTTTGGAATTTCTGTGCCCAGCTCGAGGCCAAGGGTTTTCGCCGCCTCGCCGGCATCGAGGACATTCTGCCGAAGCTCGGCGCCAAAGGCGCGGTCTCCGCTGTCGGCTATGTCTTCGACGAGAGCTGGGCGGCGAGCCACAAGGACGCGGTGGCGCGCTTCATCGCGATGACTCGCAAGGCCAAGCAGCTGCTGATCACCTCCGATGCGGCCTGGGACAAGATCGCGCCGCTGACCGGCACGGCCGATGCCATCTTGCTCAAGACCTATCGCGAGCGCTATCGCGCCGGCATTCCGCGCCGGAGCATCGACGACGAGGAGAAAGACGCGCGCGTGCTCTACCGCGTGCTCGCCGAGATCGGCGGCCGCGACCTCGTCGGCCCGGCGACCGAGCTCGATCCGGGCACCTTCTATCACGCGGTCCCTGGAGATTGAGGTGCTGCGTCTTCTGTCGTTCGCCCTGCTTCTTCTGATCTGGTGGATCGCCGCGCTGTTCGTCGGCGGCGCGAAGCTGCCCTCCCCGCCGGCCGTGCTCGAGGTCATGATCGCGGAGGCCTCGTCCGGCGCGCTGTTCCTGCATCTCGGTGCCACGCTGGCGCGCGTGACCCTCGCCTTCGTGCTGGCGATGTCGCTTGGCAGCGCCATCGGCTATTTGATGGGACGGGTCAGGCTCGCGGACAAGCTCGGCGATCCCTGGCTGATTCTGCTGCTCAATCTGCCGGCGCTGGTCGTGATCGTGCTGGCCTATATCTGGGCCGGCCTGACCGAGGCCGCCGCGATCGCGGCGATCGCCATCAACAAGCTGCCGACCGCGGTCGTCACCCTGCGCGAGGGTACCCGCGCGCTCGACCGCTCGCTCGACGAGATGGGGAGCGTGTTCGCGATGCCGCGCTGGCGCGCGTTCCGCCATGTCGTGCTGCCGCAGCTTGCGCCCTATATCGCAGCCTCCGCCCGCTCCGGACTGTCGCTGGTATGGAAGATCGTCCTGGTCGCCGAGTTGCTGGGACGGCCGAATGGCGTCGGCTTCGAGATCGGCATCGCCTTCCAGCTGTTCGACACGCCGCGGCTGCTGGCCTATTCGCTGACATTCGCCGCAGTCGTGTTCGTCATTGAAACCTTGCTGGTGCAGCCGTTCGAAGCCCGCGCAACACGGTGGCGGCCCCGTGCGGCTTGAGGTCGAGATCACGGGCAAGACGTTCAGGAGTGCCGCGGGCGGGACCCACGAGGTGCTCGCGCCGCTCAAATTCGCGCTTCAATCCGGCGAGGTCGGCGTGCTGATCGGCCCGTCCGGCTGCGGCAAGAGCACGATGCTGCGCATCATCCTCGGGCTCGACGCAGATTTCAGGGGCCATGTCGCGCGTCCGCCGCAGGCGCGGATCGGCATGGTGTTCCAGGAGCCGCGGCTGTTGCCGTGGCGTTCGGTCGAGCAGAATGTGCGGCTGGCTGCGCCCGACGTGACCGACGCCAAGCTCTCCGAGCTCTTCAGGATTCTCGAGCTGGACGCGCATCGCAACCACTTTCCCGGCGAGTTGTCGCTCGGCCTTGCCCGGCGCGTCGCGCTCGCCCGCGCTTTCGCCGTCGAGCCCGATCTCCTGGTGCTCGACGAGCCGCTCGCCTCACTCGACGACGCGCTCGCCGGCCGTTTGCGCGACGAGATCGCGGCGCTGGTGGCGAGCCGGCCGGTGATGACGCTGCTGGTCACCCACAGTCTCGATGACGCGGTACGGCTCGGCGACCGCCTGTTCTTCTTGTCGCCACGCCCCGCCCGTATCGTACAGGAAGTGCCGATCGCCATCCCGCGCGCGATGCGCAGCGAAGCCGCGCTCACTGGGATCAGGGCCGAGCTCGCGGCCTTGCAGCTTGAATCGAAATGAAAACTCGTGGTCAACTGGACCAATCTGTCGAGGGAGGCTCACCAATGCGGCGTACGCTGATTGCGATCGGCATTCTCTTGGTCGCGGTGCCGGGCGCGGCGCTCGCGCAGGCCAAGGGCAAGGGCGCAAGGCTCTGGAACCTGACGAGCGAGACGATCTCCGGCTTCCAGCTCTCACCCGCGGGCAAGACCGACTGGGGCCCGAACCAGTGCCTGAATGACAAGGACAAGGAGGTCGACCACGACGAGCGGCTGCGCATCACCGGCGTCGAGCCGGGCCGCTACGACGCCAAGGTCAGCTATCCCAATGCGCGGCAATGCGTCGTTCGCGACATCGAGATCAGGGCAGATGCGGTGTTCTCGATCGCCGACAAGGATCTGAAGGACTGTAGCAAGTAGCGAAGACTTCTTATGCCTTGTCGTTCGGGTGCGGATATTCGCAGCGCCACCGCACCGCCTGCCACTTCGGATGATCGCCGACCCATTGCGCGATATAGGGGGGCGCGGCCATCACGCATTGGCGGGGCGACCCCGCATAATTGAAGATCAAATGTTGCTCTTCGCAGGTCGCAGGCGAGAGCACCGCACACACGGTCACCACCAGGTCGATCGGGTTCATACCGAGATCCTCTCACGGGAACAAATGGAGGTTAGCACAAGAAACTACGTCCCTTGGAGGGGGAAGTTTCAATACGGCGTGAGGAACAGGGCTAACTCTAGAAGTTGATGCCAAACACCATGCGGGCCTGGTGGCGCTCGAAATTGACGAGGTCGAGATTGCCGCCCGATCCGGCCGGGCGCCCCCAGGCCTGCATACTCCAGCTCAAGGTCAGCCGCGAGCGCTCGGAGAGCTGGACATAGGCGGTCGGGCCGACAAACAGGGCCTGGCCGGAAAATTCGCCGAGGCCGATGCCTTCATATTGCCGGAAGTAGCGCAGTTCGCCGCCCAGCAGCACGTCGGGCCGCACACGCACCAGGCCGGCAAAGGCCGCGCCGATCGTCGAGCTCTTCTCCGACTGCCCCGCCACCTCGAAGCGCGCCCATTCCGGCTGATAGATCAGGTTGAGCGCACCGATGGCAAAATTGGGGATGAGTTCGCGGTCGAAGGCCAGGGTGAAATCGGTGCCGTACATCCGCCCCTTCGCGCCGCTGGTCTCGTCGATGCGGTCGCCGTGGAACTCGGCGGCGATGGTGAGGCCGAACGGGGCGCGCTCGCGGTCGAGCAGGCGATAACGCAGGTCGAGCGAGGCGCCCTGGAAGTTGAGCTGGCGACGGTCGTCGATATCGGGGACGCCGGTGATGTCGTGCAAGCTCGCCACAGCGCCGAGCTCGATGCGGAAGTTCGGCAGCGGCACGATCTCGATCTCGATCTCCTTCTCGAGCGCGCGATAGGTCCCGCCGCCCTTGCCGAAGCGTCCCGTCGTCTGGCTCTGGAACTCACGCTCGCCGGGATTGCCGACATCGCTGCCGATCATGAAGCCGAAGATGTGCTCGGTATCGAAGCCCTCCTCGGCGTGCCCGTGCGTCGGTGTCAGCGCAACCGCGCAGGCCATCACCATCAGACATCTGCGAGTCCTGTCGCGCATCCCGTGCCTCGAAGGCGCGCGCCGCTTTGATGCGGCAGCAGCGCTGACCGGGCATCAGCGTAACACACTGCGGCAAGAGCGTGATCGCGATTTTGATGGAAGATGATTGAAGCCTGCGCAGGCACGCCATCGCGTCGACGGCGAAGCTCCAGAACACAACGAATGCCAGGCCCGAGATCCGACACTGCCACGGCTTCGACGGCGTTCACCGGCAAGGCCGCGGCAGGTCGTCGGTCTTACTTGCGCGCAGCGCAGGCGTACATGTTGATTTCCATGCCGACCGGCACTTCCACGATCTTCGGAGCTTTCCAGGCCATTCGGGGTCTCCCCAAGGTAATGAGCGCGACATCGCGCGGCGCAAAACCTAGGGCTGCGTCAGGTGCAGTTCAAGTCTCGATTCGACTACCCTGCGCCTCGGTGACGATTCTCCGCGAGCGCATTTCTCTCTCGGACAAAGCCAGTTCACTCTTGGTCAAACACGACATGCGAGACGCAGGCTTGTGCGGCGCACCGCGCGTCGAATCGACGGAATCAGCGCAACAGCCGCACCAGGCTCCGGCCGGCCCGTGAGTTCAGCTCTTTCGCGTCCAGCGTTCCGTCCTTGTCCGGATTGGCTGCGTTGAAACGCTGCTCGACCACGGACAGATATTCGTCGAGCGTCAGGGTCCCGTCGCGATCAGGATCCGCGGCGGCAAGCTCTTTCGCCGACAACCGTCCGCGCAATTCGCGGGCATCGAGCGTGCCGTCATGATCGGGATCGAGCTTTGCGAAGGTTGCGGCGGCCGCCTTCTTCACCTCGGCAAGATCGAGCGTGCCGTCGTTGTCGGTGTCGAACATCTTGACCGCGTTGCCGGAGGCCGACCACGCCGGGCCGGACAACACTGCAATGGTGAGCACAAGCGCAACTGAGCGACGCGAAATCATCAAGACCTCCCAGATGAGGAGCCCGGTTTGGGCGCGATGCACAACATAAATCCGCAAGCCGCTCCCGGTTCAAGCCCGGAATTGCAACTTGCGCGCGCGACAACCCGGGGAACCAGGCTTTAGCCCACCCGGAGCTGCTTCGCGCCACGGAATTTTTTCAGCGTCTCCACGCAAGTGAGTCCGCGGCGTCAGCCTTTTGTAAGGCGACCGGCGTCTGCATCCAACGATATCGACGACACTTACGACTTTCGTATTGACGCGTTTTGGTTTCCGACGGAGTGTTGCTCCCGCAGCGTCAAAAGGCGCGCATATTGGGAGGAACGGATGAAACGCTTTGCGATGGCCGCGAGCCTCGTCATGCTTGCATCGACTTGTGCAGGCGCACAGACCACCGAGCAACTGGTCAAGGGCGGGACTGATACATCGAACGTTCTCAATTACGGGATGGGTTACAATCTGCAGCGCTTCTCGACGCTGAACCAGATCAACAAGGACACCGTCAAGAACCTCGTCCCGGTCTGGAATTACTCCTTCAACGACGATCGCAGCGAGGAATCCCAGCCCATAGTCTATCAGGGCGTGATCTATGTGACCTCGCACAATGCGACCATGGCGGTCGACGCCAAGACCGGCAAGCAGATCTGGAAGAGCAAGGTCGAATATCCCGCCGAAACGCCCCGGATCGTCTGCTGCGGTATCATCAATCGCGGCGTCGCAATCCATGAAGGCAAGTTGTTTCGTACGACGCTCGATGCCAACGTGATTGCGATCGACGCCAAGAACGGCAAGGAGCTGTGGCGTCAGAAGGCCGCCGATATCAAGGAAGGCTATTCGATGACGGTTGCCCCGCTGGTCGCCGACGGTGTCGTCATCACCGGCATCTCCGGCGCCGAATTCGGCACGCGTGGCTTCATCGACGGCTGGGATCCGGCGACGGGCAAGCATCTGTGGCGCACCCATTCGATCCCCTCTCCGGACGAGCCCGGCGGCGACACCTGGAAGGGAGATACCTGGAAGCTCGGCGGCGGCTCGACCTGGATCACGGGCTCTTACGATCCCGAGCTGAACACCGTGTATTGGGGCATCGGCAATCCCGGCCCGTTCAATTCGGCGGTACGTCCCGGCGACAATCTCTACACCTGCTCCGTGCTGGCGATGGATCCCAAGACCGGCAAGATCAAGTGGCACTACCAGTTCTCGCCGAACAATCCGTTCGACTACGACGCCGTCGCCGAGATGGTGCTCGCGGATGTGAACGTCGAGGGCAAGCCGACCAAGGCGCTGATGAATGCCAACCGCAACGGCTTCTTCTACGTGCTCGATCGCACCAACGGAAAGCTGCTCGCGGCCAATCCTTACGTGAAGGTCAATTGGGCAACCGGCGTCGACATGAAGACCGGCAAGCCGATCGAGACCGACGTCGCCAAGGATGCGCGCGAGGGCAAGAAGGTCACGGTCTATCCGTCGATCCTCGGCGGCAAGAACTGGGAGCCGATGTCGTTCAACCCGCAGACCGGCCTCGCCTACGCCAACACGCTCAACTTCGGCGGCAAGTACAAGGCCGAGCCCGTCACCTTCAAGCAGGGTGAATGGTATCTCGGCATGGACCTGACCGATCCCTGGGAGTTCGGCGACGGGCCGCGCGGTTACCTCAAGGCGATCGATCCCATGACGGGCAAGTCGAAATGGGAAGCGCCGAGCGACATCCCACGCTTCTCGGGCGTGCTGTCGACCGCGGGCGGTGTGGTGTTCTCGGGCGCGCTGACCGGCGAGTTCGAGGCCTTCGACGCGGATACCGGCAAGAAGCTCTGGCAGTTCCAGACCGGGTCCGGCATCGAGGGCCAGCCTGTGACCTGGCAGCAGGACGGCGTGCAATATGTCGCGGTGACATCAGGCTATGGCGGCGTCTACTCGCTGTTCTCGGGCGACGAGCGGCTTGCCAAAGTGCCACCCGGCGGCTCGCTGTGGGTCTTTGCGGTCAAGCAGTAATCCACGGCATGATGCTGAGAAGGCTCTCTCATAAGACGGCGGCGATCCTCGCCGCCGTCGCGGGGCTGACGGTCGCGATTGCGGCGACCGTTTGCGCCGCGGACGACGCAACCGGCAATCCCATGCAGGCACAGATCGACCACGGCAAGTCGACCTATGCTTCGAAATGCTCGCACTGCCACGGCCCCAACCTGATGAACTCCGGCACCATCACGCCGGACCTGCGCGCCTTTCCCGACGACAAGACCCGCTTCGTCACCACGGTGAAGAACGGCAAGAACAACAGGATGCCGCCCTGGGGCGATATCCTCGACGACGAGGAGATCGGCTCTCTCTGGGCCTTCATCTCCAGCCGGAGGAAGCCATGAGGGTTCGTCGTGCCGCATGGAGCCTTGCGGCCTTGCTTTCGACGATGGCGTCGGTCGCTCTCGCAGCCGACGATCCCCTGAAGATCTGCCTCGACGAGGACCGGCCGCCGCTCTCGATGCACCACCGCGGCAAGCCGGACGCCGGCTTCGACGTGCTGCTGGCGCAGGCGATCGCGGACCGGCTTGGACGGAAGCTGGCGATCCAGTGGTTCGAGAGCAAGCTGGACGAGGATTCGAGCCCACAGCTCGAGGCCAATGCACTGCTGTCGGACGGGCGCTGTTCGCTAGTCGGCGGCTACGCGCTGACCCGGGATTCGCTCGTCGTCCCCGGGATGAAGACGGCGCGCTTGCCTGATTTCGCCGGGGCCACACGCGACGATCGGCGGCGCCGCGTTGCACTCGGCGTGCTCGCGCCGAGCCAGCCTTACGTCCATTCGCCGTTGACGGTGGTGCTCGGGCCGAAGGCAAGCGGCCGCAAGATCGGCGACATCGGCGATCTCGCAGGGCTTCGTCTCGTCATCGACAGCGGCTCGCTCGGCGACGCCATCCTGATGAGCTTCGACAAGGGGCGGCTGATCGACAACATCACCCATCTCGTTCCCGGCCGCGACGATCTCCTCGGCACGCTGCAGCGCGGCGAGCATGACGCGACGCTGATCGATCTTGCCCGCTTCGACGCCCATCGCGCTGCGCACCCGGACACGGCGATCACGGCATCCGGTTACTATTATCCGATCGGCGCCAATCGCGGCTATGTCGGACTGGCCAGCGATGGCGCGCTGATCGACGCCGTCAACAAGGCGCTGACGGGGCTCGCGGCCGAGGGGCGGATCGCAGAGTTCGGCAAGCAGGCCGGGCTCACCTATCTGCCACCGCGCGAGCCTGCGATTCTGGGCGATGTCTGGACGAAGATCATTCAGCGGTGATTGGAAAGGCTCGGGTGTCCTGGACGCGCTGCAACGCCTCTTGGCGTTGCGGCGCAGAGCCGGGACCTAGAAAGCCGGGTGGCTGCATCATGGACCCCGGCTCTGCAGCGCACCGCTAAGGAGCGCTGCGCTGCGTCCGGGGCACGAACTTCGCCCAGCATGTGCCATATGTGATCAGACGGAATGCGCCAATCTGTCTCGCCTGATGCCGATGGCAGGGCCAGCCCGGTGCAGTACCCTTCAGGGAACCGGGAGAGAATCATGTCCAAGCCAATCGATCGCCGCCACTTCATTGCCGCCGGTAGCACCGGACTTGCGATGCCTTTCGTCCTGCGCAGCGCCTCGGCGCAGGCTGGGTGGCCCGCGCGGCAGATTCGCATGATTTGCAGCTATCCCGCCGGCGGTCAGACCGACCTGCTCGCGCGCGCCTATGGCGAATTCATCTCCAAGCAGGTCGGCAAGACCGTCGTCGTCGAGAACAAGGCCGGTGCTTCCGGCGCGATCGGCACCGCCGAAGTTGCCCGCGCCGAGCCCGACGGCCACACCATGCTGTGCTCGATCTCGACCACCTACATCATGAACCGCGTGGTGATGAAGAATCCAGGCTACGACATGGACAAGGATTTGACGCTGGTCAGCGTCATTCCGGGGGCCGGCCTTCTGCTGGTCGCGAACCCCAGGACCGGCGTCAAGACGCTGGAGGATTTCGTCGCGTTCGCACGCAAGAGCGGCAAGGTGAACTTCGGCACTTACAGCGCGGGTTCGGCTCCGCACATGACGATCAACGAGCTCAACAAGCAGTACGGCCTGTCGATCGAGCCGGTCCATTACCGCGGCGAGGCCCCGATGTGGACGGGGATGCTCGAAGGCACGCTGGATGCCGCAATGGGCAGCTACACGGCAGCGCAGTCGGTCCTGCAAAGCGACCGTGGCACCGTGTTCGCGGTGCATTCGAAGAAGGTCGACGCGATCCCTGCCATCAAGACCCTTCCGGAGCAGGGCGCGACCTCGAAATTCTTCACCGTGAGCGGCTTCTCCGGCTGGGCCGTGCCGAAGGCGACGCCGCAAGCGGTGATCGACCGACTGGCGGAGCTGTGCGTGGCCGCCAACAACGATCCGAAAGTGAAGGAAGTTCTCGCGACCTTCGTGCTCGAAGCTGCCATCGGCTTCAAGGAGACCAATGCGCTGTACCAGCGCGAACTGCCGATCTGGATCGAGAGCGCGAAGTCACTCGGCCTCGAGCCGGCCTAGGCTCCGAGCCAGGGTCGGCGCGCCGGTTGCCCCATCTCGCTCCGGAGTCCGACCAAAGCCTAGTGTCGGAAGCGCATTTCCACGCTATGATTGCGTGCCACTACGGACCAGAAGGGCCGATCGCATGACACCGGATGCAGTCGCTGTCGCCGTTATGATTATCCTGCTCTTTCCGATGGGCTATTTCACGCTGGCCTCGCCGGCCTTCCTGCTGGTGAGGCTCGATATCCAGCCCGTCGCCCAGTTGCTGCGCGGAATGTTCAACGCCCATTTTCTGGTGATGCGCGTCGCCGCCCTCATCGGGACCGCGGCACTGCTCCTGGACGGCCGCCTGCTTGCCGCGCTGGTCGTTGGCCTGCTCGCAGTGCTGGCGATCTGGGGACGCCGCTGGTTCATGCAAAGGGTCGATGACCAGCTCAGAGCGAGGGACGCCGGCGATGCCGATGCCCCGCATCGGCTGCGGCGGCTGCATTGGAGCGGCATGCTGGCCAATGCAATGCTGCTCGTCGCACTGCTGGCCGGCATTCCCTACATTGCCACGTCCGCGTGAAATGTCGCCGCAGCGGCGCGACCGGCCCGATCATCGCTGCCCAATGCCTGCGCTCGAAAGCGCCTAATGCTCGCCCGAACTCGCGGTGGCCTGCTGCGCCTTGTGGATCGAGGACGGCACCACGCCGAAATATTTCCGGAACACCCGGCTGAAATGCGATGAGCTGGAGAAGCCCCAGGAGAACGCGACGTCGGTGATGGTCTTGCCGGCGTGGGCCTCGAGCTCCTGGCGGCAGTTCTGCAGGCGGGCCTGCCAGATGTAGTCGCTCACCGTGGTGCCGCGCTCCGAGAACAGCATGTGCAGATAGCGTTTGGAGCAGCCGAGCTCGGTCGAGATCTGGTCGATGCACAGATCCGGATCGCGCAGGTGCTCGCGGATGAAGAACTGCGCGCGCACATACATCGCTTCGGGCCCGACACGGTCGAACATGGTGTCGGCTTCGCGCAGCGGCAGCAGCAGCAGGTCGATCAGCGAATCGGCGACGCCGACCGCACTGTTTGCCGACAGCTTTGCCGCCTCGTCGAAGGTCGCATGAACGAAATCGTGGGCGATCCGCCCTGTCCCCGTCTTCGATGACAGCTTGCAGGCGGGCATCCGCTGCGACGGGAACCCGCGGTCGCGCAGCAGCGACTTCGGCACGATTACGACGTCGTGGCGGGTGAACGCGGGACTGATGATCGAATGCGGACAGGAGACGTCATAAGCGATGATGTCGCCCGGGTTGATTTCGATGTGGCGGCCTTCCTGCTCGAAATAGGACACGCCGTAGGTCTGGAAGTGAATCTTGATGTAGGGATGCTCGTTGGCCTTGGCGCGCGCCAGCGTGTGGGCGATGCGATGCTGACTCACTTCGATCTGGCAGAGCTTGAGGCGCGAGACGCTGGTGTAGTCGATGCGGCCCTCGAGCGAGGACGCCTCCAGCGGATCGACGTCGAAATGCCCGCACAGGCTCGTCAGCCCGTCGACCCAGCTCTGGATCTGGCGCTTTGGCGTCATGCCGGTCGTCGAGAGCGTGTGAATGGTGTCGGACATTAATCCAGCCACTGGGTTTGATCCGGAGATTCGACGCGAATCGCGACCAGCGCTGCTGCAGCCCCCAGCCGTGATTGCGTGACGTTTACCTCGAATTTGAGCGGTCTTTTGGCACGAGCGCCATCGTTCCATTGCCACCCTTGAAAGACGATCCTCCGCCTTAGTTGTAGCTCCGTCAAGGGGAACCTGAACGTTGAGCTTGCGACCAACTCATGCGGAAGCCGCTGAATTCGCTACTGCAAAAATCAAAATCTTCGTCTCGTGCGCTGTCGAGCAAACCGGTTTCTCTCTTGGGCAAGTTTCCCGATGGAGGAGTCGTTAGGGATTAGGGCAGGAACAACAAGAACGGGCCGCTCACGCACGTGGACCCGTGGCTCTCATCAGGAGGAGAAAGCAGTCCAGCATCGTTTCTGGTCCGAAAAGTGACCGCCCTGCACGAGCAGACCCCGGACGAGAAGCCCGGTGAACCATTTTTGCTTCGGAAACAATAAACGATACCAACGGAGGAATGACTATGCGCAAGGTGCTACTGGCGACCTTACTCGGCTCCGCGGCGGCTCTCGCCGTCGGGGGCGCCTCAGCCAATGACGAGCTGCTCAAGATGTCGCAGAACCCGAAAGACTGGGTGATGCCGACCGGCGACTACGCCAATACCCGCTATTCCAAGCTCAACCAGATCAACGCACAGAACGTAGGCAAGCTCCAGGTGGCCTGGACCTTCTCGACCGGCGTGCTGCGCGGCCATGAAGGTGGTCCGCTGATCATCGGCAACATGATGTACGTCCACACGCCGTTCCCGAACAAGGTCTACGCCATTGACCTATCGCAGGAGAACAAGATCGTCTGGAAGTACGAGCCGAAGCAGGATCCGAACGTCATCCCCGTGATGTGCTGCGATACGGTCAACCGCGGCCTCGCTTTCGGTGACGGCAAGATCTTCCTGCATCAGGCCGATACCACCCTCGTCGCGCTCGACGTCAAGACCGGTCAGGTTGCGTGGACCGTCAAGAACGGCGATCCGAGCAAGGGCGAGACCGGTACGTCGGCGCCGATGGTCATCAAGGACAAGGTGCTGGTCGGTATCTCCGGCGGCGAGTTCGGCGTCCAGGCCCACATGTCCGCCTACGACATCAAGACCGGCAAGCTGGCATGGCGCGGATATTCGGAAGGGCCGGACAACCAGATCCTGGTCGATGCCGAAAAGACCACTGCGCTCGGCAAGCCCGTCGGCAAGGATTCGAGCCTCAAGACCTGGCAAGGCGACCAGTGGAAGATCGGCGGCGGTGCCACCTGGGGCTGGATCTCGTACGATCCCGAGCTGAACCTCGTCTATTACGGATCGGGCAACCCTTCGACCTGGAATCCGAAGCAGCGTCCCGGCGACAACAAATGGTCGATGACGATCTGGGCGCGCAACCCGGACACCGGCGTTGCCAAGTGGGTCTACCAGATGACGCCCCACGACGAATGGGACTATGACGGCGTCAACGAGATGATCCTCTCGGACCAGTCGATCAACGGCCAGCCGCGCAAGCTGCTGACGCACTTCGACCGCAACGGCCTCGCGTACACCATGGACCGCACCAACGGCGAACTGCTGGTCGCCGAAAAGTACGATCCGAAGGTGAACTGGACCTCCGGCGTCGACATGGACAAGAACTCGCCAACCTACGGTCGTCCGAAGGTGCTCGACGCAGCTTCGACCGACAAGGCGGGCGAGGACCACAACGTGAAGGGCATCTGCCCGGCCGCGCTCGGCACCAAGGACGAGCAGCCGGCAGCCTACTCGCCGGACACGCAGCTGTTCTACGTTCCGACCAACCATGTCTGCATGGACTACGAACCGTTCAAGGTGAGCTACACCGCTGGTCAGCCCTATGTGGGCGCGACGCTCTCGATGTATCCGCCGCAGGGTGAAACCCACATGGGCAACTTCATCGCCTGGGACGGCAAGACCGGCAAGATCGTCTGGTCGAACAAGGAGCAGTTCTCGGTCTGGTCGGGTGCGCTCGCAACCGCCGGCAACGTGGTGTTCTACGGCACGCTCGAAGGCTACCTGAAGGCGGTCGATGCCAAGACCGGCAAGGAGCTCTACAAGTTCAAGACTCCCTCCGGCATCATCGGCAACGTCACCACCTACGAGAACGGCGGCAAGCAGTACGTCGCCGTGCTCTCCGGCGTCGGCGGCTGGGCCGGCATTGGTTTGGCCGCAGGTCTGACCGATCCGAACGCAGGTCTCGGCGCAGTCGGTGGCTACGCCGCACTCAGCAACTACACGGCGCTCGGCGGTACGCTGACCGTGTTCGCGCTACCGAACTAAGCCCCATCAGCATCGCCCCGGCGCGTGGAATCAACTCCACGCGCCGGCTTGCCTTCCCATCGAACGCCATCGAGGAAAATCTCTTGCGTAAAATCGGCTTTGTCATTGCTGCGATGATCATGGTTGCGTCTGGAGGAATTGCTGTCGCGGACGGCTCGGGGGACCCGACCGCCGTCAAGCAGAACGAAACTGGCGAATGGCTCGATAAGGAAGGAAACCCGACCTACAAGATCACCGATGGGTCCGTCGACTGGTACACCTATTCCGGTTACCGCCGCTACCATTCGGACTGCCATGTTTGTCATGGCCCGGACGGCATGGGCTCGACCTATGCACCGGCCCTGAAGGATTCGCTCAAGACGATGAGCTATGCCGATTTTCTCGGTGTCGTCGCCTCGGGTCGCAAGAACATCTCGACCGCTTCGGAGAACGTGATGCCGGCCTTCGGCGATAACCCGAACGTCGCCTGCTACATGGACGATCTCTACGTCTATCTGCGCGCCCGATCCACCGAGGCCTGGGGCCGCGCCCGACCGGGCAAGCACGAGGACAAAAACGACGCCTATACCAAGAACGAAGACTCGTGCATGGGCAAGAAGTGAACGCTTGGACGCCCGCCGAGACTAAAGGCTTGGGCATCCTTTCGAGAATTTGAGGAGCTACCAATGAAGACACGTGCCGCCGTCGCTTTCGAAGCCAAGAAGCCGCTCGAGATCGTCGAGCTCGATCTGGAAGGCCCGAAGGCCGGCGAAGTCCTGGTCGAGATCAAGGCGACGGGCATCTGCCATACCGACGCCTATACGCTCGACGGCTTCGACAGCGAGGGAATTTTCCCGTCGGTCCTTGGCCATGAGGGCGCCGGCATCATCCGCGAGATCGGCCCCGGCGTGACCTCGGTGAAGCCGGGTGACCACGTCATCCCGCTCTACACGCCGGAATGCCGGCAGTGCAAAAGCTGCCTCAGCCAGAAGACCAATCTCTGCACCGCAATCCGGGCGACGCAAGGCAAGGGCGTGATGCCCGACGGCACCAGCCGGTTTTCCTACAAGGGCAAGCCGGTCTACCACTACATGGGCTGCTCGACCTTCTCGAACTTCACCGTGCTGCCGGAGATCGCGGTCGCCAAGATCCGCGAGGACGCTCCCTTCGACAAGAGCTGCTACATCGGCTGCGGCGTCACCACCGGCGTCGGCGCCGTCGTCAACACCGCGAAGGTCACGCCGGGCTCCAACGTGGTCGTGTTCGGCCTCGGTGGCATCGGCCTCAACGTGATCCAGGGCGCCAAGATGGCCGGCGCCGACAAGATCATCGGTGTCGACATCAACGACTCCAAGGAGGATTGGGGCCGCAGGTTCGGCATGACAGAGTTCGTCAACCCCAAGAAGATCACCGGCGACATCGTCCAGCACCTTGTCGGCCTCACCGACGGCGGCGCCGATTACACTTTCGATTGCACCGGCAACACCACCGTGATGCGCCAGGCGCTCGAAGCCTGCCATCGCGGCTGGGGCACCTCGATCATCATCGGCGTTGCCGAATCCGGCAAGGAGATCGCCACCCGCCCGTTCCAGCTCGTCACTGGGCGCAACTGGCGCGGCACCGCCTTCGGCGGCGCCCGCGGCCGCACCGACGTGCCGAAAATCGTCGACTGGTACATGAATGGAAAGATCCAGATCGATCCGATGATTACCCACGTGCTCAAGCTCGAGGAGATCAACAAGGGCTTTGACCTCATGCACGAGGGCAAATCCATCCGTTCAGTCGTCGTGTACTAACTCGAAAGCGTCACCCCAAGGAGGATCGACCCATGACTGTTGCACTCCATCCCTCGATCGATAACGGCCTCAAACAAGGCAGCGGCAGCTTCGCCGGCGGCACGCTGGTCTGCAAATGCAAGGACCACCAGGTCAAGGTCGCGGTGAAGGGCGACGTCGCCCACAACCACGCCTGCGGCTGCACCAAGTGCTGGAAGCCGCAAGGCGCGACGTTCTCCGTCGTCGCCGTGGTGCCGCGCCAGAACGTCACCGTGCTCGAGAACGGCGACAAGCTGCAGATCGTCGATCCCTCCGCGGTGATCCAGCGCCACGCCTGCAAGGCCTGCGGCACCCACATGTACGGCCGTATCGAGAACAAGAACCATCCGTTCTACGGCCTCGACTTCATCCATCCCGAACTGTTCCAGGAGCAGGGCTCGCAGGCGCCGCAATTCGCCGCCTTCGTCTCCTCGGTGATCGAAGCGGGCGTGAAGCCGGAGCAGATGGCCGGCATCCGTTCGCGGCTGAAGGAGATCGGGCTCGAGCCCTATGATTGCCTGTCACCGGCGCTGATGGACGCGATCGCGACCCACGTCGCCAAAGCCAAAGCTGCCTGAGCAAGGCGGTCGGACGTTCGCCATGCCCCATCGGCTCGCTGGCCTCGATCAGCGCCTGCGAGCCGGACGGGCCTTGCCCCGGAACGATTGCAGCGAGGCCGCCGCCTCTGCAAGTTACATGCGTGCGAGGGCGATTGACTCCCTCAGTCCTGGTCTCTGAATGACTGCGCAGCGCCCCAACTTCCGTCTTGAAGTTCCCGGTCTCTGCGTTTCTCCCTCCCTCGACTGAGGCATCTTGCTTCGTCCGCGCAGTCTTTCTGGCGGACGAAGCCTTTTTTCATCGCAACCCCTGTTTGCAAAAGCGCGGTCTACACGGCGTGATGACGCGCCCTGCTTTTGACAAACCGTCGATGCAATCTTTTCCCGGTGAGAACACCCGGCTGTGAACGCCGGGCCGGCGCGATTTCTGCTACGATCGCGCCGTCACGATGCCGCACGACGTTCAACAATCAAGAACAAAAACGGGAGGTATCGAGCACATCCAGACATCGCCATCGGCATTCCTGCCTCCCTCCGGGATTTGCCCGCGCGGGACGACGGCAGGACGTGGCGAGACAAGACATCAACCGTCGCCGACCAGCGTCGGCGAATTTTGAATTTGGCATGCTTATGAAGAGCGAGGGACGATCATGATCAAGGTGAAGATCAACGGCCAGGAACAGAGCTGGGACGGGGACCCGGATCTCCCGCTACTCTGGTTCCTGCGTGACGAAGCCGGGCTCACCGGCACCAAGTTTGGCTGTGGCCAGGCCCTGTGCGGCAGTTGCACCGTCATCGTCGACAAGGAAGCAGTGCGCTCCTGCATCACGTCGATCAACGACGTCGCCGGGCGCGAGGTCACCACCATCGAGGGGCTGCATCCGAACGGCGATCATCCGGTGCAAAAGGCCTGGCGCCAGGTCAACGTGCCCCAATGCGGCTTCTGCCAGGCCGGCCAGATCATGCAGGCCGCCGCGCTTCTGATGGACAATCCGAAGCCTTCGCATGACCAGATCCGCGAGGCGATGTCCGGCAACATCTGCCGCTGCGGCTGCTACCAGCGCATCGAGAACGCGGTCCATCTCGCATCGACGGGGGTGTGACATGAATTTCATCGAAAAACCCGGCAAGCTCCATGGCTTCGAAAAAAATGGCTTCGAAAAAAACATCAAGATCGAGAAGGTCTCCCGCCGCAGCATCCTGAAGGGGCTCGGCATCACCGGCGGTTTCGTGCTGGCGGCACCCGTGATGTCGCGCCAGGCGTTTGCCTATGAGACCGGCGCGGGCAAAATGCCCCATGGCGTCGTGGTCGACCCGCGCGTGTTCGTCGCGGTCGCGCCCGACGGCATCGTCACCATCCTCGCCCACCGTTCCGAGATGGGTACCGGCGTCCGCACCAGCCTGCCGCTGATCGTGGCCGAGGAGATGGAGGCCGATTGGTCCAGGGTCAAGGTGCAGCAGGCCCATGGCGACGAGGTCAAGTTCGGCAACCAGGATACCGACGGCTCGCGCAGCACGCGGCACTATCTGCTTCCGATGCGCCAGATCGGCGCCTCCGCCCGCACCATGCTGGAGCAGGCCGCGGCGAAGCGTTGGGGCGTGCCGGCGACCGAGGTCAAGGCCGTCAATCACGAGGTCGTCCACAGCGCCAGCGGGCGCAAGCTCGGTTTCGGCGAACTGGCCGCCGATGCGGCCAAGGAATCGGTGCCCGCTATCGAAGGGCTCAAGCTGAAGGATTCCCGGGACTTCCGCTATCTCGGCAAGGGCCAGGTCGGCATCGTCGATCTCCATGACATCACCACCGGCAAGGCGCGTTACGGCGCCGATGTGCGGCTGCCGGGCATGAAATACGCCGTGATCGCGCGTCCGCCGGTCACAGGCGGCAAGCTGGTCTCCTTCGATCCCGATGCGGCGCTGAAGGTTCCCGGCGTCGAGAAGGTGATGAAGGTTCAGGGCTGGCCGTGGCCGTCGAAGTTCCAGCCGCTCGGCGGCGTCGCGGTGATCGCCCGCAACACCGGCGCGGCGATCAAGGGCCGCGACGCCCTGAAGCTGACCTGGGACGATGGCGCCAACGGCAAATACGACTCGGTCTCCTATCGCAAGGAGCTCGAGGAGGCCTCGCGCAAGCCCGGCCTCGTCGTGCGCGCCGAGGGCGATGCCGACGCCGCGCTCAAGACCGCCGACAAGGTCGTCGTCGGCGAATACTACCTGCCCCACCTCGCCCATGTCAGCATGGAGCCGCCGGTCGCGGTTGCCGACGTCAAGGGCGACAAGGCGGAGATCTGGGCGCCGGTGCAGAGCCCCGGCGGCACGCGCGAGGACGTCGCCAAGACGCTCGGCATTCCCGAGGGGAATGTCACCGTCAACGTGACGCTGCTCGGCGGCGGTTTCGGCCGCAAGTCGAAATGCGACTTCGCGCTCGAGGCCGCGCTGCTGTCGAAGGAGCTCGGCGCGCCGGTGAAGGTGCAGTGGACGCGCGAGGACGACGTCCACCACGACTTCCTGCACACCGTCTCGGTGGAGCGCATCGAGGCGGGCCTGGACAAGAGTGGCAAGGTGATCGCGTGGCGCCATCGCAGCGTCGCGCCGACCATCGCCTCGACCTTCGCGGCCGGGGCCAAGCACGCGGCGCCCTTCGAGCTCGGCATGGGACTCGTCGACATGCCGTTCGAGATCGCCAACATCTCCTGCGAAAACCCGGAGGCCGCGGCATTCACCCGCATCGGCTGGTTCCGCTCGGTCTCGAACATTCCGCGTGCGTTTGCGGTGCAATCGATGGTCGGCGAGATCGCAGCTGCGACCGGACGCGACCAGAAGGAGACGCTGCTCGCGCTGATCGGCAGCCCGCGGATCGTCAAGCCCGCGGTGAAGGACATGTGGAACTACGGCGAGCCCCAGGACAGTTACCCGATCGACACCGCGCGCCTGCGCAAGGTGGTCGAACTGGTCGCCGAGAAGGGCGAATGGGGGCGGCCGGTCGCCAAGGGCCATGGTCTCGGCATCGCCGTGCACCGCAGCTTCGTCAGCTACATCGCAACGATCGTCGAGGTCGCCGTCGACGACAAGGGCAAGCTGACGGTGCCACGGGTCGACACCGCGATCGACTGCGGCACCTATGTCAACCCCGAACGCATCGCCTCGCAGATCGAAGGCGCCGCGATCATGGGGCTGAGCCTCGCCAAATACGGCGAGATCAGCTTCAAGGACGGCAAGGTGCAGCAGAAGAATTTTGACGACTTCCAGGTCGTCAGGATCGACGAGTCGCCTGCGGTGACCAATGTCTACATCGTGCCGCCCGGACCGGACACACCGCCGAGCGGCGTCGGCGAGCCCGGCGTCCCGCCGTTTGCGCCAGCACTGATGAACGCGATCTTCGCCGCGACGGGAAAACGCATCCGCAGCCTGCCGCTCGGCAAGCAACTGGAAGCGTGAGGCGGAACAGAGGCGCGAGACGGAACACAAACGATCTCGCGCCGTTTCCTTCGATCTGACAGGAGCAGATCGATGACAAACATCCCGAAGGCGCTCGCAGTCTCGTTGCTGTCGGGCGCCTTTCTTTTGACGGCCTCCGGCGCATTTGCCCAAGGCAACACGACGCCACCGGCCACCGCGACGCGCCCCTCCGCGCCGGACCAGAACTCGCTGCCCAACGCCAACGCGCCGCCCGCCTCGACCACCCAGACCACCGGACAGCACAATCCGGATCCCAAGGTTCAGGAGATGAACCAGAAGGAAAAGGACAAGGTGGAGCGATCAGGGAAGTAGGAAGACGCAAGAATGCGGCGGACGTTGCCGTCCGCCGCATTCGCCCCCCTGCTGCTCCGCTTTCTTTCGATCCGCCTGCGGAGCTATTTCTTCAGTGCGAACACCCAGACGACCCCGCCTTGCGGCACGTTAGCCTCGATGCCGATATTGTTGGTCACGAGCGCGTCCTGGATACGTTGCGCGTCCACGCCCCACCCCGACTGAATCGCGATGTATTGCGTGCCGTCGATCTCATAGGACACCGGCATGCCCATGATGCCGGAGTTGGTCTTCTGCTCCCACAACAGCTCGCCGGTTTTGGCGTGGAAGGCGCGGAAGTTGCGGTCATTGGTGCCGCCGACGAAGACGAGGTCGCCGGCCGTCGCCGTCACCGAGCCGAACAATTGCGATTTCGGGAAGTTGTGCTGCCACACCTTCTTGCCCGTGGCGGGATCCCAGGCCTGGAGCTCGCCGAAATGATCCGCACCCGGCTTGGTCTTCAGGCCGATATCCTCCGGCTTGGTGCCGAGCCATAGCTCGCCCGCCTTGAGCGGCACCTTCTCGCCGGTGAAGCCGCCGCAGAAATTCTCGTTGGCGGGGACATAGACGAGGCCGGTCTTCTGGCTGTAGGCCGCCGACGGCCAATCCTTGCCGCCCCACAATGACGGACAGAACTCCACGCGCTTCCCGATGACCGGCTTGTGCGCGGGATCGACGATCGGCTTACCGGTCTCATCGATGCCCTTCCAAACGTCGGTTGCGACAAACGGCCAGCCGGCGACGTAGTTGATCTTGGTCGGGGTACGTTCAAGCACCCAGAAGATCGCGTCACGGCCCGGATGGACCAGGCTCTTGATGGTGCGGCCATCGCGCTGCAGGTCGATCAGCATGGGCGCGTCGACCTCGTCCCAATCCCATGAATCGTTCTGGTGATACTGGTGATAGGTCTTGATCTTCCCGTTCGCGGGATCGAGCGCGAGCACCGATGACGTGTAGAGGTTGTCGCCGGGATGCGTCTCGCCAGGCCATGGCGCGGCATTGCCGACGCCCCAGTAGATCGTCTTGGTGTCCTTGTCGTAATTGCCGGTCATCCAGGCGGAGCCGCCACCGGTCTTCCAGTCATCGCCCTGCCAGGTGTCGTGACCGGGCTCGCCCTCGCCCGGGATCGTGAAGGTGCGCCACAGCTCCTTGCCGTCCTTGGCATCGAAGGCGGCAACATAGCCGCGTACGCCGAGTTCACCACCGGAGCCGCCGACAATGACCTTGCCTTCGACGATCAGCGGCATCAGGGTCATATACTGACCCTTCCTGTAGTCCTGCACCTTGGTGTCCCACAGCACCTTGCCGGTCTTGGCGTCGAGCGCCACGACATGGTCGTCCGTCGTCGCGAGATAGAGCTTGTCCTCCCACATGCCGACGCCGCGGTTGGTCGGATGCAGCTGGAACAGGTCGTCGGGAAGCTGCCGCTTGTAGCGCCAGTATTCGTCGCCGGTCCTGGCATTGATCGCGATCACCTGCCCCATCGGCGTTGTCACGAACATGACGCCGTTATTGACGAGCGGCGGCGCCTCGTGGCCCTCGACCACGCCCGTGGCAAAGGTCCAGACCGGCGTGAGATTCTTCACGTTCGAAGCGTTGATCTGGTCGAGTGGGCTGTAGCCCTGCCCGTCATAGGTGCGACGATAGAGCATCCAATTGCCGGGTTCCGGATTCTCGAGCCGCTGCTGGGTGACCGGCGCATAGTTCTCGATCGGACCGGCGCTCGCGGCGGTCGAGACGAGGCAGGTGAAGGCGACGAAACCGGACAGGTACCATTGCTTCCTGGTGATCGACTTTTTCATGGACGTTCCCCTTTTTCATCCGTTTGAATTCTTGTTTTGAATTGTTGTTGTGAATTCTTGTCGTTCGTCCCGTCGTCCGCCCAACGGCGGATACGACCTCTCGTGACGCGGGCGCGGCCCGCGCCGTCCGTCATCCCGGTTACGCGCCACCTACCTTTCCGATGAAGTTGCCGGCGACGCTGAGCGATCCGTCATCGAGCGCCAGCGGAAGCGCCGCGAGCCGTCGCGGCGCCGGGCCGAACACGACCTGTGCGCCCGCACGGGGATCGTATTCGGAGTTGTGACACATGCACTTGAACACCTCCTTGTCGCCGACATCGCTCTTCACCCAGGCGGTGACGGGACAGCCGGCGTGGGCGCAGATCGCCGAATAGGCGATGATGCCGTCGACAGCGCGTTCGCGCGTCTTGTCGTCGAGCTCGGCCGGATCGAGCCGGATGATCAGGATCTCGTTGAGCCGGGATGCGCTGCGCACCACCGATGTCTTGGGATCCTTCGGCCAGGCATGCACCGGCGGTCCGCCGACCGGCAGGTCGGCCGCGGTGATCAGCTTCCCCTCCTTGTCGCCTTCGGAGAAGACGAGCACATCGCCTTTCCGGGGCCGTTCGTCGGAGCCAGGCGGATCCTCATCCGCGTGCGCGTGCACGGAACAGCCGAGGCACGCGGTGGCGGCGAGTGCGCCGAGCAGGACCGTTCGCCGCGTCTGCTCGGCGCATGCGCTGATCTCGTCCTCCGTGGGACTGTCGGTCGATGAAGGGTCGGACATAAGCGATGCGCGGGACATGTCCGCAAGCAGGCGCTGGAACTCTGCCTAAAACAAGGCGAAGAGTTGGCGCCGCAGTGCATCAATATGGCTTTGCACGCTTTGATTGAACGACGATCAACGCATTCAAGCGTGTTTTCAAGATTTCAACGTCGTGCCGCGCGAGCCGCATGATGATTTTGCAGATCAGATCGATGATGTCGGAATTGGTGCGGCGCGCTATCGTCGCGCTGCAGAAACGCAGCGCGACATCCTGCATGTTTTGCAGGCAGCCGGTCGTCTCAGGATCTCAGCACGTGGCGGGGCGCGGCGATCGAACCGGCGACGGTGGCCGATGCCATCTCAAAACTGTCGGCGATGCGGCGCGCCTTGTCGATGAACAGGCCAGCTGCCGGCGGCGGACAGACCTCGCGCGCGGTTTGCTCGAACAGATCGAGCCAGCGGTCGAAATGATCAGCCACCAGACCGAGCGGCATATGCGCCCGCATCGGCGAACCGTGATAGCGGCCGCTCATCAGCACGACCGAGGACCAAAAATCCCTGAGCCTGGCGAGATGCTCGTCCCAATTCTGCACGACGGCGAACACCGGCCCGAGCAGCGCATCCTCGCGCACGCGGCCGTAGAAGCGGGTGACGAGTTCGGAGATCATCTCTTCGGTAATCCCGGTGCGCTCGATCGCGTCGAGAGTTAGCAGGTTCCGCCGTGCGGCCGCCGCTTCCCGCTCGGCCTTCAGTCGATCCGACATATCCTCTGTGTCCGTTCCGTTGTTCCCGCGGGCCGCCCACTCGACTTTGTCGGGCAAATCGTGCGCGGCGTCTTTGTCGCAGCACAAAGTGCAGGATCAGGCGGCGGGCATTTGAGGCCCGCCGCCCGCGCCAAGGTGATCAGATGATCAGGCGCCGTAGCTGTAAAAGCCCTGCCCGGTCTTGCGGCCGAGATGGCCGGCATCGACCATCTCTTTGAGCAGCGGCGCGGGCCGGTATTTGGGGTCGTTGAAGCCCTTGTAGAAGACCTCCATCACCGAAAGCATGGTGTCGAGCCCGACGAGATCGGCCAGAGCCAGCGGCCCGATCGGGTGGTTGCAACCGAGCTTCATGCCGGCGTCGATCTCTTCCGCCGTCGCGATCCCTTCCTGGAGCGCGAAGATCGCCTCGTTGATCATCGGGCACAAGATGCGGTTGACGGCGAATCCCGGGCTGTTCTTGGCGGTGATCGCGACCTTGCCGACGCGCTTGGCGAAATCGAGCGCCTTGGCGTGGGTGTCGTCGGAAGTCTGCAGGCCGCGGATGAGCTCCAGCAGCGCCATCACCGGCACCGGGTTGAAGAAGTGCATGCCGATGAAACGGTCGGGACGATCGGTCGCCGCAGCGAGCTTCGTAATCGAAATCGACGAGGTATTGGTCGCGAGCAGCGTCCGCGGCGACAACGTCGCGCAGAGGTCCTTCAGGATCTTGACCTTTAGGTCCTCGTTCTCGGTTGCTGCCTCGATGACGAGATCACAATCGGCAAGCTTGGCGCGGTCCGTCGTGCCGGTGATGCGCTTGAGCGCCGCCTCGCGATCGGCTGCCGACATCTTCTCCTTCTTGACCAGGCGCTCGAGGCTGCCGCCGACGGTCGACAGCCCGCGGTTCACCGCTGCATCGGAAATGTCGACCATCACGACCGAGAGTCCGGCCGCCGCGCAGATTTGCGCGATACCATTCCCCATGGTCCCTGCCCCGATGATGCCAACCGTCTGGATCATTGCCTCATATCCTTCATCCTTGCGGGCGAGCCGTCCCGGCCCGGCCCAATGTTCCTGCATCAGGCTCTAGCACCGCCGGCGGGCGGCTGCGACCTGATCCTGCCCCTTCCTTAAAGCATCCATAGCGAGAATAAAGCCGCCGTCGGTCGCGAAAGGGCGAGATTTGGCCACCTGGCAGGCGGTTTGCCCCGAATTGCTGGTGGTCCCGACCCGGCGCCACGCAGCGTAAGGACGGCCCGGCCGAGCTCGCTTAAGACCTCGATCTCCCCCAATCGGACGACGCGGCGGCCACAGACCGTGTGGTGTAGTCGATGCGCCACAACGGCTTCGTGCCTCACCCGCTAGCGCCGCGCACATGAAGAACAACATCAAGCTATCCGTCATCCTCGCCGCTCTGCTCATCGCCACACAAAGCCGGGCTGCCGAAACCAGGGGTGCCGGCTCAACCTTCGTTTCGCCCGTGATGGCGAAATGGACCGACACGTACAAGGCCGAGACCGGCAGCGCCGTCAGCTATCAAGCCGTCGGCTCCGGCATCGGCCTCGACCTGATTAAGAAGGAAGCCGTCGATTTCGGCGCCAGCGACATGCCGCTCGACCCGAAGGAGCTGGACAGGCTCGGGCTGATGCAATTCCCGATCGTGATCGGAGGCGTCGTGCCGGTGGTCAATATCGAGGGCATCAAGCCTGGCCAGATCCGCTTCACCGGGCAGGTGCTCGCCGACATCTACCTCGGCAAGCTCAAATCCTGGAACGATCCCGCGATCGGCGCGATCAACCCGGACGTCAATTTGCCGAACACTGCGATCACGGTGGTTCATCGCATCGACGGCTCCGGCACGACGTTCAACTGGTCGAACTACCTCTCGAAGGTCAGCCAGCAATGGAAAGCCAGCGCGGGCGAAGCCGCTTCCGTCGAGTGGCCGCTCGGCCTCGGCGGCCGTGGCAATGACGGCGTCGCTTCGCTCGTCAGCCTCGTTCCCGGCGCGATCGGCTATCTCGAATACACCTACGCGCTGCAACGGCTCGACCGGATTTCCTTCGGGATCGTGCAGAACAGCGCCGGCAATTATGTCGTGCCCGACGCGGCATCATTTCAGGCGGCGGCAACAAGCGCGGACTGGAAGGCGGAGAATGACTTCCATCTCGTGCTCACCAATGCGCCCGGTGAAGACGCCTACCCGATTACGGCGACGACGTTCGTGCTGATGCCGAAGGCGCCGAAATCCCGCGAGCGGTCGGAAGCCGCCATCGACTTCATGCGCTGGCTGCTCGAGAACGGCAGGTCCCAGGCCGAGACGCTCAACTACGTCCCGCTCCCACGCACCCTGGTCGACCAGGTCGAACGCTACTGGCATCAGAGCGTTAGAGTCGCCCCGACGGTCTCGGCTTCGACAAGCGTCAAGCGCTGAAGCCGAACGCGACCAGGTTAAATTCAGTTCCCAAACCGCTCCATGTGGGTATGTTGTGATCGGCCTGCCGCCGGGAAACCTTCCCTGGCGGCAGGCGCAGCCACAAGGTGCTTTGCACCAGGATCCTCGCAGGGAATCTTTCTTGCATAGCCTTCGCAGTCCCGCCCCCGACGCTCCCAAGGCACTCCGGCTGGCGCCGACGTCCCGACGCGGATGAACGATTTCGCGCAATCCATCGCAGCCGCGTTCTGGCTGATCGGCGAAGCCGATGCCGAGCTGCTCGGCATCGTCGCATTGTCGGTTCGCGTCAGCCTGACCGCGAGCGTCATTGCGCTACTGATCGGTGCACCGATTGGAGCCTTGCTTGCGATCACGCGTTTCCGCGGGCGTCAGGTCGTCATCGTGCTGACCAATGCGCTGCTCGGCCTTCCGCCGGTCGTGGTCGGGCTCGCGCTCTATCTTCTGCTGTCGCGGTCCGGTCCGCTCGGGATGGCCGGACTTCTGTTCACGCCGGCCGCCATGGTGATCGCGCAGACGTTGCTCGCCACCCCAATCGTGGTTGCGCTGGTGCACCGGCCTGCGAGCCTGCTGTGGGCCGAGTATGGCGATCTGGCGCGGATCGACGGGCTGTCGGCCTTCCGCAGCATAGCGCTGCTGTTCGCGCTGGGCCGGACCTCGCTGCTGACGGCCTTTCTCGCGGCGTTCGGGCGCGCCATCGCCGAGGTCGGCGCCATCATCATCGTCGGCGGCAACATCCGCGGCTTCACGCGTACGATGACGACCGCGATCGCGCTGGAGACCAGCAAGGGCGATCTGCCGCTGGCACTCGGATTGGGGCTGATCCTGCTCGCGCTCAGCGTGGCGGTGTCGACCGTCGCCTTCGTGCTAGTGGGACGCGTTGGGGAAAAATAGCTGCTCGCCGCCGACCTTGTAGCCGGCGATCGCCTGCTGCCCCTTCGGCGAGACCAGCCAGTCGATGAAGGCCTGCCCGTCCTTCGCCTTCACGTTCGCATGCTTTGCCGGATCGACCAGCATGACGCCGTATTGGTTGAACAGCCGCTTGTCCCCCTCGGTCAGGATCGCAAGCTCGCCGCGATTCTTGAACGACAGCCAGGTGCCGCGGTCCGACAAAACATAAGCGTTCGACGACGACGCCATGTTCAGCGCCGGGCCCATGCCCTGGCCGATCTCACGATACCAGCTGTCCCTGCCGGCGCCGGGATCGACGCCCGCCTCCTTCCAAAGCCGGAGTTCGGCGGCATGCGTGCCGGACTTGTCGCCGCGCGAGATGAACGGCGCCTTCGCGGCCGCGATCTTGCGCAGCGCATCGGTGACGTCCTTGCCGCCCGCGATTTTCGCGGGATCGCTCTTGGGGCCAACGATGACGAAGTCGTTGTACATGACGTCGAAACGCTTCACGCCCTGCCCTTCGGACATGAACTTGTCTTCGGCAGCCCGGTCATGGACGAACACCACGTCGGCATCGCCGCGTCGCCCGATATCCAGTGCCTGGCCGGTGCCGACGGCAACGACCTTCACGCTGATGCCCTCGTCCTTCGAGAACAACGGCAGCAGATGGCCGAACAGCCCCGATTGTTCCGTCGAGGTAGTCGAGGCGACCGTAATGGTGCGGTCCTGTGCGAACGCGATGGTTGACCAGAGCAGAGCCGCTCCGACGGCGACTATTCTTTTCATGTCTCGTCCTTGCACCAGATACCGGGTTCTCCAAACTAGCCCGAGAGAACGACGCGGGGAACCCTACATTCGATGCAGATAAGCGCATCCGTCAACGGCCGGGACAATACTTCATCACGCGGCGGACGCCCTGCGGCTCCGGCTCCTTCATCCACTCGATCTTCCAAGCCTGCCAAAGCTTGTCGTCGTCGATGACATACGCAAAGGATGTTGTCGAAAAGCCCTTGTCGTTGCGAACCGTGATCTCGCCGCAGGCCACTTCGATCGTGCGACCGTCCGGATCGGACGCAGGGCTCGTCCAGGAGATGTGGATCTCAGCGTTGGATGGGATGAGGTGAGCCGCGATTTTCGGAGTGAGGGCGTCCGCAAGCGCCGGGGCAGCGACGGACGCCGCGAGGACCGCAGCCAGACAGATCTTGTGGATCACGTTTCCTCTCCTTCGCTTTCGAAGCAGAGCGTGACCATTTCAGCCGGGTTGGACTGTGGTCGCTGTCACATTGGCCGACCGAGCCATGGCTCCACGGTGACTCGCCGTCATGGCTGACGCTTCATCCCTCACCACCGCGCGCGCCGGACGCGCGGATGTTCTGCAATTGGTCCCGCCTACATTGACAGGGATGTGACGGCCGGGGCAGTTTTTCACATTGCTGGCGAATCAGCGATTGCCTCACGCCGAGTACCTCTTGGACAACTCCCAGTGCTTTCGAGACTGATATCGTTGCTGCGCCGCATCCCCGCGGTGAAATGGGCGTTCACCCGGCTTCGGCCCTTGCCGCACGGCGGCAGCATCGACAGTGCGGCAGTCGTCGCGGAACAGCCTGTCATCGTTGCCGACGGCGCCGGCGCTCTTCCGGACCTCGACACCGGAATCAGCACTGAACTGCTGCGCAGCGATGCCGCGGTCGCCGAGGACGGCACCACCCACTCCGTCATCGTGGAAACACCAGCTGATGGCGGCGGCAGCGACGTTTCACTGCAGCAGGCGCCGACGGAAGTCCAGCCGGTCCTCGGGGCTGAGGTTTTAGCTTCGGACGAAGTGGCTCGCGGGACAGTCGATGGTCCTGAACCGGTCATCGACAATGATCCGCCTGTGGAGCTCTCAACGAAGCTCGAGCCCGTCGCCACGGAAACGGTCGCAGCCATCGACGTCGCGGACGAGCCGGCCAAAGCGGCCGAGCCCGTCATCAACAGCGATCCATCTCCCGAGCGCGCGGCCGACGTTGAACCTGATGAGACGGAGGAGGCCTCGTCCAATGTCGAGATCGCTTCCGTTGAGGTCGCCTCCGTTGAGGTCGCTTCGATCGACGCTCCCGCTCTCGTGGTTGCCGATGCTCCCTCCACTGTTGCGGCCGTGGAGATCGCGCCCGTTGTGGACGACTCGCAGGCCACGCCTTCCGATCGCGATGTCTCGGCGGAGCCTGTTGTCGCTGAAGGCAGCCTCGACAGCGATCCCACCTTCGGCGCCGCGGTGGCGATCGAGCCGGTCTTGGCAGACGATCTTACCACTGTCGTTGCGGAGGGCTACTCCGCCGACGCCGTCGTGGTTACTCATGATGAGCCGGCTCCGGCTCTCGCGGCTCCAGCTGAGGAGATTCGCACTGCGCCGAAACTTCGCGCGAAAGCCGCGGAACCTGCCGATCGCACCGCGCTGATCCGGCAGCGCTGGGCGGAGAGCGGAATCAGGATGTGGAATCCCCGCCTTCACGGCACCGGCGAAGCCACGCTGAATATCCAGGGCAGCGTCGGACTGCTGCCGCCTGCGCCTGGCGAGACGATGCCGCGCTACGACAAGCTGGAGTTCAAGATGCTCGGCGGACAGATCGTGTGCGAGGGCGTCATCGTCGAGGCGCCCGCGCAGACGAGCCAACGCAACTTCACCCGGCTCGCCGAGCCGGGGAAGCTCGACCGGGTTCGCGAACCGGCGCGGGAGCGCCAGGCCGCTCTGGCCTGACCGTTTTCGCTGCAAGCGCCGTCGCGCCGTGCCAAGCCGAGGTGCGGCAATACGTTGCGCTGACGCATATGGTTAGCGGAGTCTAGCAGCGCCTATCGCAGGCATTTGCGACCAAACCGCGGGCTTCTGCCGCGACTTATACTTAACGTGGCCTCACCAGTGCACCTGCCCGGCGCACCTGCGGTCACGCGCATCCCGTGACGAAGGGAACGATCTAACGCCCCCTTTACCTGAGCCATGCAAGATCGCCCGCGTTTTGAAGATATCCAGGGCTCGTATTGCAATGCCTGTCGCCAGATTAAAGTATTATCTCGCCACTGTCGTCGAGTTGTTCCGGGTCCCGGCCGACAATCCTGAGCTGACGCGCGCGCAGTTCGAAGCCTTCTCCAAGCAGATCCCGCTGCTCTACTTCATCCTGATCACCAACACGATCGCGGTCGCCTATACTTATGTTCCGCTGGCGCCCGCCTCGCTCAGCATGATGGTGCCGGGCGTATTGATCGCGGTGGCGGGCTATCGGACCTTCTGGTGGCTGCGGCAGCGCCATGTCGTGCGCAGCGACGCCGACATCCTGCGCAGCTTGCGTCTCACCAACTGGATCGCGGCGCCGATCGCGGCGGGCTTCACCGCCTGGTCGTTCGCGCTCTATCCCTACGGCGATCCCTTTGCCAAGAGCCAGGTTGCCTTCTACATGGCGGTGACCGTGATCGGATGCATCTTCTCGCTGATGCATCTGCGTTCGTCCGCGCTGATCGTGACGCTGATCGTCGACGTGCCCTATGTGGTGTTCTACTTCGCCACGGGCGAGCCGACGCTGGCGGCGATGGCCGTCAACAATTTGCTGGTCACCGGCGCGATGGTGACGGTACTGACCATCTACTACCGGGACTTCGCCGATCTCGTCGCCAGCCGCAAGTCCCTGCTGGCACAGCAGGCGGCGACCCAGGCGCTCTCGGACGAGAACTTCCGTCTCGCCAACCTGGATTCCCTCACCGAATTGCCGAACCGCCGCCGCTTCTTCGCCGAGTTGTCGAGCGCTTTTGCCGACACCGAGCGCAGGAATGTTCGTGTCGCGGTCGGAATCATCGACCTCGACGGCTTCAAGCCGATCAACGACAATTACGGCCACAGCGTCGGCGACCGCGTCCTGATCGAAGCGGGCCGCCGCATCCGCGAGGTCTGCGAGGGCTTTGGTCCGCAGCGGGTCGAATTCGCCCGGCTCGGCGGCGACGAGTTCGGCCTCGTCGTGTGTGGCGATCCCGACGACGCCGATCTGGCACGGCTCGGCGAACGCATCGGCGCGCAGGTCAAGCTGCCCTACCAGCTCGACACCGCTCACACCGGCCTGTCCTGCTCGATCGGCTTTGCGTTGTATCCGGACTCCGCGACGACGTCGGAAGCTCTCTATGAATGCGCCGACTACTCGCTCTATCACGCCAAGCGCCATCAGCGCGGACGCACCGTGATCTTCTCGAGCGAGCTCGAAGCCGAGATCCGGAGCCGCGGCGTCATCGAAAACCTGCTGCGCACCTCCGATTTCGGCGCCGAGATGGAGCTGGTGTTCCAGCCGATCGTCGATGCCATGAGCGAGTACACTGCGGGTTTCGAGACGCTGGCGCGCTGGCACAGCCCCCGCCTCGGCTGGGTCTCCCCTGCCGACTTCATTCCCGCCGCCGAGCGCATCGGCCTGATCCGTCCCTTGACGCAGACGCTGCTGGCGCGGGCGCTGGCGACGGCCAAGACCTGGCCCGACGACATCCGCCTCTCGTTCAACCTGTCCGCTCACGACGTCTGCGCCGCCGAAGGCATCCTGCCGCTGATCTCCATCATCGAGAAGAGCGGTCTGTCGCCGCGCCGAATCGATTTCGAGATCACCGAGACCGCCGTCACCTTCGATTTCGTGCGCGCCCAGCAGTCGATCGCGACGCTGAAGGCGATGGGCTGCGGCGTCTCGCTGGACGATTTCGGCACCGGCTATTCGTCGTTGAGCCACGTGCACCGGCTGCCGCTCGACAAGATCAAGGTCGACCGCAGCTTCGTCTCCGACATCAACGAGAATCCTGTCAGTCACAAGATCATCAAGTCGCTGGCGGGCCTCTGTGACGACATGGAGATCGCCTGCGTCGTGGAGGGCGTCGAGACCCGCGCCCAGCTCGACACCCTGCGTCGGCTCGGCTGCGACTTCATCCAGGGCTATTATTTCGCAAAACCCATGCCCGGTGATGCGATTGGCGATTATCTCGCGAACGAACGCCAGCGCCTCGACGGCGCCAAGGTCGTGGCCTAGCGCGCCCGGACGTCAGACCGCGCAGTAGCGCTCCTGGATGTCCTTGTCCGCGAGCAACGCTGCGGCGCTGCTTTGATGCACGACCTCGCCCTGGTCGATGATCACGGCGCGATCGGCCAGCCGCAGCGCCCATTCGACGTTCTGCTCGACCAGCAGCAGCGTCTTGCCCTCGTCGCGCAGGCGGCGGAACAGCACACCCATCTCCTCGACCAGGACGGGCATGATGCCCTCCGAGGGTTCATCCAGCAGGATCATCCTGGGCTTGGCGATCAGCGCGCGCGCGATCGCCAGCATCTGCTGCTCGCCGCCGGAGAGCGTCACGCCCTCCTGGTCGAGGCGCTCTTTCAGGCGCGGAAAGGTCTCGGCGATCTCGTCGATCGCTGCCCGCTCCTCGATGCCGCTGCCGGCCGCGACGAGACCGAGCCGGAGGTTCTCGCGTACCGACAGCCCGGGAACGATGCGCCGCTCCTCGGGTACGTAAGCGAGGCCAAGGTGGAAGCGCTGATGGGCACGCAGGGGCAGAAGCTCCCTGCCCGCAAAGCGCACGCGGCCGGTCGCCTTCGGCATCAGGCCCATCATGGTTCGCAAGGTCGTGGTCTTGCCGGCGCCGTTGCGGCCGACGAGGGCAACCACCTCGCCCTCCTTCACGTGCAGCGAGATGCCGTGGAGGATGTGGCTCGCGCCATACCAGGCGTGGAGATCTTCGATTTCGAGCAGCGCGGTCTCAGCCATAACCTTCACTCTGTCCGAGATAGACCCGGCGCACGTCCGGATTGCTCCTGATCTCGTCGGGCGCGCCGTCCGCGAGCAGGCGGCCATGGTGCAGCACCACGACACGCTTGGACAGGCCCAGCACCATTTTCATCTTGTGCTCCACCAGAAGCACGGTGCGCTTGTCGGCGAGCCGCTCCAGCAGCGCGACCATGTCCTTGGTCTCTTCCGGACCCATGCCGGCGGTCGGCTCGTCGAGCAGCAGCAACTCCGGCTCGGAAACCAGTGCGATCGCGATCTCCAGCGCGCGCTGCTGGCCATGCGAGAGGAATTTTGCCAGTTCGCCGCGCTTGCCGAGCAGGCCGACTGCGTCCAGCACCGCATCGGCACGCGCGCTCAGCTCAACCAGCCGGGCGCGGTTGCGCCAGATGTCGAAGCGCACGGTCAGCGCCTGGGCTGCGACGCGCACGTTCTCGTGCACGGACAGGTCAGGGAAGATGTTCGTGATCTGATAGGAGCGCGAAATACCCTGATGCACGAAACGGTGCTGCGGCAGGCCGTTCAGCTCGCGCCCGCGGAAATGCAGCTTGCCGGATGTCGGCGTCAACACGCCGGAGAGGATGTTGAAGAACGTACTCTTGCCGGCGCCGTTCGGCCCGATGATCGAGGTGAGTTGCCCCGCCACAAAGGACAAGGTAATATCCTCGAGCGCGACGAAGCCGCCGAAGCGCTTGCCGATCCCTTCGGCCCGGAGCAGCTCACCGCTCATCGCCGCGCCTTTCCGATACCGAGCGTATCGAGCAGCGTACCCCAGATGCCCTTGGGCAGGAACAGCACGAACAGCACGAAGATCGCACCGACGAAGATCTGCCAATGCGGCGTCCACAGCGAGATGACGTCCTCCAGGATCAGGAAGCTCGCTGCGCCGACGAAGGGCCCGAAGAAGCTGCGGGCGCCGCCGAGCAGCACCATCATCACGATCATGCCCGAGGTCTGGTAGTGCAGGATGTCGAGCGGCACGATCGACAGGTGCAGCGCCAACATGCAGCCGCCGAGCGAGGAGGTCGCGCCCGACAGCATGAACACGACCAGCTTGCTGCGTTCGACGTCATAACCGCAGGCCCGCGCGCGCTGCTCGTTCTCGCGGATCGCCTCGATGACGGCGCCGAACGGCGAGTTCAGGATGCGCGACTGGAACCACATCGCCAGCGCCGCGAAGGCCATCAGCACGTAATATTTGTTGACAGGGTCGAGGAAATTGACCTGAAGGCCGAACAGATTGATGCGGTCGACGGTGAAGCCGCGCAGGCCATTCTCGCCGCCGGTGAAGGAGGATGCCTGCAGCGCGACGTAATAGACCAGTTGCGCCAGAGCGAGCGTCACCATGGAGAAGTAGATGCCCCGGGTGCGGGTCGAGATGATTCCGATCACGGCCGCAAGGCAGGTGCTGAGAAACACGGCAATCGCGACCGCGGCAAACCACGGCACACCGTAGCGGCCGATCGCAATGCCGGTGAAGTACGCGCCCGCACCGAAGAACGCGGCCTGGCCAAACGACAACAGCCCGGTGTAGCCGAACAGCAGATTGTACCCCATCACCACGACGCCGTAGATCAGGACGTTGACCGCCAGCGCCTTGGACGGCAGCAGCCAGGGCAATATGGCCAACACGGCGATGGAGAGCAGCACGCGGTGGTCGAGAAGCCGGCCGAGCCCGCCCGGCGCAGGCTTGGCGAGAGCCTCGCCGCTCGAAGGGTGCGTCACGCCGTCCTCCCTCTCACGCCGAACAGGCCTTGCGGGCGGATCAGCAGCACCACCGCCATCAGCGCGAACATCACGATGGTCGCCATTTCAGGCGCGAACAACGCCACCAGGCTGATGGAAATTCCGACCATGAGGCCGGCCACGACCGCGCCGACGATCGAGCCGAGGCCGCCGATCACGGTCACGACAAAGGCCTCGGCCAGAACCAGCGAGCCCATCTCCGGATTGACGCTGCGCATCGGCCCGGCGAGCACGCCGCCGAGTGCGGCAAGCCCGACGCCGAGACCAAAAATAGCGAGCCAGACGCGGCCGATGTCGACGCCGAGCACCTGCATGATGGTGGGATCGCGCGCACCCGCACGCACGATCAAGCCGACACGGGTCTTCTCCAGCGTCAACCACAGCACCAGCAGCACCACCGCCACCAGCGCGATGACGAACAGGCGATAGCGGGGGAAGAATCCGATGCCGAGATCGAGCACGCCGATCAATTGCGGCGGGGTGGGAAACGGAATGCCGTCGCTGCCGAACACGATGCGCACGCCCTCGACCAGGACGTAGCTGAGGCCGAAGGTGAGCAGCAGCGGATCGTCGATCGAACGGCCATAGAGCCTGCGGATCAGGACGAACTCGATCAGCATGCCGAAGGCGCCGATCAGGATGGGCGCAAGCAGCAGCCCCCACCAGAAGCTGCCGGTGAGCGAGGCCAGATACAGCCCCGCATAGGCCCCGATCATGAACAGCGCGCCATGGGCAAAATTGACCACCCCGAGCATGCCGAACACGATCGTCAGTCCAAGCGCTGTAATCACCAGGACCGCGCCAAGCGCGATCCCGGAGAGAAGCTGCATGATGATCAGCGACAGGTCCATCGTCACAAATCTTAAGTCGCGTGGCCTAGTTCGCTGCAGCTGCGCAGCATGTCGTCCGAACCGGTGTCGTTGGCGAGAATGGCGAACAGATCGTTGTCGCCCGCCATGGCCGACTTCTTCTTGGACTCCAGCACCAGCACCGACTGCACCGATTGATGGTCGCATTTGCGGTAGTGCTGCGGTCCCTTGGTCAGATCATATTGCAGCTTTTCGAGCGCATCGACGACTTTATCGGTGTCGGTTCCGCCGGCGGTCTGCATCGCGGCCAGCAACGATCCGACGCCGGAATAGCCGTATGCACCGTAATCGGTCGGGATCGCGCCGCCGTTGGCAGCCTTGAACGCCGCGTTGAACGCAGCTGCGGATTTGCTCTGCGACTCCAGGCCCCAGTAGTAATTGGCGCCGCCGACCACGCCCTCGAACACATCAGGACCGACCGCGAGGCGCTGGTTGTGCAGGATGACGGGAACGACGATCTTCATCTGCTGCTTGACGCCGAAGTCTACCGCTTGCTTGATCGCATTGGCCTGGTCGCGGCCGAAATTTGAGATGCACAGCACGTCCGGCCGTAGCGACATCAGGCGCGGCATGAACGTGGAATAATCGGCTGCACCGAACGGATGCAGGATCTCGCCGACATTGTCCGCGCCGATCGCGGCCTGCGCGCGCTTGAAGCCGCGCAGCATCTCGTGGCCATAGGCATAGTCGGCGACGAGATGCGCGACCTTCATGCCTTTCTTCAGGGTCTGCCGCGCCACCGCAGCCGTCGTCATGTGCGGGTTCAGCGCCTCGTGGAAGGTGTATTTGCTGAAATCCTTGGCCTCGTTGATGGTATCGGACTGGCTGATCGAGACGTAGATCACGCCGCGGGCCCGGGTGACCTCGTTGACCGCGAGCTGCACGGCGCTGGAGAGCGCGCCGACCACGGCGTGAACCTTGTCCTTCTCGATCAGCTCGAGCGTGCGCGTCGCGGCTTCACCGGCATTGAGCTTGTCGTCGCGCACCAGCAGCTCGACCTTGCGGCCGCCGATGCCGCCCTTGTCGTTGACCAACTTCACCGCGAGCTCGGCGCATTTGACCTGATCGCGCGCTTCCGCCGCGAACGGGCCGGTCAGCGGCGTCGGAAAGCCGATGCGGATCGTCTCGTCCGCTGCGCGGCCGATCCGGGGCATGGCGAGCAGCGCCGCGCCTGCCGAGAGGCCAGCGAGCGCGGTGCGGCGGGTTATTTTCGAAGTCGAACCGGATTTTGACATGATTTCCTCCAAGGTCTTTTTTCTAGAAACGCTTCAGGGCTGTCAGGACTTTTAGCGGCGTAATCGGAATGGAATTGATCGTGACGGCGAACGGCGCGAGCGCATCGTTGACGGCGTTGAGGACGCAAGCCGACGCCGCCGCCGTGCCGGCCTCGCCGACACCCTTGGCGCCGAGCTCGGTGTCGGCGGTCGGCGTCTCGACATGGCCGATGACGATGTCAGGCATTTCCATCGGCATCGGCACGAGGTAATCAGCGAGCGAGCCGTTCACGAGCTGGCCGGTATCGCTGTAGCGGCATTCCTCGAACAGCGCCGCACCCAGCCCTTGCACGATACCGCCGCGCAGCTGCTCGTCCACCAACATCGGATTGATGACGCGGCCACAATCCTCGACGATGAAGTGCTTCAAGAGCTTGATGAGCCCGGTCTCGACATCGACCTCCAGCGAACAGCCCTGAATGCCGTTGGTAAAGGCGAACGGATAGCCCTGCGGCGCGAAATGGTGGCTCACGGTGAGTTGCGCCTGCGTGCCGGGCGGGAGCGTGTCGGAGCGGAAATAGGCGATGCGCGCGATCTCGGCGATCGGCATCCGCTGGTTCCGCGTCGCCGCATCCACCACCTGGCCATCGATGATATCGAGCGCCGACGGCTGTTCCTGGAGGATCAGCGCGGCGATCTCCAGGATGTTGCGCTTGAGCGCGCGCGTGGCCTGCAACGCGGTCTCGCCGCCGATGCCGGCGCCGCGGCAGGCCCAGGTCGCACCGCCATGAGGCGTCATTTCGGTATCGCCCGTGATGACCTTGACGTGTTCCTGCGCGAGGCCAAGCTGATCGGCGACGATCTGGCTGATGATCGCCTCGGTGCCCTGCCCCTGCTCGGTGACCGAGATCAGGCAGCGCACCTCGCCTGACGGCGTCAGGCTGAGGATCGCGCCGTCCTGCGAGGAGATGCGGGCGCCGCCGACCCCGTAAAACGCTGGGCTCGGATTGGTGATCTCGACGAAAGCTGCAATGCCGATGCCGCGATAGATGCCGCGCTTGCGCAGATCCGCCTGCTCCGCGCGCAAGCCGTCATAGTCCATCATCTCGTGCAGGCGCTTCAGGCAAGCCTGATGCGACAGCGCCTCGAAACGGTATCCGGTCGGCGAGGTCTGCGGATAGGCGCCATCGGGGATGACGTTCTGCGCGCGGATGGCGAAGGGATCGAGGCCGAGCTTGGCGGCCGCCATGTCAACGAGACGCTCGGTCACCGCGCAGGCGATGGGGTGGCCGACGGCGCGATACTGGCTGGTCTGCACCTTGTTCTGGAAGATCACCTCCAGCGTGGCGCGGTAGTTCTTGAAGCGATAGGGTGCGCCCATCAGGCGAATGACCTGATTGCCCTCGACCACGCTGGTGCGCGGATAGGTCGAGAAGGCGCCGATCGCGGTCAGGTCCTCAACGTCCATCGCCAGGATCTCGCCCTGGGCATCGAGTGCCATGCGGGCGCGGACGCGGTGATCGCGGGCGTGGATGTCGGAGACGAACGATTCGATGCGATCAGCGACGTATTTCACCGGTCGGCCGAGCAGGATCGACAGGCCAACCACCGCCATGTCCTCGTGATAGACATGCAGCTTCATCCCGAACGAGCCGCCGATGTCGCTGGCGATCACGCGGACGCGGGCTTCCGGAATATTGTAGTGGCGCGAATAGAGGTCCTGAAACTGGTAGGGCGTCTGCGTGCCGTGGTGCACGGTGAGCATGCCGGCGGCGGGATCGTAGTCCGCGACGATCGCGCGCGGCTCAAGCGTGACCGCGGTATGCCGGCCGAAGGAAAACTCCTCCTCCACCACATGGGTCGCATGCGCAAAGGCATCATCCACGGCGCCGTTGTCGAGCTGGCTGCGGAAACAGGTGTTATTGACGCTGCCGGGGTTGACCAGCGCACCGCCGGCCTCGCGCGCGGCGTCGAGATCCACGACGACGGGAAGGTCCTCGTAATCGACCTCGATCAGCTCCAGCGCATCCTCTGCGATCGCCCTGCTCTCGGCGACGACGGCGACCACCGCCTGCCCGGCCCAGACCACGCGATCCAGCGGCAACGGCAATTGCGGCGCGGAGGTCATGCCCTTGAAATGATCCAGCGTACCGGTCCAGGGCGTGCAGATCTTGGCGAGATCGGTGCCCGTCGCGACGAGATGCACGCCTTCGACCGCGCGCACCTGCTCGGTGTTGATCGAGACGATCTTCGCGTGCGCATGCGGACTGCGCAGGAACGCGGCGTAGAGCATGCGCGGCAGACGGAGATCGCTGATATAGCGGCCCCGCCCGGCCAGCAGCCGCTTGGCATTGGGCCGCGGCACGGAGCGGCCGATATAGGAATTCGGGCGATCGAGCGAGGTCAGCGGCGCGGTCATGTCACGCCTCCACCTGCACCGCCAGCCTTCATGCGTTCGCTGGCCACCGCGTCGATGGCGTCGACGATCGCCTCATAACCGGTGCAGCGGCAGTAATTGCCCGACAGCGCGTCGCGAATCTCCTCGCGGCTCGGCTGCGCCGTCTGCGAGAGCAACTCGTGGGCGTTGACCAGCATGCCCGGCGTGCAAAAGCCGCATTGCAGCGCATTGCGGCGGTGGAATTCGGCCTGGAGGTCAGCAATCGCGCCGAGCTCCGACAGTCCTTCGATTGTGTCGATGGTCGCGCCGTCGGCCTGCACAGCGAAGATCAGGCAGGAATGCACGGCACGGCCGTCGAGCTGAACCAGGCAGGCACCGCAGGCGCCCATCTCGCAGCCGGCATGCGTACCCGTCAGCTCGAGCTTGTCGCGCAGGCAATCGACCAGCGTCTCCCGTGGCGCGACCTCGCAGGCCACCTTGCGTCCGTTGACGACGAAGCGGACTCGCACCGTCTCGTCCGCCTCGTTCAGCAGGCTATCGTCGAAGCCGCTCATGCTCCCTCACCGAGACGTCCGAGCAGGCGGCCGAGCAATACGCGGGCGAGATGCAGCCGCATCGCGGGCGGCACCTCGTCGCTCTCGGGCGGCGCAAGATCGCCTTCGAGCGCAGCTTGGGCCGCGGCAATCCGCTCCGCATCCAGGCGCGAGCCGATCAAGGTCGCCTCGGTCCCCCTCACCCGTGTCGGCGTGTTGCCGACCGACAAGTACGAAATGCGGATGTCGTGGATGCGCTCGCCGGCGAAGGTCGCCAGCATACCGCAACCGACCAGCGCGTAATCCCCACGACGCCGCGCCAACTCGTCGAACGCAAAGCGCTGATCCGCCCTGAACAGCGGAACGTAGATTGCGGTGATCAGTTCGCCCGGCTGCAGCGCCGTCTCGAACAGGTCGATGAAGAAGTCGTCGGCCTTGACGCGGCGGCGGCCTGAGGGCCCGGTGATCTCGATCTCGGCATCCAGCGCCAAGATCATCGCAGGGAATTCGGAGGCAGGATCGGCCAGCGCGACGCTGCCGCCGAGAGTGCCGCGGTTGCGGATCGCGGGATGGGCCACGAACGGCGCCGCCGCGTGCAGCAGCGGCGCGAACTCGGCGATCAACGGCTCGCTGAGCATCTCGCAATGACGCGTCAGCGCACCGATGCGCAAATGCCCGCCTTCGCGCCTGACGCCGCGCAACTCGTCGATATGGGTGATGTCGATCAGCAGCCGCGGCGCCTGCAGCCGCAGCGACAGCGCCGGCACCAGGCTCTGGCCGCCGGCGATGAAACGCGCATCGTCCCCGGCGCGAGCGTGAGCATCCAGCGCATGGTCGATCGTCGCAGCACGAAAATAGCTGAAAGCCCTCGCCTTCACTGCCGTTTCCTCGAGATCCATCGGCTCATCAGCCGGGATGCCAGATTTGTAACCATCTGGTCTCAAAATCCTGACATGCCTCCCGAGGCCGGTCAACAGGAAATGACCATTTGGTCACAAAAGCACCTTGGGTTATGAAGACAGCGGTACGTTGATTCAGCGACGAGATGGCCCGAAAAGCGCAGAGAACGGCGAAGCGGCCGGTCCGCAAGCGGATCGCGACAGGCAGCAAGACCGCGCCAAAGCGTCGCAACATGCGCGCGGCCGACCGCGAGCGCGCGATCGTGGAGGAAGCCATCCGCTTCTTCGCCGAGCGCGGCTTCGAGGGCCAGACCCGCGAACTCGCCAAGCGCATGGACATCACCCATTCGGCGATCTATCGCCACTTCCCGAGCAAGGAAGCGCTGATCGAACGGGTCTATCAGGAGGTCTATCTCAGCCGATGGTCGCCCGACTGGGGGCCGATGATCCGCGACCGCTCTCAATCGCTGGAGGCGAGGCTCACGCGCTTCTATCTCGACTATGTCGAACGCGTGTTCGAGTACAATTGGGTGCGGATCTTCGTGTTCTCCGGCATGAAATCGTTCGGCATCACCGGCCGCTATCTCGACATCGTCCGCCGCGAGATCATCGAACCGGCGGCGGCCGAACTGCGCCACGAGCTCAAGCTGCCCGACGCGAAGGCGCATTCATTGAGTGAACGCGAGACCGAGCTGTTCTGGGGCCTGCACGGCCGCATCTTCTATCTCGCGATCCGCAAGTTCATCTACGAGACGCCGATCCCGTCCGATCTCGACGCCATCGTGCGCGACGCCGTCCGGACCTTCATGGACGGCGCCAAGACGACGATGCCGACGCTGCTCGCAAGCGGCTAGCTACTTCGAAAGGCTCGGCAGATCGAGGCCCTTGTCGCGGGCGCAGTCGATCGCCGTCTCGTAGCCGGCATCGGCATGACGCATGACGCCGCTGGCGGGATCGTTCCACAGCACGCGCTCGATCCGCTTCGCGGCTTCCGGCGTGCCGTCGGCGACGATCACCATCCCGGCATGCTGCGAATAGCCGATGCCGACGCCGCCGCCATGGTGCAGCGAGACCCAGGTCGCGCCGCTGGCGCAATTGAGCAGCGCGTTGAGCAATGGCCAGTCGGACACCGCGTCCGAGCCGTCCTTCATGGCCTCGGTCTCGCGGTTGGGGCTCGCCACCGAGCCGCTGTCGAGATGGTCGCGCCCGATCACGATCGGCGCTTTCAATTCACCACGCGCCACCATCTCGTTGAAGGCGAGGCCGAGGCGATGGCGATCGCCGAGCCCGACCCAGCAGATCCGCGCCGGCAGGCCCTGAAACTTGATGCGCGCCTTCGCCATGTCGAGCCAATTGTGCAGATGCTTGTCGTCAGGCATCAGCTCCTTGACCTTGGCGTCGGTCTTGAAGATGTCCTCGGGATCGCCCGAGAGCGCAGCCCATCGGAACGGCCCGACGCCACGGCAGAACAACGGCCGGATATAGGCGGGAACGAAGCCCGGGAAGTCGAAGGCGTTCTTCAGGCCCATGTCCTGCGCCATCTGCCGGATGTTGTTGCCGTAGTCGAGCGTGGGGATGCCTTGCGCATGGAAATCCAGCATGGCCTGGACGTGCTCGACCATCGAGGTCTTGGAGGCACGCTCCACGGCCTTCGGATCAGAGCTACGCCTAGCCTCCCACTCGGCGAGCGTCCAGCCTTTCGGCAAGTATCCGTTGATCGGATCGTGCGCGCTGGTCTGGTCGGTGACGATGTCGGGCTTGACGCCACGGCGCACCAGCTCCGGGAAGATTTCCGCGGCATTGCCGAGCAGGCCGACCGAGACCGCCTTCTTCGTCCTCGCAGCATCCGCCATGATCGCCAACGCTTCGTCGAGCGTTGCGGCCTGACGATCGAGATAGCCGGTGCGCAGACGCATCTCGATGCGGCTCGGCTGGCATTCGACCGCGAGCATCGAGGCGCCGGCCATGGTCGCAGCCAGCGGCTGCGCGCCGCCCATGCCACCGAGGCCGGCCGTCAAAATCCATTTGCCGGCGAGGCTGCCGCCATAATGGCGACGTCCCACTTCGACGAATGTCTCGTAAGTGCCCTGCACGATGCCTTGGCTGCCGATATAGATCCAGGAGCCCGCGGTCATCTGGCCGTACATCATCAAGCCCTTGCGATCGAGCTCGTTGAAATGGTCGAGCGTCGCCCAATGCGGCACGATGTTGGAGTTCGCGATCAGCACGCGCGGTGCGTCCGCATGGGTACGGAACACACCGACCGGCTTGCCGGACTGCACCAGCAGCGTCTGGTCGCCTTCGAGCTTGCGCAAGGCCGCAACGATCCGGTCAAAGCTATCCCAGTCGCGCGCGGCGCGGCCAATGCCGCCATAGACCACGAGCTCGCTCGGGCGTTCCGCGACGTCAGGGTCGAGGTTGTTCATCAGCATGCGCAGCGGCGCTTCGGTCAGCCAGCTCTTGGCGCTGATCTCGCTGCCACGGGGAGCGCGAATAGTGCGGTCATTGTCCAGTCGGCGGTTCATGCGGGCAGCCCTTCAGCTCAGTCTCGGAAACGGATCGATTGAAAGCTTGGCGAGCGTTGCGGCCGGCAGCGCATCGGCCTCGATCAACGCGGCGGCTTTGGCGAGATCGCCGGCCATATACCGGTCGGCGCCGAGCGCCGGCACCTGTTCGCGAAGCTTCGCGATGACGGCGACGAGTGGCGCGCTGGTCGCGTTCGGTGCGCGCAACGTGATGCCTTGGGATGCGACCAGAAGCTCGATGCCCAAAATGGCGGCGAGATTGTCGGCCATATCGGACAGGCGCCGCGCGGCGTGCGCCGCCATCGAGACGTGATCTTCCTGGTTGGCGCTGGTCGGCGTCGAGTCGATCGAGCAGGCAGAAGCGCGCTGCTTGTTCTCGGCATAGAGCGCAGCGGCCGTCACCTCGGCGATCATGAAGCCCGAGTTGATGCCGGGATCCGGCGTCAGGAACGGCGGCAGGCCAAAGTTCAGCGCGGGATCGACCAACGTCGCGATGCGCCGCTCGCTGATCGCTCCGATCTCCGACAGCGCCAGCGCGATGGCATCGGCGGCAAAGGCCACCGGCTCGGCGTGGAAGTTGCCGCCCGAGACGATCTCACCGGTCTCGACCAGCACCAGCGGATTGTCGGTGACGGCGTTGGCTTCGACGATCAGCGTGCGTGTCGCCTGCGTGATCAGGTCGAGCGCGGCGCCAGCAACCTGCGGCTGGCAGCGCAGGCAATAGGGATCCTGCACGCGCTCGTCGCCTTCGAGATGCGACAGGCGGATCTCGCTGCCATCGAGCAGCGCCATCAGCGTCGCAGCCGCGGCGATCTGTCCGGGATGACCGCGCAAGGCCTGGATTTCGGCGCGGAATGGAGCGGTCGACGCCATCGCCGCGTCGACCGACAAGGCGCCGGTCACGAGCGCGGCACGCGCCAGGCCGAATGCTCGCAGCACGCCCGAGACGGCGTAAGCAGTCGAAAATTGCGTGCCGTTGATCAGCGCGAGGCCTTCCTTGGGGCCCAGCGTCAACGGCGCGAGACCGGCGGCGGCAAGCGCCTCGCCGCCGGCTACAATCTTGCCGTCAACGAACGCCTGTCCCTCGCCGATCATCACCGCCGTCATGTGTGCGAGCGGTGCAAGATCGCCGGAGGCGCCGACCGAGCCCTGCTGCGGCACCAGAGGACAGACGCCTCGCGCCAGCATGGCCTGCAACTGCTCGATCACTTCGCGGCGGACGCCGGAGGCGCCGCGTCCGAGCGAGATGATCTTCAATGCCATCATCAGCCTGACGATCGACTGCGGCGTCGCCGGGCCGACGCCGCAGCAATGCGACACGATGAGGTTGCGCTGAAGCAGCGCGGTCTGGTCGGGCGGAATGCGCTTCGAGGCCAGCTTGCCGAAGCCGGTGTTGATGCCGTAGACGGGCGCGTCCGCTTGCGCGGCCTTCGCAACGATCGCCGCGGCAGCCTCGACCCGCGTCCAATATGATGGATCGAGGACGACAGCGGCACCTTCAAGCACGCGCGCGAGATCGTCGAGGCTGACCGTTCCCGGTGTGACGACGATCGCGGCGCCTTGGCTCGTCACTGCCCTCTCCACACACGGCGATGCAACGGATTGAAGCCGATGCGGTAGACCAGTTCGGCAGGCCGCTCGATGTCCCAGATCGCGAGATCGCACCACTTCCCGGCTTCCAGCGTCCCGGTCTCACCGAGCACGCCGAGCGCCCGCGCGCCTTCACGGGTGATTCCGGCGAGGCACTCGACGACGTTCATCCGGAACAACGTCGCGCCCATGTTCATGGCAAGCAGCAGCGACGTCAGCGGCGAGCTGCCGGGATTGCAGTCGGTAGCAAGTGCCATGGGCACACCGTGATTGCGGAACGCCTCGACCGGCGGCTTCTGCGTCTCGCGGATGAAGTAGAACGCGCCGGGCAGCAGCACGGCGACCGTGCCGGCATTTGCCATCGCAGCGGCGCCGGCTTCGTCAGTATGCTCGAGATGATCGGCGGACAGCGCGGAGAATTTTGCGGCGAGCGAGGCACCGCCGAGGTTCGAGAGCTGATCGGCATGCAGCTTGACCGGCAGCCCGAGCCCCCGCGCCGTTTCGAATACGCGCGCCGTCTGCTCAGCCGAGAACGCGATGCCTTCCATGAAGGCGTCGACAGCATCGGCAAGTCCGGCCTTCGCGATGGCCGGCAGCATCTCGTTGCAGACGAGATCGATGTAACGATCCTTGTCGCCATCGGCTTCCACCGGCAACGCATGCGCGCCGAGGAAGGAGGTGCGGATCGCGACCGGCCGCTGACGACTGATGCTGCGCGCGGCCGCGAGCTGCCGCATCTCGGTCTCGGTGTCGAGCCCGTAGCCGGATTTGATCTCGACCGTGGTTGCGCCCTCGCCGATCAACGCATCGAGCCGCGGCAGAGCGCTCGCGACGAGTTCGGCCTCGCTCGCCTTGCGCGTCGCTGCCACCGTGGAGACGATGCCGCCGCCGGCGCGGGCGATCTCTTCGTAGCTCGCACCCTTCAGGCGCAGCTCGAATTCGTGCGCGCGGTTGCCGCCATAGACGAGATGGGTGTGGCAATCGACCAGGCCCGGCGTGATCCAGCGGCCCTCGCAGTCCGTTCGTTTGATCGCGTCGGCATCGACAGGAAAGTCCGCCGCCTTGCCCGCATAGACGATATGGCCGCCGCGCGCGGCGATCACGCCATGCTCGATTTCGCCGAGGTCGGGACGATCGACCCGCATCGTGGCGAGCCGGGCGTTGTGCCAGATCCGGTCGAAGCGCTCTGCCATGCGGGTATCCATTCGGCGTCGGATGCTTGACTTATATGTCTAGACATATAATCGTATGGCTCTTCTGTCCAGCCGGCGTGTCATCAATCATGTCCCGACTGCATTTCGCCTCCGCGCTCCTGCCTTCGGGCTGGGCCAATGACGTGCAGGTGGTGATCACCGCCGGCGCGATCGCGGAGGTGAGGCCGGGCGTGCGGCCAGCCGCCGGCGACGAGCGCCACGCCATCGCGCTGCCGGGATTGGCGAGCCTGCACAGCCACGCCTTCCAGCGCGGCATGGCGGGCCTTGCCGAGCTGCGCGGCGACAGCACCGATACTTTCTGGACCTGGCGCGAGACGATGTATCGCTTCGCGCTGGCGATGACGCCGGACGACGTTGCGGCCGTCGCGACGCTGCTCTATGTCGAGATGCTGGAGCAAGGTTTTACCCGCGTCGGAGAATTCCATTACCTGCACCATGACCGCGACGGCGCGCGCTATGCCGATCCCGCCGAGATGGCCGCCCGCATTGCGCAAGCTGCCGAGGCCTCCGGCATCGCCCTGACATTGCTGCCGAGCTTCTATGCGCACGGCTCTTTCGGTGGCGCAACGCCTCATGACGGCCAGCGCCGCTTCATCTGCACGGTCGATCAGTTCGCTGAGCTCATGATCGCCTCGCGCAAGGCGATCGCGGGCTTGCCCGGCGCCAACATCGGCATCGCGCCGCACAGCCTGCGTGCCGTCACGCCCAACGAGCTTGCGGCGATCATTCCGCTTGCCGACGGCGGCCCCGTGCATATCCATGCCGCCGAGCAGGTGAAGGAGGTTGAGGATTGCCTCGCCTGGTCGGGACGACGACCGGTGCAATGGCTGCTGGAGCACGCGCCCGTCGATCGACGCTGGTGCATCATTCATGCGACACACATGACGGCTGAGGAAGCCGTCGCGTTCGCAGAGTCTGGCGCGGTAGCGGGTCTCTGCCCCATCACCGAAGCGAGCCTCGGCGATGGAATCTTCCCGGCGCGCGAATTTCTCGGCGCCGGCGGCACGTTCGGCGTCGGCACCGATTCCAACGTGCTGGTCGGCGTCGCCGACGAATTGCGCCAGCTCGAATATGGCCAGCGGCTGACGCATCGCGAGCGCAACGTACTCTCCAGCGGAGCGGGCCGTTCCACCGGTCGCACATTATTCGACCATGCTCTTGCGGGCGGCGCGCAAGCGCTGGCGCAGCCGATGGTCGGCCTCGCCCTGGGCGCGCGCGCCGACATCGTCACGCTCGACGCGGGGCATCCTTCGCTATCGGGGCGCACCGGCGACGCAGCCATCGACGGCTGGATCTTTGCCGCGAGCGGTGGCGCGATCGATTGCGTCTGGGCCGGCGGCCACAAGGTCGTCGAAGGCGGACGCCACAGATTACGCCAGGCGGCGCGCGAGCGCTTCAACGCGGCGGTACGGAAGCTGGTCGCATGAGCCTCACGACCAACGCGGCCGACAAGCCGACGCTGTACAAGCGCATTCGCGCCGACATCGAGACGCGCATCCTGACCGGCGAATGGCCGCCGGGACATCGCATTCCGTTCGAGCATGAACTCGTCGCGCGCTACGGCTGCTCGCGCATGACCGTCAACAAGGCGCTGTCGGAGCTGGCGCAGGCCGATCTGATCGAGCGGCGGCGCCGCGCGGGTTCTTTCGTGAGGCGGCCGCAACATCAATCCGCCGTGCTCAAGATCGCCGACATCCGCGCCGAGATCACTGCGCTGGGGCGCGCTTACGGCTATGAGCTGATCCATCGCAAACTGCGCGCCGCGACCGTGGCCGACCGTGACCGTCTCGGCGTGCGGAAGGCCGGCAAGGTGATCGCCATCACCTGCCGGCACAGCGCCGACAAGGTGCCGTTCGCCATCGAGGACAGGCTGATCGACCTCTCGTCGGTACCCGACGCCGCCACCGCGGATTTCTCGCGCGAACCGCCAGGCTCCTGGCTGCTTCATCATGTCCCATGGACAGAAGCCGAGCACACGATCAGCGCCATCGTTGCGGACGAGCGCACGGCGGACGCACTCGCGATCGCCGTCGGCGCGCCCTGTCTCGTGATCGACCGTTTTACCTGGCGCAGCGCGCGCACCATCACCGCCGTGCGCCTGCTCTATCCCGGTGACTCTCACCGCCTTGTCGCGCGATTCAAGGGAGGTTGAGAGGATATGTCGGCACAAATCGTGCAACGCTTCATGAAGAGACCAACAGGACGTCAATCCATCGATCGGCAGAGGACGACAATCATGCGTAGTTCGACGATATTTGCGACAATCATTGCCCTTTCGGCCGCCACCCCCGTGCTCGCCGACGACGTCAAGGTCGGCGTCGGCATCTCCGGATGGACCGGCTTCGCGCCGCTGACGCTGGCGAAGGAAGCCGGCATCTTCAAGAAGAACGGCCTCGACGTTTCGATCAAGAAGATTCCGCAGAAGGACCGCCACCTCGCGATCGCATCCGGCGACATCCAGTGCGCGGCGACCACGGTCGAGACCTGGATCTCCTGGAACGCCAATGGCGTTGCGACCAAGCAGATCTTCCAGCTCGACAAGAGCTATGGTGCCGACGGCATGGCCGTGCGCAACGACGTCGCAGCGATCAAGGACCTCAAGGGCAAGACCGTTGCCGCCTCCGCGCCCGGCACCTCGCCCTATTTCGCGCTGGCCTGGATGCTCAAGAAGAACGGCCTCACCACCAAGGACGTCACCGTCGTCAACCTCGAACCGGCCGCCGCCGCGCAGGCCTTCGTTTCCGGCCAGAACGACGCCGCGATGACTTATGAGCCGTATCTGTCGACGGTGCGCGCCGCGCCCGACAAGGGCAAGATCATCGCCACCACGCTGGACTACCCGATGGTCATGGACACCTTCGGCTGCACGCCGAAATTCCTGACCGAGAATCCCAAGGCCGCCAAGGCGCTCGCCGACAGCTATTTCGAGGCGCTCGACATGATCGCCAAGGACCAGGCCAAGGCCTATGAGATCATGGGCGCCGACGTGAAGCAGACCGGCGAGCAGTTCGGCAACTCGGCGAAGTACCTGCGCTGGCAGGACAAGGCCGCCAACCAGAAGTTCTTCGCCGGCGACTTCCTGACCTTCAACAAGGAGGCCGCCGAGCTGCTGCTCGAGATCGGGATCATCAAGGCGGCGCCGAAGGTCGAGGACCTCTTCGACGCCAGCTTCATCAAGTAACGCCTCGATAGCCGCCGGCCCCGTCTCGCGGCGGGGCCGGCAATCTCGTTCATCGCCCGGATAGATCGTTGATGCGCCCTTTGGATCCCGTGACATCGAAGCAGCGTGCGGCCTACGGCCTTGCGTTCTTCGTGGTGTTCGTTGCCCTCTGGTCATGGGCGACCTTCGGCGGCCATGTGTCGAAAGTCTTCCTCGCCAACCCGCTGACCATGGTGCAGGAAGGTTATGACCTGCTGGCGAAGCAAGGTTTTGCGTACGACATCGGTATGACGATCTGGCGCGTCATCGGCGGCTTTGTGCTCGCCGCGATCATCGCGGTGCCACTCGGGCTGCTGATGGGCGCCTACAAGCCCGTCGAAGCCTTTCTCGAACCGTTCGTCTCGTTCGCGCGCTATCTGCCCGCCTCCGCTTTCATCCCGCTGCTGATCCTGTGGGCCGGCATCGGCGAATTGCAGAAGCTGCTCGTCATCTTCATCGGCTCCGTATTCCAGATCATTCTGATGATCGCGGTCACGGTCGGCTCGACGCGGCGCGATCTGGTCGAGGCGGCCTATACGCTCGGTGCCAGCGATCGCGGCATCATCCGGCGCGTGCTGCTGCCCTCCTCCGCGCCGGAGATCGCCGAGATCCTGCGGCTGGTGCTGGGCTGGGCCTGGACCTACGTCATCGTCGCCGAGCTGATCGGCTCGTCCTCGGGCATCGGTCACATGATCACCGACAGCCAGGCGCTGCTCAACACCGGCCAGATCATCTTCGGCATCATCGTGATCGGGCTGATCGGCCTGCTCTCGGACTTCATGTTCAAGGCGTTCAACGCCTGGCTGTTTCCGTGGAGGCTCGCATGACGATCCTCAAGATCGAGCAGGTCTCGCGCACCTTCCCCGCGCGCCACGGCAACGCGCCGACCAAGGCACTGGAGCCGACCGACCTCGTCATCGGCAACAACGACTTCGTCACCATCCTCGGTCCGTCCGGATGCGGAAAGTCCACGCTGCTGCGCATCGTTGCCGGCCTCGATCGCCCGACCGGCGGACGCGTCACGCTCGACGGCCGCGAGGTGACGGGCCCTGGCGCCGATCGCGGCATGGTGTTCCAGTCCTACACGCTGTTCCCCTGGCTGACGGTGCGCGAGAACATCGCCTTCGGCCTGCGCGAGCGCGGCGTGTCCGAGGCGGAGCGGAACAAGATCGCTGACGCCTTCATCCGTCAGGTCGGTTTGTCCGGCTTCGAGAACCATTGGCCCAAGCAGCTCTCCGGCGGCATGCAGCAGCGCACCGCGATCGCGCGCGCGCTCGCCAACGACCCCAAGATCCTTCTGCTCGACGAGCCCTTCGGCGCGCTCGACAACCAGACCCGCGCCTTGATGCAGGAGATGCTGCTTGGGATCTGGGAGCGCGACCAGAAGACCGTGCTGTTCGTGACCCACGACATCGAGGAAGCCATCTTCCTCGGCAGCCGCGTCATCGTCATGAGCGCGCGCCCCGGCCGCATCAAGGCTGAGATCAATGTAGACCTGCCGCATCCGCGCTCCTACAAGATCAAGACGACGCCGGAATTCGTCCAGCTCAAGGAACGGCTGGTCGAGGAAATCCGCACCGAGGCCTTGAAGGTTACTGAGCATGCCTGACAATCGTCCTTCTGCCGATGGCGCGCGCGTCCTTGCCGATCTCAACGCGCTCCGCACCATCGGCGCCTACAAGACCGGCGTGCACAAGCCGACCTTCTCCGAGCCGCACAGGCTTTCGCTGGACTGGCTGGCGCGCAAGCTGCCCGACGCCGGTCTCTCCGCCGCGATCGACGGCATCGGCAACGTCTTCGGCACCAGCGCGAAGTCCGGGCCGAAACTGCTGGCGGGCTCGCATCTGGAGAGCCAAAATTATGCCGGCTGGCTCGATGGCCCGCTCGGCGTGGTCTATGCGCTCGAGGCCGCCCGCGTGCTCAATATCGATCCCTCCGTGAAGGGCGCCGTCGAAGTCGCCGCCTGGTGCGACGAGGAAGGTCATTTCGGCAGCTTCCTCGGCTCGCGCTCCTATGTTGGACAGCTGACCGAGGCCGAGATCGACGCTGCGCGCGACCGCACCGATGGCCGCACCATGCGCAACGCCCTCGCCGACATGGGCCTCGCGGGACGAGCCCGCGTCGGCGTCGAGCCGGGACGCCACGTCGGATATCTCGAGGCGCATATCGAACAGGGCGACACGCTCGAGAGTGGCAAGCTCGCGATCGGCGTCGTGACGTCCATCGTCGGCATCTGGCAGTACAAGATCAATTTCACCGGTGAGCAGAACCACGCCGGCACCACGCGCATGGCGGTGCGCAAGGACGCAGGGCTGGCGCTGGCCAAATTCTGCGTCGCGATCGACGAGCGTTTTCCCGCAACCTGCGGTCCGCGCACGGTCTGGACTACCGGCCGCATCACGCTCGATCCCGGCGCGCCGAGCATCATTCCGGGCGGCGCCGAAATGCTGTTCCAGATCCGCGACGACGATCCGGCCGTCATTGCGCGACTGGAGCAAGAGCTGCGCACGATGGCGGACGAGGTCAGTGCGAGGGGGCCCTGCACCGTCACCGTCGAAAAGCTGCGCACCGGCGCGCCCGCCATGATGAACCCGGGCTTTCAGGATGCGATCGAGGCCGCGAGCAAGGCGCTGGCCGGCGGACGATCCGTTCGCATGCCCAGTGGCGCCGGCCACGACGCGCAGATGCTGGCAACCGTCATGCCCGCCGCCATGCTGTTCGTGCCGTCGATCGGCGGCATCAGCCATCACTGGACCGAGAACACCGCCGACGCCGATATCGTCACCGGCGCGGAGGTGTACGTCGAGGCCTGCCGCCGCATCCTCGAGGGTTAGAACGGGCCGGAGGATGGTGGCCGGCTCCCTCCACATCGTCATTGCGAGGAGCCCTTGCGACGAAGCAATCCAGACCGCCTCCGCTGAGGGATTCTGGATTGCTTCGCTGCACTCGCAATGTCGAGCATGGCGCAGCGGCATCGCTCTTCCGGCACCATCTCGCTTGCAGACATGCTTTCGCAGCCTCGCGGCGCAATTCGCCCGAGCTTTGCTTCGTCGCTCCACCCTCAAATCCAAGAGGGCACAGGGAAGGCCGGGTGCCGGCTGGCACCCGCGGTCCGCTGCGCGAAAATGCACACGCAGAAAGAACCGCACAGCAGCATACAGGTGTCGCCGATCACTCGGCCTTCCCTGCGCAGTGGTTGCACGGCTTATGCCGTGATCTCCCGGGAGCCGAACTTTCCTTCTGGCCTCCCTCGCCCCGCGAATTTGGATGATGCAGTCTGCCCGGTTGGGCTCGCTCGCACCTTCGCGGAAACTTGACCGTGGCAACGACGGCCAGGACCACACGGTTTTGCCGTACGCACGGCCCGCCATTTCGCCCGCAGTATTTCCGACTCCGTCGACAGAGCCGAAAACTTACGAACGAGACGAACCTAGCAGCGCCGTCGTCCGCACGCGGTTACGAGCTCACAGGGACTACCCGCCCTGCCCGCACCTCTCGTGCCGACGCTGCCGCGTCCACCGCATCCCCGGCTCGCGAACATGACGACTACACGTCGCCCCTCTTGGGTGAGCCGGGATGGACGACACATACGCCGAAACCGAATTTCGGTAAAGTAGAATATTTTTGAGATGGCGGATTGACAGAGGCCGACACAGGCGCGGTCTCGTAGCCCGGATGAGCGCAGCGACATCCGGGACGGTGCGCAGTGCCGGGCGAGTGCCCCGGATATCGCTGCGCTCATCCGGGCTACAAGTCGGCGGCCGCTCGCCCGTTCAACCCACAAGCACCCCACAGACATAAAGTCGCGACAATCATCGGGCTTGTCGATCGCTCGCCTGCTCTCCCGGAGTTCCCATGTCTTCCGCCGACCGGCTTGCGACGCGCCTTGCGACCCGGCTTGCCTTCCTCGTCGCGGGCTTCGGCGTCTCGTGCTGGGCGCCGCTGGTGCCGTTCGCGAAGATGCGGCTCGGCGTCGATGACGGCGTGCTCGGACTGCTGCTGCTCAGCCTCGGCATCGGCTCGGTCGTCGCGATGCTGGTGACCGGAATCGTGAGCGCGCGCTACGGCAGCAGGCCGATCATCATTGCGGGCGGGTTCGGCCTGGCGCTGGTCCTGCCCCTGCTCGCCATTGCGGCTTCGCCCGCAACGCTGGCGCTGGCGCTGTTCGCATTCGGCGCCGCGCTCGGCTCGATCGACGTCGCCATGAACATCCACGCCGTGGAGGTGGAACGCGCCGCGCACCGCCCGCTGATGTCAGGCTTCCACGCCCTCTTCAGCATCGGGGGCTTTGCGGGGTCCGCGCTGATGACGGCGCTGCTCTCGCTGCAATTCGGCACGCTCGCCTGCACCTTGATCTGCTCCGTCCTGATGCTGGTCGCGATGGTCGTGACCTCACCGCGCCTGCTTCGTTCCGTGCAGGTGCAGGAGGGCCCGCTGTTCGTGCTGCCGCACGGATCGGTGTTGCTGCTCGCGCTGCTCGGCGCCATCACCTTCCTGGTCGAAGGCGCGATGCTGGATTGGGGCGCCCTGCTCGTCATCGGCGCAGGTCTCGTCACCGAGGCGCAAGGCGGCGCCGGCTATATCGTGTTCTCGATCGCGATGACCGCGGGACGGCTCGGCGGCGACGCCGTCGTTGCGCGCATCGGCGACCGCGCGACGCTGCTGTGGGGCAGCCTCATTGCGATCGCCGGCTTCGTGGTCCTGCTGACGGCGTCCGTTGCGGCGGTCGCCATCGGCGGCTTCCTGCTGATCGGGCTCGGCGCGTCGAATCTCGTGCCGGTGCTGTTCCGCCGGGCGGCGCGGCAGACGGTGATGCCCACCGGGCTTGCGGTGGCGGCGATCACGACCGCGGGCTACGCGGGCATCCTCGTCGGCCCCGCCGGCGTCGGCTTCGTCGCACGTTTTGGCGGATTGCCCATGGCGTTCTGGCTGCTGGCTGCGCTGCTCGGTCTGGTCGCGCTGACGGCGCGCATCGTCACAAAGGATACACATTCGACGATGACGAGCTAACCCATTCCACTTCCGTGATTATTTTGGTGGGCCGAAGCCGAACCCGAGCCATCTGCGCAGGTCTGCCAGCCATGCTGCTTTCGGCCAGTTTACTGGACGGATCGTTCTGCTAGACCACAACACCATACCTTTTTGACTCCCGTTGCGGGGGCAATGGCACGTGCCAGCTCATACTAACAACCAAGACTCGGCCATTTCATTCGGGCCATTTCGGCTGTTTCCCAAGTCCCGGCTCCTGGAGAAGGAAGGGGCGCCGCTTCACGTCGGCGGCCGCGCGCTCGATATTCTCATCCTGCTTGCCGAGCGCCCCGGCGAGGTCATCGACAAGAGGGAGCTGGTCAAGCGCATCTGGGCCGAGGTGAATGTCGACGAAGGCAGCCTGCGCTTCCATGTCGCAGCGTTGCGCAAGGTGCTCGGCGATACCGGCAGATCGGCCCGTTATGTCCTCAATGTGCCCGGCCGCGGCTATTGCTTTGTCGCCCCGCTCGCGCAAACAGCCTCGCCGGTCGCGCCGGCCGCCGAAATCATTCCCCCCCGCTCCCTGCCCGCGCAGCTTGCGAAGATGGTCGGACGCGAGGAGGTCATCGAGAAGATTTCGAACGGCCTGACGCTGTATCGCTTCATGACCCTGGTCGGTCCGGGCGGCATCGGCAAGACCGCCGTCGCCGTCACGGTCGGGCATCGGCGCTCGGCGGATTTCGGCGGCCGCGTCTTTTTCGTCGATTTCGGTTCGCTGCGGGACGCCAGCCATGTCCCGACCACCATCGCCGCCGCCCTCGGACTGACCGTCAGCGCGGAGGATCCAACCCCGGCCATCCTGACATTTCTGAAGAGCGGACCGGCCCTGCTGATCTTCGACAGTTGCGAGCATGTGCTGGACACGCTGGCGCCGCTCGTGGAGCGCATCGTCCGCGAAGCGCCGCAGCTTCGTGTTCTCGGCACCAGCCGCGAGTCGTTTCGAAGCGAAGGCGAGCGGATCTTCCGGCTGTTTCCGCTGGATTGCCCGCCCGAGCGCGAGGGCATCGACGTCACAGAGGTTCTCGCCTATCCCGCGGCCCAGCTCTTCGTTGAGCGCATCGCGCAGAGCTCCGGGCCGTTCCAGCTCAGCGCGGAAGAGGCGCCGCTCGTCGCCAGCATCTGCCGGCGGCTCGACGGCATTGCGCTGGCGATCGAACTCGCGGCGGGCCGTGTCAATGCCTATGGCATCGCCGGCACCGCCGCCCTGCTCGACAGCCGCTTCTCGCTGCAATGGCGCGGACGGCGCACGGCCGTCCCGCGGCACCAGACGCTCGCCGCCGCGCTCGACTGGAGCTACGACCTGCTGCCTGCGGCGGAAAGCGCCACCTTGCGACGATTGTCGGTGTTCGCTGGACCCTTCGCGCCGGAGGCGGCCGCAACGGTCGCATCCGGCGATGGCCTCAGCACCCCGGAGACGCTGGAGGCGATCGACAGCTTGGTCACCAAATCGCTGATCTCGCCATCCGGCTCGCGGGCGCTGCGCTATCGGCTGCTCGACACCACGCGCACCTACGCGCTTGGGAAGCTGAACGAGCTCGGCGAAACCAGGCAGTTCGCGCGGCGTCATGCCGAGCATTTTCGCGATTTCTTCGAGCGCGCGGCGGCCAGCATTTCGACGCCGCTGCCTGAATGGCTCAGCGCCTATGGCGGTGAGCTGGACAATGTGCGAACCGCGCTGGACTGGGCCTTCGCACCCGACGGCGACGCCGAACTCGGCATCGCACTGACGGCGACCGCGGTGACCCTGTGGGTGCGCCTTTCGCTGTTCGCCGAATGCCGCGAGCGCTGCAGAACGGCACTGGCGGCGCTCGGCGACGACCGCGGCAACGACCGCATCCGCATGCAGCTCCTGTCGGCACTTGGCTGGTCGCTCATGTACGGCGAGGGCCGCGCGCGCGAGGCGCGCCCGATCCTCGAGACGACCCTCGAGCTGGCCGAGCGCCTCGACGACAAGGATTTCCGGCTGCGCGCGCTGTGGGGCTTGAGCATCGACCAGTTCAACAACGGGCAATTCGGCAAGGCCCGCGCACTCGCCGACCGCTTTGCGGATGTCGCGGCGAACTCGCCCGATAAAACCGATCTCATGCTTGGCGACCGGCTGATGGCCGTCGCGCTGCACTACCTGGGGGATCAGAACGAGGCGCGCCAGCGCATCGACCGGGTGAACGCCTCGCTGCATGTGCTGGTGGAGAAGCCGAAAATCTTCCCGCTCGATCTCAGGATATCGACGCAATATTTCCGGGCCCGCATCCTGTGGCTGCAGGGCCTCGCCGATCAGGCCCGGGCGCTCGCCGCCAACAACATCGAAGAAGGCCGTGCCAACGGCCATGCGCTGACCTTCTGCAGCGTGCTGGGGCAGGCCGCCTGCCCGATCGCGTTCTGGTCCGGCGATTTCGACGCCGCCGAGCGCCACGGCGCCGAGCTGTTCGAGCACACCGAGCGCCATGCGATCCGGCTGTGGGGCTTGTGGGCGCGGGCCTTCAACGCCGCGGTCATAGCCAGGCGCGGCGACATCGCCAACGGCCTGCCGCTCCTGCGCGAAGAGCTCAACCGCGCCGGCGATGCGCGCTTCCTGCCGCGCTTTCTGCCGCTGCTCGGCGAGCTCGCCGCGTGCTTCCTCGAGGCCGACCAGGTCGACCGCGGCCTCGGCGTGATCGAGGACGTCCTCACTCGTTGCAACGACCGGCAGGAACTCTGGTATCTTCCGGAGCTGCTCCGCATCAAGGGAGAATTGATGCAGAGAAGCGCGCGGGATTCGGACGAGGCCGAGGCGCGCTTTCGCGAGGCGATGGGCATCGCCGCACAGCAGGGCGCGCGCTTCTGGGAGCTTCGATGCGCGACCAGCCTCGCGCGGTCGCTGAGCGGGACCGGCCGGAGCGCGGAAGCCTTGGCAGTCTTGCAACGCGTATGCGGACCTTTCGGCGAGGGCGCCATCTTCGCAGACATCCGAAGCGCGCGCGATCTGATCGAGCAGCTCCGTACCTGACGGACGCGTCGCGGCCGATTCAGCCAGTCCGCGAAATGAACCCGGGCACGCCGGTCTCCACCACCGCGTTGAACCTGACATTGGTCGTGATCTCGTCTCGCATCTGGCGCATGGCGTCTTCAGGCAGGGCCGAGATGTCGAGGTTCTCCCGGATTCGCCCCGGATTGGTCGAGGTCGTCAAGAACGCCGTGCCGCGCTGTACGGCCCACGCCAGTGCGACCTGCGCCGGGGTCTTGTGCACGCGCCGCGCGATCGCCGTGATGACGGGGTCTTCCAGCACGCGCGGCTCCATCGCATGTCCGAGCGCCGCGAAGGCCTGAAGCACGATGCCATGCGTGCGGCAGAAGTCGAGCAGTTCCCGTTCGGGGAGATATGGATGGGCTTCCACCTGCACCATGGCCGGCCTGATCCGCGCGACCGCAACGATCTCTCGCAACTTCTCCAGGGTTATGTCCGACAGGCCGATCGACTTGCAGTGCCCCTCGTCCACGAGGCGCTCCAGCGCCTGCCAAGTCTCCACAAGCGTCACGCCCGAATCGTAGATGACCTGCCCGCTTGCGTCCCGCGGATCCTGGTCGTCGCCGGGCTGAAAGGCAAAGGGCGTGTGGATGATATAGCAGTCGATGTCGTCGAGCCCCAGGCGCCTGCGGCTGGCATCGAAGGCAGGTTTCACCCGCTCCGGCCGATGATTGGTATTCCACAGCTTCGTCGTCACGAACAGGTCCTGACGCCGAAGCGTCCCGGCCTTGAACGCATCCTGAATCGCATCGCCGACGGCCGCTTCGTTGCGATAGCGCTCGGCACAGTCGAGATGTCGAAATCCGGCTTCCAGTGCGGCCTTCGTGGCCTGTTTGGTCACGACCGGATCGGGAATGAGCGTGCCAAATCCCACAGCAGGAATCGACACCGACCCATGGGTGAGAATCCGGGTGTCACGAAGTGAATCCGAAATCGTCATGCTGATACTCCCTTGTTGAACGCTCGCCGGCGGCGGGCGAAATGATCGAGGTTGGCAGATAGGACGTCACTTCGTCTCCCCGGCATCAGCCGGCGGGACGCGGCTTGCGCAGGAAGAACACGAGCGGGATCACGACGAGCATCGCGAACATCAGGATCTCGAACTGGTCGATGACCGCGACCGTGGCTGCCTGATGCGTGACCATGCCGTTAAGAGCGGCAAGGCCGGGTTTGCCGATCGGGCCGGCGGCATTTGCCGCAACGCGAAACGGCGTGAGATGCTTGGCGAGCGCGACGTGCAGCGCCTGGGTGTTGGCATAGAAGAAGAGCTGGACCACCGCGATGCCTATGGTGCTGCCATAGAGGCGCGACAGGTTGATCAGCGCGCTGCCCTCTGGGCGAAGTTTTGGATCGAGCGTGCCGAACGCGGCCCTCGCGAGCGCCGGCAACAGCATGCCGAGACCCGCGCCCTGGAGGAAACCGGCTTCGACGACCGGCCGCCAGTCCATGGCCGGCGAGTAGCCGAGCATCAGCCAGTTGGCATAGACCACCAGCGTCATTCCCCCCACGAGGAATGGCCGGTAATCGACCTGCCCCGGAACGAGGCTGGTCAGCACCAGCGCTCCCACCAGCGCCACGCCGCGCGGAATGCTCATGTAGCCGGTGGTGTCGACGGGATAGTTGAGCAACTCCTCCAGCATCGGCGACGTCAGCGCCAGCGTCGGCAGCAAGACGAAACCGAGGGCGAAGGAGATCACCGTGGAGAGGACGAGATTGCGGTCCCGAAACAGCGCCGTGCGGAGAAAATGTTCCCTTGTCGTCATGACATGCACGACGAAGAGATAGAAACCCAGCACCGAGGCGCCTGCCTCGACCCAGATCTCGGTCGAGGCGAACCATTCGAGGCGCTCGCCGCGATCCAGCAGCATCTGCAGCCCGATCATGCCGACGGAGAAGGTCGTCAGGCCGAAGAAGTCGAACGACTTGCTTCGCTCCGACCGCTTCTCGCTCAACAACGAGGCCATCGTCAGCAATATGAATACCGTCATCGGCAGGCTGCCATAGAAGATCGACGGCCAGCCGCAATATTCGCTGAGCCAGCCCCCGATGGCGGGACCGGTGCTGATGCCAAGCAAGGAGCAGACGGTCCATGCGAGACTCATGCGCGCATGGCGCGGCGCCGGTGTCACCTCCAGAAGGATCGCCAGCGAGAGCGGCGCGAGCGGTCCGCTGGCCGCGCCCTGCAGAATCCTGGCCAGCACGAACTGGATCGACGTCGTCGCCAGCGTGTCGAGCACGAGGCCCAACGCGAAGATCGCGAGGGCTGTTTGATAGACCGCCTTGCGGCCATAGCGTCCCGCGAGCCATTGCGTGACCGACATGGTCACGGCGCTCGCCGCGATATAGGAGGAGAACACCCAGCCGACCTCGTCGTTCGCCATCGAGAGCGTCGCCTGGATATGCGGGAGCGCGGCGTTCGGCACGGAAATGTTGACCGCCTGCATATAGGTCGCCAGCAACGCCGCCGCGGAGATCGCGGAACGACCGTCGGCCGCGGTGGTCGGTGGGAGGGATGTACTCATTTGACACCCGTCGCGAGCGCGGGTTGGAGCAGATGCAGCCAGTTGCGACGATGGCCGGTATCGACCCGCGCCGTCACGCTGATGCCGGAGAATAGCGGCCGGGCAGAATCCGGGTCGTCGATCTCGAGACGCACCGGCAGCCGCTGCACGACTTTGACCCAGTTTCCGGTCGCATTCTCCGGCGGCAGGACCGAGAAGTCCGATCCGGTACCGGGACTCATGCTGACGATATGGGCCGTGAATTTGCGATCCGGATAGGCGTCGACGTCGATCGTCGCCTGCTGGCCCGGCTGCATGTGCGTCAGACCGGTCTCGCGAAAATTCGCCTCGATCCAGACGTCGCGGCTCGACATCAGCGAAAACGTGGGCGCCCCCGCATTGACGAAGCCTCCGACCTGGAGATCGTCGACTTTCGTCACGATGCCATCGTCGGGCGCCCTCACCGTGGCGTAGGAGAGATCGAGCCGCGCACGGTCGAGCTGCGCCCTGGCCGCACGGACCGTCGGATGGCGGTCCGCATCGATATCGGGATCGCCGTCGAGTGCGACGACCGTGTTGGCGATCTGCTGTTCGATCGACGCCATCCGATGGCGCGCCACCTTGAGATCGGTCTCGGCCCGCTCGTAAACCGCGCGCGGCGTGAAGTCGGACGCGACCAGCGTCTTCTTGCGATCAAACTCGCGCTCGTCGAAGGAGGCCGTCTCCTTGGCCGATTGCAGTTCTGCCTGCTGCTGGCGGTAGGTCGCCTTGAGCGAGTCGATCTGCAGCCTGGCGCTGCCGAGCCGCGCTTCGGCCTGATCGACGGCGATCTGATACGGCTCGGGGTCGATGCGAAACAGGAGTTGGCCCTGCCGGACGCGCTCGTTGTCGCGCACGGCGATCTCGACCGCCTGGCCTGCCACCCGCGCGTTGATCGTGACCTTCGCGGCACGTACGAATGCATCGTCGGTCACGACATATTGCTCCTGTGCCAGGTACATGAAGCCGCCGATCACGGCGGCCGCGGCCGGCAGCACCACCATCAGGGGCCGGCGTAGCCGACCGGCAAGATTTGCTCCGAACAGCGGAGCAACCGCTTCGCTCTCGCGTCGGCTGCTGCGATCACCCAGCCACCCGCCGATTGGCGCAAAATTCAAACGCATCGGAAAGCCCTCGTTTCGTCCATTTACTAACGATCGTTACAAAATATTGTGCTGGCGATCGGGGATCAAGGGGGCGGTCATTGATTTTTATAACGAGTCATACAAATATATGTGCAGGACACGGCAACCAGGAAGCGGGCGAAATGGCACGAAAGAAGAGCGATACGGGCGCGGCTCGCCGCGGTCGGCCGGCCGCCTACGACGCGGAGACGGCTCTCAGGCAGGCCACGGACACATTCTGGCGGGCGGGCTACTCCGGCACATCACTGGACAAGATCGCCGCCGCGACCGGCATGAGCCCGCCAAGTCTCTACGCGGCATTCGGCAACAAGCACGCGCTCTACCTCGAAGCGCTCGCACGCTATTGGGAGATGAGCCTGGCTGCGACGCGCGAGGCACTTGCAGGGGACCATCCCCTGGACGAAGCCTTGATGCTGGCCTACGAGGCGGCGCTCTCGATCTATTTCTCGGGCAAGGGAACCGCCCGGGGCTGCTTCGTGGTCGGAACCGCGGTGACCGAAGTCGCGGAAGATGCAGCGATCCGGGGCAGTGTCGCAGCGGGACTCCGGGCGATCGATGCCGATTTCGAGGCGCGCTTCCGCCTGGCGCAAGAGCGGGGCGAGCTGAAGGCGACTGCCGACCCTGCCGCGCTCGCGCTTCTTGCCGCAGCCACGATGCAGACCATCGCGATTCGTGCCCGCGCAGGTGCCCGCCGTGCCGATCTGCGAGAGCTTGCCCGGAAGGCCGTCGGCGTGATCTGCGGCAAGTAGAGCCTGCCGGCGGCAAACGCTGCCGGCAACGCGAGAAGAGCAGCCTCTGCATGCGCCCGCCTTCCCATCAGAAACCGGCGACGTCTTCCACCACCGCGCCGACCCATCACTTCCGGATCGCGCGATAGACGAAATCCGTCGCCCCTGGGTTGCTACCCTCCCGCAGCCATCGCGCGGCGCGGCAGCTTCCAATCCGGCCGGATGAAGTGGCAGGTGTAGCCGTCCGGATAACGTTCGAGATAGTCCTGATGCTCGGGCTCGGCTTCCCAGAACTCTCCTGCGGGCGCGACCTCGGTCACCACCTTGCCCGGCCACAAGCCTGAGGCTTCGACGTCGGCAATGGTGTCTTCGGCGATCCGCTTCTGTTCGTCGCTGGTATAGAAGATCGCGGAGCGATAGCTGGTGCCCCGATCGTTGCCCTGGCGATTGAGCGTGGAGGGATCGTGGATCTGGAAGAAGAATTCCAGCATCGTCCGGAAGCTGGTCTTGGCTGGATCGAACATGATTTCGATCGCCTCGGCGTGGCCTTCGTGGTTGCGGTAGGTCGCGTTCTTCACCGCACCGCCGGTGTAGCCGACGCGTGTCGAGATCACGCCCGGCTGCTTGCGGATCAGATCCTGCATGCCCCAAAAGCAGCCTCCGGCCAAAACTGCGCGTTCCATCGTCATTTGATGCTCCCTTGGTTTCTCGAGATGCTTACCTTTGCTCTGCAATCCCATGCAAGCGCGGGTCGTCCTTGTCGTCGTGATATTCGAGGCCCAGCGGCCCGATCGCGCTCACCTGCGTGACATACTCGCCGGACTTCGCCCAATGGAAATGCCAGGTCTCGCCGGGCAGCACGATAACACTGCCCGGCGGATAGGCCCCGACTTTATCGCCGTCAAAACTCTCGCCGAGCCCGATGTAGAACACGCCCGACATGACCGTGTAGATGCGGTCCTCGGGATGCTTGTGCGGCATCAGCCTGGTGCCGCCGGGCACCTTGACCCGAACCACGTAAGGTCCTTGCTCGGCGGGATGTCCCACCATGACGGCCAGCCGGGCGCCCGGCGGGAATGCCGGGAAGGGCTGCCACGCGATATCCTCTGGCAGGATCGCCCGGAACCTGTCTTCATCCGGCTGATGTTGGCGAGGCAGATCCTGACGCGACATGGCGGGCTCCTTCCGTTCGCTCAGCCGAGCTTGGCGTCGAGCGTGATCTCGGCGTTGAGCACCTTCGACACCGGGCAGTTCTTCTCGGCTTCACCGGCGATCTTGGCAAAGCCGGCCTCGTCGAGGTTCGGCACCTTGGCGCGCAAGGTGAGCGCGGATTTGCTGATCTTGAAGCCCTTGCCTTCGGGCTCCAGGGTCACGGCGGCTTCGGTCGAGAGCTCGTCCGGCGTGAAACCTGCCATCTGAAGACCAAAGGCCAGCGCCATCGTAAAACAGCCGGCATGAGCCGCCGCGATCAACTCCTCGGGATTGGTGCCCTTCTCGTTCTCGAAACGGGTCTTGAACGAATATGGCGTCTCGGCGAGCACACCGGATTCGCTCGATAGCTGACCGGTGCCGTCGCGGCCGGTGCCCTTCCATACTGCCTTTGCCTTGCGGATCATCTCAATTCTCCTCGTTTGTTTTGCACACCGGCACTCTGTACCGATGGAAGGCGGCATCGGCGTGACCGCCCGCCGCCGCTCCAACCGGCCGAGCGTCGCGGCGGTTCCGTCAAATCCCGTTCCGATGACGTCGGAACGGGATTTGATTCTTGTTTTGACGCGTTTTCTTCACGCGAACCGGCATCCACTTCGCTCGAAAACGCTCTAGCTGCCGATCTGTCCGACGTGGAAGCCGAGGCGGTTCTCGACGTCGCCGGCGCGATGGAAGCCGCGCGCCATCAACGCCTTGATGCGGGTCTGGCTCGCGGGGCGATTGAGCGAGGCCAGGAATGCGTCCCATTCCGGCTTGATGTCGATGTCCGGCGGCAGGCTTGCAACATCGACGAGACGCTTGGTCTCCGCGATCGCCTCCTTGTCGAACGAGGCGATGCGCATCGCGAGCGCCTCGACGAAGCCATCGAGCTCGGCGTCCGGCAACGACCGGTTGACGTAACCGTAGCGTTCGGCGAGATCGCCGTGGATGTCGTCGGCGCCGAGCAGCACTTCGAGAGCGCGGCCGCGGCCCATCAGGCGCGGCAATCGCGCCATCGGCCCGCCACCGGGCACGAGGCCGGCCCCGACCTCCCATTGCGACAGGATCGCCTTCTCGCGGCTGGCAAAGCGCATGTCGCTCGCGAGCGCGAGCTCGCTGCCGACACCGGTCGCGCGGCCCCGGATCGCGGCGATGGAGACGACCGGCGCGCGGCTGAGGCGCACCAGCGTGTCAGGCAGCGACTGCAGGCCGGTCGGCCCGGGCGGCACCTTGAGCGAATCCTCGAGCGGCGCGAGGAAGTCGTAATGCGTGATGAAGAAGCCTTCGACCGCGCTGTCGAACACGACCACCTTCACGTCCGGATCGGTTTCGATCGCCGTGACGACGTCATTGAGCAATGGAAGGTGCCTCGGGCCAAAGATGTTCACCGGCGGCATATCGAAAGTGACGCGCCAATAGGTCGGCAGGCGGCGCTCGAGGCGGATGTCACCGGTCGTGAAATTGCGTTCGGGACGGTTCATTGCTTGCACTCCTGATGTATGGGTTCGCATCTCAGATCGATTGCCGCAGCGGACGGAACGCCGTCCGCACTTCCGCGGAGAACAGCGCCGGCTGCTCCCAGGCCGCGAAGTGTCCGCCCTTGTCGAGACGGTTGTAGTGGATCAGCTTGGGATAGGCCTTCTCGGCCCAGTTCCGCGGCGCGGCGTAGATCTCGTCGGGAAAGACGCTGACGGCGACCGGGATATTGACGTGCTTGGGCGCGAAGAACACCAGCTTGTTCTCCCAGTACAGCCGCGCCGACGACACCGCGGTGTTGGTGAGCCAATAGAGCGTGATGTTGTCGACCACATCGTCGCGCGACAGTCCTTCCGTCCCGCCGTCGAACACGCGTGCGATCATCGCGGCGCTGCGCGCATCGTGGTCGAGCATCCACGACGCCAGGCCCGAAGGCGAATCCACGAGACCGTTGAGCGTCTGCGGCCGGTTTGACATCTCGATCGCGTAGCCGAGACCGTGCTTGTAGAAATCGTCGAGCTGGTCGTAGGCAAGGCGCTCCTCGGTCGAGAGGTTTTCCGGACGCGTTCCGCCGGGTTGCAGCGCCGCGGCGATGTCGTCGGGGACGGTCGCGGGCATGTTGGTGTGGATGCCGAGCAATTCCGGCGGCGCGATCAGCGCCATCTGCTCGGTGACCGCGTTACCCCAATCGCCGCCTTGCGCGACGTAGCGGTTGTAGCCGAGCCGCTTCATCAGCACGATCCAGGCCCGCGCGATGCGCTGGGGATCCCAGCCGAGCACCGTCGGCTTGCCAGAGAAGCCGTGGCCGGGGAGCGAGGGAATTACGATGTCGAACGCGTCCGCCGCCTTGGCGCCATGCGCGGTCGGATCGGTGAGCGGACCGACGACCTTCATCTGCTCGATGATCGAGCCGGGCCAGCCATGCGTGACGATCATCGGCAGTGCATTCTCGTGCCGCGAGCGGACGTGGATGAAGTGGATGTCGACGCCGTCGATTTCGGTGACGAATTGCGGAAGGGCGTTCAGCCGCGCTTCCAGCTTGCGCCAGTCGTAGTCGCTCTGCCAGTAGCGCACGAGCTGTTGCACCGTCTTCAGCTGTACGCCCTGCGACTGATCGGTGACGATCTCGCGATCCGGCCAGCGCGTGGCAGCCAGGCGCCGGCGCAGGTCGAGGAGATCCTGCTCGGGCACGCTGATCTCGAAGGGGCGGATGGCGCCGCCTGAGGCAGCCTTGGCCGGATGCAGCGGCAACAGGCTCGACACGCTGGCGGCGATCGCAGTCATCGCGGCCTGGCTCAGCAATTGACGGCGGTCGGGGTTGAGGCTCTCGGATCGTGCTTGCGCGGTCATGTTGGATCTCCCTTGCTCTGGTCGGTGACCCTGACCGAATTCGAAATCAGCGGGTCCGTTGGTGTGCGGAGAGATTGGCTGAGGCCCCGGCAATTTGCGCGTTATGGATTGTTAGCCTGCGTTAGCCGTTGCGAGTCCGGCTTCAACGGCGATGGAGACGTGCGCAATACGACACGGCGCGCGAGGACCGAGTCATCGCGCGCCGTGTGACCAGGGTCGGAGATGCCCTCGCTGCAGCTCAGGTCGGCAGCGGCTGGCCGGCTTGCTCGCGGACGATGTAGTCGGCGTACCAATCCGCCCATTTCTCGTCGTGTCCGCCGCTCCGCGTCTCATGCTCGCCATGCGCCAGCGCCGCGCGACGCAGCGCTGCGGCCAGATCGGTCGTTGAGGCGAATGTCGTGCTGTCGGGCGCGATGCGTCCGGGCAACCGTGTGGTGATTTCCTGGAACAGCCAGCCATTGCCGTCGGGGTCGCTGAACGCGGCGAACGAAGCATAGCTTCCGCGCTTCGGGTCAGCACCACTGACTCGAACGCTGCCAAACAGATATGGCTCGTCAGGTCCGGCGTGAAGGTCGCCGGCACCGTGGAATGGCGCGCTGACCTCGACGCCGCGGTCGAGCAGATCCTGCCGTGCCGCTTCGAGATCGGACACGACCAGATACAAGCCTCGCGCCGAGCCCGGCACTGCGGCCGTGACGTTCTTGCCGAAGATCACCGAACAGGCCGAGCCCGGCGGCGTGAACTGGATCACGCGCCAGTCGTCGCCTGAGGCGAAGTCGGCGTCCAGCCGCCAGCCGAGTCGCGCATAGAACGCCTTGGCGCGTTCGACATCGGACACCGGGATCACGAGGACCTCGAGCTTCGAATCAACTCCGCGAGATTTCGAGGGCTTGGTTACGGTTTCGCGATCGATTTCGATGGTGGTCATGTCGAACTCCCTGAGGTGAGACATTGTTCAAGCACGAAGCACGGTCAGGCCGCGGCGGGCATCACGATCGTCACCCGCGTGCCACCCTGCCCCGCCTCGCCCTGCAGCCGCGCGTGGATGCTGCGTGCCAGCCCTTCGAGGATGCGGCTGCCGGTGCCTTGAAGTGGACCGGTTGCGCCGATGCCGTTGTCGGCCACGGTGCAGAGCCAGGCGCCATCGCCGCTGGCCAGGTCGACGCGGATCAACCCACCGGCACTGTTCGGGAAGGCGTGTTTTGCCGCGTTCGTAATGAGCTCGGTAAGCATCATCGCGAGCCGATGACACTGCGCCGCCGGCAATTTGCCGCTTTCGATCGCAGCCTCGCAGCGGATGCCGGCCGGCTCCAGCACCGCTTCGGAGAGCGCGCCGCAGAGATTTTCGAAGAAGGGTTCGATAGACACCATCGACGGGTCGCCGTCGTCCGACAAAAGCTGATAGAGCCTGCCGAAGGCGACGATGCGCCGCTCGAGCCGGTCCACCGCCAGCGACACCTCGCCCCTGCCCGCACGCGTGAAATCGCGACGGACCGACGCACCGAGCAGCGTCAACGTGTTCTTCATGCGATGGTGGGATTCCCGCAACACGAGTTCCCAATCACGCGACTGCTCATCGAGACTGGCGACGAATTGAGATCGAACGACATGGTCGTTCGGCCGAGCGTCGATAATGGACATCATGGCCTCCCCGTTGAAATAGGATCTAACTCGAAGGCCATACTGGATGGATCGCACGTGTTTAGCTCGTTAGACGTTGCAAGATTCTGTTATGAGGAAGGTCGCGGGAACCCGGTCAACGGCTCCGTCGATCGCTGCCAATGGGACTGCTCAGCTGGCCCGGCCGTGCCCAAAATTGCTGCTTTTGAGTGAAATTGCCGGGATCGCCTCCATGCAATCGGCCGACAGTCACGCGATTTCGCCACTTTCGGCCAGTTTACTGGACAGCGCGTTCTGGTAATTCAAAGTGCCGGCATCAGCCCTTTCACCGGAATTACTCGCCAGTGCCAGACACCAACGAGCAGGATTCGGTCATTGCCTTCGGGCCCTTCCGGCTGTTTGCGAAATCGCGATTGCTTGAAAAGGACGGTGCACCGTATCATCTCGGCGGCCGCGCGCTCGATATCCTGATCTGTCTCGCCGAACGTGCCGGCGAGGTCGTGGACAAGCGAGAGTTGATCAAGCGCGTCTGGGCCGACGTCAACGTCGACGAGGGAAGCCTGCGCTTCCACATCACGACGCTTCGCAAGGCTTTGGACGATAAAGCCCTGGGCACTGCCGGCGAAGGCTCCCGCTATGTGATCAACGTCCCCGGCCGCGGCTATTGCTTCGCGGCCCCGCTGCTCCGGGCTGCGCCTTCGGAGAGCCGGGCCGGCCTGCCGGCCGCTTCGCCCCGCTTGCTGCCCGCGCCGCTTGCCAAGATGATCGGCCGGGACGATGCGGTCGAGAAGATCTCCGCCGAGCTTGCCCAGCATCGTTTCGTCACAATCGTCGGCCCGGGCGGGATCGGCAAGACGTCGGTCGCACTTGCCGTCGCGCATCGCGAGCTCGCGGCCTTCGGTGACCAGGTGTGTTTCGTCGATTTCGGCGCACTGACGGATGTCCGACTGGTTCCCGGCACGATCGCTTCCGCACTGGGCCTGACCGTCAATGCCGACGATCCCGTGCCGAGCCTGCTGACGGTCCTGCGCAGCCGGCGCATGCTGCTGGTGTTCGACAGCTGCGAGCATATCCTCGACGAGCTGGCCCCTCTGGCCGAGCGCATGGTCCGCGAGGCGTCGCAGCTGCACATCCTGGCCACCAGCCGCGAATCCCTTCGTACCGAGGGTGAGCGCGTCCACCGGCTGTTTCCGCTGGATTGCCCGCCGCAGCGTGAAGGCCTCGGCATCGCCGACATCCTTGCCTATCCCGCGAGCCAGCTCTTCGTGGAACGCATTGCCGAAAGCCTGGGCGAATTCGAGCTCACCGAGGAGGATGCGCCGCTCGTTGCCGAAATCTGCCGGCGCCTGGACGGCATTGCATTGGCCATCGAGCTCGCCGCTGGGCGCGTCAATGCCTATGGAATTGCCGGAACCGCATCGCTGTTGGACAGCCGCTTCTCGCTGCTGTGGCGGGGACGGCGCACCGCGATTCCGCGGCACCAAACGCTGAGCGCCGCGCTTGCCTGGAGCTACGATCTGCTGCCGCCGACCGAGAGCGCGATCCTGCGCGGCTTGTCGGTGTTCGTCGGGCCGTTCACGCTGGAAGCCGCGCTTGCGGTCGCGTCCAGCCAGGGTATCGGCGAGGGCGAAGGCGTGGAAGCCATTTCGAACCTGCTCTCCAAATCCCTGATCGCGACCTCGCCGGCGGAGCGGCGGCTGCGTTATCGCCTGCTCGACACCACCCGCGCCTTCATGGCGGACAAGCTCGTCGAGAACGGGGAAGCGGACCGCGTCGCGCGCGCCCACGCCGAATATTTCCGCGACGTCCTGCACGACATTGCCCTCAAATCCACGGGCATGCAGAGCGCAGGCGGCTTCCTCCCCTATGCCGACCATTTGCCCAATGTTAGGGCCGCGCTGACCTTCAGCTTTTCGGACCGCGGCGACCGGACGATCGGCGTGGATCTGGCGGCCTCGGCGTCGCAGTTCTTCCTCGAACTGACGTTGCTGACGGAATGCTACCGATGGACCCAGCAGGCGCTGGCGTCGCTCGACACGCGCACGATCGACAGCCGCCAGGAGATGACCCTGCAGGCCGCGCTCGGCGTCTCCGTGATGTTCACGCAGGGCAATACGGAAGCGGTCCGGTCGGCCTTCACGCGCAGTCTGGAGCTTGCCCGGCAGCTCGATGACCTGCACTGGCAGCTCTGGCTGCTGCGCGGATTGCACATCTACCTGACCAGGGTCGGAGATTTTCACGGCGCGCTCGACACCGGCGAACAGGGCAAGGGCGTTGCTCGCAAACTGAATGATTCTGCGGCCTCGTTGAACGTGGATTGGATGCTCGGCGTCGCGCATCATCTGATCGGCAACCAGGACAAGGCGGTTCGGTTCTGCGAAAGCGCGATGGTGCAAAATCCCGGTTCGCAACGGCTGAATATCGGGCATCTCGGTTATGACGACCGCATCGTCGCGCTGGTTGCCCTGGCGCGCGGGCTCTGGCTCACGGGCCGGCCCGAGCGAGCGGTCGAGGTGGCCAGATACACGGTGCGCGAGGCCGAGTTGCTCGAGCAGCCGCTCACCCTCGGCATCTCCCTGATCTGGACGATCTACGTGTTCCTCTGGGTCGGCGACTGGGCCAGTGCCGACATCCTGATCGAGCGGCTGATCGATCATTCCGCACGGCACTTCCTCGGCCCCTATCACGCTGTCGGTATCGGCCAGAAGGGCGAGCTGCTGCTGCGCCGCGGCGACGTCGTGGGGGGTATCGAGCACCTTCGCCGCAGCCAGGCCACGTTGTACGCGACACGGCACCGCATCATGACGACGGTGTTTGCGACGGCACTCGCGGAGGGTCTCGCCGCCCAGAACCAGCCCGACGAGGCCTTGCAGACGATCAACGAGGCGATCGCCCAGATTCCCGATCATGGCGAATCCTTCGACATGCCGGAGATGCTCAGGATCAAGGGTGACATCCTCGCCGGGTCGGGCAACGCTGCGGAGGCGGAGAGCACCTTGCGCAAATCGCTCGATCTGTCCCGGCGCCAATCCGCGGTCGGCTGGGAGCTTCGCGGGGCGATCAGCCTTGGCCGCATCTGGGAGCGGGCCGGCCAGCCCGCTGACGTCCGCGCTTTGCTCACCCCCCTCGTTGCGCGCTACCAGGAGGGCTTGCAGACCCGCGATCTGATCGCTGCCAGGGAGCTGCTGAGCACCCTGAATTGAGAGTATCTTCAACGAGATACCGCCATGATTCCCGCTCGCAACTCCTAACAACTTCTAACACGCCAAGCCGCATGGGCCCCGCCATGGTGGAAACGCTCACGGTGGATATGGCGGGACATGGCGCTTCTTGACGATGTAATCGATGCCAGCGGCGGAATCGCCCGCTGGAACAGCTTGAACCGGTTCACGCTCCACCTTTCCGTTGGCGGAACGCTGTTCTCCAGTGCGGGCCATGCCCGGGAATTCAAGGATGTGACCGCGGAAGGCTCGACCCGGATGCAATCGGTGCGCTTCACCGGCATCACCGGGGGTGATCACTCCGGCTCCTTTCAACCGGATGCGATCACGATCGAGAGCCTGGCTGGTGACGTGTTGCGGTCCTGGCCTAACCCCAGCCTCGCATTTCCCGAGGTTGATCCGTCAGCCCTCGCTGATGAGCTGCACCTGATCTTCTTCTGCGGCGTCGCGATCTGGAGCTATCTGACGATTCCATTCCTGCTTGCCCATCCCGATGTCGTGACCGAGGAGCTGTCGCCCTGGCAGGAGAATGCCGAAACCTGGCGACGGCTGCGGGCACAATTCCCGGCTCACCTGATGACGCTCGCGCCCGAGCAGGTGTTCTATTTCGACGAGAGCGCGCTGCAGCGGCGGACAGATCACGACCTCTTCGGGATGAAGGTCGCGCACTCCTCATGGGCTCATGACAGCTTCGGCGGCATCGTGGTGCCGACACTTCGGCGCGCGCAGACAGTGCGGCCCGATGGAACCGTGATTGCCAAGCCGGTGCTGATGGACGTCGAGATCTTCGACGCCGTGTTCGAATAGCGGCGACACGCCTGGTACGGCCGCTCTCAACGCCTAACAATACATAACGAGCCAACAGTCCACTTTGAGCGCAGATTGGGTTTGCGGGCACGAACGACGTGCTCGCACGAAACCCAGTCGCCGCAGCCACGCGCGCGGCATGCGCCGCAGGACTTTCCGCAAACCGTCACGCTACGTGCAAGAGCAACGACATGAGCATTCCAGCCGCCCTCGCCCTCTCCGCCGCAATGGCCTGCGCCGCCGTACAAGCCTCGGCGCAGGAACTGCGATCCAGCCGGCGCTCGATCAGCTATCACACCATCGATATCGGCGGTCTCAAGACCTTCTATCGCGAGGCCGGATCGCCCGACGCCCCAGCCGTGCTGCTGCTGCACGGCTTTCCGTCCTCGTCGCGGATGTGGGAGCCCTTGTTGCCGCTGCTGGCCGACAAATATCACGTGATCGCACCTGATTATCCCGGCTTCGGCAACAGCAGCGCGCCGCCGCCGTCCGATTTCGCCTATACGTTCGACAACATCGCCGGCGTGATGAACGAGTTGACGGCCAAGCTCGGTCTCGGCAATTACGTCCTGTTCATGCAGGACTATGGCGGCCCCGTCGGCTTCCGCATGGCGCTGGCGCATCCCGAACGTGTCCGCGGGATCATCATCCAGAACGCCGTGTCGCACGAGCAGGGCTTGAGCCCGCTCTGGGACGCGCGTCGCAGATATTGGGCCGACCCGGCACACGAGCTCGAGGCGCTCAAGGCCAATTTCACCTCCCTGGCGGCGACGCGCCAACGGCATCTCGGCTCCAGCCCGCACCCCGAACGTTACGACCCCGATACCTGGAGCGACGAATACGCGTTCCTGAGGCGTCCGGGACAGGCCGAGATCCAGACAACGCTGTTCCTGGACTACCGGACCAACGTCGCTTCCTATCCGAAATGGCAGGCATGGCTGCGCAAGACCCGGCCGCCGACGCTGGTGGTCTGGGGCAAATACGATCCGTCCTTTGCGGTTGCGGGCGCTTCGGCGTATCGCGACGACGTTCCGGATGCGGAGGTTCACCTCCTGGACGCGGGCCATTTCGCGCTGGATGAAGCAACCGACGAAATCGCTGAGCTCGTTCGCGACTTCCTTGCGCGACTGGACGGACACAAGGGCTGAACAGCAACCGCGTGGCGGATCGCCCCGCTTCACAGCATGCAACGACCATAGGAGCAACACATGTCCGACAACATCAACCGCCGCCGCTTTTTCGGAAGTGCCGCCATGACGCTCGCAGCCGCCCAGCTTTCGATCGGCGCAACCGCCTCGGCTGAAACGGCCAAGCCGGCAAAGTCCCCCGTCACCATCAAGCCGGGAGCCAACACGGCGTTCGCGTCCCTGAAGCAGATCGACGCCGGCCTCCTCAACGTCGGCTATGCCGAAGCGGGTCCCGCGGATGGTCCGCCCGTGATCCTGCTGCACGGCTGGCCCTATGACATCTACAGCTTCGTCGACGTCGCACCGCTGCTCGCGGCGGCCGGCCATCGCGTGATCATCCCCTATCTGCGCGGCTACGGGAGCACGCGCCTGCTCTCCGAGGCGACGATGCGGAACGGTCAGCCGGCGGCGATCGCAACCGACGTCATCGCGCTGATGGACGCGCTCAAGATCGAGAAGGCCACGCTCGCCGGCTTCGACTGGGGCGCGCGCACCGCCAACATCGTTGCAGCCCTCTGGCCGGAGCGCGTCAAGGCGATGGTCTCGGTGAGCGGCTATCTGATCGGCAGCCAGCAGGCCGGCAAGATGCCGCTGCCGCCGAAGGCGGAGCTGCAATGGTGGTACCAGTTCTATTTCGCGACCGAACGCGGCCGCGAAGGCTATGACACGTACCGCCGGGATTTTTCGCGGCTGATCTGGCAGCTCGCCTCGCCGCAATGGTATTTCGACGATGCCACCTTCGAGCGCAGCGCGGCGGCCTTCGACAATCCGGACCACGTCGCGATCGTGATCCACAATTATCGCTGGCGCCTCGGCCTCGCCGAAGGCGAAGCGAAATACGACGCCTACGAGGCGCGGCTGGCGCAGGCCCCCGTGATCACGGTGCCCACCATCACCATGGAAGGTGACGCCAACGGGGCGCCGCATCCGCAGCCGTCCGCCTACGCCGCAAAATTCTCCGGGCGCTATTCGCACCGGACCATCAAGGGCGGCATCGGGCACAATCTGCCGCAGGAGGCGCCAAAGGCTTTTGCCGACGCCATCCTGGACGTGGCAGCCGCGAGCTAGCACCACAATGGCGAAACCCGCACCAAGGGAGCGACCAGGGATGCGCCGGCTGTTTGCAACCCTCGCCTTGCTCGTCGTCGTCCTGCTCGTGCTGATCCAGTTCGGTCCGGCATGGCTGTCCGGATGAGCTCTTCGGCTTGTTCAGGCGGAGGGCGGGTTCAGCATAAGCCGCGCCTTCCTGAGGTCCGCGGTCTCGAACCCTTCGGTGAACCGCGCATAGGTCTTGGCGAGCTGTTCGCGCGGATCTCCTACACCCTGTCGTTCGCGCAACTGCGAGAGCGACATCTCGGTGCGCAGCTGCCAGGACAGCGCCCCCTGCCGCTCGGCGAGCTCCGCGGACGCGACGAGGCTTGCCTCGGCCGCGTGGAGGTTTCCACCCTGCGCCTCGAGTTCTCCGCGCAGACGGAGCAGCTCCGGCATGTCGAAGGCGCCGCCTTCCCGCTCGACGCGGTCGATGGTTTCGTTCAGGACCTGCGCGCCTTCCGCCAAACGCCCCGACGAGACCAGCCCCCGAGCCAGATCCGCGGCGAACGCCGACATATAGAGCTCGTAGCGATCCGCGTGCAGGCGCGGGAGCGCGCTCCGCAACAGGTCGATGCCGCCGGTTACCTCGCCATGGGCGATCAAGGTCTGCGCCCGAAACCCGGTCGCAACCGCTTCGTAGGGGACGAGCCCATGCATGCTCGCATGCGTCGCCAGGCGAGCGCTCATGGTCTCGACGGCGGACCAGTCGCCGACCCAGCCGAACACCGAGGCGGACCAGCACAGCGCAATGCAATGCATGACCACGTCGCGCGGTGCCGACGCGCCGACGAGCGGGAGGACGCATTCCAGCGCGCGATCGGGATAGCCGCGCAGCCACAGCACCCGCGCGAGCGGAATTTGCGGTGTGCGCGAATAGGCGAAATGTCCGGGTTGGGTGCCCCGCAGCGCGGCGTCGTCGCGCATGCCCTCGTCGAGATGAGCTTGCGCCTCGGCCTGGTCGCCGGCGAGGTGATAGGACACGCCGAGCAGCGCCTTGCTGCCGGCGATGCCCGCGGTATCGCCGATCATGCGCGCGATCCGCTCGGCGTGACGCGCTGTCGGCACCAGATGGCGGTAGCCGCCGGTCCGGCGGTAGTACATGTTCAACCGCGACAGCAGCCTGAACGTGTTGGCGTGGTCGCCGAGCGCTTGCGCGATCTCCAGCCCGCGCCTGAGCGCCGCTTCCGCCTGCTCGCTGTTGCGCTCGGTGAACATGAAGGCGTGGCCGAGCGTCGACTGAAGCTCGAGCTCCCAACGGCCACCGCGGCCGGCGTCGTCGAGCATTGCGAGTGCGCGATCGGACCAGATGCGCGCCTCGTTCAGCAAATTGAGCTCGACGAACAGACCCGTGCAACTGCCGGCAAGCGGCACGCGCAAATCGGCTCCGTCATCATTGGCGTAGCTCCATGCCAGTGCCGCGCGGGCATCGGCGAGCAGGCCTACCCGCTGCTGTGAGCGGGAGACTTGGCCGCTGCCGCCCTGCGCCGCCAGGCCCGATTCAAGCGTGCGCTGGACATGACAAGCGTGACGGCGCGCAATGACGTGGGCATCGCCGACATCCGCCAGCTTCTGCATGGCATAGGCACGCGTCGCGTCCAGCAGGCGATAGCGCCGCGATGCCCCGTCCGGCTGCGAGGACACCAGCGACTTGGCCACGAGTTGCTCCAGCGCGTCGATGACGCGATCCTCCGGCGTCCCCTCCTCGGCCGCCACCGCTATTGCGCCCTCCAGGGTGAAGTGACCTGCGAAGACGGCGAGCCGCTGGAACACAGCGCGCTCGTTCTCGCCGATCAGGCCGAAACTCCAGTCGAGCGTGGCGCCGAGCGTCTGCTGCCGCGGCGGCGCCGTTCGCCGTCCGCGCCATTCGAGCTGCAGGCGGCTGTCGAGCAGCGCCGCCATCTCGCGCAGCCCGTAGAGACCGACGCGGGCGGCTGCGAGTTCGATCGCGAGCGCGATGCCGTCGAGCTTGCCGCAGATCTGCACCAGGACTTCCGCATCCTCGTCGGTGAGGTCGTCGCGATGCCCCGCCGCATTGGCGCGATCGACGAATAGACGCGCAGCCGGATAACCCAGCACCTCGCCGGCGCTGAGGCGCGCGCCCTGCGGCGGGCCCGGCAGCGGGACGAGCTCGAAAATCTGCTCGCCGGCCACCAGCAACGACTCGCGGGAGGTGGCGAGGATGGCGACGCCGGGCGCCTCGCGATGGATGTCCTCTGCAAGACGCGCGACCGCGTCGATGACGTGCTCACAGCTGTCGAGAACGAGAAGCAGCCGTCGCGCCCGCAGGAAATTGACGATGCTGCCGCTCGGATCGTTGTGATGCACGACGAGGCCCAGCGCGGCGGCAACCGTGCTCGCCACCAGCGCGGCGTCCTTGAGCGGACCGAATTCGAGGAAATGGACGTTGCCCTCGAATCTGTCGCTCAGGTCATGCGCGAGCGCGACCGCGATGGTGGTCTTGCCGATGCCGCCTGGCCCGCGCAGCGTGACGAAACGATCGCGGAGCAAGCGCGGCGCCAGCTCGGCCACGATTTCGTCCCGCCCGACCATCCGGTCCAGACGATGCGGCAGAGACGGTGACGGCGTCACTTTATCGGGCGGCACCGACGCGGGTGCGGGCGGCTCTGCGCGGGTGCCACGCTGCACCGGCGCGACGAAGCAATAACCCCGGCTCGGGATGTTCGTGATGTAGCGGACCCCGTCCTTGCCGTCGCCGAGCGCCTTGCGCAGCTCCGCGACATGAACCCGCAGGCTTATCTCCTCGACGGAGAGGCCGGACCACGCGTAGCTGAGAATCTCGCTCTTGGGCACCACCTCGCCGGCACGGCTGACGAGCAGGCGCAAAATATCCATCGCGCGGCTGCCGAGCTTGACCGGCACGCCGTCCTTCTGCAGCAACCGCGACCGCAGCGAAAACGGCCCGAACGAGACGGCATCGAGAGCGGGGATCGTTCCGGCGCCGCCGCGGGGGCCACGTCCTTCCGAGAGGTCGGTCACATTTTTCTCATTTTGACGACGGCTTCCTCGAAACGCGCAAGGACTATACCCGGCCCCGATGCGAGGTCCAGCGAAGGCCCCGCGCGAATCCCACACCGGGACGTCGATCCCACGCAATGCTCCATGATGGCCTCAACCGGGCGAAATCCGACAAATTGCACCTAATCAGACGTCTGCGGCGGGCTGTCGCACCTGGCGCACATGCACAAAATCTAACAACTCCTCATCACCACTAACGGGCGTCCTGGCCAGCTCACGCCTATCCTCCGAGCATGGAAAGCATCGGGCTTGCGCGTTTGCCGGTCGTCGCAAGCAGCCACAGCACCTGGAGAGGACGAGCGATGTCGAACAATTTGCACGCGGCACATGCCTGGATCGGTCTTCCGGCCGGCGCGCGGGATCACGAGGTTCTTCGCCCGGCGCAGGTCATCGCCCGGGAGAGCCGATGGCGCCAGATCGATCCCGCACCGGACGGCGCGAGCGAGGACGTCACCATCTCGCGATGGGAGGACTCGCGGAGCAGTTCGTCGCACGAAACGACCACGCCGGACGATCGCTATTTCATCGGCATCGCCCTGAAGACCACGCGCGCGAAGCTGACACGGGACCGCCAGATCATTTTCGACGGCACGATGCCTGCGGGGACGCTCTATGTCACTGCTCCGTCGAAGTCTCTCGGCGTGCAATTCCAGTCGCCATGCGCCTTCCTGCACGTCCACATCTCCACGGATCATCTTCCCGCGCATGTCGTTGCGGCCGACGGGCTCAATGACCTCGTGCTGTTGCGCGATCCACTCGCCGCCGAGCTTGCCAAGGCGCTGATCGAGCAGAGCGATGCCGCAGACCGGCGTTTTACGCAGTGCATCGGCCAGACGCTCGCGATGCATCTCACCCGGATGGAATTGCCGCGCGTCAGGGTGAATGCCTTGCCGAAATGGCGGCTGCGGCGTGTCGAGCAATATATCGCAGATCATTTCCACCGCTGCATCAGCCTGTCCGAACTCGCCAACGTTGCCGGCCTGTCCCGGATGCATTTTGCGGCGCAATTCCGCGCCGCGACCGGTTACCGTCCCCGCGAATATCTGCTCAACCACCGGACCGAGCAGGCGAAGACGCTGCTCGCAACCACCGAGCGGCCATTGGCCGAGATCGCGCTTGCCGTGGGCTTCAGCACGCAGGCGCATTTTTCGACCGTGTTCAAGCGCATCAGCGGGGAATCGCCGGCACGCTGGCGGCTCGCCAATAGGGATGAGCGGCTCGAGGTCGAAGCGCTGCCGCGGCGGCGGCGTTCCCCGGAGATCGGTTGGATCGCCAGTGCCGCAGCGTAGTGCAGCGTCAGGACATTTGAGGGCTACACCGGATCGAACGCGCGGATCGGCGGCAGATTGCCGGTGAACTTCTCCACCTCGACCACCGTCAGCTGCCCGGTGCAGCCCTGGGCGAACGACGAGGTTCCGACGTCGCGGGTGAGCACGTTCGGATTGCCGTGAACGCACAGCGGCGCCTCCTCTTCGGGATCCATCGGATCGTACCAGGCGCCGGTCGGAAGCTGGATGACACCGGGCGCGATGCCATCGGTGACGTGGACCGCGGCAAGGCACGCCCCGCGATCGTTGAACAGGCGGATGATGTCGCCGTCCGCGATGCCGCGCGCATTCGCATCAACCGGGTTCATCCGCGCGACCTCGCGGCCGCGATGTTTCGCGCCAAGCGAATGCCCGCCGAAATCGAGCTGGCTGTGCAGGCGCGTCACCGGCTGGTTGGCGACGAGGAAGCACGGCGCCCCAGGCCTGGGCGTGTCGGTCTTGTCGAGCCAGACCGGATGTCCCGGACAATCCGCATCGTTATGCGCTGCGATCTTGGCCGAAAATATCTCGATGCGCCCGCTCGGCGTCGGCAGCGCGTGATCGACGGGATCCTCGCGGAAGCGGCGCAGCCGACCGCCGTCATCGGGCTGCTGCGGCACGACCAGGCTGCCGCGCGCCCAAAACTCGTCGAAGCCTGGAGCCTCCAGGCCGCGCCTGGCGAGCGAGGCGCGGGTCGGCTCGTAGAGATGCTCGAGCCACTGCCGCGAGGTACGCCCTTCCGTGAAGGGTTCGCGGGCGCCGAGACGCTCGGCGAGATCGGCAAAGATGTCGTAGTCGTCGCGCGCAAGCCCAAACGGCTCGGCGACCTGATGCATGGCGACCATGAGAGGGTCGTTGCTGGAATAGCCGATGTCCTCGCGCTCGAGCGTCATCGTCGCAGGCAGCACGATGTCGGCATGACGGGCGGTGGCGGTCCAGGCCAGATCGTGCACGACGAACGTATCGAGTTGCGCAAAGGCCTTGCGGAGGCGGTTGATGTCCTGGTGGTGATGGAAGGGATTGCCGCCGGCCCAGTAGACCATGCGGATGTCCGGATAGGTTCGCGTCTCGCCGTTGTAGCGATAGGTACTGCCCGGCTTGAGCAGCATGTCGGCGATGCGCGCCACGGGAATGAAATCGGCGACGCCGTTGCGGCCCTGTCCCAGCGTCGGTCCCGGCACGTCGTTGACGCGGCGGCCGTAATAGCCGATCGCCCCGAGTGAATAGGCATAGCCGCCGCCGGGAAGGCCGATCTGGCCGAGCGCTGCCGCCAGAACCATGCCCATCCACACCGGCTGCTCACCATGCTCGGCGCGCTGCAGCGAATGCGAGACGGTGATCAGCGCGCGCTTTCCGGCGAGCCGGCGCGCGAGGTTGCGGATCGTGTCCACATCGACCCGAGAGATCGCGGCGGCCCATTCGGCGTGCTTGGGCTGGCCATCGCTCTCGCCGGTGAGATAGCGCAGGAAGACGGGCCATCCCTCGGTGTAACGATCGAGGAAAGCCTGGTCATGCAGGCCTTCGCTGACCAGCGTGTGGACGAGGCCGAGCATCAAGGCGGTGTCGGTGCCCGGCACGCAGGTCATCCACTCCGCACCGGCCTCGACGGGCAGGTCTTCGCGGAGCGGGCTGACCAGGATGAATTCGCAGCCGCGCTTGCGGGCCGCCGCCATGGCGCCGCGCTCGACATGCTTGCTGATCGAGCCGCCGGCCACACTGGAGTTCTTCAGCGCCATGCCGCCGAAGGCGAGCACAATGTCGGTGTGACCGGCGATCTGGTCCCAGGTAACGTTGCGCTTGGTGATATCCTCATAGCCGGCAAGGATTTGCGGCAGTAGCACCGACGATGCGCCCGAGGAATAGGAATTGACCGAGCGCACATAGCCGCCCATCGCGATGTTGAGGAAGCGATGCACCTGGCTCTGGGCATGATGGAAGCGGCCAGCGCTCGACCAGCCGTAGGAGCCGCCGAACACGGCGCCAGGCCCGCGCGTATCGCGGATGCGCGACAGCTCGTCGCCGAGGAGATCGAGCGCCTTCTCCCAGCTCACCGAGACGAATTCGTCACGGCCGCGGCGATCGTCGGGGCCCGGCCCGCGCTCGAGCCAGCCACGGCGGATGGCCGGCTGGGCGATACGCGCCTGGTGGCGCAAGGCGCCGGGGAAATTGTCGATGATGCCGTTCGGATCGGGATCGCCCGCATAGGCCCTGACCTCCAGCCCGGCCGCGCTCTGACGTGCGGAAAACACGCCCCAGTGCGAGGTGTGCGGTTTGAAGCCATCCGAGAGGTCGAGACCGGGATCGGGGAAGCCAATCGTATCGTCCATCGTCTGATCCTTATTCCCGCGTCGGCCTGCAATCAGGGTGGTAATATACTGATCCGATCCGGACGTCGTCGAGATCAGCGTTGACGGAAACGCTGGGCTGCCCCGCGTGAGGCCGGAGGCCTTTGCAGGGTGTTCGCCGCAGTCTTCGCGATCGCATGACGATGTGGCCGGGACGATGTCAGGCTCATTGGCCTGCGCAGCAATCCACCAACAATTGCCAGATCCGCTGGGCCTCGCCCCTCTCATGCCCGTCCGGCGCCTTCTCGGCACTGGACCGGCCGTATCCGGCGATAGCGCGCGCTTCACGCGGCACGATCCACCGCTCCGAGATCGGGTCGTACCATTTTCCGATGGTCATCTCAGTCACGGCGATCGCTCACGGATTTTCCGACGGTCGAACGTTGCGCCTCCCGCGGCCCGATGTGAACCATTCGGCAGCGCCTCGCTCAATTGACCAATCAGCGCCGCGTGCGATTGTTCCACCCGCGCGATCAGCCCGGCCGGGTCGGATGAAGCGTGCGCGGGTGCCGCTCGTGCAACAGGCGGGCGAGCTCCTCGCGCTCGGTCGCGCGGCCCTTCATGGCGGTCTCGAACAACGCTTCCTGGATGTCGCGGGGCATATCGCCCCACACGTCCATTGCCGCGCGTCCGAGCAGGCCCGCAAGATGATCAATTCCGTCGCTCATTCGGCTCTCCTGGTCTCACCACGGAATGGAACAGCTGTCATCGTGGAGCGTTCCAGTGTCATCTTTTTTGTCAAAGGAGTGGTCATTTATGGGTTTCTTCACCAAGGACATCAAAACGATGGAAGACCTGCTGCTGCACGGGCTGCAGGACATCTATTACGCGGAGCAGCAGATCCTGAAGGCGCTGCCGAAGATGATCGACAAGGCGACCAACAGGGATCTCGTCACCGGGCTGAAAGCCCATCTGGACGAGACCAACAAGCAGGTCGAGCGGCTCGGCAAGGTGTTTGCCAAGCTCGGCAAGGAGCCCAGCGGCACGCAATGTCCCGCCATCGACGGCATCATCAAGGAGGCCGACGAGACCGCCGGCGAGATCGAGGACAAGGCCGTGCTCGACGCTGCGATCGTGGCCAACGCGCAGGCGGTGGAGCACTACGAGATGTGCCGCTACGGCACGCTGATCGCATGGGCGGAAGAGCTCGGCCACGACGACATCGTGCGCTTTCTCACGACCAATCTGAACGAAGAGAAGGCCGCCAACACCAAGCTGAACACGGTGGCTCTTCGCAAGGGCGTCAACGCCAAGGCCAGCAACGCGGCCTGAGCGGGAGCTGCGGGAGGCAATCCGGGGTCTTCTCATGGAGATGTTCCGGATTGCTTCGTCGCCAGTGCAAAATTGCTTCACAATCTGTCGCGGGCTCCTCGCAATGACGGAGTATGAGGAGGCATCGGTGCCGTAGGGTGGGCAAAGGCGCATAGCGCCGTGCCCACGGTCTCCTTCCATCAGCAACTAAAGACGTGGGCACGCTTTCGCTTTGCCCACCCTACGAGATCGAGCTCGTGGCAAACAGCTTGCAGACATGCCTTCTCGTTCCCGCGGCGCAATTCGCCCGAGCTTTGGCTAGTCTAGCTACCCTCTGATCCAAGAGGGCACAGGGAAGGCCGGGTGCCGACTGGCACCCGCGGTCCGCTGCGCGAAAATGCACACGCAGAAAGAACCGCACAGCAGCATACAGGTGTCGCCGATCACTCGGCCTTCCCTGCGCGATGGTTGCACGGCTTATACCGTGATCTCCCGGGAGCCGAACTTTCCTTCTGGCCTCCCTCGCCCCGCAAATTTGGATGATGCAGTCCGCCCGGTTGGGCTCGCTCGCACCTTCGCAGAACTTGACCGTAGCAACGACGGTCAGGACCACACGGTTTTGCCGTACGCACGGCCCGCCATTTCGCCCGCAGTATTTCCGACTCCGTCGACAGAGCCGAAAACTTACGAACGAGACGAAGCCTGACAGCGCCGTCGTCCGCACGCGGTTGCGAGCTCACAGGGACTACCCGCCCTGCCCGCACCTCTCGTGCCGACGCTGCCGCGTCCACCGCAAGCCCGGCTCGCGAACATGACGACTTCACGTCGCCCCTCTTGGGTGAGCCGGGATGGACGACACATACGCCGAAACCGAATTTCGGTAAAGTGGAATATCTTCGCGCGGGCGGATTGACAGAAGGCGACACAGGCAACGCTCCGCCGGGAGCCATGGCGTTCGTCTCCGTCGAGCAGCCTCCACGCGGCGGGACCGCCTGCTGCACCGCGGAACCATTTGCGTCGCACCATCCAAAAATGAGACTGCCCGTCAAACCAAAGGAGGCACCAACCCATGCACCGCATCCGACTTCGGTTAGCCTCTTCTTCAAAGCCGCGGGCCTTTCGAGAGCCACGTGGCGACAAAAGACGACACACAGGGAGGAGCACAATGTCGAAATGCAGTGTGGGACTGCTCGCGCTGAGCAGCTTGTTTCTTTCAACCGCCGCGTTCGCCCAGGAGAAGATCAAGGTGGGCGTGACCGCCACCCTCGAAGGCACCTACACGGTGCTCGGCGAGGACGGCATGCGCGGCCACCAGACGGCGCTCAACGTCCTCGGCAAGAAGGTCGGCGACAAGGAGCTCGAGTTCATCGTCGCCTCGACCGACGCAACGCCGGATAGCGCAGTGCGCGCCGTGCGCAAGCTGATCGAGCAGGACAAGGTGCAGATCCTGCTCTCGCCGCTCTCCGGCGACGAGGGCATCGCCGTCAAGAATTTCGCGAAAACCCATCCCGAGCTGACCTTCATCAACGCGGCCTCAGGCGCGCAGGAAACGACCTATGTCGATCCTGCCCCGAACTTCTTCCGCTACAACATGGACGGCGCGCAGTGGCAGGTCGGCCTCGGCAAATACGCCTTTGAGGAAAAGAAGTATCGCAAGATCGCAACCGTCGGCGAGGACTATTCCTTCATTTACACCCAGGTGTTCGGCCTCGTGCTCGAGTTCTGCGGCGCCGGCGGACAGGTCACCAACCGGCAATGGGTGCCGCTCGGCACCAAGGACTTTGCCTCGGTCATCGCGGCACTGCCCGACGACGTCGACGCGATCTATCTCGGGCTCGGCGGCGCCGACGCCGTCAACTTCCTCAACCAGTATCAGCAGGCCGGTGGCAAGGCGCATCTGATGGGCGGCTCCATCATGATCGACCAGACCATCCTGTCGTCGAAGGGCAACGCCAAGAACGCCCTGGTCGGCACCATTGCGGCGAGCGGCCAGGCCGACACCTGGGAGGATCCGGGCTGGCAGAAATTCGTCAAGGCCTATCAAGACGCCTTCCCGCCCAACAAGCGATTCCCCAGCCCGTCGCTGCTCGCCACCAACTATTACGGCTCGACCATGGCGCTGATCCTGGCGCTGCGCGCGGTCAATGGCGATCTCTCCAACAACCAGGCCAAGTACAAGGAAGCCCTCGCCAAGATCGAGATCGACGCGCCGAACGGCAAGATCAAGCTCGATGCCAACCGCCAGGCGATCGGCACCAACTTCGTCACCGAAGTGGTCGATGACGGCAAGGGCGCGCTGTTCAGCAAGGTCGTGAAGGTGATCCCGAACGTCAACCAGACGCTCGGCTACGACCCGGCCGTTTTCTCCAAGATCGGGTTGCCGAGCCGCACCGTTCCGGAATGTAAGAAATACTGACGCATCACCCCTGCGATGCACAAACCGGGGAGCGACTCGCTGACGCGGTCGCTCTCCGCTCTTGCAATCTCGCCGGCGTTGATGAACGTTGAGCGAAAAGACAAGAACATTCGGGAGGGGAAGGCATGAGCCGTGCGCTCGCCGTCTTCCATGGCCGGTTTGGCCGGGCGACGGTTTATCAGTTGAACCGCCCTTTCAATATCCACGCCCATCGTGAAGGTCATCTGATCTTCCATGTCGGCGGCATGCCCGCATGCATCGACGTCTCCGACGGACACCACGATCTCGACGAGACGTCCGTTGTCGCGATCAATCCCTGGGAGCCGCACAATTTCCTGCCCGCCGATCTCGACGGCGGCGCGATCTTCTTCGTGCTCTATGTCAACGCCGAATGGTTTGCGCCGGATGCCTCGGGCACCCACCGGATGCGTTTCGGCCGCACCCAGATCCGGCGCACGCCGGCGCTGGACAAGCATATCAGGCGGACCGCCGCGCTCGTGTGCGGCGCACCATCGCTCTCCAGCCTGGATTCCGAACTGCGGCGGCTGATCGACATCTGCTACGACGAAAGCTGGCAGCAGGCCGAGATCGCGCGTGATCCTCGGGCAAACGGCTCCGTCACCGATTTTCGCGTGCGCAAGTGCATCAAGATGATGTCGGAAAGTCCCGGCGCCGAGATCGAGCTCGACACCATCGCGCGAGAATCCGGCCTGTCGCGGCCGCATTTCTACCGGTTGTTTCGCGTCCAGACCGGCGTGACCCCGAACCTCTATCTGAACACGCTGATCATGGAACAGGCGCTGGAAGCGCTGGTGGCGAGCGAGGCGCCGATCGCCGATATCGGCTTTGATCTCGGCTTTTCCTCGCAGAGCGGCTTCACCCGCTTCTTCGCCGCCAATGTCGGGATGGCGCCGACCGATTATCGTCGCGCAGCCAAGATTTTGCGCGCCTGAGCGCGGACCACGAAAAGATACTCACGATCAAACGTCACTCCCGCAGCCTCGCTAGGATGCGGGCAACGCGATCCCGAAAGAGGGTCGCGACCGACGGGAGGACGTTCGTCCATGGCAGGGCTCGCAGCCGGCAACGGCTTGCATGCCCCCTCGCCCCGCTCGCGGGGAGAGGGTTGGGGTAGACTCGCGCCTTCTGCGCGACCTGTTTCGGCGCGCCCGAGCGATCTCTTGGAACGGCCCGAGCAAGCGCCTCGTCCTTCGAGACGACCGCTCCGCGGTCTCCTCAGGATGAGGCTGATCGGAATCGGGCCGGCTGAGCCTGCTGCCGCATGCTCTGCCCTCATCCTGAGGAGCCCGCCAAAGCGGGCGTCGCGAAGGATGGGCAAGCGAGACCCCGTTCTCGTTATGCGGTTTTCCTGCCGCAAGCGGGGCGAGGTGAAGCCATGAGCCGCTTTGTCGAACGCCATCCGGCCTGGGCGCTGATCTCGATCATCGCCATTGCCGTCGGGCTGTGGCTGGTCTTCGCGATCTGGCCGCCGGGCCTCGAAGAAGCCATCGGCCGCAAGCGCGTCTTCCTCAACGCGGTCTTCAACGGCATCACGCTCGGAGGCCTCTACTTCCTCGTCGCCAGCGGCTTCACGCTGATCTTCGGCCTGATGCGCAACGTCAACCTCGCGCACGGCTCGCTCTATCTGTTCGGCGGCTATGTCGGCTACGCCGTCAGCACGGCGACCGGTTCCTGGATCCTCAGCTTCATCGTCGCTTTCATCCTCACCGCGCTGGTCGGCGTCCTGCTTCAGCTGATCGTATTCCGCAGGATGGAGGGACAGGATCTCAGGCAGACCATGGTGACGATCGGCCTGTCGATCGTGTTCGCCGATCTCATGCTGTGGGCCTGCGGCGGCGACTTCTACCAGATCCAGACTCCGAACTGGCTGATCGGCCCCGTGGACCTGCCGCTGGTCACGGCGATCAAGTCCTCGGGCGAACCGGTCTATCTCAGATATCCGATGGTCCGGCTCGTGATCTTCGCCGCGTCCGTGGTCATCGGTGTTGCGATGTGGCTTGCTCTCAACCGCACCCGGATCGGCATGATCGTTCGCGCCGGCGTCGATGATCGCGATATCCTCGCGGCGACCGGGGTGCGCATCCAGCTCGTCTTCGTGCTGGTGTTCGCGTTCGGCGCGGGACTTGCGGGCATCGCCGGCGTCGTCGGCGGCACCTTCCAATCCCTGTCGCCAGGCGAAGACATCCGCTTCCTCCTCGCCTCCCTCGTCGTCGTGATCGTGGGTGGCATGGGCTCGATCGCCGGCGCGGCGCTCGGCGCGCTGATCATCGGCCTCGCCGAGCAGCTCGGCTCGGTTTACATCCCGACCTATGCCATCGTCGTGACCTTCCTGATCATGGTGCTGGTGCTGGCGATCCGGCCGCAAGGCCTGTTGGCGAGGCGCTGAGATGTCGCTCGCCCACGATAGCCGCATCACCGTACGGCCCGCCGCATTGGCGCAGCGCCCGGCGCGCATCTGGCCTGAGATCAACCATCCCGCGGCCTGGATCGTCGCGGTCATTCTCCTGATCATGCCGCTGATCGCCAACGGCTTCTTCCTGATCGAGATCTTCGCGTCCACCCTGATCCTCGGCACCATGGCGCTGAGCCTGATGTTCCTCGCCGGCTATGGCGGCATGGTCAGCCTGATGCAGCTCACCATCGCGGGCTTCTCGGCCTACATGGTCGCCGTGTTCGGGGTCAGCGGCAACGCCAATATCAGCCTGGGCTGGCCGTGGTGGCTCGCGGTGCCCATGGCGCTGGCGTTGGCGACCGCCTTCGGCACGCTCGGCGGCGCGCTCGCGGTACGCACCGAAGGCATCTACACCATCATGATCACGCTGGCGATCGGCGCTGCCTTCTACTATTTCACCAACCAGAACTGGGCGATCTTCAACGGCCATACCGGCATCAACACCGTGGCCACGCCGCACTTCTGGGGCGTCAACTGGCGTGCCGACATTCCCTTCTATTACATCGTGCTCGCGGTCGCGGCGCTCTGCTATTTTGCGGTCGAATATCTCTCGCGCGCGCCGTTCGGCCTTGCACTGCAGGGCGTGCGCGACAATCCCAGGCGCATGGCGGCGCTGGGCTTCAACGTCAACGCGCACCGCGTCGCCGCCTATGCCTTCGCCTCCTTCATCGCGGCGCTCGCCGGCGTTCTCCAGGTCTGGAACTACCGCCAGATCTCGCCGGGCTCCGTCAGCGTCGGCGCCTGCATCGACGTGCTGATCATCGCCGTCGTCGGCGGCATCACGCGCCCGATCGGACCCTTCATCGGCGCGCTGATCTTCGTGCTGCTGCGCACCTTCGCGCTCGATTTCCTGGTCAGGATCGGTCTCGACGGCAACCGTTTCCGGCTGCTGATCGGGCTCGGCTTCCTCGCCATCGTATTCTGGTCCTCGGACGGCGTCATCGGGCTGTGGCAGCGCTGGCGCCAGCGCGGCAGCGCCAGCCGTTCCGGTGGAGGGCATCGCCATGGATAGCGTCGCCCAACGCCTTTCGGCCGTCGGCGCCGGCGCCGCATTGGAGCTGCGCGGCGTGACGCGGCTGTTCGGCGCGCTCGCCGCGCTCACCGACGTCACCATCACCGTGCGTCCCGGCGAACGCCGCGCCGTGCTCGGCTCCAACGGCGCCGGCAAGACCACGCTGTTCAACTGCATCACCGGCGACTTCCCGCCCTCCTCCGGCACGATCCGCTTCTTCGGCGAGGACGTCACGCACTTCCCGCCCTATGAACGCATCCGCCGCGGGCTGCGCCGGACCTACCAGATCTCCGCGCTGTTTCCCGGCCTCACCGTGCAGGACAACGTCTATCTCGCCTGCCGCGGCGTCTCGCGCGGTCGCTTCTCGTTCCTGCGTCCGGGACAGAACGATGCCCTGATGCACGCGGCCGACAATCTCGTCCAGGCGGTGCATCTGTCCGCCGTGAAGGATCAGCGCGTGGCCGAACTCGCTCACGGCCAGCAGCGCCAGCTCGAGATCGCGCTCGCACTCGCCGGCGCGCCGCGCTTCGTGCTGTTCGACGAGCCGGCCGCGGGCCTGTCGCCGACCGAGCGCGCCGAGCTGATCGAGATCCTGACCTCGCTGCCGCCCCATATCGGCTACATCATCATCGAGCACGACATGGACGTGGCCTTGCGCGTGGTCGAGAGCGTCACGATGATGCACAACGGCCGCATCTTCAAGGAGGGCCTGCCGGAAGAGATCCAGTCCGATCCGGAGGTGCAGGAGCTTTACCTCGGAGGCGGCCATGAATGAGGCCCGCCGCTCCACCGCCGCACTCGAGGTCCGTGGGCTCGACGTCTATTACGGTCACTCGCACGCGCTGCAGGGGGTCGACCTCACGCTGGAATCCGGCGTGTTCTCCGTCGTCGGCCGCAACGGCATGGGCAAGACCACGCTGTGCAAGGCCATCATGGGGCTGGTCGCCGTGAGCGGCGGCTCGATCCGTGTCCGCGGCGAGGACATCACGCGGCGGCCTTCCGCCCAGATCGCCCGGCTCGGCGTCGGCTATGTGCCGCAGGGACGCCGGCTGTGGCGTTCGCTCAGCGTCGACGAGCATCTGCGGCTGGCCGGCGGGCTGCGATCCGGAGCCTGGACCGTCGAGCGCATCTACGACACCTTCCCGCGCCTTGCCGAACGCAAGGGCCACGGCGGCGGCCAGCTCTCGGGCGGCGAGCAGCAGATGCTGGCGATCTCGCGCGCGCTTCTCACCAATCCACAGCTGCTCATCATGGACGAGCCGACCGAAGGTCTCGCTCCGGTCATCGTGGCGCAGGTCGAGGAGATGCTGCTACGGCTCGGTGAGGACGGCGACATGTCCGTGCTCGTGATCGAGCAGAATATCGGCGTCGCCACCGCGGTCTCGCGCAACGTCGCGATCATGGTCAACGGCCGCATCAACCGCATCATCGACTCCGCCCGGCTCGCCGCCGACCGCGCGCTGCAGCAGCGCCTGCTCGGTGTCGGCCTTCACGCCGAGCTCGAAGACGATATCGATATCTCCGCCTCCGCGACCGAGGCAAAGCCGGCGCCGGCGCCGCGCCGCGACGGACCGGTCCGTATCTACGTCTCCAACCCGACGCTGCCGACAAGGTGGTCGCAGCCGGTACCGATCGCCCGCATCGAGGCTGCAGCGCGCACGCTTTCGACGCAGGTCGCGCGGCTTGATGAGAGCGACCGGCGCAAGCGCGATCCAATGCCGGGGCAGACCGCCGGGCCGCCCGTCGTGCTGGTGGTCGGCACGCTCGACACCAAGGGTCTCGAGCTGCGCTTCATCCGCGACATCATCGCCGAAACCGGCCTGCGCACGCGGCTGGTCGATGTCTCGACCAGCGGCAAGCATTCAAGCTGCGACGTCTCCGCGCAGGAGATCGCATTGAACCACGGCCGCGGCGGCTCCGCCGTATTTGGCCCCGACCGCGGCGCGGCCGTGACCGCGATGGCGGATGCGTTTGCCAGCTGGCTGCGGCGCCAGGGCAATGTCGCCGGCGTGATCTCGGCCGGCGGCTCGGGCGCGGCCTCACTGGTCGCCCCCGGCATGCGCGCGCTTCCCGTCGGCGTGCCCAAGCTGATCGTCTCCTCGGTCGCCTCCGGCGATGTCGGGCCCTATGTCGGCCCCGCCGACATCACCATGATGTACTCCGTCACCGACGTGCAGGGGCTGAACTCGATCTCGCGCGCGGTGCTGGCCAACGGTGCCCATGCCCTCGCCGGCATGGTCAAGGCGAGGCTCGATACGCGCGAGGCCCGACCCGCCGGCGGCCTGCCTTCGGTCGGCATCACCATGTTCGGCGTGACGACGCCGGCGGTGCAGAAGATCGCCACCGAACTGCGCGACGATTTCGAGTGCCTGGTCTTCCATGCCACCGGCGTCGGCGGCCGCTCCATGGAGAAACTCGTGGAGTCCGGCCAGCTCGCGGGCGTGATCGACCTTACCACGACCGAGGTCTGCGATCTCCTGATGGGCGGCGTGTTTCCCGCCACCGACGACCGCTTCGGCGCGATCATCCGCAGCCGCGTACCCTATGTCGGCTCGGTCGGCGCACTCGACATGGTCAATTTCGGCGCGCCCGACACGATTCCCGAGCGCTACCGCGGCCGCAAATTCCACGTCCACAATCCGCAGGTGACGTTGATGCGGACGACCGTCGAAGAGAACGAGCGCATCGGCCGCTGGATCGGTGAGCGGCTCAACCAGATGGACGGACCCGTGCGCTTCTTCCTCCCCGAGGGCGGCGTCTCCGCGCTCGACGCGCGCGGCCAGCCGTTCTGGGACCCCGATGCGGACGCCGCGCTGTTCCGCGCGCTGGAGCGCACCGTGCGGCAGACCGGTCATCGCCAGCTCATTCGCACGCCGAAGAACATCAACGATCCCGACTTCGCCGCCGCCATCGTCGGTGCGTTCCGAACCCTGTTCGGGCGACCCGGCGCCCGGCGGAGACTAGCGAGGTGACCGATGGCCAGGTTTGAACGCGCAGCACTGCTGAAGAGGTTCCGCGAGATGGCGAAGCGCGGCGAGCCGATCGTCGGCGGCGGCGCCGGCACCGGGCTGTCAGCCAAATGCGAGGAGGCCGGCGGCGTCGATCTCATCGTGATCTACAACTCCGGACGCTACCGCATGGCCGGCCGCGGCTCGCTCGCCGGCCTGATGGCGTACGGCGATGCCAACGCGATCGTTGTCGAAATGGCGAGCGAAGTGCTGCCCGTGGTCACCAGGACGCCGGTGCTCGCGGGCGTCAACGGCACCGATCCGTTCCGCGACATGGACGTCTTCCTCGACCAGCTGAAGGCGCTCGGTTTCGCGGGCGTCCAGAACTTTCCGACCGTCGGCCTGATCGACGGCACCTTCCGCGCCAATCTCGAAGAGACCGGGATGTCCTATGCGCTGGAGATCGACATGATCGCCAAGGCGCACGACAAGGACATGCTGACGACCCCCTATGTGTTCAGCGAGAAGGAAGCCGCCGCAATGGCGATCGCCGGTGCCGACATCGTCGTCTGTCACATGGGGTTGACGACCGGCGGCTCGATCGGCGCCCAGACGGCGCCGAAGCTGAAGGATTGCCCGGCGCGGATCGATACCTGGGCCTCGGCCGCGCTCAGCGTCAATCCTGAGATCCTGGTGCTGGCGCATGGCGGCCCGATCGCGGATCCCGCTGATGCCGATTTCATCATGAAGAACACCCGCCATTGCCACGGCTTCTACGGCGCGTCCTCGATGGAGCGGCTGCCGGTGGAACGGGCGCTGACGGAGCAGGTGCGTCAATTCAAGGCGATCGGCGCGCGATAACGCCTGAGGGTACGAGGGAGGGAAAGATGTCGGGCAATCTGGTCGGTGAATTGATCCTCTGGCTGATCGTCGCGATCGTCGTGATCGTGGTCGGCGTCTATATCGTGAACTGGCTCTACCATCGCTCCTCCAAGGAGACCTCGTTCGTCCGCACCGGTTTCCTCGGCGAACGCGTGGTGATCAACGGCGGCGCCTTCGTGATGCCGTTCATCCACGACTACACGCCGGTCAACATGAACGTGCTGCCGATGGGCATCGTGCGGTCCAAGCAGGACGCCGTGATCACCCGCGACCGCATGCGCGTCGATATCGAGGCCGACTTCTATGTCCGCGTGCAGGCGACCCGCGAGGCCGTGTCGATCGCAGCCGCCACGCTCGGCCGCCGCACCATGGAGCCCGAGCAGCTCCACGCTCTCCTCGCCGGCAAGTTCATCTCGGCGATCCGCTCGGTTGCTTCCGAAATGACGCTGGAGCAGATGCACGAGCAACGCGGCGAGTATGTCGCCCGCCTCAAAGCCAACGCGACGGAGGCGCTCGCCCAGAACGGTCTCGAGCTGGAATCGGTCGCGATCACCGATCTCGACCAGACCGACCTCGAATTTTTCAACCCGTCGAACCGGTTCGACGCCGAAGGCCTGACCCAGCTGATGCAGGACATCGAGGCCAAGCGGAAGCTGCGCAACGACATCGAGCAGGACTCGATGATCAAGATCCGCACCCGCAACCTGGAGGCCGAGCGGCAGGCGCTGGAGATCGAGCGCGAGAGCGAGACCGCGCGCCTGGAGCAGGAACGCGACATCGAGATGCGCCGCGCGCTCCAGCGCACGGAAGTCGCCCGCGAGCGGGCGCTGCGCGAGACCGAGGCCGAGCAGGCGCAGATCTCCGCGCGCGAGACCATCGAGCGCGCCCGCATCGCCAATGACCAGGCGATCGCGGAGGCCCGCATCGCCTCCGAGCGCGAGACCCGCCAGAAGGAGATCGAGCGGACGCGCACCATCGAGGAAAAGGAGCTGCTGGCGCGCGAGGATATCGAGAAGACCAGGATCGCCAACCAGCGTTCGATCGACACCACGCGGATCGCCTCCGAGCGCGAGGTGCGCCAGCGCGAGATCGAGCGGATGCGCACGGTCGAGGAAGCCGAGATCGCGGCGCGCGAAGCGATCGAAAAGGCCAGGATCCAGCAGGACCGCGTCGTCACCGACGCCCGCATCGCCAACGAGGAGGAGACGCGCCGCCGCGAGATCGAGCGCACCCGCGCCGTCGACGAGGCCGAGATCGCCGCGCGCGAGGCGACCGAGAAGGCCCGCATCGCGCAGACCCTGATCGTCAATGTCGAGCGCATCTCGTCGGACGAACGCACCCGCGCGCTGGAGATCCAGCAGGTGCGCACCATCCAGGAGGCCGAGATCGAGGCGCAGCGTGCGGTCGAGGCCGCCCGCATCGCCCGCGAGCGGACGCTCTCCGCAGAGCGCATCGCCGCCGAACAGAATACGCGGCAGCTGGAGATCGAGCGCAACCAGGCGCTCGACGTCGCCGGCATCGCCGCGCGCGAAACCACGGAGGCCTCACGCATTGCCCAGGAGGAGCGCGTGCGCTCGCTGGAGATCGCCCGCAACCGCGCCGTCGAGGAAGCCGACATCGCCTCCCGCGAGGCGATCGAGGCAGCCCGCATCGCCCAGGAAAAGGCCGTTGCGGCCGAGCGCATCCAGGCCGAGCGCGACACCCGTTCGCTCGAAATCGAGCGCACCGGCGTGCTGGAGGCAGCCGAGCTGAAGCGGCGTGACGCCATCGAGCGCCAGCGCATCACCGTCGATCTGGCGCTGGAGGCCGAGCGCATCAATTCCTCCAAGAAGCGCGAGGTGCTCAACATCGAGCAGAAGAAGGCGATCGAGATCGCCGACGAGGACCGCGTCATCGCGCTGTCGACCAAGAAGTCCGAGCGGATCGATGCCGACCGCCAGGTCCGGCAGGCCGAGATCGTGGCGCGCAAGGAGGTCGAGACCACCGACGTCTCGCGCGAGCAGGCGCTGGAAGCCGCCCGCATCGAGCGTCGCCGCTCGATCGAGCAGCTGGAGGTCGCCCGCGTTCAATCCCTGCAGGAAGCCGAGATCGCCTCGCGCGAGGAGGTCGAGCGCGCACGGATCGCATCCGATCGGGGCCTCGACGAGGCCCGCGTCGGCCGCGAGCGCGAGCTGCGCAAGCTCGAGGTCAATCGCGAGAAGGAGGTCGAGACCGTCCTGATGGAGAAGGCCATTGCCATTCATCTGAAGTCCCTGGAAGAGTCCGCCGCCAAGGCATCGGCCGAGGAAGCACGGATGCGCGCGACGGAAGCCACCGAACGCGTCGTCACCGCGCGGGAGAGCGAGATCGCCAAGCGGCGCAAGACGATCGAGGTGCTGCTGGCGGAGAAGCAGGCCGAGGAGACCCGCATCGCCGCCGAGGCCGAGCGCGTACGCGCCACCGTCGAGGCCGAGGCGCAGCGGATGCTCAACGAAGCCGAGAACGTGCTGACCGATCAGGCGCGCTACTCGCTATTCCGCCGCAAGCTGCTCGACCGGATCGAGGGCATCGTCCGCGAAAGCGTGAAGCCGATGGAGAAGATCGAGGGCATCCGCATCCTCCAGGTCGACGGCCTCAACGGCAATGGCCATGGCGGCAATGGCGGGCGCAGCGCCACCGACGAGGTGATCGATTCTGCCCTGCGCTATCGGGTTCAGGCGCCGTTGATCGACTCGATCCTCGCCGACATCGGCGTCGAAGGCGGCAGTCTCTCCAAGATGCCCGGCCTGATCCGCGAAGCGCGCGACATGCAAGGTATCAAGGAAGCCGCGCGCAAGGGCGGCGGAGGCGGAGGTGGCGGCGACAAGCCGGCGGCCGCACCAACCCCCTCGGCCGAAGGCGAGCCGCCGGCCGGGCCCAAGAAGAAGAGCTGAGGTCGCGCCATGGCTCGCGTTTACGTCTCCACCGTCGTCAATGCCCGCAACGACCGCGTCTGGGCGCGGGTCCGCGATTTCAACGGCCTGCCGAACTGGCATCCTGCGATCGCCGAAAGCCGTATCGAGGGCGGCGAACCCTCGGACAAGATCGGCTGCGTGCGGGATTTTCGCCTGCGCAACGGCGACCGCATCCGCGAGAAGCTGCTCGGCCTCTCCGACTACGACATGTTCTGCACCTATTCGATCCTGGAATCCCCGATGGGTGTCGAGAACTATGTCGCGACCCTGCGGCTGACCCCCGTCACCGACGGCGACCAGACTTTCATGGAATGGACCGCCGAATTCGACTGCGCGCCGGAGCGCGAGACCGAGCTCGTGAGCAATATCGGCGGCGGCGTGTTCCAGGGCGGTTTCGATGCGCTCAAGCGCGTGTTCGGAGGTTAGCCGTGCCGCATATCGTCAAGAGCACGATCCTGGACGCACCGACCGAAGCGGTGTGGACCGTGCTGCGCGATTTCAACGGGCACGATCGTTGGCACCCGGTCGTCGCGACGTCCTCGATCGAGCGCGCGCAGTCCTCCGACAAGATCGGCTGCATCAGGCGGTTCAAGCTCAACGACGGCTCCGAGCTGCGCGAGCAGTTGCTGGCGCTGTCGGACCTCGAACAGTCCTTCAGCTATTGCCTGCTCGATACGCCGGTGCCGATGTTCAACTACGTCGCCCATGTCCGGCTGCTGCCGGTCACCGACGGAGACCGCACCTTCTGGCACTGGGAGTCGCGCTTCACCACCAGGCTGGAGGATCGCGACCGCATCACGCATATGGTCGCGGAAGACATTTACCAGGCCGGGTTCGAGGCGATCCGCCGTCATCTGAAGGAGGCCGCATAATCATGGCCGTGACAGTGAAGACGTTTGCAAGCGTAAGCGAAGCGGCCGGGGCGCTGTCCTCGGACCGCAGCGCGCGCTATCTCGGCGGCGGCACGCTGGTGATGCGTGCGCTGAACGAGGGCGATGTTGCGATCGCGACCGTCATCCGCGCCCAGGACCAGGCGCTGACCCGGATCGACGCCTCGGGGCCACGCGTCACGCTCGGCGCCGGCGTCACCTTCGCGAGGGTCCTTGCCGAACGCGACCTTGCCTTCCTGCACGCGCCCGCCCGCTCGATCGGCGGGCCTGCCGTCCGCAACATGGGCACGGTCGGCGGCAATCTCTTCGCGCCCAGTCCCTATGGCGATTTCACCGTGGCCCTGCTGGCACTCGATGCCACTGTGGCGGTCGCGGGCGGCTTTGGGTCACGCGACATCCCGATCGAAGAGTTCTTGCAGGCGCGCGACCGGCAGGCTGGAAGCCTGGTCCTCTCGGTCTCCTGCACCCGGCCGGCGAGCAGCGAAGCGTTCCGCTACCGCAAGATCGCCCGCATCAAGCCAAAGGGCGGCTCGGTCGTCACGCTGGCGGCGCATCTGCCGATCAGTGGCGGCCGGATTGCAGGCGCCCGGATCGCGCTGGGATCGATGGCGCCGACCCAGATCCGCGCCCGAGCCGCCGAGCGTGCGCTGGAGGGCCGCTCGCTGGATGCCACGACCATTGCGGCGGCCGCATCCGCCGCAGCTGAGGGAACATCGCCATCCGACAACGCGCTCGGCAGCGCTTGGTATCGCCGCGAGATCGTCAGCGTCCATCTGCGGCGCCTTCTGTCGGGACAGGAATAGCGCCATGGCAAAGATACCCCTGCAATTTCGTCACAACGGCCGCGACGTCGCGATCTTCGTCGACGGCGGCACCAATCTGCTGGTGGCGCTGCGCGAGCTGATCGGCGACATGACGCCGAAATTCGGTTGCGGCCAGGGCGGCTGCGGCGCCTGCAGCGTGCTTGTTGACGGCGAGCTGCATCTCTCCTGCCTGACGCTGGCGGAGACGGTGGCCGGCCGTTCGATCGAGACGCTCGACGGCATGAAGCAGGGCCCGAATTTACACCCGCTGCAGCGCGCCTTCGCCGACCATTTCGCCGCCCAGTGCGGCTATTGCACGCCGGGGATGCTGATGGCCGCAAAAGCGCTGCTCGACCGCAATCCCTCACCGAGCCGCGACGAGGTCATCGAAGCCATCTCCGGCAACATCTGCCGCTGCACCGGCTACGAGCCGATCATCAACGCCATCCTCGCCGCCGCCGGCGGCCGGGTCAGCGCGTAAGGGGGCGCGATCATGCTGGAACTGCGCAAGGACATTTTCGCCGACGAGCGCGACGACAACCTCAAGGAAATCGGCAAGGGCACCCAGCGCCAGGACATGCTCGGCCATGTCACGGGGACGTCGAGCTACTTCAACGACCATCAGCTGCAAGGCATGCTGCACTTGAAGGTCGCGCGCTCGACACAGGCGCATGCAAGGATCCGCCGCATCGATACCACCGAGGCCGAACGTTCGGCCGGCGTGCGCAGGATCATCCGCGGCACCGACGTGCCGGTCAATCTCAACACCTTGCTCAGCCTGATCAATTTCGGCAAGGACGACGAGCCCTCGCTGGCGTTCGACAAGGTCCGCTACAAGGGCGAGCCGATCCTCGCCATCATCGCCGAAAGCGAGCGCGAAGCTTTCGAGGCGATCGCGAAGGTCAAGATCGATTACGAACCCCTGCCGACCGTGTTCGACGTCGAGGATGCCCTGAAGCCCGGCGCGCCCGTGGTCAACGAGACCTATCCGAAGAACGCCTTCATCTATCATGACGCCTACGACCATCAGCGCCTGCGCTTCGGCGATGCCGATGCGGCGCTCGCGAGCGCCGATCACGTGCTGGAGCAGCGCTACCAGATGTCGCCGATCGAGCACGCGCCCACCGAAACCAACGGCGCCATCGCGGCGCCCGACACCAACGGCCGCTACGTCGTCTACACCTCGACCCAGGCGCTGTTCTTCTCCGTCGACACCTGCGCCAAGATTCTGGACGTGCCCTCCAACACCTTCCACTTCATCGGCGGCACTGTCGGTGGCGGCTTCGGCGGCAAGGTGGATACCTTGACCGAGCCGCTCGCCATCCTCGGCGCGATGCTGACGGGACGCCCAGTGCGCTACGTGTTCGGGCGCGAGGAGGAGATGCAGTATGGTCCGCCGCGCGGCGCCGAACGCATCTACATCAAGGACGGCGTGATGCGCGACGGCCGCATTGTTGCCCGCAAAGTCCACGCCTATTTCGACAGCGGCGCCTATACAAGGCTGTCGAGCTACGCCGCGGTGAAGTGCGCGGCGCATCTGCCGGGGCCGTACACCATCCCGAACGTCTATGGCGACGTCTATTGCGTCTTCACCAACCGCACGCCTGCGACCGCCATGCGCGGCTTCGGCGTCACCGCGATGGACTTTGCGATCGAATGCCAGATGGACAAGCTCGCCAACATCGTCGGCATGGACCCGATGGAGTTCCGCATTCTCAACGCCTATCGTGACGGCGACATGAAGGCGCACCGGCGCGAGGCCAAGAACACCGCGCTGATCGAATGCGTGCAGGTCGCCGCCGAAAAGGCCAAATGGCCGATCCGCGACGAGTTCAAGCGCGCCTCCTCGCGCAAGGACGGCGGCGGCAGCCGCGCTGCCATTCCACCGACGCCGACGGATTCGCGTAGCCGTCTGGCTGCGCCTGTACAGCAGCGCACGAGCTATGACCGCGCGCCGGTGACTGCAACGCGAGAGCCACCGCGCGATCCGCCCCCACCAACGCCGCCACCTCCCCCGCCGCGTCCGGCCGCACCATCCCACGGCGCGACCCGGTTCTCGTCGGTGTTTGGCACCAGGAGACGCTGACATGACCAGGCATCGCGGACGCGGCATGGCGTCGATCAACTATCCCATCGGCATGAACCTCGGCGGCGATCCGAGCCAGGCCCTGGTTCACTCCAATCCGAGCGGCCAGTTCACGGTGGCGTTGTCGTCGATCGACCTTGGCCAAGGCATGAAGTCGGTGACGCGGCAGATCTGCGCCGAGACGCTGGGCGTGCCGGTCGAGGACGTTTATGTCGACACGGCCGATTCCGACACCGGCCCGCATTGCATGGGCTCGTTCGCCTCGCGCGGCACCCACCGCGTCGGCAATGCCGTGATGGCCGCGGCCCGCGAGGCGCGCGGGGTCATGATGGAGGCCGCAGCCGAGGAGCTCGAGGTCAATGCCGCCGATCTCGAGACCGACGGCCGCGGCAACATCCACGTCAAGGGCGCGCCGCATCGCTCGATCTCGACCAAGGATGTCGCGATTGCCGCGCAGTTCAAGCAGGGCAAGACCATTTCGGGCCGTGGCATCTTTCTGGTGCCGCTGTCGAACGTCGACCCTGAAACCGGCGAGATGTCGCCGGCGACCTGTTACGCCCATGCCTGCCTCGTCGCCGAGGTCGAGGTCGACGACGAGACCGGCGAAGTCGCGATGGTGCGGATGGACTCCGCTTACGAACTCGGGCGCGCGCTGAACCCGCGTCTGGTCGAGCAGCAACTGGTCGGCGGCGCCTGGATGGGCGTCAGCCACGCGCTCTACGAGACTCCGGAGCCTTATTATCCCGATCCCGTTCACGGCCCGCGCGACTTCGTCGAATATCTGATGCCCGGCCCCGGCGACATCTGCCCGCACGATATCGCGGTGCTGGAACGCCCCGCTCCCGATGGTCCGTTCGGCGCCAAAGGTCCCGGCGAGATGTGCGCCAACCCGGTGCTGCCGGCCGTTGCCAACGCGATCTTCAACGCCGTCGGCGTGCGCATCGACGACCTGCCGATCACGCCGGAAAAGGTTCTGCGCGCGATCAAGAGCCAGGGCGGCGCACGGCCGCAGGCGCGGCGCTAGAGGATCGGCCGTGGCGGTTCGCAGCAACATCGTCGGCATCGACAGCCCGGACGCGCTTGAGAAGGCGCTTCGGGCGGCCTATTACCTTGCCGACGAGGGCCTTGCGACATCGGCCTATCTCGGCCTTGCGCTCGGCAAGCCGTTGCTGCTCGAAGGCGCGCCGGGCGTCGGCAAGACGGAGGCGGCGAAAGCGATCGCTGCCGTGCTCGGCCGGCGCCTGATCCGCCTGCAATGCTACGAGGGCATCGACGCCTCTGCCGCACTCTATGAGTGGAACTACCCGCGCCAGATGCTGGCGATTCGCCAGGCCGGCGACGAGAGCATCGATATCTATGGCGAGACCTTCCTGATCGAGCGCCCCATGCTGGCCACGCTCCGGGCGCCGGATTCCACCGTGCTGCTGATCGACGAAATCGACCGCGCCGACCAGGAATTCGAGGCCTTCCTGCTGGAATTCCTCTCCGATTTCCAGATCTCGATTCCCGAGCGCGGCACGATCCGCGCAGCCGAACGCCCCGTGGTGGTGCTGACGTCGAACCGGACGCGCGATCTGCACGAGGCCTTGCGACGTCGCTGCGTCTATCACTGGATCGATTATCCGACCGCGGAGCGCGAGGCGCGGATCATCATGATGCGCGCCTCCAGCGTCGCCGAGACCACCGCCCGCGCCGTCGTCGCGGCCGTCGAGAAGCTGCGACGCGAGCCCCTGAGCAAGGCGCCCGGCATTGCCGAGGCCGTGGATTGGGCGGAGGCGGCGACGCTGCTCCACAACGGCGGCGCGCGCTGGCCGGATGCGTTCAAGCGCTCGATCGGCGTGGCGCTGAAGGACGAGGAGGATCTGCATTTCATCTCGCCGCGGCTCGATGCCATGCTCGCGGAGGTGACCGCATGACCACCGAGCCGCAGCTCCCGCGCGCCGCGCGCATCTTCGTCGCCTTCGCACCCTTGCTGCGCGCTAACGGCTTTGCCGTCGCACCGGAGCAGACGACGACGTTCCTGGCCGCGATCGAACTGCTCGGCCCGCGCAGCATCGAGCACATCCGGCAAGCCGCGCTGGCGACGCTGGCCCCGCCGCCCGAACGGCGCGCGACATTCGACCGGTTATTCGACCTACATTTCCGCGGCAGCGAGGCCATCGCGCGTGCCGAGGACAGCGAGGACGACGAGACTGTCCGGCTTCAGGAGGAAGGCCGCGGCGACGAAGAGCCTTTGCTCTCCGACGACGCCACCGAGTCCGGTCTCACCGCGACCCGAAGCGAGGCGCTGGTCGAGCGCCGCTTCGGGGCGACATCGAGCACGGATGCATTGCGCCGCCTGGCACGGGAGGCGCCGCAGCGGCTGCCGCGACGGCGCGGGCATCGCCGCATGCGCGCCCGCCGCGGACCGTTTGCCGATCTCCGCCGCACCTTGCGCGACTCTGTCCGCAGCGACGGCGAGATCCTGCGGCTCGGCCACATGAAGCGGCGCCAGCGCCCGCGCAAGATGCTGCTGCTGATCGACGTTTCGGGCTCGATGAAGAGCCGCACCGAGGAGAACATGAAGCTCGCGCATGCGCTGGTGCAGGCGGCCCCCAGTGTCGAAGTTTTCACCTTCGGCACGCGGCTGACCCGAATCACCCGCCCGCTACGGCTGAAGCGCCGCGAGCAGGCGATGAACGCCGCCGCGCATCTGGTCAGCGACTGGGACGGCGGCACCCGCATCGGCGACGCGCTCCAAGCCTTCCTCGCCGTGCCCCGCTTCGGAGGCTATGCGCGCGGCGCCGCGGTGGTGATCGTCTCCGACGGACTCGAGCGCGGCGAACCCGATGCGCTGCGCGACGCCGTCGCGAAATTATCGCGGCGGGCCTGGCGCCTGAGCTGGCTGACGCCGCTGGCGACGAGCCCCGGCTTCCGCCCGCAGACCGAAGCGCTCGTCGCGATCGAGCGCGTCGTCGATGACATCGTGGACGGCGGGTCGAGCGCGTCAATCGTCGCCCATATTCTGGCATTGGGACGAAGGAGAGCGGCGTGACCGATATTGTCGATGGCCATCATCACATCTGGCGGCAAGCGGACCTGCCCTGGCTGACCGGCCCGATGCAGCCCCGCATCTTCGGGCCGTATGAACCGATCCGTCGCGACTATCCGATCCAGGAATATCTCGATGACATCAAGGGCACCGGTGTCACGCGATCGGTCTATGTGCAGACCAACTGGGCCAACGACCGCTTCGAGGACGAGGCGGCCTGGGTGCAGCGGACAGCCGACGAACACGGCTGGCCGCACGCGATCGTCGCCTATGCCGATTTTGCCGTGGACGACGTACGCCCGCAGCTCGATCGCCTGAAGCGCTATCCACTCGTGCGCGGCGTGCGCATGCAGCTGCACTGGCACGAGAATCCGCTCTACCGCTTCGCCGCCCGGGCGGATCTCTGCGCCGATCCGATGATCCGCCGCAACGTCGCGCGTCTCGCCGACTACGGCTGGAGCTTTGATTTGCAGGTGTTCACCCCGCAGATGCCGGACGCCGCTGCGCTGGCCGAGGCTTGCCCCGACGTGACCTTCATCCTGCAGCATGCCGGCATGCTGGAGGATCTCTCGCCTTCCGGCCGCGCCGCCTGGCGCAGCGGGATGGCCCGGCTTGCGGCCTGTCCGAACGTGGTGTCAAAACTGTCCGGGCTCGGCACCTTCATTCATCGCAACGATCCCGCGCACATCGCAGCGGTCCTCACCGACACCGTCGCGATCTTCGGCGCCGAGCGCTGCCTGTTCGGCTCCAATTTCCCGATCGAGAAATTGTGGACCAGCTATCGCGAACTCGTCGGCGCCTTTCGCGCGGCCGCCGCGCCGTTCAGCGCGGAGCAGCAGGCCGCCATCTTCAGGACGACCGCGACGCGCGTCTACCGGCTTTGACAAACAAGAAACAGATGAGGGAGGCCAACGAATGGCGCTGGAGATCAAGATCCTGGACTATGGCGATATCGAACTGGAATCGAGCTTTCTAGTGCTCGGCCGCGACTGTGGCCGCACCCGCCGCGTCCTCACCCTCGGCTTCCTGATCCTCGGGGGGAAATATCCGGTCGTGGTCGACACCGGCTACCGCTCCAACCAGATCATGGAGACGCTGGGCATGCGGGGCTTGCAGTACCACGAGAACATGATCGAGAACCAGCTGGCTCGCCACGGCGTGCGCATGGGCGACGTCCGTTTCGTCTGCCACACCCATCTGCACATCGACCATGCCGGCAAGGACGATCTGTTCCCGATGAACACGACCGTCGTGCTCAACCGCAAGGAGCTCGAATATTCCGTCTCCGGCCTGATGCATCCGCAATATCCGGCGCCCGACATCAAGCACCTGATCGACCGCCTGCACACCAAGAGCGCTCTGCGCTTCCTCGACCTCGAGATCACCGGCCCGATCGAGCTGATGCCCGGCGTCTATTGCGACGCCGCCAATGCGCACACCGAGGGCTCGATGAACGTCATCGTCGAGACCGCCGACGGCATCGCGACGATCTGTGGCGACGTGATCTACGATTTCAACGACCAGATCGTGACGCCCTTCAACGAGATCAACGACTGGGAGCCGCGCACGACAGGCAATCATGGCACCAGCAAGCGCGCCGAGAAGGCCTCGATCAAGAAGCTGCTGAGCAATTCGCGCTATCTGCTGCCGGTGCACGACCGCCCCGCCAAGATCGAAGGCGGCAACGTCGTGGGCCGGCTGCACGATCAGGTCCCCGGACCGATCGTGCAGTCCCTGCCCGCACGCAACTGGTTCCCGGCCTGAGATGATCGGAGGGATCGACCGATGACGCACGTCACTTTGCGAAGCGAATTCGAAACCCTGATCGACCCCTACGCGCCGGTCGCGCAGGTCGGCACCGGCTTCGACTTCACGGAGGGGCCGATCTGGCATCCGGTCGATCACTATCTGCTGTTCTCGGACATGCCGGGTGATGTACGCCGTCGCTGGGACGCGCGGCGCGGTGTGGCCGAGGTCAAGCGTCCCTCGAACAAGTGCAACGGCATGACCTATGATGCCGAGCTCAATCTGATCGTCTGCGAGCACGCGACCTCATCGCTGATCCGCGAACGGCCGGACGGGCGGCGCGAGGTGCTGGCTTCGCATTTCCAGGGCCAGGAGCTGAATAGCCCGAACGACGTCTGCGTTCACTCCTCCGGCGCGATCTATTTCTCCGATCCCTGGTACGGCCGCATGCCGGTCTACGGCGTGGAGCGCCCGCGCCAGCTCGGCTTCCAGGGCGTCTATCGTCTCGTGCCCGGCGGCGAGCCGAAGCTCGTGGTCGAGCGCAATCTGTTCGACCAGCCGAACGGGCTGTGCTTCTCGCCGGACGAGACGCTGCTCTATGTCAACGACACCGTGCAGGCGCTGATCCGCGTCTTCGAGGTCAATGCCGACGGCTCGCTGTCGAATGCGCGGGTGTTCGCAAGCGGCATCCGCTCCGAGCTCGAGGCCGGCCTGCCCGACGGCATGAAATGCGACCAGCATGGCAATGTCTGGGTCACCGCGCCCGGCGGGGTCTGGGTCTATTCACCGCGCGGCGAGCTGCTCGGCAAGGTCCGCGTGCCCGAGATGGTCGCCAACCTCGCCTGGGGCGGCCCGGATTTCCGCACGCTGTATCTGACCTCCACGCATTCGGTCTACGCCATTCCGACCAAGGTCGGCCCGCGGCATGAGCCCTACATGAGCGGCCGGCGAAGCGGCGGCGGCCAGGCGGCAAGCGCCTCGCCGGCGGCGCCGATCCTCGCCGACGGCGAGATGCGGCTCGATCCGCAGCGCTGTGCCATGATCATTCAGGACCTTCAGAACGACGTCATCATGGATGGCGGCGCCTTCGCCGAGTCCGGTGCGCCTGGACATGCGAAGCACCAGCACGTCGTCGAGAACGTCCGCCGCCTTGCGGAGACCGCGCGGGCACGGGGCGTTGCCATCATCCACGTCTGGTTCGTGGTCGAGCCGGGCGCACCCGGCGTGACGCTGAACGCGCCGCTGTTCGAGGGTCTGGTCGATAGCAAGGCGATGGTGCGCGGCAGTTGGGGCGCGGCGCCCGTTTCCAGCCTCGAACCGCGGCCAGGCGATTTCGTCGTCGAGAAGATGCGGATGAGCGCCTGGGAAGGCACGCGGCTGGAGACAATCCTCAAAGCGACCGGGCGCGACATGATCATCAACACCGGCGCCTGGACCAACATGTCGGTCGAGCACACCGCCCGCACCGGGGCAGACAAGGGTTACTTCATGATCGTCCCCGAGGATTGCTGCTCGACCATGAACGCGGACTGGCACAATGCGTCGATCAACTTCGCCATGCAGAACGTCGCGATCGTCACGAGGGCAGACGCCGTTATCAACGCGCTGAGATGAGCGGTGGCAAAGCTCCTGCACCTCTCCTGCTCACCCCGCGCCGACTCCGAGTCGACCGCCGGCGCGCGGGTCTTTCTCGACGGCTTTCGCCAGGCCCGGCCGGACTGGGATCTCGACGTCATGGACCTCTGGCGGGAGCGGGTGCCTGAATTCTCGGGCCCCATCGTCGAGGCCAAATATGCCCGGATGAACGGGCAAGCGTTCAACGACGCGCAGCGCGACGGCTTTGCCGAGGCCGAGCGCATGGCGCTGCGGTTCTCGTTGGCCGATCGCGTGCTGATCTCGACGCCGATGTGGAACTTCGGCATTCCCTACAAGCTCAAGCAGTGGTTCGACATCATCGTGCAGCCCGGGCTGACATTCCGGTTCGACCCGTCACAGGGTTATCTCCCGCTGCTCAAGGACCGGCCGACGCTGGTGATTCTCGCCAGCGGCAGCGACTTTGCCACCGGCATGAACCGCGGCCGCATCGACATGGCAACGCCTTACCTGCGCGACATCCTGCGCTTCATCGGCATCGACGATGTCCGTTTCGTGCCGATCGGGCCAACCACCGGGCCGCAGCAGCCGATCGAGGCTGCGCGGGACAGGGCCCATCGACGGCTGGCCGCAATGGCCGCGACTTTCTGAGCACTCGGCAACGCCGGCCCCGTCCTGGCCCGGCCCAAGCGGGCCAGCGCAGCAGGATTGATTCACCGCAAGAGCACGGAGCGTGGCCCTGATATTCAGGCTTCCAATCAGCAAGGAATGGTCGGATGACGGTGAAGAATTGGTGCGCGGTTCTAATGATTTCGGTGGGCGCGGTCTCGTCCGCGGTTGCCCAGTCAGACTTTCCGCCCTCTGCGAGCAGCAAGCAAGAAGGGCCTCGCCTCGTCGAGGTCATGAGCATGGCCCAGCTTCAGCATCTCAAATTGTGGCATGCAGGCAAGGCGGGAAACTGGGACCTCGCCGCGTATGAGTTGCGCCAACTGACCAACAGCTTGGCCGAAGCGGCGATGTTCTACCCGGCAATTCCGGTCAGCAACGTGACCACGATGAAGGAGCCGCTGCTCTCGATCGCCGACGCGATCGCGGCGGCAGACAGTCGCAAGTTCGCCGTTTCCATGCGCGGGCTGACCGAGGGCTGCAACGCCTGCCACAAATCGATGGGACGCGGCTTCATTGCGATCTCCGTACCGACCGGCGGGCAACCGCCCGCCAACCAGATCTTTTCGCCATCCGGAAGCGGCATGAAGAAATGATGCGGCTGGGCCAGGCTGAATGATCGCGGCCCGGCCTTCGTGGCGGCGGGCCAATGATCAGGTGGCGTCTGGATAAATCCGCTCGCGATGGATTTCCCGGCCGCTCTCGTCGATGACGACGACCTGCAGGTCGGGATGGCCCTTCGGCTTGTCTCTGCGCACCCCGTCAGCGAGATTCTTGCTGTGCGCGATGGCGGCGCCATCGCTCACCAGCTCCAGTCCGGACCTGTCCCGGACGGGTACACCGTCCTTCATGTCGAAATAATAGTTGGGCATGAACTCTTTCCCGCGTCTTCACGCGGCTTGGATGACGTCATTATTACGGGAAGCTGCCGAGGCTCGGGGTAGCCCGCGGCGACCTAAAGCTCGATCATAATGAGCCCGCCGGTCGAAATCTTGACCCGGATCAAATCCGGGACAATCGGGCAATGCTCAAAGGTCCCATTCCCTGCGCACGGCAATCGCATTCCAGCGATTTCACCCGGCGCCGTCATGCGGCGACCGGCTTGCTGTCTCCGGAGCGCTTGCCGAGCAGCGGTGCAAACTGCTCGGCCGTAACCGTTTCGTTTGCGATCAATAGTTCGGCGCCGGCATCGAGATCTGCCCGCCGGCGCTGGAGGATCTCGCGGGCGCGGCGCTCTCCCTCCTCGATCAGGTTACGTACGGCGAGATCGATCTCGCGGCCGGTAGCCTCCGCGGCCGCAACGATCCTGTCCTGCGCCGCCACGAGAAAGGCCTGCGGCTTGGACGCATAGGTGCGTTGTCCCACCGTCTCGTCCATACCGTACTTGGTCACCATTTCGATCGCGACTTCGGTCGCACGTTGAAGGTCATCGGCTGCACCGGTCGAGATCGCCCCGTCGAAGATCAGATGCTCCGACGCGCGTCCTCCCATCAGCACCGCGATGCGGTTCTTCAGCTCCTCGACCGTCAGCAGGAACCTGTCCTCCGTCGGACGCTGAATGGTATACCCCAGCGCACCGATCCCACGCGGGACGATGGACACCTTCTGCACGGGATCGACGCCAGGGAGGCTGGCCGCAACGAGGGCATGGCCCATCTCGTGATAGGCGACCCTGCGCCGTTCGCCCTTGCTGAGTACCCTGCTCTTTTTCTCGATGCCGGCCACGATCCGCTCGATCGCCGTGACGAAATCGTCGAACGTGACCTCCTCGGCGCTCCGTCTGGTCGCCGCGATCGCGGCTTCGTTGATGAGATTTGCGAGGTCGGCCCCGGTGAAGCCGGTCGTGAGACCTGCCACCTTGTCGAGCTCGACGTCCTTGCTGATGTGAATCTTGGGGGCGTGCACCTTCAGGATCGCAACGCGGCCGATCTTGTCCGGCCGGTCAACCAGAACCTGCCGGTCGAACCGACCTGCGCGCAGCAGCGCCGGATCCAGGACCTCGGGCCGGTTGGTGGCCGCCAGCAGAATGACGCCGGCGCTCGGGTCGAAGCCGTCGAGTTCGGACAGGAGCTGATTGAGCGTCTGCTCCTTCTCGTCGTAGCCGCCGAACGACTGCGGCCCGCGGCTGCGTCCCAGCGCGTCGAGTTCGTCGACGAAGATGATGCATGGGGCCGCCTTGCGGGCCTGCTCGAACAGATCCCGAACCCGGGCGGCGCCGACACCGACGAACATCTCCACGAATTCCGAGCCCGAGATCGAGAAGAACGGGACGCCGGCTTCTCCCGCCACCGCGCGGGCCAACAGGGTCTTTCCCGTCCCCGGCGGTCCGACGAGCAGAATGCCCTTGGGGACATGGGCCCCCAAGCGGCCATAGCTCTTGGGATCCCTGAGGAACGACACCACCTCCTGCAGCTCGAACTTGGCCTCGTCCACGCCGGCGACATCGGCAAAGGTGACCTTGATGTCCTTCTCGACGTAGACCTTTGCGCGGGACTTGCCGATCGACATCAACCCGCCCAGGCCCTGGGCGCCACCGATCCCGCGGCCCATCCAGAACCAGATCAGAAAAAAGGCGATGACCGGAAAGATCCAGGACAGCAACGTCTGCAACGCTCCACCACCGGCAACGCCGGTGACGCTCACGCCCTTCGCCGCGAGCTTTTCGGCCAAGGCCATATCGACGCGGGCGGTGATGAAGGCGGATTTGCCGCCCGGAAGCGGCTCTTTCAATTTCCCCTGGATCGTATCAGAGCCGACGGACACCTCGGTGATCTTGTCCTGGGCGAGCAACTGCTCGAACTGGCTGTAGGGAATGGTTTCAGTCGAGCTATACGTAGCAAGGCCGAACTGCAGCATGACGAGCAGCAAGCCACCCGCCAAAATGGCAGCCATCGCGAGGCCCGGCTTCCGTGAACCTTGATCGGACTCCAACCTGCTTCTCCCATCGCCGTCACCTGAAAGGCAAATGGTAACGAGGAACGGCAGGTTCCTGCTTGATTCAGCTCAACACCGCGGCCAGCTCACATTCGCGCAACCGAAATGGGGGCAAAGCCACGGCCCCGCCCCCGATCTCTTCCAAGATCGCCGTCCGGCGCGGCGGCCCACGGCGTCAGGCGAAATAGTCCATCGGATGCGTGGCCGCGTCCTTGCGCCAGGCGAGATCGGCGGCGCCCGCATTGGTGCCAAACGCTGACATCTCCTGCCGCATCAGCGCGAGGAGTGCGGGCGACTGATCCGTCCCCACTCCGGTCACGACGTGCCCGGCCCAACTGTCCGCGTCGGCGCCAGGGTGCGAGGGACCGGCAGCGCCCGTCGCCGCCGGCTTGTCCGGCCTCGTCATCGCATCCATCGCGCGCCAGAACTGCTCGCCGATCGAGGGCGCGGGATTCGCGGACAGGATTTCGAGTGCCGAGGCCAGCGTCTGGGCCGAGCTTGCGGTGATCGCGGTAAGCGGTTGAGGCGCCGTCGCCTGCGTCAATGCGGCATCGGCGTAGTCCATCGTGCGCCCATCGGTTCGGGTGTAGCTCCCGCGATTGACGATCACGGTGCTGCCGAACTCCCAGGACGCTTCCGTCGCCGATGCCGAAAGATTGATCGAGCGAACGCCCGCGGCCGTCAGCGACAGTATCTCCCCGTCCTGGGCAGCTCCGTCACCATTGCGGTCCTGCCACAGATTGAAGTCGGAGAAGCGAACGTCGTCGGCCGACAGCATTCCGTCGCGGTTGCCGTCGAAGGCACGCAGCCCTTCGAGATCGGAGCGGGCGCCCGCCACATCGTCGGCGAAGCTCAGCTCCGAAATGCCGCTCACGGTTCCGTTGCGGTCGCGGTCGAGGAACAGGAAGGCTTCCGTGGCCCCGATCCAGCTGGTGTCGTCAGCCGTGCCGTCGCCATCGATGTCGAACCTCGCCGAGGACTGGCTGGCCGTTCTGGTTTCCACTCCGAGTCCGTCGAGATCTAGGATGATCGGCGCTGCCAGCGTGACCGTTTCACCGTTGCGGAAGATGAGCCTTTCGATGCTGGTGAGCGTATCGACACCCTCGCTGCCATTCGCCGAGGAATTGTCGGTGACCTGAACCGACCCCGCCGACGTGACGATCGAATAGGTCGACATCACACCGTTGTAATAGGCAGTGTCGGTGCCGTTGCCGCCATTGATCGTGTCATTGCCGGCCATGCCCCAGAACGAGTCGTCGCCGTCATTGCCGTTCAGCGTGTCGGTGCCGACGCCGCCGGCCAGACGGTCCGCGGCAGCGCCTCCGGTGATGACGTCGTTTCCACCGGCGCCATAGATGCTGTTCGGAGCGACCGCATCGCCGAGCAGCGTCTCGGAGCTGGCGGTCCCCACGACCCAGCCCTCGAAGGCGTTGGAGATGGTGAGGCTGACGGTGGCGGTCGCCGTCGCGACGCCATCGCTGATCGTATAGGTGAAGCTGTCGGCCCCTTCGTAGCCGAAATCGGGCGTATAGCTGACGCCTTGCCCGTCGATGACGACGATGCCCTTGGGCGCCGTGCCGACCGAGACGATGGTCAGATTGTCGCCATCGACATCGACGTCGTTCGAAAGCAGGCTTGCGCGCGCGATCGCGAGCGTGTCGCCATGTGTCACGGAGAACGGACCGTCATTGGCCGCGACCGGCTTGTCGTTGACAGGCGTGATCGTCAGGGTGAACACGTCGCTGGCCGTAAGCGTGCCGTCGCTGGCGGTGACCTCAATGTCGATCGCGCCGTTGAAATTGAGCGGCGGCGTGCCGGTGAACCTGGTGCCCGTCAGCGTCAGCCAGGACGGCAGCGGGCTGCCATCCGCCAGCGTGGCAGTATAGGTGAGCGCGTTACCGTCGGCATCGGTGAATCGACCGGCCGGGATCGTGAACGAGACCGCGGCGTCCTCAGCCGAGTTGACGTCGGATAGCGGCACCGAAACGACTGGCGGGTCGTTCACCGGCGTGATGGTCAGCGCGAAGATATCGCTCGCTGTGAGCGCACCGTCGCGAGCGGTGACCTTGATGCTGAGCGTGCCGTTGTAGTTCGCCGGCGGCGTGCCGGTGAAGGTGGTTCCGTCGAAGCTCAGCCAGGCCGGCAACGCAGCGCCGGTGGACAGCGTCGCCGTATAGGTCAGATTATCGCCGTCGACATCGGTGAAGCTGCCGGGCGGGATCGCAATCGCCAGCGGCGTATCTTCCGCCGACGACACGTCGGGCAGCGGCACGGAGAGCACCGGTGCGTCGTTCTTCGGCGTGATGTTGAGGGTGAAGACGTCGCTAGCCGAAAGCGAGCCGTCGCTCGCGGTGACTCTGATGTCGATGGCACCGTTGAAGTTGAGCGGCGGCGTGCCGGTGAACTTGGTGCCGGTCAGCGTCAGCCAGGACGGCAGCGCGCTGCCATCCGCCAGCGTCGCCGAATAGGTCAACGCGTTGCCGTCGACGTCGGTGAAGCGGCCGGTCGGGATCGTGTAGGAGACCGCGGCATCCTCCGCCGAATTGACGTCGGACAGCGGCACCGCAACGACCGGGGCGTCGTTCACCGGCGTGATGGTCAACGCAAAGGTGTCGCTGACCGCCAGCGCGCCGTCACGCGCCGTGACCTTGATGTTGAGCGTACCGTTGTAGTTCGCCGGCGGCGTGCCGGTCAACGTCGTGCCATCGAAGGCGAGCCAGGCCGGCAGCGCAGCGCCGGTCGAGAGCGTCGCCGTGTAGGTCAGCGTATCGCCGTCGACATCGGTGAAGCTGCCGGCGGGAATCGCGATCGACAGCGGCGTATCCTCCGGCGACGTCACGTCGGGCAGCGGGACGGAGAGCGCCGGCGCATCGTTCTTCGGCGTGATCGTCAAAGTGAAGACGTCGCTGGCCGAGAGCGTACCGTCGCTCGCGGTGACCTTGATGTCGATCGCGCCATTGAAGTTGAGCGGCGGCGTGCCGGCGAACTTGGTGCCGGTCAGGGTCAGCCAGGAAGGCAGCGCGCTGCCGTCCGCCAGGGTCGCCGAATAGGTCAACGTGTTGCCATCGACGTCGGTGAAACGGCCGGCCGGGATCGTGTAGGAAACCGCGGCATCTTCGACCGAATTGACGTCGGACAACGGCACCGCCAGCACCGGGGCGTCGTTCACGGGCGTGATCGTCAGCACGAAGACGTCGCTGGCCGACAGAGCGCCGTCACTGGCCGTGACCTTGATGCTGACCGTGCCGTTGAAATTGGCCGGCGGCGTGCCGGCGATGGTGGTACCGTCGAAGGCGAGCCAGGCCGGCAGCGCGGCCCCGCTGGAGAGAACGGCCGTATAGGTCAGCCGGTTGCCATTGACGTCGGTAAAGCTGCCGGCCGGGATCGCGACCGAGACAGCGGTGTCTTCCGGCGAGGAGACGTCGGGCAACGGGATCGCAACCACAGGCGCGTTGTTCACCGACGGGATTGTCAGGCGGAACACGTCGCTGGCCGTGAGCGACCCGTCGCTCGCGGTGAGCTTGATGTCGATCGCGCCGGTGTAGTTGGTGGGCGGCGTGCCATTGAAGGTCGCGCCGTCGAAGGCCAGCCACGTCGGCAGCGCGCTGCCGTCGGCCAGTGTTGCCGACAGGGTCAGCGTGTCGCCGTCGAGATCGCTGAAGCTGCCGGCCGGGACAGGGATCGTGACGCGGACGTTCTTCGGCGAGACGATATCGGCCAGCGGCTGCGCCAGCACCGGCGCGTCGTTCACAGGCGCGATGGTCAGGCGGAATACGTCGCTCGCGGTGAGCGTGCCGTCGCTGGCGACAACCTTGATGTCGATCGCACCATTGTAGTTCGACGGCGGGGTACCCGTGAATGTCGTGCCGTCGAAGCTGAGCCAGGACGGCAGCGCGCTGCCGTCGGCCAGCGTCGCGGCATAGGCTAGCGTATCGCCGTCGACATCCGCAAAGCTCCCGGCCGGGATCGTGATCGAGACCGGAGAATCCTTAGGCGACGACACGTCGGCCAGTTGTTGTGCCACCAGCGGCGCATCGTTCGCCGGCGTGATGGTCACGCGGAAGACGTCGCTCGCCGCCCGCGCACCGTCACTGGCCGTGACCAGGATGTCGAAACTGCCGTTGAAATTCTCCGGTGGCGTGCCGGTGAAATTCGTGCCGTCGAAGCCGAGCCAAGACGGCAGCGCGCTGCCGTCGGCCAGCGTCGCCGAATAGGTCAGCGGATCGCCATTGGGGTCGGTGAAGCTGCCGGCGGGAAGCGCGATCGAGAGCAGCGCGTCCTCGGACGAGGACACATCAGCCAGCGGCACCGACAGCACCGGCGCGTCGTTAGCCGGGGCGATCGAAACCAGCAGTTCGCGCACGGTCTGTGCGGCGCCGTCGGACGCCGAGATCTCGAGCTGGATCGCGCCGTTGAAGTTGGCGGGCGGATCGCCGCTCAGCAGGCGCGTCTGCGGGTCGTATTGCAGCCAGGCCGGCAACGCCGTGCCGTCCTTGCCGCGGATTTCGATCAGCAGCGCGTCACCATCGACGTCGGTGACGAAGCCGGCCGGCAGGGTCACGGCGAAGTGCTGATCCTCGATCCCCTTGAGCACGGGAACGGCGAAGATGACGGGCGCGTCGTTGACCGCCGCCACGTTGATATTGACCCGTGTCGTCGCCGCCAGGCCGGTCGAATCCTCGATCTCGTAGTCGAACCAGGCCGGTCCGTTGAAATCGACGTCCGGAGTGATCTGAAGCTGGCCGAAGCCGAGATCGGTGACCGTCACGCCCGAGGTCGCCACGATCCGGGTCAGCACGAACGCCTGCTGGTCGGCATCGCTGTCGTTGGCCAGCAACTGGCTCGCAAACAGCGTCAGCGGCGAATCCTCGCGCATGTCGATCGCGTCGGGGCGCGCGACCGGAGCGTCGGCCACCGGCAGCACGTTGATCGTGACGGTGGTCGAGACCGCGAAATCCTGCTCGTTCTTGACCGAGTAATGCAGCACCAGCTCGCCGTTGAAGTTTGCGGCCGGGGTGACGCGATACTTGCCGTTCGCGAGCAACTCGGCGCCTTCGAGCCCGACGAAGGTCAAGGTCGATCCTTCAGGCGCAAAGTCGTTCGCCATCAGCGCGGCTGGATCGATGTCGATGAAGCCGTCTTCGAGCACCTCGAAGCCGGCATCCGACACCGGAATCGGCAGCGGCACGTTGGGCGCTACCAGCAACGTCGCGAAGCCGACGCTGGAGGCACCATGGCTGTCAGTGACGCGGTAGTGGAAGCCGGCATCGCCGATATAGCCGGCGTTCGGCGTGAAGACCGCGGTCGAGCCGACGCGAACCACCGTGCCCTGGTCGCCGTCGAAGATTTCGACGATCTCGAAGCTGTCGCCCTCTACATCGCGGTCGTTGGCGACCAGCGCGGCGAAATCGATCGTGATCGCCTGGTCCTGCGTCGTCCTGAACACGCCCTGGGGATCGTTGGCGGTTCCGGCGCCGTCCGGATTGGCGATCGGCGCATCGTTCACGGCGGCGACGTTGAACGTCACGGTCCCGGTCGAGGTCTTGCGCCCGTCCGAGATTGTGTAGCTGAAATTGACCGCGCCGCTGATGTTCTCGTTCGGAACGAACTGCCAGCGTCCGTCGGGCAGCTCGACGATGCGGCCATTGCCGGCGCTGCGCGACAGCGACTGGAACGCGATGGTGTCGCCATCGGCATCGCTGTCGTTGCCGAGCAGATCGGCGGTCGTGAACTCGAACGGCGTGTCCTCTTCGGTCGCGAACATGTCCGTCGCGGCGATCGGCGCGCGGTTGGTCGAGGCGACGTTGACCTTGACCTTGCCGGTGCTCGAGCCGTTGGTGTCGTCAGTGACGATATACTCGAACGACGCGACGCCCTCGAAATTGTGGTCCGGCGTGAACACGATATGGGTGCCGTCGAAGCTGACGGTGCCATGCGTGGCGTTGGCGACATCAACGAACCGGATCGGGTTGTTGTCGACGTCGTAGTCGTTGGCGAGCAACGTCGCCGGGTCGATCAGCAGCGGCGTGTCCTCGATCGCCGCGACCGTATCCTCAGCCGTGGTCGGCGGATCGTTGACGGCGGCGACATGCACCACGGCCGAGCCGGTCGAAGGACCTTCGTGGTCGTCGGTCACGACATAGCTGAAGCCGTCATCGCCGGAGAAGGCATCCGCCGGCGTATAGACGACGAACGCCCCGGAATTGCCGTCGAAGCGCTGGTTCAGGATCGCGTTCTGGCTGTCACCGCCGAGCGTGCGCGTGAAGCGAATGTCGAGGCTCGAGGCGAACGCCAGCGGCACGTCGCCCGAGAGCGTGCCAGTCGCGCTGTCGATGGTGAGCCAGTCCGGCAGCGCCGAGCCGTCCGCGAGCGTCGCGCTCCAGATCGCACCGTCGAATTGGCCGAGGCCGGCCGGCGGCGCAATATTGGCATGGGCGAGCTCGACGACGAGCGAACCGTTGGCCGGCTGCCCCAGCGACAGAATCCGCAAGGCATCGTGGTCGCGGTCGAAGTCGTTGCGCAGCAGGTCGGTCACTGCGAAGCGCGTGGTTTGTCCCTCGCGACCCGTCAGATTGTCGATCGCCGTGTCCGGCCGCTCGCGCGTTGGCCTGACGTCGTAGAAGATCAGCGCCGGAGTGCCGGAGACGCCGCCCTTCTCGTCGGTCGCGTCATAGCTCAGAACCACCGTGCCGTTGAAGTCGGTGGGCACGGTGACGTTGATCTGCTCGGGCGAGACGACCGTGGAAACCGGGAACGGTGCAATCTTGAAGGTATCGTCAACCACGGCTTCGGTGATGATCGACATCGCCGGATGGCCGTTGCCTGCGGCGATATCGAGGCGGACCGGGACCGCGCCGACCCAGTTGGCCGGCGGCATGCCTGAGAAGCTGAAGGTGGCGGGGTCGAAGCTCAGCCAGTCCGGCAGCGGCGCACCGCTCTCCCGGGTCGCCGTGATCGCGCCGGCGCCCTTGAGGTCGAGCGCGAACAAGCCCTGGCCGGCGAAATAAGAATCGCCTTCCAGCGCCTGGTTGATCGCCGTCATCTGGGTCGCGAGATCTCCATGCGGATCGACGACGAATTCCAGCGTGAAGCCCCGATTGCTCGACGCATAGGTCCCGTCGGGAAGCACGCGCGGTGCCGGCGTGAATACGACCTGCAGGCGCGCCAGTTGCGAGTCCGCATCCGGCGCGAAGCCGCTCAGGCCGACCGTGCGCGTCGCGGCGCCGAAGGACAGCCAATCCGGCAACGGGCGGCCCCCGATGATCGAGGCGGAAACCGTCCCGCTCCTGGTGTCGAGCAGCGCGATCTCGCTGTCATAGGTCACGCCGGCCGGCAGCGCGGCCGGATCCAGCGTCATGCTATCGGTGAAGGTCCTTGGATTGCCGCCGCCTGCGGCCGGATGCGTGAAGGTGAGCTGGACGCTAATGGGATCCGTCGTCCCCTCAGGCGGCGTTCCCGTGAACCGCAGCGTCTGGGCGTCGAAGCCGAGCCAGGACGGCAGCACGGAGCCATCGGCGAGCTCAGCCGTGACGGTCGTGTCCGCATCGAGATCGGACGCATCGAACTCGTAGTCGACCACGAAGGCGGAGCGGATCTCATAACCCTTCAGGACGTCGGTCCCGGCATCGAAGCCGCCGGAGATGTCGCCGGCCGTCAGCTCGAACCGCGTATTGAAGATCCGTCCGTTGGAGGGATCGCGCAGCCAGACGTCGACGGAGAGCGGGTCCATTCCGGCCGGCGGCGATCCCGCAAAGCGCATGGTGGCGGGATCGAACTGCAGCCAGGACGGCAGTGCCGAGCCGTCGGCCAGCGCCGCGCTGACCTCGTAACCGGCCGAGAGATAGCGGTGGTCGACCACGCCAAGCACGGTCGATCGCTTGAAGAACAGCACGTCGCCGTCCGCATCGAGGTCGTTGCCGAACGCCTCGGCGGGAATCACGAACAGCGGACCGTCTTCCAGGCCGCTGACATTGTCGTTGCGCAAGATCGGAGCTTCGTTGCGCGGCAGGACCGTGATCGCGACATAGGCGGACGAGGCGCCGCCATGACCGTCGCTGATCGTGTACTGGAAGCCGGCGGTGCCGTTGTAGTCGGGCGTCGGCCGGAACTCGATCATGCCGTCGTCGCGCAGGCGTACCTTGCCGCCATCGGCGAACCGGGCGATGCTCTCGAGCACCAGCGTGTCGCCGTTCTCGTCGGTGTCGTTGGCCAGGATCGTCGCCGGGTCGATCACGAGGATCTGGTCCTCGAGCGTCCGGTAACCGTAGTCGTTGTAGGCCTTCGGCGGGTCGTTGAGCGGCTTGACCTTGAAGTCATAGGTCAAGGTCGCCGCCGCGCCGCGCGCGTCGATCACGTCGTATTCGATGCTGGCCTGGCCGAGGGAGGCCGGCGTGAAGGTGATGGTGCCGGTCGCCTGGTCGAACACCAGGCTGCCATTGTTGGCGGGATTGTTGTCGAGACCGCCATGCAGGCCGACGAAGGTGAAGCTGTCGCCCTCGATGTCGTAGGTGTTGGCCATCAGGTCGGCGACCGTGACGGTGGTATCCTGGCTAAGACGGATCCAGCGATAGGTGTCGCGATCGCGCGGTGCGTCGTTGACCGGCGAGATCGAGATTTCGACCTTGGCGGTCGAGGTCGCGCCGCTGGCGTCGGCCAGCGTGTAGACGAACCCTGCTGCGCCGAAATAGTCCGGACGCAGCTTGAACTGGATGTAGTCGCCATCCAGCCGCGCGGACACATTGCTGGCCTCGTACTGGTAGTCGGGGTCCTTGTAGCTGTCGATCGCCTGTCCGGACAGGTTGGTCAGCGGCGCGATCGAAACGATGTGCAACCCTTCCAGACTGGCGTCGCCGTCGACGTCGAAATCGTTGGCGAGCAGCGTATCGATCCGGATCCGCAGGATCTGGTCCTCGACGCCATAGACCAGCGCATCATCCACCGCAGTCGGCGCGTCGTTGACCGGCGCGAGATCGACCTCGACCCTGGCCGTGGACTCGCGGCCGAACTGGTCGCGCACGGTGTAGTTGAAGAAGGCATCGCCGTTGTAATTCGGCGCACCCAGGAATTCGATCTTGCCGTCCTCGCGCACGTGCACGGTGCCGTTCACCGCGTTGCCGACGCCCGCCAGCGTCAGATTGACCGCGCTGTTGGCGTCGTTGGCGAACAGGGTCGCCGGATTGATCACGACCGGCTCGTCCTCGACGCCGAGATGGACGATGTCGTCGGCGGCATTGAAGCGGCCGAGTTGCTGCAGCTGATCGATGCGGTCGCGATCCCAGACCGTGCCGTTAGAGAACACGACCTCCTCGATGCCACTCTGGGCGCCGAGGAAGTGGTCGGTGACGCGCACGGTATCGATCAGGAAGCCGTCCTGCCGCTCGAATTCGAGCAGGAGGTCGTTGCCCTCGCGGATGACGGAGACGTCCTTCGGCGCGATCGCCGACGACAACACCAGACGATCGGTGTCGGTCCCGGCACCCTGCTCGGTGATGACGTCCTGGCCGTCGTCGAAGCCGAACACGTAGGTATCCGAACCGGCCCCGCCGGCGATGGTGTCGTTGCCGCGAAGGCCCTCGAACCGGTCGTCGCCGGCGCTGCCGGTGAACTGGTCGTTCCAAAGCGATCCGACCAGCATCTCGATCGAAGTGAGCTGGTCGCCGGCCGCCTCGCCGGCGGTGCCGAGGCCCGTCGCCAGATCGACCGCGACGCCCTCGTCAGCCCGGCTGTAATCGGCAATGTCGAAGCCGCCGCGTCCGTCGATGATATCGGCGCCGCGGCCGCCGCGGATACGGTTGTCGCCGGCGTCACCCCGGATCGTATCGTCCTGGTACGAGCCCTGGATGATCTCGATCCCGGAGAAGGTATCGCCGAGCGCGTCGCCGCCGCCGGCGGCGCCGTTGGCCATGTCGACGGTGACCCCTTCCACCGACAGCGTGTAGTCCGCAGTATCGATGCCGTCGCCGCCGATCAGCTGGTCCGCGCCGCGGCCGCCGATCAGGGTGTCGTCGCCGGCATTGCCGATCAAAATGTCGTCGCCGCGACCGCCCGACAGGATGTTGGCGAGCGCGTCGCCTTCCAGCGTGTCATCGACATCGGTGCCGGTCAGGTTCTGGATATTGGTCAGGACGTCGCCTTCGGCATCGCCACCGTGGGCGGAGCCTGAGGCCAGCGAGATCGACACCCCGGTCGCGCCGAAGCTGTAATCGGCCGTGTTGGTGCCGAGGCCGCCGTCGAGCAAATCGGCCCCTGCCCCGCCGGTCAGGACGTCGTCGCCCGCGCCGCCGAGCAGGATGTCGTTGCCGCCGCGTCCCTCCAGGAGGTCGTTACCATCGCGGCCTTCGAGCCGGTTGTCGGCGGCATCGCCGCCCAGTTGATCGGCATATTGCGAGCCGACCAGCGCCTCGATGCCGATATAGGTGTCGCCTTGCGCATAACCGCCCTGGCCGACGCGCGATTCGAGGTCGGCGCGCACGAGGAAGTCGGAGTTCTCGAAGCTGACGGTATCGTAGCCGTCGCCGCCGGTGATGCGATCCGCGCCGTCGCCGGCGTCGATCCAATCGTAGCCGGCCCCTGCATCGATCTGGTCGTCGCCGCTACCGGCCTCGATCCGGTCGTTGCCGCCGCCCCCCAGCACGAAGTCGTTGCCGCCGAGCGCCTGGATCAGATCCGCGCCCTCGGTGCCGACGAGGTAGTCGGCCTTCGCCGTCCCGCGCAGCAGGCCGTTATAGCTGTCGGCCACCGACGCCATCGCAAAGCCGGTGTCGGTCGCACCATCGGTGTCGGCGATGCGGTACTCGACCGCGACCTGGCCGGTAAATCCGGCCGGGAAGTGCACGACGATGAACTTCTCGCCGTTCCAGTCGACCACCTCGGCGGTGCCACGGGGCACGCGCTGGCCGAGCGCAAGCGCGTCCGCATCGTAGACGCCGTCGACGCCGACGAAGGTCGGGCGAGCGCGGTTCGGGTTGTCGAGGTCGTCGTCGATCACGCCGTCGCCGTCATGATCGGCCTGCTCGATGTCGTAGTCGTTCTTCAGGAGATCGCTGACGCGCAGCACCAGCGGGGCATCGAGCGGCGTGACGAAACCTTCGTCTTGGCCGACGGTCGGATCGTCGTTGGTCGGGACGATGACGATGTCGACATAGCCTTCCGCCGAGCCGTCGGCGTCGTCGGTAACCCCGTAGACGAAACCGGAGCTCTGGCTCGCGTCGCGGTTCGGCGTGAACACCAGATTGCCGTCGGCGTCGAATTCGATCGTACCGTTCAGCTTCTGGCCGGCATCGCCGCCGAACACCAGCGCATCCGCCGTCGTCGACAGGCGCCAGCCCAGGAAGCGGAGCGTGTCGCGGTCCACGTCGATATCGTTGGCGAGCAGCGTCGCGATCGGAATGACGGTGGGGATATCCTCGTTGACGTAAATGACGTCGCGATGCGCGACCGGCGGCGCATCGCCGACGTTCTCGAACCACATCGTGACGGTGGCGCCGTCAACTGCGCCTTCATTGTCGGAAATCAGGTAGCTGAACGTCGCCTCGCCCCAGAAGTCGGCGTCGGGCGCGAAGATGATCGTGCCGTGGTCGGTGACTTCAATGTCGCCATGCACCGCGTTGCCGGCGCTCTCGAACTGCACCGCGAAGCCTTCGATATCGCCGTCGTTCTTGAGCAGCTCGAGGATCGGGATTTCGATCGCGTGGTCTTCGGTGCCGCGCAGGATCGGCAGGCTCTGGTCGGTGTAGCTGTCGTTGCGGGCATCCGGCAGGTCGTTGACCGGCTGATAGGCCAGCGTCGCGCGGGCCCAGGCGGTTCCGCCATGACCGTCGTCGACCTGATACTCGAACCATGCATCGCCGTTGAAATTGGGTGTCGGCGTGAACAGGACGGTGTTGTTCTCGAGCAGCACGGCGTTGCCGCCATGGCTGTTACGGACGGCGGTAAGCGTCATCGTCTCGCCGTCGTGCTCGATGTCGTTGGCGAGCAGCCGATCGGCGCCGATCACGATCGGATTGTCCTCGCGGATCGGATCGCCGTTGTCGGTCGTCTCGAACCGATCGTCGTGCAGCTCCGGCGGATCGTTGACCGGCGTGACCGTGAAGTTGACCCGGCCCGTCGAAGTCGCTCCGCTGGTGTCGGCGACGACGTAGTCGAAGTAAGCGTTGCCCCAGAAATAGGCGCGCGGGGTCACATGGATCAGGCCATCGTCGCCGATCGTCACGGTAACGTCAGCGTTGGAGATCACCGATTGAACCGCGAGCCCGTCGTGATCGATGTCGGTGTCGTTGGCGCTCAACGTGCTGGGATCGAGCGTGAAGCCCGTGCTCTCGAGCGTCGCTTCGACCGTATCGTCATGCGCCACCGGCGCATCGTTGACCGCCGTGACCTGGATCGTCACCTTGGCCTCGGCCCGGCCGCCTTCGGGCGTGTTCGCGACATAGCTGAACTCGGCCGTGCCGTTGAAATCGGCGTTCGGCGTGAAGGTGATGTTGCCGTCGCTGGCCAGCGCCACCGTCCCGTTGACGGCTTGATAGACCTGACCGACGATCATGCGGTCGCCGTCGAGGTCGTTGGCCAACAGCCGCTCGACGCGGATCACGAGCGATCCGTCCTCCGCGACGGTGAAGCCCGTATCCGGGTAGGCGGTTGCGACTGGGCGCACCTTGAGATCGACCGAGGCCGTGGCGAAGCCGTTATGGCCGTCGGAAATCGTGTAGCTGATCGAGGCGGAGCCGTAATACCTGTTGGTCGCGGTGTAGTGGATATTGCCCTGACCGTCGATCGTGGCAACTCCGGAACTGCCGGCATCGACGCCGACGATCGTCAACGCGTCGCCATCGGCGTCGAAGTCGTTGCGGAGCAGATCGGTCGCCTTGATGACGAGCTCGACACCTGTGGTGACCGAGAAGAAGCCGTCGCCCAGGGCCGTCGGGGCACGGTTGCCCAGCAGCTCCCGCAGGGTCTCCTTGGTCCAGATCACGCCGTCGGAGAAGACGTAGCTCTCGATGCCCTTGGCATCGGTCGAGAGCGCATCGAACACTGTCAGGCTGTCGGCGCTGTTGCCGGTGAAGCGGATGACGACGGCATCCGAGCCCCGATAGAGCTGTTCGACACGGGCTTCCGTCGAGGTGAAGTCGGCGATCTGGATCCGGTCGGTGCCTCCCGTTCCGGAATCGACGACCGTGTCGTTGCCGGCCCCGCGCCCGAACAGATAGAGATCGTCACCGGCAGCGCCCGAGAGCAGGTCGTTGCCCGCCCGCGCGGCGAAGGTGTCGTTGCCGTCGAAGCCGTAAACGTTGTCATTGCCGCTGCCGTCGATATCCGACAGCGCGCGGGCGCGCATCGCGTCGCGGTTCCAGACCGTGCCGTCGGCGAAACGGACCGACAGGCCGAACACAGGATTGTTGGACGGGCTGAGGGCGTCGATCAGCACCACACGATCGCCGGCGACCGCGAAGGACAGCACGAGATCATTGCTGTCGGGACCGGCGCGGACGGCGGAAACGATGTCGGCGACGTTGTAGTCGGTCAGGCTCAGGACGTCGGTGCCCTTGCCGACCGCGTTGATCCGGTCGTCGCCATCGCCGCGGCGATAGAGATAGGTGTCGTTGCCATAGCCGCCGTCGACGAGGTCGTTGCCCTTGCCGCCCATCAGCGTATCGGCGCCGTCGGTGCCGATGACGATGTCGTTGCCGTCGGTGGTGAGGCTGGCGAGGATCGCCAGTTTCATATCCGCGACGGTGTACTGCGTACCGTCGGCGAGCCCGATCGTCTCGACCCCGGCAGAGCTGGCGGCAAGCGCATCGACGATGACGATCTGGTCGGTCGTCCCGGCAAAGCGGATCGCGACATCGTCGCTGTCGGCGGCGATGCGGTGGAAGCTGATCTCGGCGGCGGAGTAGCCGCTGATCTCGAGCCGATCGGCCGTAGAAGACGCCTTGTCGTTGATGACGTCGCTGCCGTCGCCGCGGGCGAAGCGGTAGGTGTCGTTGCCGGCACCGCCGGACAAATGATCGTTGCCGAGACCGCCGATCACGACGTTGTTGCCGGCATCGCCGGTCAGCACGTCGTCGGCGAAGCTCGGCGCGCGCGCGATCAGATCAGAGGTGCTCCACACCGTGCCGTCGGCAAAGCGGATCGATTCGATGCCGCCTGCGCCGAGCGCACCTTCGATGGTGACGCGGGCGCCGGTCGATTTGACGATCAGCGTGAAATCGGCCCCGTCCTCGCTCTGCGACACCGTGACATCGTCGGGGACGATATCTGCCGCCAGCAGCAGCGTGTCGTTGCCGGCCGTGTCGGCAATGCGGTCGTGGCCGCCATGGGCTGCAAAGCGGTAGGTGTCGTCGCCGGCGCCGCCCTCGAGGCGATCGCTCCCGGTGCCGCCGTCGAGGTCATCGGCCCCGCCATTGCCGATCAGCAGATCGTCGCCGGCACCGCCGGCCAGCGTATTGTCGAGATCGTCGCCGCGAATGACGTCGTTGACGTCAGTCGCGGTGCGGGCGAGTGCGATCAGGGTCGACGCCGTCCAGACCGTGCCGTCGGCGAAGGTGACGCGCGAGACGCCCATGTCCGGCGTCGCAGGAGAGCCGAGATCGACACGGTCACCGGTGCCGATGATCTCGAGCACCAGATTGGCGGGCCCGCGCACGGCGCGGATATCGCTCACCAGAATACCGGCCGCGAAACTCACCGTGTTGATACCCGAGCTATCGAGAATGACGTCCTGACCGTCGCCACGGGCGAACACATAGGTGTCGTCGCCGCCGGCTCCCTGCATCACATCGTTGCCGGTGCCGCCGATCAGCGTATCTGCTCCCGCGCTGCCTTGCAGCGTGTCGTTCCCCGCCTTGCCGTCGAGGGTAACGGAGTTGCCCTGGAAGCTCGCGGGGACCGCAAGCATATCGTCGCCGCTCGATCCCTGCAGGGACCGCGTCAGCACGTCGTCCCAGGTCCAGTTGGCGCCATCGGCGAAGGCGATCGTCTCGATGGCGCTGGCACCGTCGAGCGCGCCGGTCACACGAATGCTGCCGCCCTCGTTGTTGATACGTAATTCGACGTCGCGGCCGATCTGCACGACGCTGACATCGGCAGCCACGATTCCCGCGGCGAATTCCAGCCGGTCGCTGCCGCCGAGATCGGAGATCGTGTCGCGGCCGTCGCCGCGCGCGAAGCGATAGACGTCCGTGCCGGTGCCGCCGAACAGTCGGTCGTCGCCCTGGCCGCCCTCGAACACGTCGGTGTCGGTCGCGAAGCTGCCGTCGCCGTAGCCGGTAATCACGTCATCGCCGGAGCCGCCCGACATGATGTCGCTGCCGCCGCCGCCGACGATCTGATCGTTGCCTTCCTGGCCCGCGATCAAATCGTTGCCGAGGCCGCCGTCGATGAAATCGCTGTCGGCGCCGCCAGCCAGCCGGTCATTGCCGCCAAAGCCGCTGATGACGTCGTTGCCGCCATTGCCGAAAATGCGGTCGTCGAGCGCACTGCCGTTGAGGACGTGGCCGGCATCGTCATCATTGATGCTGATCGAATTGTCGATCGCGATTGGAACGCCGTCGAAATTGGCCGAGGTCAGCGTCGTCGCGTTGACGCCGAGCAGGCGCACCAGCTCCTGGTCGGGCCCGGACGACGCCCGCATCATGACGACCGCGTCGCTGCCCGATTGCGCCAGGAAGATGCTGCCGCCCTCGAACGGATTGGGATTGCTGGTCATCAGGCGAATGACGTCGCCGCCGGCGCCCGCCTGGAAATCGGTGATGACGTCGGCGACGATGGGCGTCGCGCCCTGCCGCACCGGCAGGTAGTAATAGGTGTCACGCCCGGCACCGCCGGTCAGCGTGTCGACGGAACCGTCGGCGGAAAGGTCGCCGAACTGATCGTTGCCGGCACCGCCCGACAGGATGTCGGCCCCCTCGCCGCCCTTCAGATAGTCGTCGCCCATACCGCCCGTGAGCACGTCATCGGTGGCACCGCCGACCAGGAACTCGCCCGTGATGGCGACGTCCTCGACCAGACGGCCGCGCACGTCGGCAAGCGACAGCGTGACTCCATCGGCAGCGATCTCGAAGGCATCGACGAGATCGGTGACGCCGCTGCCGAGGCCGTTGCGCACGATGATGCGATCGGCGCTGCCGGCGAAGCGGATGACCAGGTCCTGGCCGACTGCACCGAAGCGGATCTGCGACAAGCCATAGCCTTCGATCCGCAACGTATCGTTCGTGTCGTCGCCGCCGTCGGTGATCGTGTCGTTGCCGTCACCGGCCGCGAAGACATAAGTATCGGCACCGGCGCCCCCCGACAGCGCATCGTTGCCGAGGCCGCCGACCAGACGGTCGTCTCCCGTCCCGCCATTGAGCGTGTCGTCGCCCGCGCCGCCGAGCAGCAAATCGTTGCCGCCGAGGCCGGAGAGAGTGTCATTGCCGCCGCGCCCGTCGAGGCGGTTCACGTCGCTGGTTCCGGTCATGGTATCGGCGGCGTCCTCGCCGATGTATGACTGATCCCTCAGATCGTTGATCGTCCAGACGGTGCCGTCGGCGAAGGCGATGCTCTCGATGACGTTGCCCGTATTCGCGATCACATCGGTGAGCTTGAGCTCTTCGCCGGTGTCGCGAATCCGCAGCACGAAGCCGCGCCCGTCGGGCGAGGTGACCTTGATGTCGCCGGGCGCGACGCCGGCGCCGATCTCGACGCGGTCGGTCCCGCCGGTGTCGGTGAGCGTGTCGCTGCCGTCGCCGCGGCCCCAGCGGTAGACGTCGTCGCCTTGCCCGCCAAGCAGCGTGTCGTTGCCGGTGCCGCCGACCAGGATATCGGCGCCGTTCGCTCCGGTCAGGGTGTCGTCGCCGGCTTCGCCCAGCAACGCAGCCGCGCCGAAGGCGATCAGGCTGTCGTTGCCAGCTCCGCCCGCGAGGGTTTCGCCGTTCGTGGTGCCTAGGATGATGTCGGCGCCCGCCGTCGGAATCTTCCATCGCGCCGCGATGTCGGCAAAATTCCAGACCGTGCCGTTGGCGAAGCTGAACTGCTCGATGGCCCTGCCGTCGCTCGCCGAGCCGTTGTTGATGGTGATGCGGTCGTCGCTGTTGCCGAAGGTGACGACGAGCGTCGAGGAATTGCCGACCAGCGCGAGCCTGACGTTGGCGGGATCGATGCCGGCACCGAACTCGATGCGGTCGATTCCGTTCGCGTCGGTGATGGCGTCCTGACCGTCGCCGGCGGCGAAGCGATAGACGTCGTTACCCTGGCCGTCGACCAGATTGTCGTTACCCTTGCCGCCGATCAGGATGTCATTGCCGGCATCGCCGTTGATGGTGTCGTTGCCGCCATTGCCATTGAGCGTGTCGTCGCCGTTGCCTCCGGAGATCACATCGTCTCCGGCGCCACCGCGGATGAGATCGTTGCCGTCGAGGCCGGACAGGACGTCGTTGCCGATCGCTGAGCTCGGGACGGCTTGCGTGCGCGTGAGGCTCACATTGTCGAGGGACGCGCCGACGCCGTCCTGATTGCCGGTGCCGCGGAAGCTGAGCTGGTTGGCACCGGCGGCTGCCGTCACCAGCACGCTTGAGCGCACCATCGTCGTGCCGGTGTTGTTGAAGCTTGCGACGACCGTGCCGTTCCACAGCACGTCGAACGAGCCGTTCCAATCCCAGGTGCGGTTGGCATGGTCGAATTGCAGCAGGAATGTTTCACCCTCGGTCAGACCGGTCACGTCCTGGGCGATCTGGACGTTGCTGTCGCCGCCACCGGTACCCGTCCCGTCGAGATCAAGCCAGTAATTGCCGTCGGTCGCCGTGACACCATTATAGCCGGACGTGATCTGCTCGATGCCGAGCGTCGTAGCCGGCTGGGTACTGTTGATCCGGGTCCAACCCGGCAATGTCGTTGCCGAATAGCCCCAGCTCTGCGGGCCGGCGTCCGCAGCCAGCTGCTCGAAGCTGCCGTTGACGATCAGGTTGGCGCCGACCGGCCGCCATTGGACCGATCCGCCACCGTTGATGTCGTCGGGACCGGAGCTGCCGGTCAGCGTGTCGCTGCCGGCGGTACCGACCATCTGCGCGCCGGCGGCAGAGTTGGTAATCGTGGGCCGGTTCGAATAGGTCAGGCGCGCCTCGATGTCGGCAGCGCTCCACACCGTGCCATCGGCGAAACGGACTTGTGAGATCACGGCATCGTGGGCGTAGCGCGAGACCCAGACACGATCCTCTGTCCCGGCGATCGAGAGGTAGTAGTTACCCGAGAGATTGGAGGCGTCCGACATGACACTGACCTGCGCCGGGTCGATCGTCGCGTCGAACTCGATGACGTTGACGTCCGTGCCGTTCACCGAGTCGTAGATCCAGTCCTCGCCGAAGCCGGCAGAGAAGCGATAGGTGTCGCTGCCGACGCCGCCGTACAGCTGATCGGACCCGGTCCCTCCGACCAGGATGTCGCCACCGCCGTAGCTGTTGAGGCTGTCGTTGCCGCCGCCGCCTTCCATGACGTCGGCGTCGACCGAACCGTACATGGTGTCGTTGGTGGCGCCTCCGATCATCGGAATGCCGCCTTGATAGGGATGCTCGATCAGGCTCCAGCGCGCCCTGATATCGTCGGAATTCCAGACGGTGCCGTCGGCGAACCCGATGTCGAAATCCCCGGAGCCGAAGCCGCCGCCCCAGGTAATCCGGTTTTCGGTCCCGGCGACGCGCAGGATCACGTCGGCATAGGTAATGTCGCCGTTATAGCCGGCCTCGTGCTCGATGATGATGTCGCTGGACGAGATCGACGAGTCGAAGACGATGTGGTTGACCTCGGAACCCCACTCGTAGATCTGATCCTGGCCGAATCCGGCCGAGAAGCGGTAGGTGTCGGATCCTTGGTTGCCCTGCATCTGGTCGTCGCCGGTGCCGCCAACAAGGATGTCGTCGCCAATGGAGCCGTTGAGGATATCGTCGCCGGCAAAGCCCATGATGGTGGACGCGACGCCGTAAGTGGCCTCAAGCTTGTCCCAGCCGCTGGTTCCAAGAACGTCGGTGCCCTGGTCTCCCTGCAGGTTGACGCCAAGCCACGGCGCGGCGAGCGAGGCCATGTCGTCATAAGTCCAGATCGTGCCGTCCGCGAAATGGATCTCGGTGGACGCGTGCAGCCCGTTCAGCATGATCTGGTCGGTGCTGCCGTCGATCGTCAGCAGCATGCTCGGCGGGTAACCATCCCCTTCGAAAGTGAGATGGACGTCCGCAGCCGCAATCGTCGCGTCGAACTCGATGACGTCGGTGTCGTCCGCATAATACGGCGTGACATAGACCGTGTCCGAGCCGAAACCGGCCGAGAAGCGATAGATGTCGTTACCGTATCCCCCGTCCAGCTCGTCGTGACCGGCTCCGCCGATCAGGATGTCGGCGCCGTCTCCACCATACAGGACATCGTTGCCGCCGCCGCCGATGATGGTTTCGTTGCCGGCATCGCCGTCGATGCTGTCGTCGTAGGCAGTACCTGTCAGCGTTTGATCGGTCGCGTCGCCCAGGATCACGCTGCCCGGCAGTGCCACTGCGGCAGCAACGAGCTGATCGCGGGTCCAGATCGTCCCGTCGTCGAAACGGACCTCATCGACACCGGCGGTTTCATCGGCATAGGCGCTGCCGATCGTAACGGAATCGTCCGAGTTGACGGATCTCAGGATCAGGTCGCCGTACTGCGAGAAGTAGACGGCAATATCGGAGACCGCGATGGTCGAATCGAAGACGATCGCGTTGGTCGCGCCGGCGTCGCGGAAATCATCGATGAAATCGTTGCCGAAACCGCTGGAGAACCGATAAATGTCCGAGCCGGCATCGCCGATCAGGACATCGCTGCCGGCGCCGCCATCGAAGATGTCGTCGCCTTCCGCGCCCCACAGGAAATCGTCGCCGGCACTGCCGATCAACGTATCGTTGCCGCCGCCGCCATCGAGGGAATCGTTGTACGCCGTGCCGGTCAGCGTGTCGTCCGAGATGGCACCCTGGACGTTGATGCCCGGCGCCGGCACCGCGGCGTTGATGATGTCGGCCAGCGTCCATGTCGTTCCGTCCGCGAAGCGGATGCCGGCAATGCTCTGGTAGGGGTCCGTCGCCAGCGTATTGCGGACTTCGATGACGTCCTCGGTGCCCTTGACGTGCACGAGCAGATCGTCGGTGAGGCCGCCGCCCTCATACTGGTCATAGGGACGCAGCAGCTCGATGTCATCAGGTGTCAGGCTGGAATCGAACTCGATCCAGTCGAGCCCGATGTCGCCGGTGTCGATCGTATCGTGGCCAAAGCCCGCCGAGAACCGATAGACGTCGGCGCCGGCCCCACCGGACAGGAGATCGTTGCCCGTCCCGCCGATCAGGACGTCGGCGCCATCGCCGCCGTAGAGACGATCGTTACCCCCGCCGCCGATGAGAGTATCGTCGCTGCCATGGCCTTCGAGCAGGTCGTCCTTCGCGGATCCGCTCAGCGGATTCGGAATCGGGATATCCGACGGGGAGATGGACCTGTCGTTGCTGTAGAGGTCGACCGCGCGGGCCAGCATCTGCTGCCGGTCCAGCACGGTGCCGTCGGCAAACCGGATCTGCTGGATCGTATCGAGATCGCCGATCGTGATCCGGTCGTCGCTGCCGGCGAAGCGCAGCCGGCCCTGGCCGAAATCGGAATTGCCGTTACCGTCGGTCCAGACGTAGGCTTCCAGCACGAAATCATCGATCGAGAGGGAAGAATCGAACACGATGACGTTATTGCTGCCATTCCACGTATATTCCTGAATCGTGTCCTGGCCGAAGCCCGCGGAAAACCGGTAGGTGTCGGCGCCGGCATCGCCCGTCAGCACATCATTGCCGGCGCCGCCGATCAAGACGTCGCCAAAAGTGCTGCCCGTCAGTTCGTCGTAGCCGCCGCGGCCGTCCAACGTGGCGCCAGTCGCATAGGCCGACGCATTGAGGAGCTCGGCGGCATCGGTTCCGACGATGCCATTGCCGGTCGCAACCCCGATCTGGGTCAGGCCGCTGCGGTCGTTGGCGTCGGCCAACGCGAGCATGTCAGTGTAGTTCAGCGTGCTGCCGTCGGCGAAGCGGATCTGCTCGATGCGGCTCCAGTCGGTATCGATATCTCGCTGGACCGTGATCCGGTCCTCGGTTCCGATGATCGCAATGATCAGATCCTGGCCGTTGCTGGCGCGTGTCAACGAGAGGTCCGAGACGGTTATCCCGGCCCCGAACAGAATCGTGTCGTTGCCGTAATTCCAGTCGCTGATGACGTCCTGGCCGTCACCCCGGTTGAACACATAGGTGTCGTTGCCGTTGCCACCGCGCAGCCAGTCGTTGCCGGTGCCGCCGATCAGGATATCGTCGCCGTCGCGGCCATCGAGGATCGTGTCGTTGCCGGCGCCTCCCGAGATCGTATTGCCGAACTGGTCGCCGGCAAACGTGTCGTCGCCGCTGGTTGGTGTCAGCGAACGGTCGAGCAGCTGCGAATAGCTGAGCGTGCTGCCGTCGTTGAAACGCAGCAGTTCGATCCGGCTCCAGTCGGTATCGATGCCTCGCTGGACAGTGATCCTGTCTTCGGTTCCCGCAATGGCGATGACAAGGTCCTGGCCGCTGTTGCCTTGCGTTACCACCAGATCGGCGGCCGTGATGCCGGCGCCGAGCTGGATGGTGTCATTTCCGTAATTCCAGTCGCTGATGGTGTCCTGACCGTCACCCCGATTGAAGATATAGGTATCGTTGCCACTGCCGCCGCGCAGCCAATCGTTGCCGGTCCCGCCGATCAGGGTGTCGTCGCCTTCGCGGGCATCCGAGATGGTGTCGTTGCCGACCCCGCCAGAGATCGTATTGGCGAACTGATCACCTGCGAACGTGTCGTTGCCGGCTGTCGGCGTCAGCGACCGGTCGACCATCTGCGTGTAGCTGAGCGTGCTGCCGTCGCTGAAGCGGAGTTGTTCGATCCGGTTGAAATCGGCGCTGAGGCCGCGCTCGATCGTGATCCTGTCCTCGGTCCCCGCGATGGCAATGATGAGGTCCTGGCCGCTGTTGCCTTGCGTCACCACGACATCCGCGGCCGTGATGCCGGCGCCGAACTGGATCGTGTCGGTGCCGTAATTCCAATCGCTGATGGTGTCCTGACCGTCACCGCGGTTGAACACATAGGTGTCATTACCGCCGCCGCCGCGCAGCCAGTCGTTGCCGGTCCCGCCGGTCAGGCTGTCGTTGCCGTCACGGGCATCCGCGATCGTGTCGTTGCCGGCCCCGCCGGACAGCGTGTTGGCCGAATTGTCGCCATTGAGCGTGTCGTCGCCCCAACCGCCTTGAACCGGGGCCGCACCGTTGGCGCTCAAGGTCTGGTTGGCAACCACGGTGAAGGCAGCACCGGCAAAATTGATGCTGGTGAGGCTGGCCGGTGAGACGTTCTCCAGACGCAACAGCAGCCGGGCGTCGGCAAAGCGCTGCGTTCCCTGCTCCGCAAAATAGATCAGCGTGTCGGCGCCGACCGCACGCGCCAGCAGCGTTCCGGATAAACCCTCGGCGATGGCGATGTTGAGACTGTCGCCGGCATCGCCACTTTTGAAATTGGTGACGACGTCGACACGCTCGCCCCAGCGCGACAGCGGCACGAAAACGTCATATGTGTTTTGTGCGGCCGCACCGGCAAGCTCCCGTGCGAACAGGCCCGAGCCGATCTGCTCAACGCTCCCGACCGTCGACGGGTCAACGCCGGCGCCTTGCAGGGTGGTGACCGAGAGGATCTGGACCCGCTGGTCGTTGGTCGCCCCGCCCGTGGCCGCGCCGAAGCCGTACCAGACGTCGGAATCGCCGCCGAACAGACTGCCGACGACATCATAGGTCTTGCGCCCGATCAGCGTGCCATCGACGCTATAGCTGAAGGTCTTGCTCGCCGCGTCCCAGGCGATGACGACATCGTGCCAGGCGGCATCCTCGAGCTGATTGAAGTCGTGCCGCGGATCGAAATTGTCGTCGCCTGTCTGGCCGTTGACGACGAACTGGCTGAAATCGGTCGCTTGCCCCCAGGTATCGAAAAGGATGCCGAACGAGCCGGAGACCAGCGCGCCCATCCCGCCGCCGCCCGACCCCGTCAGTTCACCCGCACTCTTGTTCTGAACTGCGAAAGACAAGCCATCGGCGCCGCCCTCGTTGGCACCGAAGAACATCTTGGTGGTCCAAACCACGTTCTGCGAGAGGTCAATGCTGCCCCAGACCGCGCCGGCTCTGCTGCCGGCCTCCGGTGTCAATTGATAGGCGCCGTTGCCGAGCTCCGAAGCCGAACCGACCACGGCAAGGCCGCTCACCGGCTGCGAGACGGCGTCGAAGCGGGCAAGGCCGATGGTCGAGGATGCCCCCGTCCCTCCGCCGCCGGATCCCGGCCCCGCGCCTGCGAAGATCGGATCGGCGAACGGATCGGCCGACGGATTGCTCGGATGCAGCACGTGCTCGGCTGCGTCCGGCGTGAGCGCGCGCGAGAGCAGCGTCGCCGCACTCCATTGCGTGCCGTCGTTGAACCGCACGACGTCGATCGGCGGCGCACTCGCCGTGGCCTGGCCGACGATCGTCAGCCGGTCGTCACCGCCGACGAGGCGCAGCACGATATCGTTGCCGTCCCTGACGACGACGACATCGCTCGGCACGATCCCGCTGTTCAGGCGCAGGGTGTCGCTGGAGGCGGTCGCGTTCGCGGCCTCGCGAATCGTGTCGCGGCCGTAGCCGCGGCCGAATACGTAGGTGGTGTCGCCAACGCCGCCGGCGAGGACGTCGTCACCCGCGCCGCCGTCGAGGGTAATCGCGACGTCGAGCTGTGGACCGAAATCGATCGCGTCCGCACCTGCGCCGGTCGAGGCGGCCGCATGAGAAACGATGTCGGCGAGCTGCCAGACCGTGCCGTCGGCAAATTCGAACTGCTCGACCCCATAGTCAGTTGAGCTGTTCCCGGCACGGAACATGTCCTTGAGCGTCAGACGGTCGTCGCTGCCGACGAGGCCGATCACCAGGTCGTTCGGACCGACCGAGAGGAAGCGGATATCGCTCGGCAGGATACCGGCCGCGAAGCGAACCTTGTCGACCTTGGACGCGTCGGTGGTCTCGACATCTGCGATCGTTCCCTGCCCGTCGCCGCGTCCGAAATAATAGATATCGGCGCCGCTGCCGCCTTCCAGCAGATCGTCGCCCTTGCCGCCGGTGATGACGTCGGCACCCCTTCCGCCTTGGATGTGATCGTTACCGAGACCGCCGGAGATCGTGGAGCCGATGTCGGGATTGGCGAGATCGGAGGGAACAATGATGTGGTCGTCGCCGTCGGTCGATGCGATCGCGGCGGCAAGGGTCCGGTAGCTGAGGCTGCGACCGTCGGCAAAGACCACCTTCGCGATCACCGGATCGATGTCGCCGGCGGGATCGACCAGCGTGACGCGGTCGTCGGTGCCGCTGATCGACAGCACGATATTGCCGTCGGCATCCCGCGTCGTGACGATATCCTCGAGTGCGATACCGGCGCCGAAGGCGAGCGTTCCCTTGCCGTCAGCCGAACCGTTGCTCTCGATGCGATCCTGCCCGTCGCCGCGTCCGAACCGGTAGACGTCGTCGCCGCCGCCGCCGATGATGACGTCATCGCCGGTACCGCCGCTGAACGTCTCGCTGCGCGCGGAGCCGACGATGCGGTCGTCCTGCCAGGTCCCGACATCGGCCGCCATGTCGCGGAGCTGGTCGAGCGTGAACGACGTGCCGTCGCCGAAACGAACTGCGTCGACGCCGTTCCAGCCCCAGCCGTAGCGCAGCACGATCTGATCGGTCGAATCGGCAAAGGACAGCACGAGCTCGTTGCGCGCCGGGTCGATCTGCGAAACCCGCAGTTCGTCGGGCCGATAGCCGGTGATGGCAAGCGTGTCGTTGCCGGAGCTGTCGTCGATCACGTCGCGGCCGTCGCCGCGCGTGAAATTGTAGGTGTCGTCGCCTGCCCCGCCGCTCAGGAGATCATCCCCCGCGCCGCCGGCAATGACGTCGGCGCGGCCGCTGCCGACGATGATGTCGCTTCCCGCGCTCGATTGCCCGGCGATGGCGGCCTGCACCAGCACCGCGCCGTTCCAGGTAACGCCGTTGGCGAATTCGATGCTCGGCAGGTTGCCGCTGCCGAGCGCGCCCCTGACGATCAGCTGGCTTCCCGACGAGAAGGCGACGATGAGGTCCGTCGAGTCGGTCGTGGCAAGCCTGACCATCGTATCGCTCGAGGCATACGCCTCGAGCACGACGGTCGCGCTCGACACGCCGGCGGGCATCTCGACGCTGTCGATGCCTTCCGACGCACCGATGACGACGCGCGAATCCTGGGCAAGGATGAGGCGGTCATGGCCGGCGCCGGGATGCAGGCTGCTGGCCGCCGGCAGTTCGCGCAGGTCGACAAGGTCCTGACCGGCGTTCGACAGGCCATCACGAATGAGGCCGCGCACGTCTTCGATCGACAGTGTCGTGCCGTCGGCGAAGACGAAGCTCTCGACCGGCCTCGCGCTATAGCCGGACAGGATGGCGAGCCGGTCGACACCGTTGCCGATCGAGATCAGCAGATCGCCGTCGATGTTGCTGAAATGGACGAGGTCGGAGGTAATGCCTTCGCCGAACACGACCTTGTCGACGCCGCCGGCGTCGTCAACGCTGTCGCTGCCGTCACCGATGCCGAACTTGTAGGTGTCGTTGCCATACCCGCCTTCAAGCGCGTCCTGGCCGGCCCCGCCCGACAGCACGTCGTCGCGGTTGTCGAAGCCGATCAGATGGTCGTCGCCAGCGGTGCCAGTCAGCATGCGGTCGATGATGGCCTCGACGGACAGAATCCGCCCGTCGGCGAACTCGAACTGCTCGACGCGGCTGGTCGACAGGCCGTTGACGATGGTCAGGACATCGAGGCCGCTGCCGAGATCGACGACGAGGTCGTTGCCGTTGCGGCTGACGACGATGTCCTCGAAGCGAACGGAGGCGCCGAAAACCACGCGATCGACGATGCCTGCCGTGTCCGGCCGCTCGATGATGCGATCGAAGCCGTAGCCGGCGGAGAACGCGTAGGTGTCGGCGCGATTGCCGCCGTAAAGCGTGTCGTCGCCCTGCCGCCCGTCCAGCACGTTCTCCTGGTCGAGCAGGCCCGTGATGATATTGTCGCCGCGATTGCCCCCGGCAATCTGAAGCAATTGCTCGACGTCTGAGATCCTGATGGTCGACCCGTCGAAGAAGCGGAACAGCTCGACGCCGTCCTCCGCGTCGCGGAACTGGTTGCGGATGCGCAGTGTGTCAGTGCGGCCGGTGATCGAGATCAGGAGGTCGTTGCCGTCCTTGGTGAAGACGACGTTGTCGCGGGTGATGCCGCCGCCGAACTCACCGACGTCGTCCACCGGCACGTGCACGCCGCGCCGGTCCGACCAGCTCGCGCGCACGCGGCGGTCGACGATGACGTCCTGGCCGTAGCCAGCATCGAACTTGTAGGTGTCGCCGCCGTCGCCGCCGGTCAGCGTGTCGTTGCCGCCGCGTCCATCGAGCGTTTCGGCGAAATTCGAGCCGGTGATGGCATCGTCGCCGTTGGTCCCGACGAGGTCGATATCCTCGGGATTGACGTCGAGGAACGAGACCGTGCGATCGGTGAAGACCAGGTTCTCGACCGCGTTGGTCTGACCATCGTCGCGCACATACTGGTTCTCCAGCACGAAGCGCTGGCCGGTGGCGCGGACCGTGATGATCAGGTCTAGCGCGGTGCGGGAGAAGTCGACGTCGGTCGAGGCGATACCTGAGAGAACGACCTGGTCGTTGCCGGAGCTGTCGAGGATGGTGTCGTTGCCCTCCCCGAGCGCGACGTAATAGACATCGTTTCCGCCGAAGCCGACGAGGCGGTCGTCGCCGGCGCCGCCGTCGATCGAGTCGGACAGCTCGTCATAGCTGTAGATCGTGTCGTTGCCGGCGGTCTTGGCGATGTCGATGTAATGCTGGGCGAGCTTGAATCCGGTCCAGACCGTGCCGTCGCCGAACTGGATGTCCTCGATGAAGTTGATGAAGCCGAGGATCGGAATGGTGGCGAGGAAGTCCTGCAGCACGACCTCGTCGGTCGTGCCCTTGATGCGCATGCGCAGCGTATCGCTGGCGCCATCGCGCAGGAAGTCGAGGTCGGTCCAGCGGATCTCGTCGACGAACTGCAGCTTGTCGTGCTGCGGTGGATCGAACAGGCCGGGAATGGCATTGTCGAGCACGACGTCTCGGCCATAGCTGCGGCCGAAGATGTAGGTGTCGTCGCCCTCCTTGCCGGACAGGAAGTCGTTGCCGGCGCCGCCGTCGAGCGTGTTGGCATTGATCATGCCGTAGATCGCGTCATCGTTCGCGGTCTTGGCGTTCTCCAGCACCTTCTGCACGATTTGCGTGAAATCGACGCTGGAGCCATCGTCGAAGACGAAACGCTCGATCAGGTTCGGCGCGACATAGTCGAGCCCGTCGCTGCTGCCGAGCGCATCGGAAAACAGGCCGAGGCCGGTCTTGATGCCGGCGAACTGGCCCTTGATGACGAGCGTGTCGCCGGTCGGATTGCCGTTATCGTCGAGGAAGACGATCTGCAGATCCGGGCTTTCGCCGTCGCGGATCAGTTTGAGATTCTCGAGCTTGATGCCGCCCTTGAAGCTGAGCACGTCGATGCCGGCCTTGACCGGCCCGAACGAGAAATTGCCGAGGTCGTCGATGACGTCCTGTCCGTCGCCGGCCTGGAAGACGTAAATGTCCCCGCCGGCGCCGCCGCTCATGTAGTCGTTGCCCTTGCCGCCCCAGAGGATGTCGGCCGAGCCCGAGCCCATCAGGCTGTCGTTGAACTGCCCCGCGGCGCGCTCCCTGTCGAGCACCTCCATCGACATGCGGAAGCGGTCCCAGGCCACGCCGTCGGCGAACACGATGGCGCTGACGCCGGAATCGACCCGCTTGCCGTTGCTCAACAACTCGTTGTTCTCGCCGAGGAACTGGTCGGTCAGGCGGATGGTGTTGGTGCGGCCGCGGATCTCGAGGATCAGGTCTTCGCCGTCGCGGATCGCCTTGACGTCGGTCGAGAGCACGTCAGTGAGGCGCAGCTCGTCGCCGTCGCCAAAGTCCTTGTCGTCGATGACGTCGTCGCCCGAGTTGCGCCCGACGAAATAATAGTCGGCGCCTTTGCCGCCGCGCAGGGTCTGGTTGCCCGCGGTCATGTAGAAATAGTCGGTCGCATCGGTGCCGTTGACGATCACGTCGCCGGCCGTGTGGGTGATGATGCGCTCGTCGCTGATGCCGAGCGCGTGAGCGACGCCGCGGATGTCGAGATCGACGCCGACGGTCTCGAAGGCCGGCAGCATCATCTGCATGATGAAGGCCTGGTTGACCGCAAGCGTGGAGCCGCCGAGATTGCCTTCGCCGGACGGATGATAGTCCGGATAGACCTGCGCCAGGATGCCGTTCCACTGGGCGAGGTAGTCGAACACGGCATCATCAGTGTTGCTGGCCGGCGCGCCGGCGAAGATCGCCTCGAACATCGGGGCAAGCTCGCGGTTCGTCGTCGGCTTGTAGCTGTCGGAGGCGAGATCGTAGCTGAGACCCCGGAAGAAATCCTTGAGGCCGCCCTGCATCGCGATGCGCACCGCGTAGCGGCGCGAGGTCGCGATGTACTCGGTCATGACCGGCTGCAACATGTCGATCATGGCCGCGATGCCGGAGACGTAATGCGCCGGGTCGGTCGACAGATTGGCGCTGCCGCCGGGGCCGACGGCATAGGCGATGTGCCCGGTCGCATTGTCGAGCTGCGCCGTCAGCATTTCGGGACGGAAATCGATGCCGCCGAGCGAGGTCGCGAAGTGGAATTGCGCCGGCGTCAGCATCTCGACGCGATAGGTGGAATCGTCGGTCGAATTCACCTCGTCGAGCGTGGCGAAGTCGACCGCGTAGTTGCGCAGGTTGAATTCGCGGCTATCGCCCGTCTTCCATTCCAGCTGCAGGGCGCGGTCGAGATTGCGCGCCCAGACGTAGAAGGTGCCGTCCTGGTCGGTCACCTTGACCGTGTAGTCGACCGCGATGCCGTCGGTGAAGCGCACGCCGATCTTGTCGACGGAGAGGTTGGCGTAGGGGTTGAAGCCGAGCTGCTCGGTGCGCCACTCGGTGCCGGTGGGATGGGCGAGCGCGAGGATGGCATCCTTGCTGGCGTAGCTGGTGGCCGCATCGGAGGCGAGCTTCCAGCTGCCGTCGGCCTGCTTGATGCCGTAGTCGAGAATGACGGCGCGCCCGTTGACGACGCTCATCAGATAGGGCGCGGCATCGCGATCCGTCAGCGCGGCGTCGCGGTCGGACGGCGACCAGGTCTGCTCCACGCGCCAGGCCGCGCCGGACGCCGCCGCCTGCGCCAGCACGTCCTGCATGGTGGCGCGCGCGATCGGCTGGCCCTGCGCGTTCAGCACCGGCGCGCCGGAGGCGAGCGTCCAGTAGCCGCCTTGGGTATCCTCGACATAGACGCCGCGGTCGAGCAGCACGGCCTTGCCGCCTGCGTCGGTGCCGACCAACACCGGCGTCAGCTCGCGCGTCTGCTCCAGTGCCTCGCCCCAGGCGCCGAGCACGTCGCCGACCTGCGCCACCAGCGTGCGCAGTTTTGGCGTCGTCATCGCCGCCGCCGTAGAGGTGACGAGCTCGCCGAACGCGATGTCGTTGGCGGCGGCGACCGCGAGGTTGGTGACCCGCCCAAAGCCCTTGACGTCGAGCGTCGAGCCCGACTGCCAGGCCGCGTGGCCAGCCTCGCCGGCATATCTGGTGTCGGTGTCGTTCGAGGCCAGGATGGCGTCGAACATGTGCCTGACGGGGCCGCTCTGGAAGGTGACGTCGCCGACGCCGGTCAGCCGCGCGCCGTCGGGCGTGGTGATGTCGATCGCTGTGGCTCCAAGATCGATGCTGACGATGCCGAGTTGATCGAGCGTCTTCAGCTCGCCGGCATCGGTGATGCCGTCGCCATCGAGGTCCTGCCACACCCTGAGTTCGGACCACAACACATCGGCGGCCGTGATCTTGCCGTCGCCATTGGAATCGAGCTGCGACAGCTGGGCGAAGCCGGACTGACCGACGCCCCCGAACATTTCCGAGATATCGTCGATGCCGCCATTGCCGTTGAGGTCGCGGACGAGGAAGCCATCATCGCCCTTCAGCCAGCCGGTGCGCTCGGCGAACAGATCGTGGTCGATATCAAAATAGACCTGGCTCACGCCAAGGTCGGTCGTCTCGATGCCATCGCCATCCAGATCGATCACCAGCGGATCGGTGCCGTCCGCCCATTTCATGCCCTTCGCAAAACGCGTCGCGGCGGCGCTGAGGGTCACGGCCTGATCGATCAGGGTATTGCCGCCATATTGGGCGGCAATGGCAATGCCGTAGATCCCGAGCAGCGGCTCGAGCATCGTCATCAGATCGGCAATCGGGTTGGGCGCCTTGAACACCATGCCGAAGGTGCCCTGGCCGGTGAGCTCTGCCTGCTGGAAGCCGATGTAGCTGCCGACGAGATCGAAGTTCTCGATCTTCATCCAGCCCTTCAGGATGCCTTGTGCATCCAGCGCCTGTTGCGCCTTGTAGGCGTCGCTCGCGGTGCCGCCGAACACAGCCGTGAACAACTGGTCGAACTGGTTGGTGACATACATGTCCAGCCCGCCGCGGGCATTGGGCCGGAACGCATAGGTCATCCACGGCAGCAGATGATCGAAATAGATCGACTTCGCCGGATCATATTTGCCGCCGTTTGCAGCAGCCGTTGACAGGAAGTTGGTGTAGCCGACGACGGCGCCCACGCCTCCGAATGCGGCCAGACCAGCAATGCCACCTTCGGCGTTGCCGCCGGTGAGGGTCAGACCATAGAACTTGAGCACGTCATGGTGCTGCGCGTCCTTGACGACGGTGTTGGCTGAGTACCAGATGTCGTCGGCGTTCGCAGCGGTATCCTCAACCTTGACCGGGATCGTCTTGGGCGTACCGTCCGGATTGAGAATGGGATTGCCGCCTGCATCGAGGACGGGCTTTTCGTAAGTCCCGCCGATCGTGTCACCCCAGATGATGCCGCCGTTCGAGGTGTTGTGGATCCAATCGCGACCAAGGCCACCGGCTGTCACGGCGCGGTCGCCGCCAAAAGCAATCACCCAATCGTTGCCGGTCCCACCATCCAGCGTCATTCTCAGATCGGTCTGCGCGACACCATTCTCTGGATGAGCCGGATCCAGCGGCGAGCCAGCCGCGATGAAGGTCGCCTTCCCACCCGCGAGGATGTCGTCCCCGGCCCCACCGAGCGCAGTCGTCGTGTTTCTTACGTAAAGCTCGTCGTTTCCGCCTTTGGCATCGATATAAGCGTTGTTCTTGCCGTAGAAGCGGTCGGCCATTTCGCTGCCATCAAGCCTGCTCGGCAGGATAGGATCGAGTGAATCGACCAGATACTTTGTGAAGAGGGATTGATCTCCTCCGGAGCCTGCGAAAACTGGTGCGCTGAAATCGACGTCCATCGCATTGGCAACAATGCGCATGATGATCTGAACATTTTTCTCGAAATCCTTGGAGAATTGCTCGATCGTAGTTCCGATCTTCGGGATGACGACGGCGAGATCAGCCGAGATCTTGCCTATCAAGTCGGCGCCGCTCTTCACCGCCTCATAGAGCCCGTAGGCGGCAAGGCCGGCCTCGGCGAACATGGCGACAATCGCCGCAAGCTCAGGCCCGACGAGCACCGTCAGAACTGCCGTTCCAACAGCAAACGTTCCGATGACGAGAGCAGCGCCCATGACCGCCGTCGCGCCAAATTCCTTGACCAGATCGTCGAACGGTTGCCAGTTGTCCGCCGTCAGGCCCAGCTTCAAAGCATCATAGGCCTTATCGAGAAACTCGACTGCCGTTCCAGCGATCTGCAGACGGATACCGGTTATATGAGTCTGGAAGGTCTTCGCGATCTGCCCAACGGCAGTCTCGCCATAGGCCGAAAGAGTGGCGGCGAACTTGCCGCCGTATTCCTGCATCAGGGTGAAGAGCTTGGTGATCTTTTCCGAGAACTTTACAAGATCCTCCTCCGTCAGCCCACGACCGGCGCCGGACTCATCGGCACTGAACGCCGCGGTCACGACGTCCGCCATCTGGAGTATCGAATTCGGAACTTTAAAATAGGATGTCTTGACGTCGGAAAGCAGACCAATAATGGCGTTGGAAATGTGTCCCGCTCGATCTAGCGTGCGCCCATCGCTCGTGCCTGCTTTGACGAGCTTTTCCATGAAAGTGCTATAGGACTTTTCATTTATCATGCCCGCGGCGCGCAGATTGTCAGCGAGCGCCTGTGCCGCCTTGTAGCGGGCGTCGGAGTTGCCGAGGCTTCCTCCGTCAACGATCGTCCTGTTGAGAGTGTCCGCGAAGCTCGTCAACTTCTGAATCTTGGCCGTGTCCGGGTTTACCGGATCGAAGAGCCTGTATTCCTGATATGCCGCGAGCAAATCAGCGCCGCTACTGAGTGAACCGTTGACTGAAAGTGTCGCTCCGTTGAAGACCACCCTTCCTTCCGAAACACTCTTCGCAAAGTATAAAAGGTCGTTGACGGCGAGACGTTCATTAGCGGCCGAATAGCCTGCGGCCGCTATTGCGCGCAGGCTCTGCAGGAAGAAGTCATTGTAGCCCGGATGATTTCCGTAGTGCAGGCTTGTGCCCCACCCCGATGCGGTCAACACGTCCTTGAACGCTTGGCCCGCTCCTGCAAATAGAGCTTGCATCGCATCGCCCGAGGGTAGGGCGATCTTATTGCCCCACATTTCGAGCGAAATTCCGTTTCGACTCAGGAGTTGCCCGAATTGACCAAAGATTTCTTCTGGAATCAGATGATGAATCTGAAAATTGAAGAAACGGAACGGAACAAGCGTCGACTCCGAGCCCATGATCGCCCCTCAATCTTGATTCACACGATGGTGCATTTGGCTCGCCGCACATTGCGGGTGAGCTGGGCGGCTTTAAGCGCCGCTTCGAGCGGACCGCTCAAGAACAGCGCCCCGTCAAGCGCAGCGTCGGTCCAGAGATCACAACCTTCAAGCGCCGACGCACTGACTGCGATCTCGTTGTCTTTGGGGTGACTAACCATCCACTTGTCCTTCGGCCACAGCTCTGGATGGTTAAATCCACCGGTGGAGCGGTCGGGACGGAAGGTCTGCTTCTGACATCCGAGATTCAGAAAATACCAATCACCCGTCACCAGTTCGGTTCGGTTGCCCTGGTAGAGCTCGATCTTCGACAAGCCGCCCCTTCCAAGGTCGAAGCCGCGAAGTACTTCCGCGAAGTCGGAGGACACGACAATGAATGCATTGACGCGAAAGAAATGAGGCAGCTTCTCAAAGCGGAGTTCCTTGTACCTTGGGTGAGCTCGCGTTGGACGTTCCGCTTCCGTCAATGTACCGCCGGCCTCGTGCTTGCGCATGAGCTTGTCCAAACGATCCATTTCTTCCCGAAATTCTGTGTCTTTCCAGTAGTCCTTGCCTTCGTCGTCCGGATTCAGGTTGAATTTCGATATGTTCGAAGAATCCAGAAAGCAGTCGCTCACCCAGACTGTTTCGGTCGCGCTAGTCATTTCTATCTCGTCTCTCTGAGGATGGGCCTTGATAATGCACGAACCGATCTTCCAAAGCGACCACGCTCAGGCAAGGAGCTAAGGGACTATTGTGCCTCCGCCTCCCCCACCGGCCTCACCTTCATCTTCTCCAGCACGGCCGGATCGACCAGCTGGCTGACGATTGGATGGATCCGCACCGGCTTGTCCATCACCACCTGCTTGAAGTTGGCGAGCACGGCGGTGGCGGCTTTTTGCGAGGGGGCGATGACGTCGAGCAGCCAGGTGGTCTCGCCGCTATTCCAGTCCTCGGCCTTGAGGCGGACCGGGAACACGCGGGCCTGGATCTGTTCGCGGATCCTGGCGTCGACCTCGTCGGAGACGCTGGCCCAGATCGCGATGCCGGCGGTCTCCTCGACCTTGCCCTCGCCGCCGGCCTTGGCAATGGCGATGCGGTCGCGCGTCATTGGCTCGACGACGAGATGCATGACGTCGGCCAGGGTCTGGTTGCGGTAGCGCGGCAGGTTGAGCATGGCGAGGACAACCTCGCCGACACCGGCCTGGATCCGCATCTTGAACGCGGCGATCTGCGCCAGCACCTGCGGATCGAGCGAGCGGTCTTTCGCGTCAGTCGGTCCGGCGACGCCCCCGCCCTTGATTCCGTTCAGCGCCGGCTTGCCGGCAGCTGCCGTCTCGTTCGCGCTCTTTGCCATCGCTCTCGCTCCTCACATTCCGCCCGAGCGGGCGGATCGTGATCACTGGGGGAAGTGAGCCTGCCGTGGCGGCCTGCGGCCCGTCCGGGCCGCGTGTCTGCCGAGGCAAAAGAGACCGGTCATCTGCGCAACACTCGCTCCGGTTGTTCAACGACCGACACGGAAAGCGGATGCACAATTCTGTCGCAGATAATCGGAAGCAGCCCCACTGCCCTTATTTCGGCGTTCATAGAACGTTAACCTGCATACAACTTCAAGACGAAATCGTGATGTGCAGAAAAAAATGTTGCGCGATGTGTTCGTCCGTTGCGGATGGCGTCTGTTGACAAGTGAACAGAAGGGAACTCAGTGGCTTTCGGCAGATCGGCTCGAGCGGTTCGGCGCAAAGTGGCCAGGCTCGCAGCAAGCGAGCAACGGCCGTAACCGAAGCCGTGGCGTCACCGTTTCGTCATGCGACGGGTTCAACAGCGCGCCCTCGATGGCGAACCGTTCGCTCACGCGCATTCGGCGATGGATACAAGGCTAGCGCAAGTTGAGTGCACTGTCGCCTTAGTCGAGTGTTGAGGAAGCTATTCAAAGTATCGAGCGTGAGCTTTCCACCTTCAGGTATGGAGGCGCGAAGCGCATCGAGAAGCGGATCAGCGCTCATCCTTGGCACTCCCACTCGTTCTTTTCACCGGCGTGGGGCGTCCGAATTTCTGTGTAGTAGGTCGAAATCCGATAGCTACTGTGGCCCTGCGAAACCAGGTCTCGCCAAACCTCGACGAATACCTGCTTATCGAAATTGGCCTCAATATTGACTGCTCGGTAGTTCTTCTCCCACAGCGCCGTGGAAAGGCGATCGAGTTCAATAGCGCCGATATTGGGATTTGCTTTCTTGATCTTGTCCTCGCCGTAATCGTAGGAGGCGGTAAACGGCACTTCGATTCCGCCGACAATCAACTTGAAGTGCGTAGAGCGTTCCATCGGAGGCTCGTCGCGCACCCATTGAACGGCCAGACCGCTTTCCACATGCGTTGAACGTCGCAAGTCCGGATCAAATCTAATCGTCATGCAGCCACCTTCCCAAACTTCGCAGCGGGTCTTGCAAAACGAACGCGACCCACTGAATTGATCTGCATTATCAGAGCTCTACTCTGGCTGGCGGCTTCTCACGCCTTGTCCGCACCGCCCGTCTTCTCTCCCGCCTCCCCCACCGGCCGCACCTTCATCTTCTCCAACACCGCCGGATCGACCAGCTGGCTCACGATCGGATGGATTCTCACCGGCTTGTCCTTCACCACCTGCTTGAAATTCGCGAGCACGGCGGTCGCGACCTTCTGCGAGGGGGCGATGACGTCGAGCAGCCAGGTGGTGTCGCCGCTGGCCCAGTCCTCGGCCTTGAGGCGGACCGGGAACACGCGGGCCTGGATCTGCTCGCGGATCTTGGCATCGACCTCGTCGGAGACGCTGGCCCAGATCGCGATGCCGGCGGTCTCCTCGACCTTGCCCTCGCCGCCGGCCTTGGCGATGGCGATGCGGTCGCGCGTCATCGGCTCGACGACGAGATGCATGACGTCGGCCAGGGTCTGGTTGCGGTAGCGCGGCAGGTTGAGCATGGCGAGGACGACCTCGCCGACGCCGGCCTGGATCCGCATCTTGAACGCGGCGATCTGCGCCAGCACCTGCGGATCGAGCGCGCGCTCTTTCGCATTCGCGGGCTCGGCTGTGGCCCCGCCCTTGATCCCGTTCAATGCCGGCTTGCCGGCGGCTGCCGTCTCGTTCGCGCTTTTTGCCACAGCTCTTGCTCCCTGCTTTCGATCCGCCCGGCGGGGCGTAACGCGATTATGAGGGAAGTGAGCCTGTCGCGACGGCCGGCAGCCCGTCCGGGCCGCTCGCTTGGCGACGAGAAGAAATCCATCATCTGCCCGATACCCGCTCCGGTTGTATTGACGCTCGCCACGGTAGCGGATGTGTAGTTCCGTCGCAGGTGATAGGACGCAGCCCCACTGCCCCCTCCTTCGGCATTCATAGAACGTTAACTCGGATACAACTTCAAGACGAAACCGCGATACGCCCAAAAAAATGTTTCGCGATGTGTCCAACCGTTGCGATTGGCATCGATCGACGAGAATGGAACTTGGCGGCTTCAGAAATCGGCGCGGGCCGCTCGGCGCGAATTGGCGAAGCGCCCAGAAACCAACGACGTCGCGACGAAGCGGCGTGCGTCACCCTATCGTCATACAAAAAGCGCAACAGCGCGCCGGTTGATGAGCCGATTGAGCCATTCGCGCACGCGCATCCGGCAGTGGCTACAAGGCTGCCAAGTCAGCGCGAGTTGTGTACAATGTCATTGTAATATGATGGCCTCGGGAGCTCATGATCAAACCACTTTCAGTTGATGGTGTTTTGGCATGCGCAAGCCTTGGCTAGCGAGCTTCGCCTGCAGCTCATCCGAAAATAGAATGTTGGGTCTCTTCAGTCGGCGTTCGCGCCAGAGATGGCGACCGGCGACGACATCCTTCGAAACGGCCAGATCGCCGTAGCCCTTTTTTGTGGAGTTGATAGTCGCAAAAAAGTTTGCCTCGTCCGTCCCCTCATAGCCGACGCTTTGAGTCGGCACGAAGCTGTCGATAAAGCGGCGGATAATCATGCCGAAATATCGAACGGGGTAGTCTTCGCCCTTCTTTTGGGAAATCCGCATCGGCCAGAACTGATGCACACCTGGCTCCAGGCTCTCAATCAGCTCGTGCATCTTCGCGTCGACGGCAAGAAGACGATTGGTAAGCAGGAGGAGCGATCCGAGCGATTTGCCCGGTTCGTCCAATCTAAATTCCGACGGGCGCTGATGGGATTCAGACAAAGCTCCACCTTCTTCAGTGAACTTACGGGATACCGTCTCCCTGTAATTGACATCCCAGTTGTCGGAAGCGGCCCTTTGCTCGGCGGACATTTCCTCGTCGAAATGTCGCTTGATCCCCTCTTCCCAGCCGACGTAGTCGCCGTAAGGGAAGAAATCGCTAAAATTGCTAGGGTCAACCAATCCCCACACCATTTTCAGTATCCTCTTGCGCTCGTGGGCCGCCCTATCGCTACGGACAGACGCCGGTCGGTGGCGAGTGGCTCTGTATCAATTTCGGCAATAAGAAAACGCACCGGGACACATCCAGATGTCAGTCCCGGCCAGGGCCTCGGCGGAAACCGCGATGTCGCCGTCATCGAGATAGCGGAGCGACCAACGAGTCTGGCCCGTTTGTTGATCGACACCGATCTTTTCGATGTTGGCGCTTAACTCGTGCAGGAAGCAGCTCTTAAAGGATCCGAAGTTGACGAGGTAGAAAGGCCCCGGCAGCGGAGTTTTTTCGTCCGTCTCATAGATGGTATAGGGAACCAGCCCGCCCGCTCCGAAATCAAACTTCGCCAGCACATCGGCAACGGGAGCTTTCACGGCAAGAAACCCGCCGACAAAAAATACGTCTTTCGCGCGTTTGAAATTCGACATGCTGTAAACAGCCGAGGCTTCCGGCAGATCTTCGCGCTTCAACGTATGGCCGGCGAAGTGCTTGAAGATCGCCGCACGCACATGTTCGCTCTTCTTGGGAACGATATGACGCACGTAGGGGGCCTCCCACGGTTCACCGTACCACTTCTGGCGAATACCGAGCTTGTTGCCGAGGTCGCCATTGCTCAGCACTTCGCTGATCCAGACCTGATCAACCATCATGATGGTCTACCCATAGCCAGAACGAGCAGGCGGATAATTGCCCAAAGCGATCGCCCCTCACCGTTCCCGCCCGGCTTCATCGAGCGATTGCGTGATCGGCGACAGCAGATATTGGATGATCCGCCGTTCGCCGGTCTTGATCTCGGCCTGAACGGAGAGGCCGGGGCCGAGCGTCTGCTGGCGGTCGCGGATGCGGATGCTGGTCTGCAACAGGCGGATGCGCGCGGCGTAGACGAGGCCGGGCTGGACCGGCCGGCCCTTGTCGTCGCGCTGCGGCTGGCCGCCCGATTGCGACAGGTCGATCGCATCGCGGCTGATGCTCTCGACGATGCCCGGCACCAGGCCGTAGTCGGTGAAGGGAAACGCCTCCAGCTTGACCCGGACCGGCTGGCCCTCGCGGACGAAGCCGATGTCCTTGTTGAGGACCTGGGCCTCGACCTCGATCTCGGCGCCGTCGGGGACCACCGTCATCAGGGGCTGGGCCGGCTGCACGACCCCGCCGATCGTCGCGACCACGAGCTGCTGCACCGTTCCGGCGACGGGCGCGCGCAATGCCAGGAGCTCGCGTCGCCGCGTGGTCTTGCGCAGATCCTCGGCCGCGAGCTGCGCCTTGTCGCGGGCCTGGACCATCTCGGTCACGGCGGTCTTGCCGAACGTCTCGCGCAGCTTGCGGATCTCGGCCTCGAGCGCCGTCATCGCGGCGCGGGCCCGCGCCACATTGGCGAGCTGCACGTCGACGTTCTGGACGTGCTCGATGCGCTGCTGCTCGTATTCCAGCAGCCGCAGCCGCGCGAAATTACCCTGCTCGGTGAGCAGCCGGCGGGCCTCGAGCGACTGTTCGACGAGCGGCAGGGTGAGGCGCAGCTTGTTGATCTCGACCTCGGCGGAGGTCAGCTCGGCCGCGCGCTGCGCGATCTGCTGCTGCAGGCTGGCGACCTGCGCCTCGTATTCGGCGATGCTGGCGCGGACATATTGCTCCTCCACCGCGACCATCGCTTCCGGCGTGTCGTCGGGGGCGACGAAGCCGGTCGGCCGTCCGGCGAGATAGGCGAGCAGAGCCGCGTTGCGGGCCTGGATGAGCCTGGAGGCCTGCAAATTCTGACGCGCCTGCGACTCGTCGGCGGTCGCGAGCGTCGGATCGAGCTCGACCAGAAGCTGCCCCTCCTCGACATGCTGGCCGTTGGCGACGTGGATGGCGCGCACCGAGCCGATCTCCATCGGCTGGATGGTCTTGACCTTGCTCGACGGAATGATCTTTCCGCTCGCCACCGCCACGACGTCGACCGTGCCGATGACGGACCAGACCAGAGCGGCGGTGAAGAAGCCGCAGGTCATCAGCAGCAGCATGCGCAGGCCCGGGCTCGGCGGCTTCTCCATGATCTCGAGGGCGGCCGGCAGGAACTCGTGATCGGAGAGCGGCCGCCGGTTGCGGTCGGCCTCGTTCTGCATGCTCCAGCTCGCCCGCAGCACGGCCCAGTGCCTGGCGAGCATCGGAAAGCGCTCGGCAACCCAGGCCGTCACGTGCTGCGCCCCATTTGCTTGGTGTAGAGCTGGGCGTAGCGGCCGCCGGAGTGCAGCAGCGTCTGGTGATCGCCGGTCTCGGTAATCTCTCCGGCTTCGACGGTGACGATCCGGTCGCATTGCCGCACCGCGGAGAGGCGGTGCGCGATGATGATGACGGTGCGGCCGCGGGCGATGCCGGCAAGATTGTGCTGGATGATCTCCTCGCTCTCGGCGTCGAGCGCGCTGGTCGCCTCGTCGAGGATCAGGATGCGCGGATTGCCGATCAGCGCCCGCGCGATCGCCATCCGCTGCCGCTGCCCGCCCGAGAGGTTGCCGCCCCGCTCGTCGATCACCGTGTCGTAGCCGTGCGAAAGGCTGAGGATAAATTCGTGCGCGCCGGCGAGCTGGGCGGCGGCGATGACCCGCTCCATCGGCATCGTGGTGTCGGCCAGCGCGATGTTCTCGCGTACCGAGCGATTGAACAGGATGTTCTCCTGCAGCACGACGCCGATCTGCCGGCGCAGCCACGCCGGGTCGACCAGAGCGAGATCGACGCCGTCGACCAGCACCCTGCCCTGCTCCGGAACATAAAGCCGCTGCACGAGCTTGGTCAGCGTCGACTTGCCCGAGCCCGAGGGGCCGACGATGCCGATCATCTCGCCCGGCTGGATCGCGAGCGTGACGCCGCGCAAGGCCTCCGGCGCATCGGGACGATAGCGGAAACGAACCCGGTCGAAGTTCACCGCGCCCTTGATCGGAGGAAGGCTCGCCCGGTTGGGGTTATGATCGGGCTCGGCCGGCGCGTTCAGGACGTCGCCGAGCCGGTCGACCGAGATGCGCACCTGCTGAAAATCCTGCCAGAGCTGGGACAGCCGCAGGATCGGCTGAGCGACGCGCCCGGAGAGCATGTTGAAGGCGACGAGCGAGCCGACCGAGAGCTCGCCGGCGATGACCGCCTTGGCGCCGAAGAACAGGATCGCAACGGTGGTCAACTTGGACACCAGCTGGATCAGATGGCTGCCCCAGTTTGCAAGCGTTGCGACTTGAAATCCGGTGCTGGTGTAGCCCGCGAACTGTTTCTCCCACTTCGCCCGCATCTGCGGCTCGACCGCCATCGCCTTCAGCGTGCCGATGCCCGTGACGCTTTCGACCAGGAAGGACTGGTTCTCCGCGCCGCGTTTGAATTTCTCGTCGAGGCGCGCGCGCAGCGGCGGCGTCACGATCACCGAGATCGCGACATAGAGGGGGATCGACAGCGTGACGATCAGGGTCAGCAGCGGACTATAGGCGTACATCACGCCGAAAAAGACGATGGTGAAGAACAGGTCGATCACCACCGTGACGGCATTCGAGGTCAGGAACTCCCTGATACGGTCGAGCTCGCGCACGCGGGCGACGCTGTCACCGACGCGGCGCGCCTCGAAATACGACAGCGGCAGGTTGAGAAGATGCCGGAACAGCTGCGCCGAAAGCTCGCTGTCGACGCGGTTGGTGGTGTGAGCAAACAGCCAGTTGCGCAGCGCCGACAGGCCGGTCTCGAAGATCAGTACCGCCGAAAGCCCGACCGCCAGCACGTCGAGCGTGGTCAGCGACTGATGGACCAGCACCTTGTCGATGACGAGCTGGAAGAAGATCGGCGAAATCAGTCCCATCAATTGCAGGAAAAAGGACCCGATCAGCACGTCGCGCAGCGGCCCGCGGTATTTCACCAGCGCCGGAATGAACCAGCTGATGTCGAAGGGGCGCGTCGCCCCCGCCATCAGCTCACGCGTCGTCATGAGCAGCAACCGCCCGGCATACCGCTCGCCAAAATCGTCCGCCGACCACACTTCGGGACGTCCACCATTGCCGCGCTGGATCAGGAAGCGCGGACCCGTCGGCTGCTGGTCGACCTTGAGCAGAACCGCGGCCTCGCCGTCCTGCAATTCGGCGAGCGCTGGCAAGGGGACCTTTTGAAGCTCCTCGGCTGCCGCGGGCTTCACCTTGGCAACGATCTTCAGCCGCTTGGCGATCCGGGCGAGGTCTTCAAGCCGGTACCGTTCGCCCGGCGAGCCATGGTCATGGGCGATCTGACCAGCGTCAGCCGGGACACCGAGGAATTTGGCGAGCAGAATGAAGGAAAGCAGCGACGCCGGAAGATCAGGATCATGACCGCTCGTCAGACCTGCGGCCTCGTCAGGCGCTTTCGCGATCGCAATGGTCATGACCCCAACTTCACACTCAGCCAGAACAGACGGGATCCCAACCGGGAACTTCGCAGGACTGGCTTGGTCGCCCGGCTATTCATCCACTCACGCAGCAGACAAGACAACAACTTAACCACGGACAATACGATCGTTTACATCTAACGTTGTTCAATGAGCAAGCCAAGCCCTCCTTCGTCGCGTCGACGAAGGTCCGGGGTGAGAATGAGCCGCCCCGGGTTTGCCGCAGGCTTCAACTCTCGAACGGAGCGATGACAAGCAAGACGACGATCGAGTTTTCACCCGAGGCGCGGACCCGAGCGGTTCGGATGGTTCTGGATCAAGCCGTGGCTACGACATCGCGGTCGGGTGAGCCGTCCGCGAAGGCCAGTGCGTTTTGCCCGGCCATCGCACGCCCTCCGATCGTATCGGCGTCAATGCGACATCAGCAGGCAGGCCGGAGCCTGCTGCAGCAGGCTCTGCGTCATGCCGCCGAAAATCCATTCTCCCAGCCGGCTGTGTCCATACCCGCCGGTCACGACGAGGTCGGCACCGACGTCGGCGGCCAGCCGAACGAGATAGCCTGCGTCGGGTTCCGCCGTATGCACGCGCACTTCGTGCTGGCAATTGACGCCATGGCGCTGAAGATACCTGGCAACGTCTCGCACCCGATCACGCGCGGAATCCTGTTCGCTCGACGTGCAGATTTCGGCGATCGTGACTTGCGAAGCCCGCGTCAAAAACGGCAGTGCGTCGCGAACGGCCAGTCGCGCCTCCCGGGCATCTTTCCAGCCGACCACGATCCGGTCACCCGACAATGTGGTGACGCCTTCCGGCACCGCAAGGATTGGACGGCCCAGCCGCAACATGGCTCCGGCCGCATCGAGGTAGTGATTGGATCTGGCCTTCAGCTGGCTGCGCCGCACCACGACAAGGTCCGCCGCCCTGGACTGCTCGACCAGGAATTCCGTCGGAAAGCCGATCGCCCAACGCCACTCCACCTTTTCGCTCGGCAGACGAACGATGCGCCTGAACCATGCCTCTTTGGCCGAAAGAGTTGCGCGTATGCGCTCGAGATCGTCGGCGGTCGTCTGCTCGATGATCACGCCTTCGGCGACGAACGGAGGCTCTATTGCGATGGCCGAGACGCCGAGCAGGGCCGCCCCAAATCTGTTCGCGACGCCTTCGGCGACGGCAATCTGCCCTTCGTCCTGCTGCTGGGAATCAACGTAGACCATGACGCTGGCAAGAGACATAGCGTTGCTCCTTTGCTCGGATCATCCCTTTATCTCGCGTTTCCCAGCTATCCCGTTGACGCAAATCAATCGGTGCTGCGGACGGTCGGTTACTGACATCCAGTCAAGCAAGCAATCGCTTCTCTTCAGATGACCGATTCATCCGTCGACATTTCAGGCAACCTGCGCCGCCGACTCGGCCTTCCTTTGCTTGTCCTCTACGGGACCGGCATCACGATCGGCGCGGGCATCTATGTTCTGATCGGCGCCGTGGCCGGCCACGCCGGCCCATATTCTGTATGGTCGTTCCTGCTGGCAGCCTTGGTCATGGGGCTCACGGTGGCGTCCTACGCAGAGATGGCGACAAGGTATCCGGTGAGCGCCGGTGAAGCAGCCTATGTGCGAGCTGCGTTCGATTCCCGGCTGCTCTCGACGATCGTCGGGCTCCTGACACTGTGCACCGGTGTGGTCGCAGCCGGCGCAGTCACTCTGGGGAGTGTCGGCTATATCAGGCAATTCGTCGATCTACCCCCGCCAGTCATCGTCGTCGCGATCGTCGTGTCGCTGGGAGTGATCGCGGCCTGGGGGATTCTTGAATCCGTCGTGTTGGCCGGTGTGTTCACGGTCATCGAAGCCGGAGGTCTCGCATGGATCATCCTCGCAGCCATTTGGCATATGCCGTCGTTCGCCTCGGCGCTCGTTGCCTTTCCTCCGATGAACGCAGCGGCTCTCTCGGGAATTACCTATGCATCCCTGCTCGCGTTCTTTGCGTTTGTCGGATTCGAGGACTTGGCAAACGTGGTTGAAGAGGCCAGGATTCCGCACAGGGACATTCCGCGCGCCATGGCTCTCACCCTCCTGATAACATCAGTCCTCTACATTCTCATCGCTGCGATATCGATTACAGCCGTGCCGACGGATCGCCTGACCGCCTCGCCGGCGCCGCTCAGCCTGGTATTCCGCACCGTAACGGGCATGGAGCCCATGCCGCTCAACGTGATTGCTGTCGTCGCGACTCTGAACACCGTCCTCGCCCAAATGACTATGGCCGCGCGCGTCATTTACGGGATGTCGCGGCAAGGCGACCTGCCACGCCTGCTATCTCGTGTCCACGCGAGCACCGGCACACCTGTCATTGCGACCGGATTGGCCATGCTTTCCGTAATCGCCCTCGCGCTCACGTTCCCGATCGAAAGACTGGCCACCGGCACCTCGGTCGCCACGCTGGCGACATTTGCGATGGTGAACTTGTCGCTGCTCTGCATTCGCGCGCGCCATGTCCATTCGGTCGAACGGCACGTTCGGATCCCGATCTGGGTGCCGATCCTGGGGCTCCTGACTTGTCTGACCATGATCGGGGTTGCGATCGCTTAGGGACCGCACTTCCCGGCCGAGGAGCGGGCTTTGTGCGGTCTTTCGCGAACAACGGATTGGGATCATCAAATGACGAACGATACCGTCGCTAGCTGTAGAAGATACCTCCGTCCACGTTGAGGGCTTGGCCGGTCACAAACGCGGAATCATCGGACGCGAAAAACGCCACGGGACCGACGACGTCTTCCGGCTGCCCGAGCCTGTGCAGGTCCGTGACCTTTTCGAAATAGGCGACCCGCTCGGGATCGCGAAGATTGTTCATCCCCATCTCCGTCATGATGATGCCCGGGCATACGGCATTGACCGTGATGCCGAAGCCTCCGAACTCCATGGACGAAACCCGGGTGAAGCCGACCACGGCCGATTTCGACGCGGCGTAATGGGACTGCCCCGGACCGCCCGTTCGGGCCGCGAGCGAGGCAATGTTGACGATCCGTCCATACTTGCGCTCCTTCATGTGCGGCACCAAGGCCTGGGTCATCTGGAACACGCCGCGCGTGTTGACGGCGAACGTCTGATCCCAGGTTTCGGTGGTCAATTCGTCGATGGTCGCCAGCCTGAGTATTCCCGCATTGTTGACGAGGACGTCGACATGCCCGAGACCCCGGACCGCTTCAGCCACGGCGCGCCTGCAATCGGCGGCGTCGCTGACGTCACCCAGCACCGGGATGCAGCGGCGGCCAAGCTCCTTGACCTCGGAAACGGTCTCGAGGAGGACCTTCTCCTGGGCCGCGATGTCCGTCAGCGCCAGATCGTAGCCGCGCCTCGCAAGACCAAGCGCTATCGCGCGGCCAATTCCGCGGCTTGCTCCCGTAACGATCGCATGTCGGGCCATGTTGCGTTCTCCCCTGGTGTTCAAATGAATGTTTCCTGATAGTGTGAATGGATCAGACGCGTGCAGGCTTGCGGACCGGGAGGCTGTTCATGGCCTTCACGGTCTCGTCGAACGACACAAGATTGGCGCCCGAGCCCAGCCCCGTCGCGACGATCGCGGCCGTCGCGGTCGCGAGCTTGGCGCAGTCGAGCAGGTCCCAGTCGCGCGCGAGACCGGCGATGAAACCGCCCGTGTAGGAATCGCCGCATCCCGAAGTATCGCGGACCGCAACCTCGAACGCCGGCACCGTGAACTGACGTCCGTCACGGGTCATCACGAAAGAGCCATCGGCGCCGAGCGAGATGGCGCAGGCCCCCGCTCCCCTCTCGATGAAGAACCGCGCACACGCGGCTGGATCGTCGGTTCCGACCATGGCGCTGGTCTCGTCGATGCTCGGCATGAAGAAATCGACGTAAGGCAGCAGCGGTTCCACCAGCGCCAGCGTTTCGCCTCGCGCCTGGATCAGATCGAGCGTCGTCGTGCAGCCGGCCGCCTTCGCGTCCCGCAGCAAGGCAACGGATGGCGCTCCGTCCATCGCGAGCAGGGAGCCGACTCCGCCGAGATGAAGAATCTTGCTCCGGCAAGCGGCCACTTGCGTTTCGGGCGCGATCCGCCAGCGGGCAGAAGCGCCCCTTGCGTGCATGACCGGACGCGAGCCGTCGGGCCGGATCGGCAGGATCGTGGCCGAGGTCGGACTGCCGGCCATCTGCTCCATGAGGGAGATGTCGATGCCTTCCCGCTCCAGCGTGTTCAGCATCCAGTCGGCCTTCTCGTCGGAGCCGACAGCGCCGACCGCGAGCGCCTTCAGACCGAGACGCGCGCAAGGGACGACCGTTCCGCCGGCGGTGCCGGCGACTGCGAGCCGAATCTCTTCGATCAGCAAGCGGCCGCCGCCGGGCGGAATCTCGGTGACGGGGACCCCCAGAATATCCAGAATATAAGTGCCGCAGACGCTGACGTCGTGAGTGTTTGCCATGAGTTCTCGCAGGAGGTGGTTTGGGCGGGATTCATCTAGCTCGGTTGCAGGGGAATCTTGAGCGTGCCGTCATTGTCGCGCAGGCCGTACTGCCCCCACCGCTTCAGGATGCTGTCGATCTCCTCGTCCGGCAGCAGGGGAGGAGAGCCAAGTTGAAGGCAACCGTGATATTGCTTGGCGAGCACCTCCACCTCCACCGCGAGCCACATCGCCTTGCGCAGGTTGGGACCTGTGGCGATCAAACCGTGATGGGCGAGCAGGCAGGCGCGTCGGTAGCGAAGCGCGTCCAGGGCCGCCTGCGACAGCTCGGCCGTGCCGTATTGCGCATAGGGCGCGCAGGGGATGTCGTTGCCGCCGGCCGCGGCGATCATGTAGTGAATGGCAGGGATCGCGCGATTCATGATCGCGATGACAGTGCAGAAGATCGGATGCGCGTGAACGACGGCGCCGACCTCCGGCTTCGATCTCAGGATGTCGAGGTGAAAACGCCATTCCGTCGACGGAACGTTGCTGGCCGACGCGACCCAAGAGCCGTCCCACTTCATGGCCACGATGTCCTCGGGCTTCATGCGGTCGTATGGAAGACCGGACGGCGTGAGCAGCATGCCGTCGTCGGTTCGGACGCTGATGTTTCCGGACGTTCCCTGGTTGATGCCTTGCGCCGCCATCTCACGACATGCGTCGATGACGGACTGACGAAGCTCGAGCTCTGTTTCGCGGCTGGTCATGCGCTGTTCCGACTCTCGTTCATGTCGTTGCTCCAAGCTGAACCTGGCGGTCGACCAGCAGCCACGTGGTTCGTGCCATCGCCAAAACTTCCTGTTCCGAACTCAACAAAGCGCTCTCGGCAAAGAGCTTGCGACCCTCCCGCCCGGTCGGCCAGGCGGTCACCACACAACGATCGCCGGGGCGTGGCCGACGATCGATCCGCGCCGCCATGCGCCCGAGCAAGGCCGTCTCGTTACCCTTCAAGCCCAGATGACGGGCACCCACGCTGCAATAGCCGGTCGGACAATCGAGGGCGGCCCAGACGAATTCGGGCGCGACGTAGCCGTCGTCGCCGGACAAGCTGCCATGTGGTATCCAGGACGCAGCGAACACCACGGGCTTGCCCGGGACTGCTCCCGCCTGGAGCGGACCTGCGAAGATCCGCAGACCGTCGCCATGGCCACGCGCAGGGCCGCAGACGAAGCAAGCCGGAAGGTCGTGGGTCTGCTCGTCGTAGGGCGTTCTGGCCACCGCTTCTTCCGCCGCCTCGTAGCTCACCCCGGGAATATCCCGAGCGTCTATCCTCGTTGCGGACGCCGTCGCGAGTAGCTTGTCGTTCTCGCGCAGCTCGATGGCGCCATCAGATGCGGTCAGGATGTCGAGCGGCCGCTCCAGCGGCGGCGGCGCGCGCAACGTGACTTCGGCGTCTCCCGCGACGTGTCTTGCGAGACATCCGCAGACATAGCCTCCGTTGCCGGAATTCGGCGGTCCCCGGAAGCGTCTGTCGATGACAAGCGATACCATTGCAGTCTTCGTCCGAGGCGTTCAGCGGCCCATCGCAAAGAATTCGTCGTTCGGACGCATGCTGGTGACGTTGGCGAGGCGGTTCGACATCCCGAAAAATGCAGCGATGGCCGCGATGTCCCAGACGTCCTCCTCCGTGAATCCGTGTCCCTTGAGATCCCGTACGTCGACATCGTCGACCTCATAGGCGCGCGCCGAGACCTTCATTGCGAAATCGAGCATCGCCCTTTGCCGCGCGGTGATATCGGCCTTGCGATAGTTGACGGCGACCTGGTCCGCGATCTGCGGATTCTTCGCCCGCACGCGCAGGATCGCGCCGTGTGCGACGACGCAATACTGGCATTGATTGGCGCTGCTGGTCGCCACCACGATCATCTCGCGCTCGGCCTTGGTGATCGGCCCCGGCTTGTCCATCAGCGCGTCGTGATAGGCGAAGAACGCCCGAAACTCGTCCGGGCGATGCGCGAGCGTCAGGAAGACGTTGGGCACGAAACCGGACTTCTCCTGAACCGCCTCGATCCGCGAGCGGATATCCGCAGGCAGGGTCGCGATGTCGGGGACGGGAAAGCGGCTGATGGCGGGCGCAGACATGTTGCAAGCTCCTGTTAGACTGCCGCGAGCGCGACGAGCGTTTCCTGATAGGCCTCGAACGCATCGCGCCGATCGGCGGCGTAGGGCTCGACCCGCACGAGGCAGGTGTGGGCCGAACAGCCCTGGCCGAATTGAGACGTGCCGATGTCGAGCGTGAGCACGTTCGGATTGCCAGCAACCTCGAGGCCGCTATTGCCGGTCGGCGTGAACCATGCGCCGGTCGGGAGCACCAGCACGCTCCGGCGAACCTGGTCGGTGACCTCGGCCGTCGCCAGGCACTCCCCGCGGCCGTTCCAGATGCGGATCGTCTGACCATCGGCGATGCCGAGAGCATCCGCGTCGTCGGGATGCAGGTGAGCCCGTTCACGGCCGTTGCGCTTCATGGCCCTGCTCGATGCGCCGGTTTCGAGCTGGCTGTGAAGACGGCCGACCGGCTGGTGCGAGATCAGGTGCATCTGGCCGGCATCGGCGGCGTTGCCGAGCCATTCGGCCGGCTCGATCCACGCCGGATGCGAGCGACAATCGGCATAGTCCAGCCTGGCCAAAGTCTCGCTGCCAAGCACGATCTTTCCACTTTCGGTCCTCAGCGCATGGGCCTCCGGCTCGTTGCGGAAGTCGGCGAGGAACGTCTGCTCGGCCTTGACCGGGCAGCGAGCATAGCCGGCTTCCCAGAACGCATCGAAATCAGGCATCTTGAAATCGAAGCGCTTCGAAGCGTCGCTGCGGCACTCTTCGTAGAGATGCCGGACCCAACCCATCTCGTCCCGGCCCTCGTTGAAGCGATCGGCCACTCCGAGCTTGCCTGCAATGGCGTCGAAGATCTCGAAGTCGGAGCGGGATTCTCCCAGCGGCTCGATGGCCTGCTTCATCGCCAGGATGAAGTCGGAACGCCTGTTGCCGGCAAGATCGTTGCGCTCGATCGACGTGGTTGCCGGCAGTACGATGTCCGCGCGCTGAGCTGTCGCCGTGAACATCGGATCCTGCACGATGATCGTCTCGGGCCTCGTCCAGGCGTCCGACAGGCGATTGAGATCCTGATGATGGTGGTAAGGATTGCCGCCAGCCCAATAGACCAGCCTCGTATCCGGATAGGTGCGGATCTCGCCTTCATAGCTGAATGGCCGGCCGGGATTGAGCAGCATGTCGGTGACCCGCGCCACCGGGATGAAGCTGTCGATCGGTCTGGTCAGCTGTGAGATGGCCGGAGACCGGGCCAGGTTGAGCGGCGCTCCCACACCACCCAGGGAGGCGTAGCCGTAGCCCACGCCGCCGCCCGGCAATCCGATCTGGCCGGCGACCGATGCGAGTCCGAGCGCCGCCCAGAACGGCTGCTCGCCGTGATGGGCGCGCTGCAGGCTCCAGCTCACGGTCAGCATGCTGCGCGTATCGACCAGGCGCCTTGCGAGTTCGGCGATCTTCCCCGCATCGAGACCGCAGATGCCCGCAGCCCAAACCGCCTCCTTGCGGACGCCATCCGCCTCGCCTTCGAGATAGCGGAGCAGGCGATCCGCACCGCTGGTGCAGCGCGCAAGGAAATCCCTGTCGTGCCGTCCCGCTTTCACGATCTCGCCGGCAAGGCCGAGCATCAGCGCCGTGTCGGTGTTCGGGCGGATCGGCCACCATTCGGCATTGACCCAGTCGGGCAGATCGTCCTTCAGCGGCGAGACGTGAATGACCCTGACGCCGCGCGCGACGATTTTCCTGAGATAGGTTTCAAGCCGGTGGCTGCCGATTCCGCCGGCCTCGTTCTGTGCGGTACGCGGCGAGAGCGCGCCGAACACCACCAGCGTCTCGGTGTGCTGCGCGATGGTGTCGAGCGTGTTGGCGCGGCCGCCGCATGCATCGTCGCTGCCCAGCGTGTGCCGCAGGATCACGGGGCCTGCCGCGATCGAATAGGTGTCGACGTGCCTGGTGAAGCCGCCCACCAGATTGAGCATGCGCTTCAGAAGCGACGAGGCATGATGCAGGCGGCCCGAGTTCGTCCAACCGTAGGAGCCGGCGAATATCGACGCATTGCCGAAGGTGCGGGCGACGCGGCGCACTTCATCCGACACCAGCGTCGTTGCCTCGTCCCAGCTGACCGGCACGAACTTCTCCCGGCCGCGGCCCCGGCGATCGCTCTTCTCGCGCTTGTCCAGCCAGCCGGAACGGACCATCGGTCGCAGTACGCGGCGCGCCGGGTTCGCCCATTCGGCGACAGAATGGATGATCGGGGAAGGAGCCGGATCGTGCTCGAACGGCTCGACGCCCACGATGCGATTATCCTCGACGAGGATCGTATACGCACCCCAATGGCTGCAGTGCGGGACCCGCTTGACTTCGCTCATGCGGCAACCGTCCCAAGCTCGCGCCGCATCTGCGCGGCGAATTCGGGATAGGTCTCGGCAAGTTCGTCGAACACGCGGCCGCGGAGGAGGTCGAGTGTCGCGCGATCGGGCAGCGCGGTCTGCCGCGGCTCGGCGTCATGGGTGAACCGAAAGCCGGTCGCCTCTTTGATCTCCGCGAGATCATGCCCGGGATGGACACTCTCCAGCTCGAAGCCCGGCCGCGTCTTGTCGAAGCGGAAGAGGCTCTTGCCGGTCAGCAGGGCGATAGGACCGCCGCTCCTGAACACCCCGTCCGGACTGACACCTGGGGCACTGATGAAGTCCACCTTCTCGACGAAAACACGCGGCGTATGCTCCTCCCGGAACAGGATGACGCGCGGTACGACGAAATAGAGATAGGCCGACCCGAACGAGCCCGGCCAGCGCGCGCTCGATCGCGGATAGTCCCCGGCGCCGACGAGGTTCACGTTGCCGAAGCCGTCGATCTGGCCACCGCCGAGGAAGAACGCGTCGATCCGGCCCTGCCCCGCGCAATCGAACAGTTCCGCCGAACCGTTGGTGAAGAAATTATGCTCGACGGAGCCGAGAATGGAGATGCGTGGACCGACGGCGCCCTCCGCTTCCTTCATTGCACGCAGCAGCATCGCGCCGGCGGCGGGAATCGGAGAGGACGCCCCTACGGCAACGTGCCTGACGCCATCGAGCAGCCGAGCGATCGTGCAGATCAGCACTTCGCGAGGGAGGACCTCAGCCATCACGCGGGCTCCATCTGCGCCTGGGCCATATAGGCGGAGAAACCGTCGGCCGTTCGCGCGGCTTTCGCGTAGCGTGCGATCTCCGCGCTGTCGGTCGGATACTCGCCCCACAGTCCATAGGGCCACGCCCCCTTCGGAGCGCGCGCCACCGCCGTGACGTAGAGCGAGGGCAGCACGCCGGCGGCGGTCATCTCGTCCGCAAGCAGATTCTCCTCGACGATGCGCTCCACCGTGACAAGCGCGATCCGCGAGGCGTAGGCCATCGCGGCAAGCTCGCGGCGCCGTCCGATCCAGACATTGCCGAAGCGATCGGCCATCGGCACGTGGAAGATCGTGATGTCGGGTTTGATGGCGGGAATCAGCACGATCGGATCGCCTCCGTCCGCCATCGGATTGTCGACGACGCGCCAATCGTCGCGATGCCGGAGCAGATCCGTTCCGATCAGCCCCCGGAGCGGCATGAAGGGACTGCCCTTCTGCGCCGCCATCAGGCCCGCGTGGATGGCAGGACACGTCGCGTCCTTGAGTCGAACCGCGCCTTCCTTGACGGCGGCGTTGAAGCGGGGCGCCCCGCCCGCTTCGCCGAGCGAGACGGCGCTGGTCTCCACCGTCCGGACCAGGCCCGCGCCGACGAGCTGGTCGACCTGCAATCCGCCGGTCGGCACGCACACGAGATCGAGATCGCCCGCACCATGCTCAATGATCGGCCGCGTCATGGCCATGGAGACGCCGGCGTAATCCACCGGCAGCGCCACGCGCATGCCCGGCTCGATGTGCTTCGCCAATGCGCGAGGCTCGCTCAACACCATCATCCTCCCAACAAGTGTTCTATATTGTGGAACGCTATTCCAAATAAATGTTAGACGGATTTGAATGCGACTGTCAATCTGGCTTCACCGGATAGGCCTTTGTTTACAGGGGAAGTCGCCCGCGCAGGCGATCGCGACGCGCGCGGCTGCGTCGCGGCTGAACGGCGCGACTTGACAAGTGCGCGCGCTACGCCAAGAATAATTGGAATAACGTTCTACAATATAGAACAAGTGGGAGGAGAAGAATGGGTGAGCCCGCGGCTCTGCGCACGACGCGCTCCGGCGACGTAGGCGCTCGCACGTCGCCAAGCGGCCTCCCACGGGAGCGCGGCACGATCGGATCGAGCATCGCCGTCCGCGACGCCGTGAAGCGATACGGCAGCTTTCATGCGGTCGACCGGATCAGCATCGACATCGAGCCGGGTGAATTCATCACGCTCCTCGGCCCTTCCGGCAGCGGCAAGACGACGCTGCTCAACCTCGTGGCCGGATTCCAAAGCCTCGACAGCGGCGAAATCCTCGTCGACGGCAAGCCCGTCCACAACGTGCCCACGCACAAGCGCGGCTTCGGCATGGTCTTCCAGAGCTACGCGCTGTTTCCCAACATGACGGTGAGCCAGAACGTGGCGTTTCCGCTTCGCATGGCGGGCGTCGACCGGGCAACCACGGACCGACGCGTCGCCGAGACGTTGGAAATCATGCGCCTGACGGAGCATGCGGCGAAGTCCCCCTCGCAGATGTCGGGGGGACAGCAACAGCGCGTCGCGATCGCCCGCGCCATCGTCAGGAGGCCTAGGGTCGTGTTGATGGACGAACCACTCAGCGCCCTCGACAGGCGGTTGCGCGAGTCGATCCAGATCGAGATTCGCGACCTGCACCGGACCATCGGCAGCACGATCCTGTTCGTCACCCATGACCAGGGCGAAGCCCTGACCATGAGCGACCGCATCGCGGTGCTCAACGCCGGCAAGATCGTCCAGATCGGCCGCCCCCTGGACATCTATCGACATCCAACGGATCGCTTCGTCGCCTCGTTCGTCGGCGAGAGCAACCTGATCGAAGCGGAGATTCTACAGAAGCGCGGATCGACGCTGACGATGAAGAACCGCGCGGGATACGTGTTCAGCGCCGAAAGCCGGGACACGATCGACGTCGGGCGCGCAACCGTGCTGGTGCGTCCGGAACGCATTGCCGTATCGAACGAGCCGACCGCGAATTCCACCCCCGTCAGCGTCACGTCTGCCATTTTCCTGGGCGAGATCCTGCGGATCGAAGCTCACATGGAGGGCGGAGAGCCGCTCCTGATCCGGTGCACCGACATGGCGGACCGGCCCCTGCCCTCCGTCGGGGATCGTCTGCACGTGAGCTGGGGCGCCGCGGATTGCTGGGTGCTTGCATGAATTCGGCATCGATCGGCGTCCAGGCGGACCGTCCTGCGGAGCTTGATCTCGTCAGGAGGTTGAAGGATCCGGCGCTGCTGCTGCTGCCGGCGCTTGCCTTCCTGGCCTTCGTCTATCTCCTCCCGCTGATCGATCTGATCCGTATCAGCGTCAGCGGACCGTCGTGGTCGTCGTATTTCGCGCGGGTGTTCGCGATACCGCTCTATTGGGATTCGCTCGTCCGCACGATGCAGATCTCGGTGACCGTCGCGGGCCTGTGCCTGCTGTTCGGATATCCGACCGCGCTGCTCATTCACCGCAGTCGCGGCATTGCACAGGTCCTGATCGCGACCGCGATCGTGCTGCCCTATTTCATCGCCATCCTGATCCGGACCTACGCCTGGATGGTCCTGCTCGGTCGCAACGGGCCGGTCAACAAGCTGCTGGTCTCGATCGGCATATTGAGCGAGCCGGTGCAGCTGCTGTTCAATCGCGGCACGGTGCTTCTCGGCATGACCGCGGTGCTTCTGCCGCTGATGGTGCTGACGATCTATTCCAGCGTAGCGCGCCTCGACCAGAGCCTGACGCGCGCGGCGCTCGCCAGCGGCGCCGGGCCTCTTGCGGCGTTCTGGCGCGTGTTGCTTCCGCTGACCTTGCCCGGGATGGGCGCCGGCTTCCTGCTGGTCTTCGTCGCCGCGATCGGCTTCTTCATTACGCCGACCCTGCTCGGGGGGCCCGGTGACCAGATGTTTGCCATGCATATCACCCAGCAGGCGGACTCGGTCACGTCGGAGGGATTCTTGCAAGCCTTGGGCGTGGTGCTGCTGACGATCACGTTGGCGGTGGTCGCGGTGGCCGGACGTTTCCTCGGCTTCGAGTTCATCTGGGGCGGCCGCAAGCTGACGGAGGCCGCGCCAAGAGCCACCGACGGCTACACGGGCGATGTCGGCCGCCGCAGCTTCGGCGCCTCGGTTGCCGATTTCATCGGCTGGCCGCTCCTGCGGCTGTTCGGGCGGCTGCCGGCGAGCTGCGGGACCTGGACCGTGCGCCTCATGGGCGGCCTGGTCATTGCCATTCTCATCCTGCCCATCATCGTGGTGATGATCATCTCCTTCAGCAGCGCGAGCTATCTGACCTTCCCGCCGCCGGGCTTTTCATTGCGCTGGTACGAGCAGTTCTTTTCCGATTCGAACTGGATGCGGGCGTTCTGGACATCCCTGGTCGTCGCGGCGATGTCGGCCGCCATCGCGATCGCGCTGGGCGCCTCGGCTGCCCTCGGCATCGTCAGGAGCAACATTCGCGGCAAATCAGCCATCATGCTGCTTCTCGTAAGTCCGATCATCGTTCCCCCGGTCGTGCTCGGCCTGTCGCTCTACAGCCTGTTCCTGCGTTTCGATCTCGTCGGCTCCGTGTTCGGCCTTGCCGCCGCGCATGCGATCGGCGGTCTTCCCCTCGTCGTGGTGATCCTGTCCGCCTCGCTTCAAGGCGTCGATACCAGGCTCGAACAAGCCGCCGCCGTCCATGGCGCGTCATCCTTGACAGTGTTCCGCCTGGTGACGCTGCCGGCCATCATGCCGGGCCTTGCCGCGGCGACGTTCTTCGCCTTCCTGCATTCGTTCGACGAACTGGTGTTGACGCTGTTCCTGTCGAGCGCGGAGCTGAAGACGCTTCCGCTCATGCTGTGGGGCGACGTCAACTATCGGCTCAACCCGGTGCTGGCCGTGGTCTCGACGCTGGAGGTGCTGCTGGTGGTCGCCGGGCTCGCCCTTGCACGCCCCGTTCTCGCGACGTCGCGGAAGGCGACGTCACAATGATCGATTTCAACTGGAGGAAAGAGAAAATGCTGGGAATGAAACGCTGGCGGCTATCGGCTTCCGTATTGGCCTCGGCCCTGTTCGTCGCGATGGGAACGGGTCTGGCTCAAGCGCAGAGCAACGTCGTGATCATGCAGGATCCGGGCGGCGGTTATGGCGATGCATTGCGAAAGGTCATGTACGATCCATTCGAGAAGGAGACCGGCATCAAGGTCGTCACCGTCCAGGAAGCCCGTAGCGGCCCGCGCATCAAGGCTCAGGCCGAAGCCGGCAAGGCGCAATGGGACCTGACGTTCATCTTCGACCAGGAGACGAAGCTGCTCGGCGACTGCTGCCTGGCCGACATCGACTATTCCAAGCTATCGGACGGGGCGAAACAGACGCTGGCGGCGATGCCGGACAATTTAAAGCGCAAGAAGGGCGTGGCATTGCAGGTGATCGGCGTCGGCCTCGTCTACAACAAGGACAAGTACAAGGGCGAAAACGTACCGACGAGCTGGGCCGACTTCTGGGACGTGAAGAAATTCCCAGGCCGGCGCTGCATGCCGGCCTGGCCGCGTTTCGTGTTCGAAGCGGCGCTGATGGCCGACGGCGTGGAGAAGAGCAAGCTGTATCCGCTCGACATGGAGCGGGCGCTGAAGAAGGTCAAGGAGATCAAACCGCACATCGCCAAATGGTGGACGACGTCCGCCCAGCCGCCCCAACTCCTGCTCGACGGCGAGGCCGACATGTGCATGGCTTACACCGGCTCGATGAGCAAGCTCGCCCTGGAGGGCGCGCCGATCGACCTGACCTTCAACCAGGGCTTCGTCTACTACGACTTCTTCTCGATCCCCAAGGGCGCGCCGAACTACGACAACGCGCTCAAACTGCTGTCCTGGCGGCTCGAGCCCAAGCGCGCGGCGCAGCTCACCTCGACCTTCCCGGTCGCCCTCCCCTCCCGGGTCGTGTTCGAGGCCGCCACCGACAAGAAGCTCGCCCGCTACTGGGCCAACAACCCGGACAACATCTCGAAGGCGATCGAGTGGAGCCCGGATTACTGGGGCGGACCTTCGCCGGCCGGAAACTCCACCAACGAAGAATACGGGCAGGAGAAGCTCAACGCCTTGCTGGCTCAATAGGCAGGCTGATCCGCAGATGTCCCCGCTCCGCAAGGATCGGGGACATCCAATCCCCGGGACTATGGCCGACCGCCCGGCCGTGCTAGATCGGACGAAAGATCATTCTATTTCGGGAGACGGATGGACAAGGCTTTTATCAAGGGACTGCGCCTGCTGGAAACGCTTGCTCTGAGCGAGCAACCTCGCGGGGTGACGGACCTCGCGAGCGAGTTGAAGCTCACCAAGAGCAACGTGCATCGGCTGCTCATGACCTTGCAGTCCCAAGGCTATGTGCGTCAAATCCCCCCCCACAGCATGTATGAGCTCACGACCAAGATCTGGGCGCTGGGCAGCCACGTGATCCACCGGATGGACCTCATCAACGTCGCGCGACCGGCGATGATGAAACTCGCCGAGAGCACGGGCGAAACCATTCATCTTTCGGTGCTCGAGGACACCGAAGTCGTCTACGTCGACAAGATCGAAAGCGCTCACCATATTCGCGCCCACACCAGCGTGGGTATGCGTGCTCCCGCCTTCACCATGGCGACGGGAAAGGCGATGCTCGCACATATGCCGGATGACTACCTCGAACGGTTCCGGCCGCATCTCCGGCGGTACACCGAAGCGACGCGCACGACGATCAAGGAGCTGCGCGAAGACATCGAGCTGGCGCGCGCGCAGGGTTACTCCTCCGTGCTGCATGGCGAGTGGCGCGAGGGTATCGCGGCCTGCGCTTGCGCAATCCTCGGCCGCTCCGGCGAACTCGTCGGAGCGATCGGCATGTCCGGCCCCGACACCCGCATCAAGCGCAAGCAGATCAAGGAATATTCAGTTCACGTGATGGAGGCAGCCCGAACCATCGGCGCCGCCCTTGGCTATTCCAGGCCGGCGGCATACCCCGCCGTCAAAAGCCAATCGTCGGATCCTGCGCCTTCACATCCATCACGACGCGCCTCTTGATCTTGCCGTCACCGGATTCACCGCCCGCACGAGAGCGTCTAAATGGCTCCAAAATGCGTCTAGACATTCACACTCCGTAATTCCTGAGTGAGACGCTAGATGCTTGATTTCGTGAGGGGATTTATGGTGGGCGCGCCAGCATTCATCGCACGGTTATAATTTTCCATTGCCGACTGTGTTTTGGTTCGGAATCCCAGGGCCCGCCGCACCGTAGAATTCTTGAAGCCGAGCCCATTGTCTCAACGACCGCCGCCTTCCTGCGGGGCTGCCTTCGCCAAAATGAGCCCTAGCGGGCCACGCGGGGTATCAGCGGGATGCGGTTAGCAATAGCTAAGGTAGATGCCTCCGCGGTCTCAAGCGCGATCTTTTGCGCAAGCATGACGTCGCCTGGGACGAGCGCACCGGTGGGCGCGAAGCACCAGCCGATGCCCTCCTTGCCGTTCCGATCCAGCTCCCGGATATTTGCCGCGGTTCCGTAGCAAATCCGGTAGCGTTTGCCGCTGTCGGAACCGGTGACATCGAAGTATCTGGCCGCGTCGAATTGTTCGCGCTGTCCGGCGGAGAGCCAATCCCGCAGCAAGCGACGGCCGCGCGCTTCGGGCGTATTCTCCGCATGGACGGCGCGCAAAAGACTGCGAATCAGTTTCAGCCGCGGCTGAGCGCGCCCTTTGATAGGCCATCGCATCGCGGCATCTCAACCACCGACCAGGCGGGGAAAGAACACCGTCTCGTCCGCCTGCGGATCGAAGGCCGTCAACCGGCGCACATCGCCTGGGCGCATCCGCACCGCGGCCGTAAAGCCTGCCGCGACCAAAGTCTCGAAGCGGTGCCGCGCCTCGGCGCTTTCATGCGCGTCCGCAGGGTCGAAATGGTGACGCCTGTCACCTGAATGATCCATCACGATATGAGTTGCCATCGCAGAGATCCTCCTTGTGTTGACGCAACAAATCTAGTCCGGCAACCGCGTGAGCCGCGGCCGCCACACCCCGAGAACGATGTTGGCCATCGCGATGGCCAAAAACACCCAGAGCGCAGCACGGCGCGTCCCCAATTCGCCGGCGAGCGCGAGGGGATCGATTTCGCCGGCCAACGCTCGCGCGCTTTGCTCGGCCTCCTGCTGGAGCGGCCCGACCACGGAGACAAATCCCCATTCGAAAACGAGGACGCCCGTCGCAAGTTTGACCCATGCCCAGCCGGCGTTGTGAAACGCCCTGTTCACGGCGAGGGCCAACAGCCCGGCCACCAGAGTGAGCCCGAGCGACGGCATGAAGATCCAGGTCGCCACTGCACCCGTCGCGATGCTGAGCGGCGCGTATTGCGCGATCGCGCCCGGTGCGGGCGCGTGGCCGGCCATCACGAGAAAGCAGGCGACCGCGCCGACAAGGCCGATCGCTCCCAGCGTATGAAGAAACTTCATCAACTTCCGCATGATGGACCGTGGTTCGCAGAAACCTCGCCTATCGCACCATCGAGCAACTCCAAACGACCGGATCAGTCGTCCAGGGACCGCAAATCAAGCTGCCTTGGCGAGCCCGACCTCTGCCCAGATCTCTGCCAGCGCATTGACCAGATGCTCGATATCGGCATCGGTGTGATGCGGCGACGGCGTGATGCGCAGGCGCTCGGTGCCGCGCGGCACCGTCGGGTAGTTGATCGGCTGGACGTAGATGCCGTAGCGGTCGATCAGCACGTCGCTGATCTGCTTGCACAGCACGGGGTCGCAGACCATGACCGGCACGATGTGGCTAGGATTGTCCAGATGAGCAACGCCCGCCTCGTCGAGTCGCCTGCGCAGCCGCGCGACGCGGTCCTGATGCCGCTCGCGTTCCGCCGCGCTCGATTTCAGATGACGGATGCTGGTAAGCGCGCCGGCGGCGACGGCCGGCGGAAGTGACGTGGTAAAGATGAAGCCGGAAGCGAAGCTGCGGATGAAATCGCAGATCGTGGCCGATGCCGCGACGTAGCCGCCGATGACGCCGAACGCCTTTGCCAGGGTGCCCTCGATAACGGTCAGGCGATGGCTCACGCCCTCTCTATCGGCGATGCCGCCGCCCTTGGGTCCGTAGAGGCCGACACCATGGACCTCGTCGAGATAGGTCATGGCATTGTGCGCGTCCGCGACGTCGCAGAGATCAGCGATCGGCGCGATGTCGCCATCCATCGAGTAGACGGACTCGAAGGCCACCAGCTTCGGCGCATGCGGGTCTAGATCACCAAGCTTGCGCTCGAGATCGCGCGGGTCGTTGTGGGCGAAGATGCGCGTCTCACTGCGACTGTGCCGGATGCCCTCGATCATCGAGGCGTGATTGAGCTCGTCCGACAGGATCGTGCAGCCGGGCATCCGCGACGCCAGCGTGCTCAGCGACGCCATGTTGGAGACATAGCCGGACGTGAACAGGAGCGCCGACTCCTTGCCGTGCAGGTCGGCCAGCTCCTTCTCCAGCAGCACGTGGTAATGGTTGGTTCCGGCAATGTTGCGGGTGCCGCCGGCCCCGGCGCCGCAACTGTCGAGCGCCTTGTGCATCGCCTTCAGCACCGCGGGGTGCTGGCCCATGCCGAGATAATCGTTCGAGCACCAGACGGTGACTTCGCCGGCACCGCCCGGATGATGATGTTTTGCGCGGGGAAAGGCGCCTGCCTTGCGCTCGAGATCGGCAAATACGCGATAGCGGCCTTCGCGATGAAGACCTTCGAGTTGCCGGCGAAAATAGGCTTCGTAGTTCATGACGTCCTCCCCTTGATCGTTGCCGACGGCTCGTTGCTGATGGTCAGCGCTGTCGTCAGGCCATCTCTTGCTTGTTGCTCGCGGAAACTCTGGCGAAACTGGTCTTCGAGACGCTGCCGCGCACAGGCTGCCTGCGACAGCCTGGAAGGCGCCGCATCGGGGCGCACATCGGCGAGCACGACGAGATTGGGTGGCGCAGCGGCGGTCTTGGCATCTCGTTCCTGTTCCATGGTGGCGTCCTCCGGCGGAAAACCCGAGCGCATGCCCCATCCCCACAGCGTGATCGCCGGCAGCGGAAGCAGCATGAACCAATGCTCGACAAGGCCGAGCGCAAACAGCGTCGATACCAGCGTCAGGCCGACGACTTCGAAGGGCGTGACCGCGACTTCGACGATCCGCTGGATCATGATGACGAGGACCGAGGTCGCGAGCGTGACGGAGAGCGGAAAGAAGGCGCTGACCGGCTTCTTCGCGAAGAACGTCTTCAGGAATTTCACCGCATCCGGCATCAACTCGTCGTTGGTGACGGGAACACCGAGGAAGAGATTGATCTTGGCGGTTTGCCTGAGCACCCAGAGCGAGGCGAACGTCCAGAGACCGACCTGGTTGGCGCCGTTCCATGTCAGGGCGACGATGGCCACACCGCACGCGAGCAGCGCGAACTCATGATAGAGGATGGCCTGCAAGGCGAGGCCGAGGCGCGCCCGGCCAACCGCGCTCACAGGGCAGGGCTCCGGCCGCGGCCCGGTCAGCCATCCCGCCAGAAAGGCGATCTCCTGTGCGCCCCATAGCAGGATCGTGCAGGTGAAGGCCGTATAGGCGCCTCCGACGCTGGTATCGCCGGCGGTCAGCGCGAGACCGCCGAGCGCCCCAGGGAACAACCCAAGTGCCAGGAATGCTCGCGACAGTCCGAACCGTCCCGAGCGTCCCACGAGCAACAGCACGGCCCCGGTGCTGAACCACCATACAAAGGCAGCGTAAATGGGGGGGACCGTGTATGCGGCTATCAACGCCCTCTCCTCACCATGCCGGTTGCAGGCAGATCTCGCGCGGCAGCGTGTTTGGCTTCACCGGGATCAGGAACAGCCTTGCGAAAGCCAATGCAGCCTGGGCCGCGAGGCCTGCGCGCTTCACACGCGACCACAATCCGCCCTGCTCGCGCGCATCCGCCATCGCTTCCGAAATCAGCCGCAAGCGCTCGAGACCGACGAGGAAGCGCGGGTTCTCGATATCGATCGTGACCGGAAACACCTGCCTGGAAATCTCGGAAGTGATACGGAACACCCGCATATCGTATTCAGTGGGGTGCATGCCGAGCGCCTCGTGGAAGGCCGGTCGCATGTGATCGCGCACATACATGGTGGCGAACACGGCGAGCAGGAAGAACCGGATCCAGAGCTTGTTGAAGCCGCGCAGCAGCGAAGGATCGGCGCGCATCAACAGCGCAAAGGCCTCACCGTGGCGGAATTCGTCATTGCACCACAGTTCGAACCAGCGGAAGATCGGATGGAACTGCCGTTCGGGATGACGCTCCATCTGCCGGTAGATCGTGATGTAGCGGGCGTAGCCGATCTTCTCGGACAAATAGGTCGCGTAGAAGATGAACTTTGGACGGAAATAGGTGTACTTCTTCACCTTGGTGAGGAAGCTCAGGTCCACCCCGATGCCGTGGTCCTTCAGGATCTCGTTGATGAAGCCGGCGTGGCGGGCCTCGTCCCGGCTCATGAAGGCGAACAGCTCCTGGATGTCCTTGTTCTTGATCCGCTTCTTGATCTCCGCGTAAAGCACGCAGCCCGAGAACTCGGCGGTCAGCGACGAGACCAGGAAATCCTTGAACTCCTTGCGAAGCTCGGGCGGCAGCGATTCCAGGTCGTTCTTGAATTCGTCTGTCTTGACGAAATGCGCCTTGTTATGATCGGCGCGCAGTTCCTTGATGACCGCGTTCCATTCGGACCGCACCAGGCTGACATCGAGGCGATCCATCGCCTCGTAGTCGGTGGTGTAGAAGCGCGGGCTGAGGATGGTGTCCTCGCGCGCCTTGTCGAGACTTTCGCTGCTGCCCTTGATGCCGGGGCGCGTTTGCAGACTGCCGTGGGTGCCGCCTTCCATGTTGATCATGATGCCCTCCCGTCCGAGAAGCTGACTTCGTAGAGTTCGGTCAATTCCAGATAGCCCTCGATCCGCGCCCGGAGGCGATCGAGCGGGCCCGCGCGAACCACGGTCGCTGTCCGGCGCACGACAAGGCGCTCACCGAAGGCGACCCCCGTCGGCGCGTCATGGACCCTCACCTGGTCGCCGGGCTCGATCGCGATATCGCCGTCGAGCACGACATGGGCATGCAGCGTCTCCGAGGTCTGCTCGATCTCGACCGTGCAAGGCACGTCGAACCTCTTGGGAGACTTCGTCCAGAGCATCGTCATGATACGCCTCCCCTCAGCTTCAACAGCCGCGCAAAGGCCTCGGTGTTGGCCGATCCGAAAGCGTCGAGATCGATCTGCTTGCCGGTCGAGGTGTCCGTCAGCGTGATCTGGCCGTTGACGAAACGGGTCAGGCGAAATGGCGGCTGCCGGCCGATGTCGCCGAGCTTGCGTTCCCGCGCGAGCCCGCGCAGCACGACGCGGATGAAACCGTTGCTGCCTGGCGCCAGCGTATCCAACAATTGCCCATTGCCGGCGTCGTACACCAGCACCGCACCGTTCTTGCCGTCCTCAAACTGGAAATCACGGCTTTCGACAGCGGCCGGCAGCGTCATGTGGACGCCGCCCGTCCCCGTCAGTCGCGCCGTCGTCACCGTCGCGAGCGAAAACAGGACAAGAGCGGCCGCCGCGATGATGCCGCCTTTGGGAACGACCGATTCCTGGATGGCCTGGCTCATGAGCGTTCTCCGTTCAGGCGGCCGCGGTCGACGGCGAATTGGCCGTTGCGCCCGAGAGCAGGTTGCGGTTGGCGGTTGCCGACAGCGCGACTGCCGCCGGGGCGGGCTGGCCGCCCAATGCCTCGGAGAGCTTGGCCGCAACGATCGCGGCATCCGGCAACGCGCATAGCATCGGCTCGGGCTCGCGCAGCCGCCACGGGCGGATGTGCGGCCACAGCAGCAGGTACGAGACGCGCTTGCTGTCGGACACACCGAGCGGAATGTCGCCCGAGCCGTCGTGATGCTTCTTCAGAGCCGCGTTGGTGATCTTGCTCAACGGAATGTTCATGGTCATCGGAAGTGCGACGCCGAACTGGAACAGAATCCGTTTGCTGGTGAGCGTGTAGCAGGCCGCACGGCGGAACAACCACGCGAGGCCGGCCAGCACGGCGATGGCGCTGATCGCCGGAGCGATCAGCCACAGCGCCGAAATGACGATATCGCTTGGCTGCATGCCGTGCGACCAGTTCGACCACAGCCGCCACGCCAGCAAGAGGCCGAAATAGATCGCGACCTCACGGATGTGGAACGACCGCAGCGCCAGCCCCTTGAAGCTCGGCTTGCCTTGCCAGATCACACGCTCGCCGACCGGCAGGGGCGTTGGGAGCTCCTTGAACTCCGACGTCTTGAATTGTTGATGATCCTGTTTCACAGCAGCGGCTCCTGTCGTGCCGGCGTGGCGTAGAGCGTGCCTGCGCCGAAATATCCGACGATGCGATCTTCCTCGAGCTTGGTCACCTGATCCAAACTCTTCGTCGCGGGCACGTCGGCAAACTGGCTGCCGAGGATGGCATCGACCCAGACCCGACGGCGGCCGCCGTCGATCTTGGCGAACGGCATCGGCAGCAGCACGCGCCGCGCGCCGCCGATGAGGGGGACCTCGACTTCGAGATAGCGGATCAGGGCCTCGGCACGATCGACCCAGACGTCGGTGACGATGCCGCCAGGCTCGCTGTCTGCGCCGTTCACCCGCATGCCGCGCGGATCGGGGTCGCGGGCTTCGAGATAAGTGCCTTCGGCAAGCCGAAGCGGAACGATGCAGGGGATGTTTTCCATCGTCAGTTCGGGAACGTCTTCGCGATTGGCATAGGACCCGGGCCCGACGCCATCGAGCATCGGATTGCCGGTCGGCTCCGCCGGCGCGCCCGGCCAGACAGCGATCGGCGCCAGCGCGACGTTGGGGCGATCGTTCTTGTGGTTCGGGAGCGTCGCGACGTGCCCGTCACGCAAGAGATAGGTCTTGGGATCGGGCATGTGCGGAAAGCCATGCGCGACGCCGCCGTTGATCCCCGTCGACTCGAGTGGATAACCTTCGCGCTTGTCTTCGCGGCGAAGATAGAAGATCAGGCCAGCGAAGAATATCCAGAAGACGTAAAGCGTGACCTGTGCCAGGTCCATATACGCGTCGGGCTGCATGGGCGACCTCCCTCTCGTTGACTAGCCTGGGAATTCTGCCAGGCCGAACTTTGTGGACGGCTGCGAGAACCCTGTTCGTGCTGTGCGCACGAGCGGGCCGATCGCAACCAGAGTGGCGAACAACAAGGCAATTTCGATGTGGTACACGACGCTGTAGCCGGTCGACGGACCCGTCAGCGCGCGACCGAGAGCACCGCTCGAGGCCAGAGACGTCACGGCATCGCGGATGCCGGCGCCGAGCGCGATGCCGCCGCCAGCCGCGGTCGCCTGCACTGCGCCCCACGTGCCCAGTGCCAATCCGCTTTCACCGTCCCGCGCCAGCGCCATCGCAGCGGTCAGCGTTCCCGCCGCAAAAAGCCCGCCACCGAAACCGATCAGCGCGGTGCCGATCCGAAACAGCAGCACCGAGCCCAACGGCGCGGCGAAGATGACCGCCGCAAACGCGAACACGCCCGCGACCGCGCCGAAGCCAGCGATGCGATAGGGATCGGCGTTGCGTCCCAGCGTCCTTGCGGCCAGGCCAAATCCGGCCAGCGTTCCGAGCGCGAAGAATGCCGTGAGCGCCGTGGTCTGGCCCACGGTCAGCTTGAGGATCTCGGCGCCATAGGGCTCGAGCAAAATATCCTGCATCGAGAATGCCGAGGTGCCGAGCGCCACGGCGACGAGGACGCGGACCGAGCCACCGGCGTTGCGGAACCTTGCCCAGGAGTGCTGGAATTCGGGGCGCTCGCGCGCAGCTGACGTCAGCGCCGGATTGCGCGCTTCCTGCTTCCACAAGGCGGCAATGTTGAGCAGCAATTGGGTGACGGCGACGCCCTGGATCACCTGGATCAGGCGTATCTCGTTGAAGTTGCGCAAGAGCTCGCTGAAGATCAGCGCGCTGCCGGCCATTCCGAACAGCAACATGACGTAGAGGAAGGCCACCACGCGCGGCCGCGCATCAGCCGGCGCCAAGTCGGTGGCGAGTGCGAGGCCCGCCGCCTGCGCCGTGTGCATGCCGGCGCCGACCAGCAGGAAGGCGAGCGCCGCGCCGAATTGTCCATAGACTGCGGGATACTCGCCGGTGCCCGACAGCACCAGCAGCGCAAACGGCAGGATGGCGAAGCCGCCGAACTGGATCAGCGTTCCCATCCAGATATAGGGGACCCTACGCCAGCCCAGCACCGAGCGATGATTGTCGGACTTGAAGCCGATCAACACCCTGAACGGCGCGAACACCAGCGGGATCGACACCATCAGCGAGACCAAAAGCGTGGAGACGCCGAGCTCGACGATCATCACGCGATTGAGCGTGCCGTTCAGTAGCACGATCGAAATGCCCGTCGACACCTGGAACAGCGACAGACGCAGCAGCCGCGCGAGTGGAAGCTCCGTCGTTGCCGCGTCGGCAAAGGGAAGGAAGCGGGTTCCGAGCCGCATCCAGCCTTTTGCCAATGTCGACGAAATCCGCGTCATCGGGGCGTCATCTCCAAAGCTTGCGACTTGTAGAAACCGGAGGCGACGCGATGGCTACGGCCGAGCTGCCATCGCTCGAGCCCTTCCTCCGACATCAGCAACCGCCGCAATTTCTGCTCACCCACCGGCTCGATCGCCGGTGCGCGATCTCCGCGCGGGAAAAGCCGGCCGACTGCGTGCATCACGGCCAGCGCCGGCGTTTTCGGCGCGAATGTCACCAGCAGGGCTTCGGAAGTCCGGTTCGCCAGGCCGGCCATGATCCGGCAGGTGTCCGCCGGGCGATAGTGGATCAGCGAATCCATCGCGACCACGAAGTCGAATTTGCCGAGCTTTGGATCGAGCATGTCGCCGGACCGGAATTCGATGGTTGTGGCGTCGAGGTCCGACGGCAGCCGCTCGCGCGCCACCGATACCAGCGTCGGCGACAGATCGATCGCAACCACGCAGGCGCCACGCCGGGCGGCTTCGATCGACAAGGCCCCCGTGCCGCAGCCGGCGTCGAGCAATCGTGCGCCGCTCATGTTCTGCGGCAGCCAGGACAGCAGCGTGTTGCGCATCTCGTCGCGACCGGCACGGACGGTGGCCCTGATGCGGCCGACCGGCGCATCCGACGTCAGTTTGGCCCAGGCATCGACCGCGGTCCGGTCGAAATAGGTCTCAAGCTCACCGCGCCGTTCGAGATAGGTTGCAATCGACATCAATCGAACCCCAACAGATCGAAGATTTCACGGTCTTTCAACGATTTTCCAGGCAACGGCTCGATCGTTCCGGCCCAGAGCTCGGCGGCGAGCCGCATGTATTCGTCCGTGACGGCCTTTAATTCAGGCGTCTCGTCCATTTCGAACAGCGTTGACTTCTTCAGGCGGCTTTTGCGGATGACGTCGAGATCGGGGAAATGAGCGACCCGCCTCAACCCGGCCTGCTCGCTGTAGCGATCGATCTGATCGGTATCCTTGCTGCGGTTGGCGATCACGCCGCCGAGCCGGACTCCGTAGTTTCTCGACTTGGCCTCGATCGCGGCCACGATGCGGTTCATCGCGAAGATGGAGTCGAAATCATTCGCCGCAACGATCAACGCACGGTCGGAGTGCTGCAAGGGCGCAGCGAAGCCGCCGCAGACGACGTCGCCAAGCACGTCGAAGATCACCACGTCGGTGTCTTCGAGCAGATGGTGTTCCTTCAAGAGTTTCACGGTCTGGCCCACGACGTAACCGCCGCAGCCGGTGCCTGCCGGAGGCCCACCGGCCTCCAGGCACATCACGCCATTGTAGCCTTCGAACACGAAATCCTCAGGGCGAAGTTCCTCGGCGTGGAAGTTCACGGATTCCAGCACGTCGATTACGGTCGGGACCAGGCGCTTGGTCAGGGTGAAGGTCGAGTCGTGCTTGGGGTCGCAGCCGATCTGAAGGACGCGCTTGCCGAGCTTCGAGAACGCGACCGACAGGTTCGACGACGTCGTGCTCTTGCCGATACCGCCCTTGCCGTAGACCGAGAAAACCTTTGCGGTGCCGATCTTGAGCTTCGGATCGAGCTGAACCTGCACGCTGCCCTCGCCGTCGCCGCAGCAGGACGGGCTCTTGAGCGACGATGGTTTGGTTTGGATGTTCATGCGGCAACTCCCACGCCTTCGAGGCGGTCTTCGAGCTCTTCGCCTGCCCTGCGCAGGACATCGAGCATCTCCGGATCGGGCGACCAGTATTTGCGTTCGTGCGCCTCGATCAGCCGGTTCGCGACTTTCGCGGAGGCCACGGGATTGAGCGACGCCAGGCGCTCGCGCATTTGGGGATCGAGCATGAAGGTCTCGGTGAGCTGCCGGTAGACCCAGGGCGACACCTCGCCAGTCGTCGCCGACCAGCCCATGGTGTTGGTGACGTGCTCTTCGATCTGGCGAACGCCCTCATAGCCATGCTTGAGCATGCCCTCGTACCATTTCGGATTGAGCATCCGGGTCCGGGTCTCCAGCGCGACCTGCTCCGACAGCGTCCGGACCGTTCCCGCGCCGCGGGTCTGGTCGCCGATATAGACCGGCGCCGACTGGCCGCCTTTGGCCATTCGCACGGCACGGCTGATGCCGCCGAGCGTGTCGAAATAGTGATCGACCGTGGTGACGCCGAGTTCGACCGAGTCGAGATTTTGATAAGCGAGATCGACGGTGGCGAGCGCATTCTTCAACAGTGCCGTCTGCTGCACTGGCTGCCCTTTCAGGCCGTAGGCAAAACTCTTGCGGCGGGTGTAGGTCTCGGCCAGTTCGTCCTCGTTGTCCCAGCGGCCGTTCTCGACGAGATGGTTGACGTTCGAGCCGTAGGCGCCGTCGGCATTGCCGAACACGCGCAAGGACGCGGTCTCGAGGTCGCAATGATTCGCGGCCTGGTAGGCGAGTGCGTGCTTGCGAACGAAATTCTGTTCGACCGGCTCGTCGGCGGACGCGGCCAGGAAGCAGGCTTCGGCCAGCAGCTTGATCTGCAACGGCAGCAGGTCGCGGAAGATGCCGGACATGGTGATGACGACGTCGATCCGCGGCCGGTTGAGCTGATCGAGCGGGATCAATTCGGCACCGGTCAGGCGACCATAGCCGTCGAAGCGCGGCCTTGCGCCGAGCAAGGCCAGCGCCTGCCCGATCGGCGCGCCCTCGTTCTTGAGGTTATCGGTGCCCCAGAGCACGATCGCGACCGATTCCGGAATCCCGTGGCCTTCGCCGGCATGCTTGTCGATCAGCCGCTGCGCCTGGTGTGCGCCGTCCCGCACCGCAAACGCGCTGGGAATCCGGAACGGATCGAAGCCGTGGAGATTGCGCCCCGTCGGCAGGATCGCCGGCGTGCGCAGGAGATCGCCGCCTGGTGCCGGGCGAATGAACTTGCCGTCCAGGGCATGCAGGATCGCGGGCAATTCGTGATCCTGCTTAAGGATGCGATCGATGCCGGCCAATTCCATGTAGAGCGTGAGCGCGGCCTCATCCTTCGCGGCCAATGCTTCGGGCGCCTCGCCCTTCACCAGCGCTTCGAGGATCGATTTGTCCGGCCGCGCGCCGTGCGAGGCATCGGCAACCGCCTGCAGCATTTCGACCCGCTGTTCAGACGACGGCATCTCGCCGACGACGTGCAGGCCATGCGGGATCAGGGTGTATTCGAGTTCGAGCACGGCTTCCGACAATTTCCCGACCGCTGTAACCGGATCGATCCAGGCGGGAGCCGCCTCGGCCAGTTCCAGCGCACTGGCCTGGGCCTGGATCAATGTCGCGAGATCGCCGCGCTCCGCATCATCATCCGGAGCAAGTCCACGCCAACGCCCGATCGAGGCCTTCAACTCGACCAGACCCTTGTAGAGTCCGGCATGGGCGACCGGCGGCGTCAGATAGCTGATCAGCGTTGCGGCCGAGCGACGCTTGGCGATCGTGCCCTCGGACGGATTGTTCGAGGCATAGAGATAAAGGTTCGGCAGGTCGCCGATCATCCGGTCGGGCCAGCACGCGCCCGAAAGACCAGCCTGCTTGCCTGGCATGAATTCGAGCGCGCCGTGGGTTCCGAAATGCAAGACCGCACCCGCGCCGAAATCCTCGCGGAGCCAGCGATAGAAGGCCGAGAAGGCATGCGTCGGCGCAAACCCCTTCTCGAACAACAGCCGCATCGGATCGCCCTCGTATCCGAACGCAGGCTGGATCCCGACGAAGACGTTGCCGAAGCGCTCACCCAGCACGAAGATCGAGCTGCCATCGCTCTGCTGCCTGCCGGGAGCCGGGCCCCATTGCGCCTCGATCTGGCGCAACCATTTTTCGTTCCGAACGTGATCACCGGCCGGAATTCTGGCGTGGACATTGGCATCCGCGCCGAAGCGGGCGGCGTTACCGACCACGATGCGCTCACGCAAGGCGTCGGCGCTTTCGGGCACCTCGACCTGATAGCCTTCGCGCTTCATTGCCGAGAGCGTGCGATGAAGCGATTCGAACACCGACAGAAATGCCGCGGTGCCGGTGTTGCCGGCATTCGGCGGGAAATTGAACAGCACGATCGCGACTTTGCGATCCCAGCGCTCCGAACGGCGCGTCGCGACCAGGCGAGCGGTGCGCGCCGCCAGCATGTCGGCGCGTTCGCTGCACACATGCATTTCGCCGCCGGTCTCGGCGGGTGCGAAAATGCAGGCGCGCTCGCAGCCCGTGCAGGGAGCACCTGCGCCGTCGGAGCGACCGCCATAGACCAGCGGCCCCGACGCGCCGTCAAGTTCGGGGATCGCCACCATAATGGTGCTCTCCACCGGCATCAGACCGCGATCCGAAGCCCCCCACTGCTCGAGCGTTTGGAATTCGACGGGATGCGCCGACAGATAGGGGACGTCGAGCTTGGCGAGAATATCTTCGGCCGCCCGGGAGTCGTTATAGGCGGGGCCGCCGACCAGCGAGAAGCCGGTGAGCGAGACGACGGCATCCACCGCGCTGCGGCCATCTTTCATAAAAAAGCGCTCGATCGCCGGCCGCTGATCGAGGCCGCTGGCGAAGGCAGGTATCACGCGCAGCCCCTTCGCCTCGAATGCGGCAATGACGCCGTCATAGTGACCGGAATTCCCTGCGAGCAGATAGGAGCGCAACAACAGGAGGCCAACGGTGCCGCGCTCGCCGGCCGGGACAGGCAGGTGATCTGCGATATCGGCGATGCACCCCTTGAGGCGGGGGTGGTAGACACCGATGTCGGCATAGTCGACCGGCGGCTCGGCCTTGACGATGCCGCGCAGGGCGCGGCGCGGTCCATCGGCGTAACGGTCCACCAGCAGACGGATCATGTTGGCGATGTTCTGCTCTGAGCCGGCCAGCCAGTATTGCAGCGTCAGGAAATACGCGCGCATATCCTGTGCGGTGCCTGGGATGAAGCGCAGCAACTTCGGCAGCTGGCGCAGCATCTTCATCTCGCCCTTGCCGCCGGGGCTGCCCTTGCGATTGCCGCGCAGCTTCTTCAGCCATGCGATGGCGCCGAGCGCCTCGCCGCTCATGTCGAACTTTCCAACGCGCGTCAGCTTGACGATCTCGGCCGCCGACATACAGCATATCATCGCGTCGCAATGACTGCGCCGGGCAACAAGTGCCGGCATCACGAGGCGAACATGGTCGTCGAGAAACAGCATGGTGGCGATCACGATGTCGCCGTGGGCGATGTCGGCCCTGCAACGATCGAGCGCAGCGTTGTCGGTGCCCCATTCGTCCGCGGAATGGACCGCAAGCGTCAGCCCGGGAAATTGTCCCTTCAACAGCCTCTCGGCCCGCGCAGCCGCGCCGGACAGATGACTGTCCATGGTCACGACGACGACCCTCAAAGGCGTCGCATCAACGGGCGTAATGCGCTTTGGCATCGTAGAGCGTCTCGATGGTTATGGTGGCAACGCCGTTTTCATTGGCGAAACGTTCGGTATTGCGGCGCGCCTTGCCACGAACGAAGAACGGAATTTTGTGCAACTCTTTCTCGGCGTCGGCTGCCCAAACGGCCGCGATGTTCGACTCACTGACGGATACCTGAACCGGCCGATCAGCAACGGGCGATGAATGACCCGCGCCCAGATGCGACGGTACCGTGCCGTCCTTGAATTCGAAATCATCCTTGAACATTGCCAGCAGGTGTTCCTCGAGGCCCATCATCAGCGGATGCACCCAGGTGTCGAAGATGACGTTGGCGCCCTCAAAACCCATCTGCGGTGCGTAGCGTGCGGGAAAATCCTGCACATGCACCGGCGCCGAGATCACGGCGCATGGAATGCCGAGACGCTTGGCGATGTGCCGCTCCATCTGCGTCCCCAGCACCAACTCGGGCTGTAGTTCCGCGATCTTCGCCTCGACCTCTAGATAGTCGTCAGTGATCAGCGGTTCGACGTCATATCGTTTCGCTGCGTCGCGGATCTCGCGGCCGAATTCGCGGCTGTAGGTGCCGAGGCCAACGACCATGAAGCCGAGTTCGTCGGATGCAATGCGGGCAGCGGCAACCGCGTGGGTGGCGTCGCCAAAAATGAAGACGCGCTTGCCAGTGAGATAGGTCGAATCGACTGAGCGCGAGTACCACGGCAGCCGGGTGGAGGCCGAGGCCAGCGTCGCCGACGCATCGACACCAGCGAGCCTTGCGACCTCTTCGACGAATTCGCGGGTGGCCGACACGCCGATCGGGACGGTCTTAGTGAAGGGCTGTCCAAACGTCCGTTGCAGCCAGGACGCAGTCTGGCCCGCGATTTCGGGATACAGCACGACGTTAAAGTCGGCCTCGCCAAGTCCTGCGATATCGGCCGGGGTCGCCCCCATCGGCGCTGTGACGTTCACGTCAATGCCAAGCTTTGCCAGCAGCGAGGTGATCTCGACGATATCGTCGCGATGGCGGAAACCGAGAGCGGTTGGGCCGAGCAGATTGCAGCGAGGACGGACTCCCGCAGCACGCTGGGGACGCGGTCTTCCGGGTGCCGGCGCTGACGGCCCGGCGAGCGTGCGCACCAATTGATAGAACGTTTCGGCCGCGCCCCAGTTTTCCTTGCGCTGATAGGCCGGCAGATCGACGGCCACGACGGGGATCGGGAGATCGAGCGCACGCGCTAGACCGCCCGGGTCGTCCTGGATCAGCGACCCCGTGCAGGACGCGCCGACGAGCATCGCCTGCGGCTGGAAACGATCATAGGCATTCTGGGCCGCGGACTTGAACAGATCGGCGGTGTCACCGCCGAGATCCCGGGCGGAGAATGTTGTGTACGTCACGGGCGGGCGCCGGTCGCGGCGTTCGATCATCGTGAACAGCAGATCCGCGTAGGTGTCGCCCTGCGGGGCGTGCAGGACGTAATGCAGGCCGTCCATTCCCGTCGCGACACGCATCGCGCCGACATGGGGAGGTCCTTCATAGGTCCACACCGTGAGCTGCATGATCAGGCCACCAGTTTCGCGCGGCGCACCAGGGGGCGCGCAAATAATTCGGCAAGATCGGCCGCTTGCTCGTAGCCCTGGATGGGCGTGAAAACGAGTTCGATCGACCATTTGGTGGTCATGCCCTCGGCCTCCAGGGGATTGGCAAGTCCAAGCCCACACACCACCAGATCCGGGCGGGCAGCTCGGCAGCGATCGAGCTGCAGGTCGACATCCTGCCCTTCAGATAGGGCGACATCGTCCGGCAGCAGCCTGAGCTCTTCGGCGAGATGCTCGCGGTGCAGATAGGGCGTCCCAACCTCGACCAAGTGCATCGACAATTCGCGCGACAAGAACCTCGCCAGGGGAATTTCGAGCTGGGAATCCGGAAACAGGAAGATGCTGCGGCCGCCGAGCAGATCACGATAGCGAACCAGCGCTCGCTCCGCCCTGATGCGATAAGGTTGGGTGACCGCCTCGAACAGCGCGGGCGCGACACCGAATGCGTCGGCCGCCGCACGCAACCATGCCGTCGTGCCCTCGACGCCCAGCGGAAACGGTGCGGCCAACCGGACGGCCCCGCGATCTTCCAGCGCGCGCGCAGTGTCGGCGAGGAAGGGTTGAGCCAGGAGGAATTTGGTGTTCGGTCCGATCTCGGGAAGGCCCGCAGTGTTACGCGGCGGCAGAAACTGCACACGGCCCATTCCCAACGCGTCGAACAGGCGGATGAACTGATCCTCGACCACGTCCGCCAGCGAGCCGACGATCAGCAATTGGTCCTCGCTCGTCCGGGTCGGGGGGGCCGCGGGGACGAGCGAGGCGAGACAGGCATCCTCGCCTTGCGTGAATGTTGTCTCGATTCCACTGCCCGAATAATTGAGGATACGAACTGCAGGCGAGAATTTCTGCGACAGCCGCAACGCGGCGCGCGACAAATCGAGCTTGATGACCTCGGAGGGACAGGAGCCGACCAGGAAAAGCAGCCGGATGTCCGGTCGCCGCGCGATCAGCTGAACCACGATGCGATCCAGCTCATCGTTGGCGTCGGTGAGCCCGGCGAGATCCTTCTCTTCCATGATAGCAGTCGCAAATCGGGGCTCCGCGAAGATCATCACGCCAGCGGCGGACTGAATCAGATGTGCGCAGGTGCGCGAGCCCACCACCAGGAAGAAGGCGTCCTGGATCTTGCGATGCAGCCAGACGATGCCGGTCAGCCCGCAGAAGACCTCGCGCTGACCACTCTCGCGACGGACCGGCTTTGGTAGGTCATTCGCTACGACCGGACATCCTTGCACATGCACGTTCATGCCCGGCTCCCGGAAACGGAGGGAGCTGCCGCTGATGCAATACGCTCGTCACGCCGGGCCGCGCGCAGCTTCAACAGGAACTGCGTGGCATTGACGAAGTATGACGCGTACGCCGCGAGCGCGAGCAGCATCTGCTCGCGCGGGCCGCCGATCCCGGCAAACAACGCGATGAGGTAACCGGTGTGCAAGCCCAGCACGAGGAAACTGAAGACGTCTTCCCAGAAGAAGGCCGGCGCAAACAAATAGCAGCCGAAGACTTCCCGTTCCCAGATCGAACCGGTGATCATGATCGCGTAGAGCACGAGCGTCTTGACGACGATCGACGCCGTCGCGATGGCGAAGCCCTCACCGTTGAACAGATAACGGAGCACCAGCGCCAGGCTGATCAGGAAAACCACAAACTGGACCGGTGCGAGAATGCCCTGGACCAGGGTCCACCTTGTTGCGTCGCGGCGAATGCGTTGTTCCGGCGTGTACAGCGTCTTAAGTGCTTGCGCCGGCGAGCTTGCTTGCGATCCGAGGTTGCCAAGCTTCGAAATTGCATTCGCAGGCGCAGCGACGGATTTATGCGCCAAACTGTAAAGATTGTTTGACAGTCCCTCAGCGTGGTGATGCGATATCGGGTGGGGAAATCGAGCAGCTGCCGGCGAAGGGTCGCCGTGTCCGGAAAATTGGCCGCTTTTAGCTGCTCGAAACTGCACCGCGCCACTCCCTACGTGCGGGCTTGATGGAAAGAAGGCTAAACCTCGCTTCAAGAACTGTCAACTAAACCATACGTAAATTGAACTTGACGGTTTTCGAACTCAGGGACTTAATGTTGGGGGGAGTGAGATATGACCGATGTGAACGAGCGATCCTTCTCAACCGGTAGCGCCACCGACACCGCTTCGGCGTCTCGTCCCAAATCGCTCAGACAGAGAATTCCCGCGCCCATCTGGCGCTTTCGCCCGACACTGCAGCCGGTCGCGGTGGTCCGGACCATCAAGACGCAGATCATTCCCAAGATCGTGCTGGCGTTGCGCAGCGCACCGATTGCAAAGCCGCCGGAGACCGCCGAACCGACCGCGCCGACCGAAGTGGAAATGTTTGCCGCGCTGGCGCTTGGCGCCGATGACGGCGCGGCGTTCGCCTACGTCGTGGATCTCCAGGCGAAAGGTGCCTCGGTCGAATCGATCTTTATCGATCTGCTGGCGCCCGCAGCGCGACAGCTCGGCGCGCAATGGGAATCGGACACGACGGATTTTGCCAGCGTGACCGTCGGCGTCGGGCGATTGCAGCTCATCATGCACCGCCTCGGCGATAGCTTCGCGCAGGAAGCCGGCGACAACCACGGCGGCGAATCGGCCCTGCTGACGATCATCCCCGGTGACCAGCACAGCTTCGGACTATCCATGGTGGCCGAGTTCTTCCGCCGCGCCGGCTGGAATCTCTGCACCGGGCCGTTCTCGTCGCATCAGGAGCTGACATCCCTGGTGCATAATCACTGGTTCGACATCGTCGGCTTTTCCGTCAGCAGCGACCGGCGGCTCGACGAGTTGAAGAAGGACATCCACGACATCAGGCGCGACTCGCGCAATAGGCATGTCGGCATCATTCTGGGCGGGCCGATGATAACCGCTCAGCCCGGCCTTGTGGCGTCGATGGGAGCCGATATGATGTCGGCCGATGCGATCACCGCGCCGCATCAGGCGCATGGTCTCATCGAGCAAATGAAGGGGCGGAAGTGACCGGCCTCGGCGCACAGGGGCGGCGCAGATTGACGCGACGAAGCTTACCTTCCAAACCCATTGCGGACGCAACGGGAATGACGGCCGCGACGGTGGATGTCTCCTCCCCGCCCAGCGTCGTGACTGCACTCTATCTCCGTACCAAGGCCCTGCATGCAGAAGCTGAGCGGACCGGCATCATTCGCGGTCTGCTGCGGGGTGAAGCAAGCCGGGCAGGCTACATCCTGCTGTTGCGCAATCTGCTTCCGGCCTACCGGGCGATGGAGCATGGGCTCGAACGCCATCGCGATTCTCCCGGCATCGCATTGCTCTACCGCTACCGGCTTGAGCGCACGCTCGCAATCGAATCCGACCTTGCTGCGCTGTGCGGCCAGCGACGAATTGAGGACATTCCGCTGCTTGCCGCCGGCGATATCTACGCCAAGCGGGTTGCGCATGTGGCCGATGGCGACGGCATGCGACTGATCGCCCATGCCTATACCCGCTATCTCGGAGACCTCAGCGGCGGTCGGATCCTGCAACGATTGCTGGCGCGCTCGCTGGAGCTTCGTCCTTCGGACCTGACCTTCTACGACTTTCCGCGCTTTTCGGATCTGGACTTGCTGAAGGCCGACTACCGCAAGGCCCTCGACGAAGCCGGTGCACTTGCCTCCGATCCGCACGCCGTGGTGGAGGAAGGCGCAATCGCCTTTTCCATGAATATCGACCTCTCCTGCGCCGTCGAGGCTGCGGTGCCACATGAGCCTGCCGCGGTCGCTGCCGTGGACTAGGTCGCCCGGCCCGCGCGGCGATTCAGGCTTTCGGCTTGCCGCTACCCGACGTCCGCGACGCATGCCAGATCAGATGTTCCAGCACTTCGGCAGTGCGCAGTGTCGAATTTCTGACACTCTCGAGCATCTCGGCGATCCGGCCGGTTTCCACGCCATAGGTGATTTCGAGCGCGGCGAGCTGGGCGTTCTCGATCACCGACGACAGCAGGTTCTGGTAGACGAGGTCGGTCTTGGAATCCAGACGGACGCTGCTGATCCGATTGCTTTGAACAATGCCTTCCTGGAAACGGCTGCGCGCGATCTCGGCGGCCTTTCGGTCTGTGATATCGGAGAAGATCAGCACGAAACCAAGCACGCGGTCCCGCGACGGATGCACCGGGTCTCCTCTGATCATCAACGGCTTTTCCCGGTTGCCTTCGCCGCGCAACAGCAACTCGCCGCGCCAGGGACGATGGTGACGGATGAGGTCCGCGACATCGCTCAGGAAACGGTCCGATTGTTGAAATGCCCCGGCCAGTTCCTCCAGCTGGCCGAACGCGGAATGATCCTTCGGCAGCAGCGTCTTGAACGCCTCGTTCACCAGCAGGATCTTGCCGTCGATATCGGCGATGATCACCGGCTGCTCGGACACGCGCACCTGGCGACTGAACTGTTCGAGCTGGTCCTGCGCGATGAGCGTACGCACCGCGCGGAATTGCAGCACGATGTCCGCCACCGATTGACCGATCAGGCGCGCGGCGGCGAGATCGGCCGGCGTCCAAGGGTCCGACGTTCCCTCGACCTGCTGATGCCACTGCGCGAACGACCGCCGCGGCGACAAATCCGTGGGACTGTTGCCGATCACGAACGGCTTCAGGGGATCGCCGCCCCAGGTCACCGTGCGAATGCGCTCCGGCCGGAACCAGATCAGGTATTCGCCGGGATTGCTTGAGATCGGCGTCACCGCGATCCCGCTAGCCACCTTAGTAATTCCCGTAAATTGGGGAAGATCAAGACCGAGCGATGCCGTCGCGACCACGGACCCATCGCGATGCGTGTCCAGCCAAGCGCCAATCTCCCTGATTTCCTGTGTCCCAGGAACCTCACCTGTCGAGATGATCTGGCCCTCATAAATCAGAGCGCTTCCACTCGCACCGAGCGGCTGAAGGATCGATTGCGAGCTGTCGAAGATCGCACCTCGCCAATCGCCTTCTCGCGACATCGCCTCGATCATTCGCTGCTCGAGCCGCTGCACGAAGATCTCGGACTGGCTTTGCGCAAAGCTCTCAAGCGCCGCTATGCGTGTCGCGATCGCCTCGGCAAGCAACTCGCAGACAGCCCGCAATTCAAAATGGATGAAGCGCGGCTCGTAGTGGTGACAGGCGACGAGGCCCCACAGCTTTCCGCCGACCACCAGCGAGATCACCAGGGTGGCGCCTACACCCATGTTCTTCAGGTACTGAAGGTGAATCGGCGACATGCTGCGCAGGAAGCAGAGCGACATGTCCAGATCCCGTCCGGTGATCGGCGACAACCGGGGCTGCAGCGGGACGGGCTGATAGTTCACATCCACCAGCACGCGGACACGCGTGCGCTCATAGAGCCGCCGCGCCATCTGCGGAATATCGGTCGCCGGGTAGCGATTGCCCAGATACGCCTCGAGCTCCGGCTTGCGGCGCTCCGAAAACACTTCGCCGTGGCCTTCGTCATCGAAACGGTAGACCATGACCCGGTCGTAGCCGGTACGATCCTGAAACAATGTCGCGGCCTCTTCGCAAAGCGCACGAATCGAGGACGCTGTGCGGATCTTCTCAAGCGCCTTGGCGATGTACCTGGTGAAATCGACCGACGGTCCGGCCCGCTCCAGCTCGATGACAAGCCCTCCCTCGGGCGGACGATGCAACAGCCCGTCATATTCTGCGCCGGGGCTTCCGATCCTGCAGCGCACCGCGATCGGCATTCCCTGGGCGGTCGGGTCGAGGTGCGGGAGAATTCGGACCAGCAGGTCGCCATCGAGATCGGCGAGCGCCATGCCGTCGACCTGCTTCAGGTTGAGAAAAGCCGCGGCATTTGCGCTGGCCTGAACGACACGGTGATCGGGCTCGCTGACGACCAAAAGGGCGCCGTGGGGCTGTATGGAGCCCGCGAGATGGATCTCTTCCCGTTCGCAGTTCGAAAGGTCGGCTTTTCCGAATGCTGGTGTAGCGAGCGAATGCAGCGCCAACTCAGTCCTCTGGGGTTTCCTCGGCGTCCGGCTCCTTGTCGTCCAGGCCGTAACGATTGAGCTTTGCATAAAGGCTCTGGCGGCTCAATCCCAGAAGTTCAGCCGTCGCCGTCCGATTACCACCCGCAAGCTCGAGCGCCTGCTTCACATAATGCTGTTCGACGACGCCAACCGTATTCTTCACGAGCTGGCGTAGCGACGATTTCCCGATCTGCTCGCTCATCGAGCCCAGCGCGGTGCGCAAAAAATCACTCTCGCTGCCCGACGGCAGGCGACGGGCCACATTGCGAAGCAGCACGCCGATCTGGCTCGGCTCGCCTTCCCCGGTTCCGGCCGAAATCTCGACCTCGGTCTCGGTGCCGAGTTCACCGCGGACCGACGTCGTGAAAAGCCGCACGGTCTTGTGCCGCTGAATATTCGAAAGCAGTGCATTCAGATCGGCGCCCGGTTGCCAGAGCCACCTGCCAAGCGATTCTCCGATTGCGGACGCCTTCGAGCCGAGCTGCACCAGATCGAGGAAGGCCTGATTGGCGTGACGAATGACGCCAGCTTCGTCGAGCGCCACAAATCCGTCCGGCAAATGCTCGACCAACTCCTCGATGGTCGATGGCTCACCTTTGTCCTTAGACGCCGACAGATCGGTCGCTGCAGTGAATTGCAGCAGAAACACGTGGCCGGGTTCCGCCGTCATCAGCGAGCCCCGCAGCATCCAAGGCTTGGCGTCGGGGCCAAGATGTACAAGGATGCTCAGCGCCTTGCCGCGCTCGCGGATGCGGGCCAGCACTTCGCGAACCGCATCGCGGTCTTCAGCGGCGATGTCATGCAGCAGCTCGCGTCCCGCGATGTCCTCGTTCCGGCGACGCGGCGAATTCAGCGCCTCGATCGCAGTGCGGTTGGCTTCCAGGATCCGCAGATTGGCGGCCGACACGATCAAGACGGCTTCGTTGGATGCGTCGAAGACCAGACGGTAGCGCGTCTCGATTTCGCGCAGCTTCCAATAGTCGCGCTCCATCGTCTGCTGGGCCGCGATCAGGCGCGACTGAAGCTCGGCGACGGCCTGCAGGTTCTTGCCGATGGCGAGCATCCCGGCACGGCCGCCCAGCAGCACCGTGGTGTATTCCATCGGAATTTCGAGGCCGCTCGGAAAGCGCTGGTTGATCTGGCGGAACGCCGAAATGCCGGTGACGCGCGCGTCATCGACCATGCGCTTGACCTTCTCGCCGCCCATCTCGCCGGCAACTTCGACCCATGGGCGGCCGAGCCATCCCTCGACGGTCTCGCCGCTCATCGATGGAGACAGCGTGGCCTCGCGGATCACACCCTCCATGTCCAGCAGGAGGGTGATGTCGGGCTGTACGGTCGGTAAGGCGGCCATTCTGTTATCTGCCGATCATTCTCTGCGGACGCGTGAAGCTGTCGAAACAACGGCAGTCGGACCGATGCAGGGGACGTGCCAACGTCACCTGACACTCGCCACCCGAAACTAAAGGCCCTTCTTGCTAGGAATGCGCAAAATCCGGCACGAAGTCAAGAAACACCTTTGTTTTGAAGGTTTTAGTTGTCACATTTACCTGACACCGGCTTCGACCATCACCGCTGGGATCTTGCCAATGGACGTCCAGCTAGCAGAATCCATTGAGAATTGGTTTGACGCCGCTCAAAAGAATGTCAGGAACGACAACGCCAATTGATATTTATAACTGTCAATATATCCTAACACTCAAATCGAGACCAAACAGAAGTCAGGGAGAGCAACGTGCCGGTGAAATCTGCAGTTTTTGCTTGTGTCGCAGCAGCCATTGTCTTTTCGAGCAACGCAGCCCTGGCACAGGACGCGGCCAAGGGTGAGCAGGTTTTCAAGCAGTGCATGACCTGCCACCGTATCGGGCCTGACGCCAAGAACTTGGTCGGACCGGTCCTGACCGGCGTCATCGGCCGGCAATCGGGAACGGCGCCCGGTTTCGCCTATTCGGCGTTGAACAAGGCCGCAGGCGAAAACGGACTGGTCTGGTCCGACGAATTGATCATGCAGTATCTGCCCGATCCGAACGCATTCCTGAAGAAATTCCTCACCGACAAGGGCAAGGCGGATCTGGCGACCGGTTCGACCAAGATGGCGTTCAAGCTCACTGACGAGCAGCAGCGCAAGGACGTCATCGCCTACATCAACAAATTCTCCGAAAAGAAATAGTCGGTCGGCGCAAGGCCAGTGCGATGGCTAGTTGCGCCAACGCCGGGTGACGTCCGTCAGATGCGCGAGTCCGGCGGCCGCGAGGAAGACACTCGCCAACATCCAGCCGCTGCCGGCGAGGGTTGCGCGCAGAGCGAGTAGAAGAAACACGCCGGCGCACAGATTGGGGAGGAGATCGCGCGGAGAGATGCCTCGCCGTACACGCGACCAATACACCAACAAGGCCGCAGCCTCGAGAAAGACCACGACGAGAATGAAATCGACGAGGCGTCCACTCGCAAACAGGTCAGCCATGCCGGAAGATCACATGGACATCCGATCCTGGCAACCGTTCGTCACGCGAACGGCCCGTTCAGACGAACGACGGTGAGGTTGAGAAACGCCGCGAACGACACCCACAACAGATAGGGAACCAGATAAAGGCTCGCAGGTCTTGCGGACCGCCAGAACACGATGATCGGCAACAGGATCGAGAGCCACAGGAACGCCACCTCGATCAACGCCCAATCCGGACGTTTCAAGGCGAAGAACAAGGTGCTCCACAACACATTGAGGAATCCATTCAGGGCAAACAGCCCTATCACCCATTCCCGCTGTGCGCGGCTCCCGGCGTTGCGCCAGGCGTGGACCGCCGAGGCCGTCGCCAGCGCAAAGATCAAGGTCCAGGCTGGACCGAAGAGCCAGTCCGGTGGCTGCCATGAGGGTTTCCGCAGGCCCTGATACCAGACCCCGGTGTCGGTCAGCGTGCCGCCGAGCACCGCAATGAAGATCGCAACCGATGCCGCGACCAGCACGGGCTTCCAGAAACCGCCGCGCATAGTCATTACGCCGATGCCAACCCTGCCATGTGGGCGAGGTTCTTGAAGAAAATGCGCACATGGGCGACCGGCTTGGCGCGAACCAGTTCCTTGTTCATATAGGCATCCCACGTCAACTTCTGGACGTCGCGATCGCGGCAAATGCTAACGAAGCGTTCGCGGCGACGATCATTGGAGTACCAGTACCACTGCATCACGCCGAGGATCCAGAATACGACGCCGTGCAGCCGCATGAATCGCTTCCGCGCATTGCGCAGAGCTTTGGCGTCGCCGGTCTCCAGAAAATCGTCAACGGCTTCCGCCGACAGGCGTCCGCCGATCATTGCGTAGTAAATGCCCTCGCCCGACGCGGGCGCAACGACACCCGCTGCATCGCCGGCCAGCAGCACGCTGCGCCCGTCATCCCATCGCGGCAGCGGGTGCAGCGGGATCGGGGCGCCCTCACGGCGGATCGTCTCGGACGCGCCAAGCCCCGCGGCATCGCGCAGGCCACCCACGGACTCCCGCAATGAAAATCCCTTGCGGGCGGAGCCTGTTCCGACGCTGACGGTGTCGCCATGCGGGAAGACCCAGCCGTAGAAGTCAGGAGACACACTGCCGCGATAATAGACGTCGCAACGCGTACCATCGAAGCTGGACGCCGCCGGCGGCGCGCGAACGATCTCATGATAGGCAAACACGTAAGGCAGCCGGTCCGCGCCGGGAAGACACTGCCGTGCCACCGCCGACAAGGCGCCGTCGGCGCCGATCAGCGCCCGGGCCCGAACGCTGCTTTCCACCATGGAGCCGTCGGCGACGCGTTCCTCATAATGGACGACAGTCGTCCCTGCATCGTCGCGCTTGAAACGCTTGAACAGGCCGGTCCGCCGTTGTGCGCCGGCGTCAGCGGCACGTGTCCGCAACCATTCGTCGAACACATCGCGGTCGACCATGCCGACAAAGCCGCCATCAATGGGCATGTCAACCTGCTGGTCCGATGGTGACACCATCCGGGCGGAGTTGACGTGCGCGACCAGAAGGTAATCGGGGATGTCGAAGTCGCGGATCAGCCGCGGCGGGATCGCGCCGCCGCAAGGCTTGATGCGCCCGGCACGGTCGAGCAAGAGCACGCTCCGCCCGAGCTTTGCAAGATCGTGCGCGGCCGTCGCACCGGAGGGCCCTCCGCCGACCACCACGACATCGAAGATCTCCGAACTGGTCATGACTGCGCTCCTTCTGCGATAGCGGCCAACGGCGAACCGAAAGCGCGCTGCTGCGTCTCGTCCTTTGCCGGAGCGCGATGAACCCAAACGGCCATCACGGCGGCAACGACGAACAATCCTGCCTCCGATGCGAACACCGCGGAATAAGACAATGCCGCCGACGTCAGGACATACCGCGCGATGTCGCTGGCCAGCGTTCCCAGGAATCCACCGATCCCGAACGCAAACGCCTGCGCAGCGCCCCACAGACCCATGCGCACGCCTTCGCGCCTCTCGCCGCCCGCCCCGACCAGCGCCATCATCGAGCCGATCGCCGCCACGGCGTAGGCCCCATTGGTGACGCCGAGCATGAACACTGTCTCGCGCAGCGGCCAGGACGGCCCGACAACGGCTGCGGCCGCCAGACACAACAGCGCGATTGCCGAGGCAAGGCATCCCCCGATGGTCCAAATCTGCAGGTTTCCGCGGGATCGTGGATAGATCGCGCCGATCAACGGCACCATGGCCATGCCGATCAACGTTCCCGCATGCTGGACGCCCGAAAGCTTCGTCGTCTCGCCTGGCGTGAGGCCGAACACCGCGCCGGCGAACGGCTCCAGGATCAGATCCTGCGCGCTATAGGCGAGCATCGAGACAAAGACAAAGATCGCGAACCGTCGCGATTTTGGCTCGGTGCATACTTCCATGAACGCTTCGCGAAAGGACGACTGGCGGCTCGGCGAGTTCAAGACCGGTCGGGCACGGGCGACGGAACGTCCCTCGACGCCCCATACGCCGACAATCGTGAGAACCATCGCTACCACGGAGACAGATCCCGAAACCACGATCAATCGCACGGGCGAAAACGGATCGAGCCAATGGCCCGCTACACCGGTGGTCACGATAAAGCCGGCGATCATCATCACCCAGACGATGGTCGCCGCTGCCGCGCGGCGGTTGTCGTCGGTGCGCTTGGCAAGCAACACCAGCAGCGACGTACCGGCGGCGCCGACGCCCGCGCCGATCAAACAGAAGGCAACCACCGCAAGCGCGATGCCAAATAGTGCATGCGTCGTCATCCAGGCCGTCGCGATCGAGGCCATCAAGCCGCCGGTTGCGAGTACCGCCATGCCGCCGACGATCCACGGCGTTCGCCTCGCCCCGAGATCCGAGCCATGGCCCCAAGCCGGCCGGAAGACCTGAAGGGCATAGTGAACGGCGACGAGAGCGCCCGGCAGGATCGCCGGCATCACCAGTTCGACCACCATGACCCTGTTCAGCGTCGAAGTCGTCAAGACCACGATCGCGCCGAGGCCGGTCTGAACCAGGCCGAGCCTGACAATGCCAAACCACGAAAGAACCGGGCTGTTCATGGTCAGTTCGCTTTCATCGCAGCCAGCGCAAAAGCGCTGATGAGCATGCCGACGACATAGCAGCTGATCCCGGTTCCGTTATACCAGGGAGCGCGCTCGCGCGGACTTCCGAGGAAATGGGCCATCAGTGACAACTGTGCAAAGAGCAGCGCGCCGACCGCCGCCGCATAAAATGGGCGCTGCCATGCCAGTAGAAGCACCACGACCGCAACCTGCGGCACTGCCATCACCGCACAGGCGAGGCGCGCGGCATTGCCGACGCCAAGCAGCACCGGGAGCGAATCGATCCCCATCCGCCTGTCGCCCTCGACGGACTTGAAATCGTTGAGAGTCATGATGCCGTGGGCACCGATGCTATAGAGCAGCGCGATCACGACGATGCGCCAGTCGGGCGCGGATGCGCTCATCACCGCGGCGCCCGTGAACCAGGGCAGACCTTCATAACAAAGCCCGCACGCCGCGTTGCCCCACCAGCCATTCTGCTTGAGGCGGATCGGCGGCGCGCTATAGGCCCAGGCCAGCACGAGACCGACGATTGCAGCGGCAAAGCCCCAGGTACCGAGCATGGTCGCCAGAAGCAACGACAGAGCCGTCCAAACGATCGCGATGTAGAGACCCCAGCGGCCGGGAATTCGTCCTGACGGAATTGGCCGGCCCGGCTCGTTGATGGCATCGACATGACGGTCGTACCAGTCGTTCACGGCCTGGCTGGTGCCGCAGACCATCGGTCCTGCCAGCAGCACACCCGCGACGATCATCGGCCAACGCTGGCCCGGCGAAACGCCCGAGGACACGATCCCACACCCCAGCGCCCACATCGGCGGAAACCATGTGATCGGCTTCAGCAGTTCGAGAACGACCGAGGGCGCGGGATGACTGACAACGGCACTAGTCATCTTCGGCCTCACCTTCACCCGTGTGCTCGGCAAGCCCAAAGCGCCGGAGCTTGACATAGAGGCTCTGACGGCTGAGGCCGAGCATTTCCGCAGCCGACGCACGATTGTCGCCGGTCAATTCGAGAGCAGCCTCGATCGAGAGCTTTTCAATGACGTCGGTCGCCTCGCGTACGAGATCGCGCAGCGGAACACGGCCGATCCGCTCGGTCAGTTGTGCCACAGAGCGCGGGAGCTCGCGGGCCGAGGACGGCGATGCCGAAAGACGCTTCTCGACATTGCGGATTGCGAAGCCGAAACCCTGCTTGCGGTCGTCGTGGGTCAGAGATGCCGCTGAAACCTCGACATCCGTCGTCGCGCCACGTTCGCCGCGCAGCGAAGTCGAGAACAGCTTGATCGAACCGGTTTGGCGAAGATTGGCGAATGCCACTCCAAAGTCGACACCGGCCCGACCGAGCCAGCGGTCCAGCAATTCGCCGCGCGCCTGCTCCGCACTGCCGAGCTGCGCCATCTCTGTGAAGGCCGGGTTCGCCTTGACGATGCGGCCGTCATGCCCGGTGATGACCAACGCGTCGGGCGCGGCGTCGAAATACTCCAGCAAGCTCGATGTTGCCTTCAGCGCGCCGGCTTGCGCCGGCGTCTGCTGCGACGACAGGCGGACCAGAAACAAGGTCGCGTTCTCCTGCCGGAACTGAGACACGGCGACAAAGCACTCCCGGTCTCCCTTCGTAAGCCGGGCACGGACGTCGCCGTCACGCCCGGTGGCGCGAACATTGGACAGCAGGGTTTGAACCGGCTCGGCATCCGCCGAAACGAAATGTGAGGCGAGATTCGATTTCAGAACCTGCGGCGCGCTCGCGTCGAGCAGCGCCAGCGCGGTCGGGTTGATCTCAAGAATGGCATTGTTGGAGGCATCAACGATCATGACCGCTTCCGACGAGACCTGGAACAGCAGGCGATATCGCGTTTCGGCTTGGCGCAGCCGGACGTAGTCGCGTTCCATCGATTGTTGGGCGTTGACGAGCCGCTGCTGCATCGCTGCCAGCTGACGTAGATCGCGACCGACCACGACAAATCGATCGCTGCGTCCGATGTTGACAGCCGAATACAGCACCGGAATATCCGCGCCGCCGGGCGACGGATGGTTCACCTGGCGCCAGATCGAGGATTTTCGGTTCACCGCGTCCTGGAGCAACTCTCTGGTTTTGGGAGTGGTTTCGGAGGTCACGATGTCGGCCAGCTTCGAGCCCAGCCAGCGGCCGTGGGCATCGAGCTCCAGCGAAAGGTCTTCCTTGTTGAAGGCGACGTCCCGAATCACCCCCTCGCCGTCGATGATCACAGCGACGTCGCTTGCTGCCGCGATCAGGTTCGCGACTGGCAATGCGCCGAGATTCCCCAGCGACTCCTTCGGAGATTTGAACACCTGAACCAGGGCAAATATCCTCCAACAAACCGTGATCTCTCACCTAGCGTTCCTCGAGCCCGTTTTTTGTTGGCGGACGAATGACGCACGAAGCCCGGATCAGGCCGTACGCCGCCGCGTCGTCTCGGACAGCCGAGCCGGGAAGACGATGAAAGCGTGCGCGCGCCGCAGCGGCATGTTGCAATCCGGCGCGCGCCAGATCTTCAAATGAATTATCGCGGCAGTGCCAAGCCGTGCTTGACGCCCCAGTCGAACCAGTTGTCCACGACGGTACCGGAGAGCAGGATCCCGATGCCGCCCGTGAGGGGGCAGAGCACAGCAAACCACCAGGCCCAGCGGTGGATAGATTCCGCCGTCGCGTTGAAGCCCATGGTCCAGCGCCAGAACAAGGCCGCTCGCTCGAGCGCCGTACCGCGGTCGACGATCTGCTCGATCTCGCGCTCGCCGCCATAGCGGCTGACTGCCAGGATCGTCGCGCCATGCATGGCGAACAGCAGGGCGGAGCCGTACAGGAACGCGATCGAGAGCATGTGGAACGGATTGTAGAAGAGGTTGCCGTGGGTGATCGAGAAGTTGTTGGTCCAGTCGAGATGCGGGAAGATCCCGAACGGAACGGCCTCGCTGAAGTGCCCCATCAGCAGCGGCCGGATGAAGCCGAGCACCAGATAGAGCCAGATCGCGGACGCGAAGGCCCATGACACGTGCGTGCCCATGCCGAGTGCACGGGCCCGACGGTACGTGCGACCCCACCACAACAGGATCGAGGTCGTGAGGAAGAAGCCGGCCATCAGCCACCACCCTCCCTCCTGCAATGGCGGAAAACTGATGCCGTATTCAGGCTTCGGCGGCTCCAGCGACAGCCAGGGCAGTTGTCTAACGAATTCGATCGGGCTCCAGTTCACCGATGCGAGCATATTGAGACCGATGATCTCGATCGCGACGATGCCGCAGGCGATCGACGCAAGCCCGAGAAATCCGAGATAAAACGGTCCGACCTGGGCGTCACCGATCTTTCCGAGCCAGTAATTGAACCGGCCTTCACTGGTACGAACCCATATTCCGGGCTGGATCGGAATCCCGGGGTAGATGGTGCTACGCACCTGCACCTGTGTGAAGAAGTTTTGATATTGGGCCATGGCTCAGGACTCTCTCTGATGACCGGAATTAGTTTGAGGACCAGATCGGAAGGTTGCGCCACCAGTTCCACCACTCCGACCAGGCATTGCCCTCCGACCATAGCGGCCCGCTGATCACGATGCAGACCGCGCTGAAGAACACTGCCGATAGGGCGATAAACAACCCGAGGCGATGGATGCCGATCGTGCCGACTGAATAGCCGATCAGGTCCCGGAACATCGTGTTCTCGTGCTCCGGCGTTTTCACCGGTTCACCCTTGTCAGGATTGGTCGACGACAGAATGAGGCCGCCATGCAGAGCCAGCGCCAGGCACGTCGTGAAGAAGAACGTGATGGCGATCATGTGCGCTGGGTTGTAATGGAAGTTGCCGTATTGGTAGCCGGTGTTCGACACCCAATCGAGATGGGTGATGATGCCGTAGGGAAAACCGTAGCTCCACGATCCCATCAAGACCGGCCGGATCACCACCAGGGTAAAATAGGCGAAGATGGCGAAGCCGAAGGCGAAGGGCACGTGATAGCCGATCCCGAGCTTGCGGCAGATCTCGACCTCGCGAAGCGCCCATGACACGAAGGCTCCGAGCGCGCAAATCGTGACGATCTGCCAGATCCCGCCTTCCTGCAGCGGCGCGAAGGACAAGCCGTATTTGACATCAGGCGGATTGACGCTGATCTGCCAGAGATTCCAGGTCGGTCCGAGCGCAGTATTCCAGAGGATCATCGCGATGCCGACGAATGAGAAGAACACCGTCGTCACCCCGAAGAACCCGACGTAAAACGGGCCGACCCAGAAATCGAACAGATCGCCGCCGATGAGCGTCCCACCACGAACGCGATATTTTCTTTCAAAGCTGAGCATTGCCATCGTCCGTTCCTCCGCGTGCGAAATCCATCGTCTTTGTCGTTTTTCGCCTGGCAGTTACCGGAAGCGGACGAGACCGGCCGCTCGATCCTGCCTCGCCCGATTCCGGTACGCAGTTCGTCATGCCATCAGGACGGCATGCTTGGTGGTGTGTACGGCAGAGTGATCTCCGACGTTTTCGCCTTGCGGGGCCCGTCCAGCCAGTTGAACCGGTCTGTCGAGAGCAGGATGAAGTGGATCACGATCGCCAGTCCGAACAGGAACGTGAAGAGCGCGACCAAGGCACGGCGCGGATCGAACAGAAGCCAAATTCGCCACATGATTGCCTCCGTCTATGTCAGGTACGAAAGGGTGACGCTGGCGACGTGCTGGAGGCTATCCAGCGCCGTCGTCTTGTAGCCGCCCGGTCCGGGCAACCAGGGACGCCACATCCAGGCGAGGATATGGGCAACCACCGCGACAGCCGTGAAGAGCAGGAAGCTCGTCATGAATATCGAATGGAATTCCTTGGCTTCGGCTTCGGATAGCCCCGATAAGGAACCGTCCTTCATTTGGTATCCTCCTAGTGATGGCCTTGCGGCCGTTCGTCGCCCGAGCGTGGGCGACAGCGATTGCCGGATCCATCGATACGGCAGTTATCCGCCCGGCAATGCGCCGGACGGAATCCCGATCACAGCCCCATGAACGACGACGTCACGATCGTGCCGGCGGCACTGCGGGCCTCAGCGAAGATCGACTCGTGATTCCTGTAATGGTCGAAGGCCGCTCGTTTGCGCCAGGGTGTCAATCGCGAGAGCACAGCTCGCACCAGAAAGGCCACGTAGCAGGCGCCAAACACCACTTGGGATTCGACGGTTTTGTTCTCGCCGTGCGCTTTCGTTCGATCGCCATAAGCATAATCGGACATCGACATCACCTCCCGCATATCGTCCTTCAGGTGCAGATACGGAATTGCCGGAAACAAGCCGGCTTCAACCATTCTCATGCTGGCGCTCCACTCATCAGCGCCGCGCGGGCCCTAGTCACGAAATCCGTGGTGACGCGCGCCTCGCCGGCCTGGCGCGCGCCGCTCTCCGCGGCGTCGCGCAGGCGCTTTGCGGCCGAGATGCGCACCAGCACCGGATGGGCCTCCAACACCTCGTCGAGCAGCGCCTTGGCTTCGTCGCTCCAGACGATTTCCTCGTGCAGCCGGGCCGGCGTCGGATCGACGCGATCCAGATCGGCTGCGAGCGGCAGGATATTGAACAACGCGTCGAACAGCGCGTTGCAGACTTCCTGAACGAGATAGGTCGCGCCCGAATAGCCCATGAACGGCGTGCCGGTGTGCCGGCGGATCACCGCGCCTGGGAAAGACGCCGGCACATAGATCGCGCGGCCACCGGCCTCTGCCAGGTACATGCGTTCGTTGTAGCTGCCGAACAGGATCAGCGGCGGCTTCTCACGCACCGCAGATCGTACGGCATCGTTGTCCGGCTTGACGCCCGCCTTGCGTGGGAAGGAGAAGGTGCACAGCAGACCCATTTCCTTTTCCAGGAAGTTTCTGACGCCGCGCGCATACGTCTCGTTGGCGACGATGGCGAAGCTGGCCGTGCCGAAGAAATCCTGGGTGACCGATCGCCACAAATCCCACAGCGGCTTGATGGTCGTGTGTTTCTCGCGTTCGATGAATGGCTCGGGATCGAGACCCAGAAGTTCGCCGAGCTTGCGCAGGAACCTGGTGGTGGAGTGCAGGCCGATCGGCGCCTGCAGATACGGCCGCTCCAGCGCCTCGCACAGCATCCGGCCGAACTCGCGGTACATGCAGACGTTGACGTCGGCGTTCACCAGCTTCGGAATGTCTGCGAGGTGACTACCAAGCGGAAATACCATGTTGATTTCGGCGCCGATGCCCTCGATCAGCCGGCGGATTTCGGCGAGGTCGGACGGCATGTTGAAGGTGCCGTAGATCGGCCCGATGATGTTGACGCGGGGTTTGACGCCTTCGGCGCGGGGCTTGAGCTCCGGAATCTTCTTGACGCCGTACTCCTTCCAGAGCCAGACGATGGCACGGTCTGCGCTTTGCCATTGATCCTCGTCGATGGTGCGCGGCAGGAAACGCTTGATGTTGGTTCCCTCCGGCGTCACGCCACCGCCGATCATTTCGGCGATCGAACCGGTGACCACGACGGCCGGCAGATAGGGATCGAGCACGCGGTGGGCGCGCTTCATCGCGCCTTCGGTGCCGGTCTGGCCCAGCTCTTCCTCGCCGAGTCCCGTCACTACGATGGGCAGTTCATGCGGCGGTAGCGCGTCGGTATAATGCAGCACCGATGTAACCGGCAGATTCTCGCAGCCGACCGGACCATCGATGATGACCTGCATGCCCTTCACCGCAGTGAAGGCGTAGACCGCGCCCCAATAGCCGCCCGCGCGATCGTGATCGAGGACCAGCATCAGATCATCTCCTCGGCTTTGCGCTTCTTGGCCTGGGCTTCGATCTGTTTCCTGTATTTCTCCCGGAAGGCCACGTTTTCGTTCGGCGTATCTTCCCAGATGCCGGCCGCGTGGCCCTCGCCGACATTGCCGAAGAACTCCTTCATCTCGTCGAAGCGGCTCTGATTGGCGAGCGCAGCGTTGACAACCTGCGCCAGCGAGCCGGCGCCGGCGACGCCAAACAACGGCCGCGCCGAGATCAGATTGGTGAAATACAGCGCCGGGATCGCAAGCTGTTTTGCCTTCTGGACGATGGGCGTGGTGCCGATGGCCAGATCGGGCTTGAACTCGCCGACGGCGGCCAGATCCATTTCCAGCGACGCGCGATACTGAACGCGTGTGCCTCTGGCTTCCAGCCATCCGCGGTCGACATCGGACCATTGCGTCCTCGGGCAGGCCGTACCGACATAGGGTACGCGCGCGCCGCTCTCGATGAGGAGCCGCGCGACGAGAAGTTCGGAACCTTCGTAGCCGGAGATCGTGATGCGCGCGTCGATCGGCTTCGCCGCCAGCGCGGCCTTGATCATCGGCAGGAAGCGGTTCTTGGCGGCGTCGATCTTGTCCCGCGCGACGTTGCAGACCGTACCGATGGATTCAAGCCAGGCTTCGGTGCCATCGTGGCCGACCGGCGCGGACCCCACGATATTACGCCCGGCCAACTCGAACTGGCGAAAGCTCGCCGTGTAGAACGGATGGATCGCAGCAATGACGGAGCCGTCGAGTGCGGCATAGAGCTCCCGCCACTCGCGCGTCGGCACCACCGGACCAGCCGCCAGACCGAGCGGCTCCAGCATCATACCGATGCCGACGGGATCCGCCGGAAACATCTCTCCGACCAGCGTGACCGTCGGCCGGTCGCTCTTGCCGCCGCGCGGCGCCTGAACCGGCCCCTGCTCCACTTCCTTGCGGGCATATTCGAGCATCGCCGCCGCCAGCACGTCCTTGGCCTCGGCATGGGTCGGCACACCGAAGCCAGGCACGTCGATACCAATGATTCGGACGCCGTTGACTTCATCCGGCAACAGATCAAGGGGAACGCCGGACGCCGTCGGCACACAAAGATTGGTGATGATGATAGTGTCGTATAGCGTGGGGTCGGCGAGCTTGAAGACAGCTTCGCGAATGTCCTCGAACAGCTTGCCGGTGACCAGAGTCTCGGAGTTGAAGGGAACGTAGCCGACCGTCCGTCGCGCACCGTAGAAATGCGAAGTGAAGGTCAGCCCGTAGACGCAACAGGCCGAGCCCGACAGAACCGTCGCAGTGCGCCGCATCCGCAGGCCGACCCGCAGCGAACCGAATGCCGGGCACATGCTTTGCGGCTGGTCATGCGGACCCTTGGGATAGTCGGTGGCATAGCGATCGAGGATATCGCTCTTTCCCGCAGCGCTGGCGGCTGCCTTGAGTTCGGCAGCACCGGCATGGCAACCCAGGCCGTCGCTCTTCGTCGCTGCCGCGTTGATGGCGGGCGGTGCAACGACATCGTCCGTCGCAGCCACCTCGACTTCGACGGGCTCGTTCACGACGGACTCGGCTATCGCGCCTGCGTATCGTGGCAGAATGACGTTCATGTTGCGCTCCGCATCATGCTGCCGCTCACGCCGCGTCGTAGACGACTTCAAGGGACGGCTTGTCGACGACCGACTTGCCGCACATGTCTTCCATGGTCGCAGGCTCGAGCACGACGCCGCGGCCGACCACTTCGCCCTTGAACAGGCCGAGCAAGCCGTCCTGTGTCAGCGGCGTCGGGCGAACCGGCGGCGCCAGGCCGACATTGGTGGCGAGCTGTTCGAACAGCGAGCTCCACTGCCCGCCCGGCAGGCCGATGATCTCGTAATTCGCGCTCTTCTTGCGGATGTCGTCGTCGGCCGGGATTGCCGCAAGCACTGGAATTCCGACCGTCTGGGCAAAGGCTGCCGCCTCGCCGGTGCCGTCGTCCTTGTTGATGACCATGCCGGCGACGCCGACATTGCCGCCGAGCTTGCGGAAATACTCCACCGCGGAGCAGACATTGTTGGCGACGTAGAGCGATTGCAGATCGTTCGAGCCCACGACGATGACCTTCTGGCACATGTCGCGCGCGATCGGCAGGCCGAAGCCGCCGCAGACCACGTCGCCGAGGAAGTCGAGCAGCACATAGTCGAACCCCCACTCGTGGAAGCCAAGCTTCTCCAACAACTCGAAGCCGTGGATGATGCCCCGGCCACCACAGCCACGACCGACCTCGGGGCCGCCGAGCTCCATCGCAAACACGCCGTCGCGCTTGAAGCAGACGTCACCGATCTTGACCTCCTCACCAGCGAGCTTCTTCTTTGACGACGTCTCGATGATGGTCGGACAAGCGCGACCGCCGAACAGCAGCGACGTGGTGTCGCTCTTCGGGTCGCAGCCGATCAGCAGCACTTTCTTGCCTTGTTGCGCCATCATGTAAGACAGATTGGCCAGCGTGAAACTCTTGCCGATGCCGCCCTTGCCGTAGATGGCAATAATCTGCGTTTCCTTGGTCACCGGTGTCACAAGAGGTGCATCCGGTTCGATCGACGCTTCCGCTCGCAGAGCGTCTTTCATGTTGATGTTTGGCACGACGTTCATCAGAGCGAACTCCAGTTCAGGACCATTTTCAGGCAGGCCCGATCCTCGAAGGCGACGCGATAGGCGTTCGAGGCATCGGCAGCAGCGTGGTGGTGGGTGATCAGGCCATCGAGCGAGAGCCGTCCGGATTCGATCAGGGCCTTGATCGCGACGAGATCGGAGGGCTGCCACTCCGCGGCAACGCGAAGTCGCGCCTCGCGCATGAACGCGGGCGGAAACGCGAAGGACAGCCGCTCGCTGTAGAAGCCGGCCAGCACGATCTCGCCGCCCGGGGCGATGCGACCGATCAGCGAATCGAGCAGGCCCGCATCGCCGCTGACGTCGTAGATGCTCTTGTAGTCGCGCCGCGTATCGTGCTCGGGATCGATCACGCCGTAATCGATGGCGCCTCCGACCCGCGCAGGATTCTTCTCCCACACGGTCGGCGGCTCGTTGCGAGCAGCGATGGAGATGCGGGCCAGCAGCCGCCCCAGCACGCCATGACCGACGATGCAGTCCGGGGCCGAGGCACCGCGGGCCGCAATGGCGTGATAGGCCGTTGCTGCCAGCGCCAGCAGGATTCCACGTTCACCGAGATTCTGATCGAGCGGCACCACGCGCTTCGCAGCCACCACCAGGCGCGAAGCGGAAGCACCGAACAGGCCGCGAACCTCGCCAAAACACTTCGCGCCGGGAACGAAGACCCGCTGGCCAGGATGCAGTGCCGTGGCAGATCCCGCTTCGACGACACGCCCGACCGACTCGTAGCCGGGCACGAGCGGATATCCCATGCCCGGAAACGGAGGCATGCGTCCCGACCACAGCAAACGCTCGGTGCCGGTGCTGACGCCACTCCAGTCGATATCGACGACGACGTCGTCAGCGGTCGGAGGCGTCAAAGCAAGCCGATTGAGCTCGATCTGCTCCGGCTGCTTGAGAACTACCGCGATGGTCTCCATCGCACACTCCGATCTCCGGCGGATGGCCCGCAAGTGTCATGCTAGACTTACATTCTAGACTGTCAAGTTTGATTAACGTCAATATTGCTTTTTCGCGCCGTGATCACGCTCGCAAGCATCGGCATCGCCACCGGCCGCAGCGCAACATCGCCAAAGCCAACTTCAGTGAGCATGTCCCGCAGCCGCGCGAAGGTCCGGGGCCGGCCGCTGCCCATCGCGAGCAGATAGAAGGCGAAATACGCATCGCCGATCGGCTCGGCGCCGCGAACGCCGGAGATGGGCTCGGCAATCAGAAGCGTGCCGCCGATTGGCAGAGAAAAGTGAATCGCGCGAAGCAGCGTCATGACGTCGGCGTCGTCGTGATCGTGGATCACGCGCACCAGCGAGACGATATCGGCACCCTCGGGAAGACGATTCGCAAGAAAGCTCCCACCGATCGCGACCGCACGCGACGACAATCCCTCGGCATGAAACCGTTCGCTGGCTTGGTCCGCCACCGCAGGCAAATCGAACAGCACGCAGCGCAGTTTGGACGTCTCGGCTGCGACAGCTGCGATGAAGGATCCGTCGCCGCCGCCGACGTCGAGCAGACAGCGATGTCCGCGAAACGAATAAGCCGACAGTACCTGCTGCGAGATCATCGGCTGCGACGCAGCCATCAACGCGGTGTAGGGCGCGATCGCCTGACGCGGCAGATTGGCTGCCTTGCGATTCGCGGCGTAAGGCCAGTAGGCGGCGAGCTGCCCCGCACCGGCGTCACCGCGCAGCAGCGCGATCGGATCCCTCAGGTCGTCGTACAGCATCGCATGATGCTCGATCATGGCGACAACGCCGGGATTGCCCCTGAGGGCCGCGCCGCGCGGACCAAGACCGTAGCGGCCTTCGCTGCGACGCTGCAGCAATTGCAGCGAGACCGCTGCATCGAGCAACGTCAACGTCGCGTCGACCGGCAGCGGCACACGCGATGCCAGCTCTGCCGAATTCAACGGGCCATCTGCCACTTGATCGAACAGCTTCAGGCGGACGCAGGCGAACAGAACCTGCGAATAGACGAAACCGGCACAGAGATCGAACAGCGCGCCTGCCCGGCGCCGCGCGATCGGCCGCGTCAGCGCGAAATTCCCCGCAAATCGTTGAAAAGACCGGTTGGAAAGGATCGAATCGCGCCATCCGAGCAGGCGATCATGCAACGACGGCCGGGACGCGCCGTGTCCTGAAGGGACGACATCCGCACCGCACGGCGCGTTGGATGTCTCACCTCCGCCGTCACGATGCGCGATCGCGGCCATCGTGGCTACGCGGCGAACTGGGCAAGCTTGGCCGGCACCAGGCGCTTGGCTTCCGAGAGCATCAGCGACCGCAGCTCGGCGCCATTGGGGCATGGCGGGATCGCATCGATGGCGCCACGCACGAGGTCGTGCAAGCGGTACAGCGCGCCATCGAGGCCGAGCTCGATCACCGCGCTGGGACGCCCGAGCGCAAGATCGCGACCGACGGGCTTGCCGATCTCATCTTCCTCGGAGGCGGCATCACGAATGTCGTCGGCAACCTGATAGGCCTCGCCGAGCTTCTCCCCGACCATTCGCCACAGCTCGCAATCGGCACCGGCCGACGCGGCGCCTGCAACGGTCGCCGCGGCGAACAGCGCGCCGGTCTTGGCACGGTGATAATGCGCGAGATCGATCTTGTCTTCGCATTCCCAGGCTTGCCCCGCGACGATCCCTGAAGGGACGCCAACGGATCGGGCCACAGTCAGGGTGAGCGCGGCCAGCCGCTCCGGCGTGCATTGAAGACGCGCCAGCGTCTGGAATGCGAGCACGATCAACGCATCTCCAGTGAGAACCGCGAGCGGCTCGCCAAATGCCTTGTGCACCGACGGACGGCCGCGCCGCGTCTCGGCCGCGTCGAAGCACGGCAGGTCGTCATGCACGAGCGAAGCACAATGCAGAAGTTCGAGCGCCGCGCCGGCAGCGTCAGTGGCCGCGGGATGATCCTCGCCGCAGGCAGCGGCCACGCTGTGGCAGAGCCTTGGCCGCACCCGCGCACCGCGGGGAAACACCGCGTAACGCATGGCCGCCGCCAGCCGGGGTGGACAGCCGGGAAGCTCGGCCTGGTCAATCGCCTCGTTCAGTGCCCGTTCGATTCGGCTGGTGACGTCCATGGCAGGCTCCCGTGCTTGACACAAGGAATGTAAATTTTACTTGTCGTTCAGAGTGTAAATAAATATAGACACATGTCAATCGACAACCCGGAGCCGGTGCGAGATGCCCAGAGATCGTGTTGTCGTTGTCGGCAGCGGCGTCGCAGGGCTGGTTTCCGCCTTCGCGCTCGCAGCACGCGGCCTCGACGTGACTGTCCTCGAACGGGCCGCCGCGCCAGGTGGGAAGATGCGGCAGATCGCGATCGGCGCCTCGCTGATCGACAGCGGTCCAACCGTGTTCACGATGCGTTGGGTGTTCGACGAATTGTTCGCGGCCGCTGGCCAAAATTTCGCGGATCACGTTCGCTTGAGCCCGCTGGATATTCTCGCAAGACACGCCTGGGACGACCACGCTCAGCTCGATCTGTTTGCCGATCAGGAACGCACCGTCGATGCGATCGGCGATCTTGCGGGTGCGGAGGAAGCGGATGGCTATCGCGCCTTCTGCCGGGATACCAGGCGCATTTACGAGATTCTCGAAAAGCCATTCCTGCGTGCCCCCCACCCGAGCATGGGCGGACTGATCGGAGCCGACGGCCTTCGCGGGGTTATGCGATTGCCGCAGATCAAGCCGTTCTCGTCGATGTGGTCGGCGCTGGGACGATATTTCGCAGATCCGAGGCTACGACAGTTGTTCGGACGCTACGCGACCTATTGCGGATCGTCGCCGTATCTGGCGCCTGCGACGCTGATGCTGGTCGCGCATGTCGAGCGCGAAGGCGTCTGGTCCATCGACGGCGGGATGCACACGCTCGCCAAGGCGTTGGCGGATTGCGCAAGCTCCTTCGGCGCTACGATCCGGTACGGCGAAGAGGTCAGCGAAGTCCTGATCTCCGGCGGCCGCGCGAGTGGCGTCAGGCTGGCAAGCGGCGAGCGTATTGTCGCGGACGCAGTGATCGTCAATGCAGATGTCGGCGCCATCGCCGATGGAATGCTCGGCGTCCCTGCCCGTCGCGCCGCAACGGCGATCCCGCTTCGCGCCCGCTCGCTGTCAGCCATGGCATGGAGCGTCGTCGCAAAGCCTGATGGTTTTCCGCTGCACCGGCACAACGTCTTTTTCTCGAGCGACTATGCAGCCGAGTTCGACGACATTTTCGCGCATGACCGGCTCCCGCGCGAGCCGACCGTCTATGTCTGCGCCCAGGATCGCGACGATGGCATCGCGGCGGGCGGTCCCGAGCGATTTCTGGTGCTGGTCAACGCGCCCGCAAATGGCGACCGGCATGTCTACGATGCAATGGAGGTGGCACAATGCGCGCAGCGGACATTTGGCATGCTGGAGCGACGCGGCCTGCGACTCCAGCCACAAGCGGATGCGATGCAAGTGACGACGCCAGCGGATTTCAACCGGATGTTTCCGGCCACCGGCGGCGCGCTGTACGGCCGCAGTTCGCACGGATGGACGGCGTCTTTCCAGCGGCCGGGAGCACGAACCAGAATTCCGCGCCTGTACCTGGCGGGCGGCAGCACGCATCCGGGTCCGGGCGTGCCGATGGCGGCCTTGTCGGGCCGATCGGCAGCAGCCAGCCTGCTCGCGGACCTGACTTCGCAAGGATCGTTCCGCCAAACGGCTATGCGTGGTGGTATGTCGACGCGCTGAGCGACGACGGGCAGAACGGCATCACCGTCATCGCCTTCATCGGCAGCGTGTTCTCACCGTATTACGCCTTCGCACGGCGCAAGGGACCGGCCGATCCGCTCGATCATTGCGCCGTCAATGTCGCGGTTTATCGCAGCGGCGGCAATCGCTGGGCCATGACGGAGCGGCCGCGCGGGGCGGTCAGCCGCACCATGGACAAGTTTGCAGTAGGCCCAAGCCATCTGTCCTGGGACGGCAATGCGCTGACCATCAATGTCGACGAAATTTCGGTACCGATCCCCGGACGTTTGCGTGGCACCATCCGTTTGGTGCCGATCGCGATCACGCCGCAGGCCTTCACGCTAAACCAGGACGGCAATCATCAATGGTGGCCGATAGCGCCATGCGCGCGTGTGCAGGTGAGGCTCGATCATCCGCGCCTGAGCTGGCAGGGTGACGGCTATTTCGACACGAACCATGGCGACGCACCGCTGGAGCAGGGCTTTTCCCACTGGCAATGGTCGCGCGGCGCGATGCAGGACCGCACGGCGATCCTTTACGAAGCGCAGCGCCGCGACGGCAGCCGGGTGGACCTCGCGATGACCTTCGATCCTGATGGACGGATGCGGGCCTTCGAACCTCCGCCGACTGTGGACCTGAGGCGCACCGGCTGGCGCGTCGCCCGCAGCGTGCGCAGCGAGCACACCGCCGAGATCGTCAAGACCCTCGAAGATGCGCCGTTCTATGCCCGTTCGGTCGTCTCGGCGAGGCTGCTCGGCGAGCCCGTGACGCTGATGCACGAAAGCCTGTCACTCGATCGCTTCAAGATGCCGATCGTCCAGGCCATGCTGCCATTTCGCATGCCGCGAGCGCGGAGGTAAAATTGGTGGACTCAAGATGACGTGGTTGGCTTTTGCTGCTTCGCGCGTTCGGCTTCCTTCTTTCTGTCGAGCCGCCGGCAAACCAGTTCGAGGATACCCCAGGCCGCCGCGAACATGAGCACCACGAAGAACTCGATGAAACCAAGATAGCTGTCCATGATGTGGGCTACGCCCAGCTCACCAGCGGCGGCATCGAGCTCAAAATGGTCTCGATGTTGCCGCCGGTCTGAAGTCCGAACATGGTGCCGCGGTCGTAGAGCAGATTGAACTCGACATAGAGTCCACGGCAGGCGAGCTGCTGCGTGCGCTCCGCTTCGGTCCACGGTTCCATCATCCGCCGGCGCACGATCCGGGGATAGACATCCAGCAAGGCAAGCCCGACATCGCGCGTGAAGGCAAAATCCTTCTCGAAGTCGCCGGTGTCGAGATGGTCGTAGAAGATGCCGCCGACGCCTCGCGCCTGACCTCGGTGCGGGAGGAAAAAATAGGTATCGGCCCTGGGTTTGAACTTACCGTAATAATCGGGATCGTGAGCGTCGCAAGCGCACTTCATCGCCGCGTGAAACATCATGGCGTCAGGCGCATCCTGGCTTCTCTGCTCCGGCAGCATCGGCGTGAGATCGGCACCGCCGCCGAACCACCCCTTCGCTGTCGACAGAAAACGCGTATTCATGTGCACCGTCGGCACCCGCGGACTGCGCGGATGCATGATCAGGCTGATGCTGGTGGAGACATAGTCGAGCTGAACGCCGTCGCCCGGCAGCGTTTTGGCCATCTCTGGGGTAAGCATGCCATTGGCCGATGAGGTGTGAATACCGATCTTCTCGAACAATCTCCCGCCGCTGAGAAAGCCGCCGGTGCCGCCGCCGCTGCCCGTCGCGCGCTGCCAGGGCTTGTAGGTGAAGGTGGCGGGCTCGCCCGGAAACAGCTCGGCCGGCGCCTCACGCTCGAGCACCTCGACCTCGGCGCAGATCCTGTCGCGCAGCGATTCGAACCAGACTTTCGCTTCCGCGCGCCGCCGTCCGGCGAGACCGTTGCTGCCTTCCCGGATGGGCTCGGTCCCGTGCATCTCGCTTGCTCTACCGGTAGGAGGCCGTTCGTTGCAGCTGATCGCGGCGTTCCAGCCGCTCGAACAGGTCGATCACCCAAACCACGCGGTCCTCGATCGGCCTTCGCCGCGGCTGTGTGGTGTCGCGCAGCGGCGTTGCCGCTACAGCGTCGACCAGGAAGCGAGTCTCTTCGATATCAGCGGTCTTGACGTCAAGTTTTCTCGCGGGTGCCCATTCCGTTGACGGCAGGAGCAGCGTCCGCGCCAGGACCGCGAGCTTGCGTTTGGACGAAACGACCGCACGGCTCGACACCGGATCGAGCCCGCTCCGCTCTAGCTCGCGGCCGATTTCAGCATAGAGCGCGCGGGCGGCGTAAATGCCGGGGCGGCAGCCAATCGGCAGATTGGCGATGCCGTGCGTCGCGCGCGAATAGAAGACATCGGCCGCATCGAGCAGCCGCTGCACGATGGCCGCGACATCAGGCGTGAAGCAAGGGGTCGCCAGCCAAATGTCCGGGTCGATCCCTGCCTCACGCAGCCACGACTGGGGCAGATAGAGCCGGCCGGCGCGAGCATCTTCGCCGACATCGCGGGCAATGTTGGTAAACTGCATCGCGATGCCGAGATCGCAGGCGCGCGCGACGATCTCGGGGGTACGCTGCCCCATGATCAGTGTCATCATCGCGCCGACAGCGCCAGCGACCCTCGCGGCGTAGGCAGTGAGATCCTGAAACGTCTCATAGCGGCGGACCTCCGCATCCCATGCCAGCCCTTCGAGCAGCGCTTCCGGCAGCTCGCGCGGAATGCAGAATTTCGTGACGACATCGGCGAGCAGGCGATCAGGAGCGAAGTTCATTGGCTGCTGTCGATAGGCACGATCAAGCCGGTCCCGCAGCCGCGCCACAGCCGCGGCGCGATCGTTGCCGAGATCGACGGCATCATCGGCCAAACGACAGAATGCGTAGAGCGCGATGGCGGGATCGGCGACCCAGCGCGGCAGCACCTTCGAGGCTGCATTGAACGTCCGCGAACCGCCTTTGAGCAGATCGCGGCAGGCAGCCATGTCGATGGGATCGAGCCGTATCGTCATGCGGTCACCAGGCTTGCAAAGTGTGAGGCATCGGGCACCAGAGAATCCAGAACGCGCGCCGAGGAGAGCACGCCGGGCAGGCCTGCTCCGGGATGCGTACCGGCGCCCACCAGATACAAATTTTCGATATCTTCGCTTCTGTTGTGCGGGCGAAACCACGCGCTTTGCGTGAGGATCGGCTCCAGCCCAAAGGCGGCGCCGCGAAACGAGGAGAGCCGGTCCTGAAAATCCTGCGGCGTCAGCAGGCGCGAACTGATGATCTCGTTCTCCAGACCGGGCAGCACGGTCCTCGAAAGCTCGCCAGCAATCGCCTGGCGATAATCCTCGGCCACCACGCTCCAGTCGGTGCCGCTTTGCAGATGCGGCACCGGCGAGAGCACGTAGAACGCGTCGCAGCCGTCGGGTGCGAGGGACGTGTCCGTTGCAGTCGGACGATGCAGATACAGGCTGAAATCGTCGGCCAAAACCTTGCGCTCGAAAATATCGGCCAGCAATCGCTTGTAGCGCGGCCCCAGCAGGATCGTGTGGTGCGGCACCTCATCGTATCTGCGACGTGTGCCGAAGTACCAGACGAACAGGCTCATCGAATAACGCGCACGTTCGATGCGCCTGTCAGTCCAGCGCGATCGTGCCGATGCGGGCACAAGGTGCCGATAGGTCCATGCGGAATCCGCGTTGGAAACCACGACATCGGCGGCAATGGTCTCGCCTGAGACCAGCCGTACGCCGCAAGCGACACCGTTGTTCACGACGATCTCGCGGACCTCCTGGCTGCAGCGGAGACTGCCACCCTGCCCCTCGATCAGTTTGACCAGCCCATCGACCAGCCGTCCGGTGCCGCCAAGCGCAAAATGCACGCCCCAGCGCCGCTCCAGAAATGCGATTAGGCAATAGATCGAACTCGCAGTGAGAGGATTTCCGCCGATCAAAAGCGGATGAAAGCTGAACACGACGCGCAGGCGCGTGTCGCGGAAGAACTTCGAAACCAGCGCGTAGACGCTGCGATAGCTCGACAGCCGCAGCATCTCGGGCGCGATCTTCGCCATATCCGTCCATCTGCTGAACGGCACGTCGCCGAGCCGCTCGAAGCCGACCTTGAAGATCTCTTCGCTGGCCTTCATGTAGGCGTCGTAGCCATCAACGTCACCAGGCGAAAATCGCGCGATCTCGCGGCGCATCGCGCCGGCATCGCCGGAATAGTCGAAGTGCGATCCGTCCTGAAACCGAATCCGGTAGAACGGCGACACCGGCACCAGCGTCACGTCGTCGGACATCTTTCGTCCGCACAACTTCCACAATTCCTCGAACAGAAACGGCGCGGTGACGATGGTCGGCCCCGCATCGAAGGTGAAGCCGTCCTGCCGGTAGACATAGGCACGGCCGCCGGGGGCATCGAGCTTCTCGAGTACCGTGACGCGGTAACCTTTGACGCCGAGCCGGATTGCGGCGGCCAATCCGCCAAAGCCGCTGCCGATCACCACAGCATGCGGCTGGCGATGCAATGGCGTTATCGACGTTGGTCGGGCTGACGTTGAATCCAGCATGAGGCCACTGTAATTATTTATTGACAGTTGCCTAGCCTGAAAGTGTATATTTAAATTTACATTTTTTGCGCCGTTGGCTCGGCAGCAGTTGTGCGCGCGTATGTCAGGATGATCTGCGCGACAAGCTGCGGCTGCTCCTCGTGCGCGAGATGCCCCAGTCCAGGCAGGCGCTCGATCAGGGCGCTTGGAAGAATCTCGCGAACCTGTCGCGCGACCTCAGGCGATATCGAGCGATCATTGTTGGCAGCCACCAACACCAGCGCCGTCGACAGCCGTGGCAGATCGTGCAGCAGCGGTTCGAGTTTCCAGTTCGCCATCATCCGCAGCGCAGCCGCGACATGCGCGGGATTTCGCACCAGTTTGCGATAGAGCGCAATCCCCTCCTGATCGATCGTCGAACCGGTGTTGGCGATCAACCGCTCGACGGCGCCGGCTCGGGATGCCTGCCAGGCGAACACGCGGGGCACCAGCGGATTCATCACCAGCAGATTTGCCAGGGGCGAGAACAGATGATTGGCGATGCCGCCGAACGGCATGAAGGCGCCATTGATGGCGATCAGCAGGCGCGGCGCCATGCGGCCGGCGAGACACATGCGCGCCAATATCGCCGCCCCCGCAGAATGACCGACCATGATTTCCGGCCTGACATCGAGTTTGCGTAGCAGCGCGCCGACGTCGGCCGCCATGCCCGATAGGGACAACCGATCGGCCGGCGGTGATTGCGTAAATCCGTGTCCCGGCAAATCCGGCGCAACCACCGAGAAATGCTGGGCCAGCAGCGGCAGCAATTCGCGCCACGAATGCGTTGCGGCGCCGGTGCCGTGGATCAAGAGCAGCGACGGCCCCTCGCCCATTCGCTGCACATGCCAGCGGATCCCGGCCGCTTCGACGAACACACTGGCATTCCGATTGGGCCAGTCCGTACTATCACGGCTCCAGACGAGACCGGACACGGCAGTATCTTACGCGGGCGGTGCCGACGGCACGCCGGCAAGGAACGCGTCGTAAGCCGCAATGAATTCGGCTTTGGCTTCGAAGTGCGGCATCGCACCGGTCGAGAACACGCGAATCGTCCAGTTAGCGCGGCCCTCGACTTGCGTCTTGTTGGCGTAGTCGACGAAGTCACCCCGCACGCCATGGCTCATCCAGACCGGCAGGGTCAGTGAATTATAGATCTTTGGAATGTCCTTGCTGAACAGGAATCCGGACACGAAATAATACGGAGCGTGCTGAGCTCCGGGTTGGTGGGTGGTGAGATAGTCGTACTCCAGCAAGCCCTCGTCGATATCGGTCGAGCCCCAGGTCTTGTTCAGGAAATAGCGGATGATGCGACGGCTGGTCAGCAGCCGGAAGAAGCCTTCGCTCCACACGGGAAACTCGAAGAATCCATGCAGCCACGGTTTGCCGCGGGTGCCCTCGCGTACGCTGGTGCCCTTGTCACGGGACGTGAAACCGGTCGGACTGACGAGCGCCAGAGAGCGGAATGCCAGCGGCGATTCGGAGACAGCGCGCGCAAGGAATTCCGACGACAGCGACACCGCCAGTGCGTCGATGGGGCCGCGGCCGAAATCGCTCTGAATTTCGCGGACCGCGATCAAAATCGCATCGGTCATCATGCGCACGGTGTATTCGCGCTTTCCGCGCTCGGAATGGCCGAACCCCGGAAGCTCGAGCGCGTAAACGGTCCGGCTCCGGCGGTAATGCTCGTAAAGTGGCTTGACCTCGTAAGCCGAAGCGGCGGCATTGATGCTGTGGACCAGCAACAGCGGCGGAATTTTGCCGGGAGCGTCGGGACCGGCCGAATAATAGGTCAACCTCCCGACGGGACTACCGATCTCGTGACGCTGGCCGGAGACCGGCGCAGGCAATTCCTCTGCGCCACGCAACGCCGCGCGATTGATCGCCGGGCCGGCCGCGCTCATCGCAGGTCTCCTTCTTCAAGGCAGATCGCATCTCGCCGTGGTCAAGACCGTAACAGCAGTGTATCAGAAATGACAATCATAGTTGTCGACCAGCATCGGAAACGCCGCTTGACACAGTCTTTCCCCGTCAACCCCTTTTTAGAAGTGCTCTCCGGCCGCCGCCAGCCGGTTCCGCCGCTCTGGATGATGCGACAGGCTGGCCGTTACTTGCCCGAATATCGCGACGTGCGCGCCAGGGCCGGCGGCTTTCTCGATCTCTGCTTCACACCTGATCTCGCCGCCGAAGTGACGCTGCAGCCGATCCGCCGCTTCAACTTCGATGCGGCGATCATCTTCTCGGATATTCTCGTTGTGCCCTATGCACTCGGGCGTGATGTCAGGTTCGAGGTCGGCGAAGGACCGCGGCTCGATCCCTTGGACACGCCGGACAAGGTCGGCACACTTTCCTCGACCGGGGATCTCACCAAGCTCGAGCCGGTGTTCGAAGCGCTGCGCCGCGTCCGCCGCGAGCTCGATCCGAAGATCGCGCTTATCGGATTTTGCGGCGCACCGTGGACGGTTGCGACCTACATGGTCGCGGGACACGGCACGCCGGATCAGGCGCCGGCACGGATGATGGCCTATCGCCATCCCGAAGCATTTGCGCAGATTATCGACACGATCGTCGAGAACTCGATTCACTACCTGCTGGGGCAACTCGCCGCCGGCGCTGACGTGCTGCAGATCTTCGACACCTGGGCTGGAGTGCTCCCGCCGCGCGAATTCCGGCGCTGGTCGGTCGAACCGACCAGGCGCATCGTCGAAGGCGTCCGCAGGCAGGTCCCGGGCGCAAAGATCATCGGCTTTCCACGCGGCGCTGGTGCGTCGCTGCCAGGATATGTCGAGGCAACCGGCGTCGATGCGGTCAGCATCGACTGGACGGCGGAACCGTCGCTGATCCGTGAAAAGGTTCAGAGCCGCGTTGCGGTGCAAGGCAATCTGGATCCGCTGGCTCTGATCGCCGGCGGGGACGCTCTGAATCGGGCGATCGATGACGTGCTTGCGAATTTCGCCGGTGGCCGGCTGATCTTCAATCTTGGCCACGGCATCCAGCCAGAGACCCCGATCGCACATGTCGAGCAGCTGGTGAAGCGGGTTCGGGCCTACAAGGGATCGATTTAGCCGACGCTGGCGAGCACTGCTTTTGACAAAGTCGCGGCGTCCGCGTGCGGCAGCGGCAGATAGCGTGCGCCCATCTCCTTGGCGATGGCTTCACCTGAGATGCCCGGACGCGGCGACGTATCGACCAGGACAACGTCGACACCGGCGCCGCGCAATTGCCGCGCTGCGCTCCTCGCGTCGTCCTCGGCACGCAGACGCCCCTGCCCGCCATCGCGTGCGATGTTGGCACGGCCGTCGGTCAGGACGATCACGGTCGGCGTCTGTCCCTTGCGGCGGACCGAATCCGCCAACACGAAAGCCGCATCGAGCCCCGCGGCCAGCGGCGTACCGCCGCCGCCCGGCAGTCCTGCAAGACCACGTTTAGCGCGCGCCAACGAACGGGTCGGCGGCAGCAGCAACTCCGCGACACTGCCGCGAAACGAAATCAGCGCGACCTGGTCTCGCCGGATGTAGCAATCCGCCAGAAGCAACTCGACCGCACCCTTGGCCTCCGCCAGTCGATGCAATGCTGCGGAGCCGGACGCATCGACAAGGAAAATCGTGACCGTCTCCGTGCGCTGCCTGAACCGCGAGATGCGGAAGTCATCCTTGCGGACCAAAATGCGGGGTCGCGATCCCTCGCCCACCCCGGTCGCCTCGCGGCGCCGCAGAGGTTGCCATGGCGCCGCCGCGCGCAAGGTTTCGATCAGGTTGAGCTTGGCACCGGCGCGCAATTCGCCGCGCAGCACACCGGCCGGCCGCCCGCGCTTGCTGGATTTCTGCAATGCGCCGGCCTTGCCGGAGGAACGAGGGCGCGATCGTCCCACAGATCCCGTCCGAAGGGCTGCCAGCACATCCGGCGGGATTGCTGCCCGGGCTGCGGCCAGAATGACTTCGTCGAGCGCGCGATCGATGTCGGGGGTTTGATCTTCGCCACCGGACACATCAGCTTCATCTTCAGTTGACGGTGGTGGCTGCTCGGGTTGGGCTGCCTCATCTGCTGGCGGAAACACCAGCGCACGCGGGGCCAGCACCAACCGCGCGGCCAAAGCGAGGTCTTCCTGTTCAATTCTGGAATGACCTGCAAGCGCGGCGCCGGCGCAGGCGATCCGCAGCGCCAGCAATGGCGCACGCAACGATGTGATCCCAAGTGCCGTGGCCGCCGTACAGAGGGCCTCGATCTGGGCAGCGTCGGCCTTGAGGGACGGCAGCCTCGCGCGTGCGGCCGCAATTTCCCCGACATCAAGCGCGAATTCCTCGGCGTCACGGACGCCGATCGCGTTGAGATCGAGGTGGAGCGCCAGACGATCGCGCAGAGACGCCGACGCGAATTCATCGTCAGCACCTTCGTCGAGGGCGATGACGCCGAAACGCGCAGGCATCCGAAGCGACAGGCCGTCGCGCTCGACGATGGTCTCCCCGGCGTCCATCGCGGCTGTGACATGGGCGGTCGTTGCTGCGGACAGCCGCTCCGCCATCGCCAGAATGAGGACACCGCCATCAGCCTCCGCGAGCAGACCGCGTTCCGCAACCGGCCTGCCCGCCAGTAGCGTCGCGTTGAGATCGAGGCCACCGAGCAGACGGCCATCGGCGATGTTGAGCGGCAGATGCTTCACGTTGGAGGATGGCGGCAACGCCGTACGGAGCATGGCCAGCCAACGATCCCGCACCGGTCCGGCGCGTGATCTCAACAACACGCCACCGGTCCCCGACGGGTCCGCGGCGAATAATCGTGCCGCCGTCACCGCATCGGACCAGACGGCGGCGCCGGTCATCCCAGCACCTCCGACAATGCCCGGTCGACTCGTACCGAGGAGCCCGCATCATCGAGCGGATTGCGCCGCAAGCGATGACGCAAGGCCGAAGGCGCGATCCGGCGCAGATGATCGTCGGTCACGGTCTTTGCGCCTTCGAGTGCCGCGAGCGCCCGGGCCGCACGCATCAAGGTCAATTCGCCGCGCAAGCCGTCGGTACCGAGCGCCATGCAGAGCTTGGCGGCGAGTTCGAGCGTCACATCCGGCACCGAGACGGACGATAGTTTCTCCCGCGCCCCGACGATCTTCTTGCGAAGCTTGGCCTCGTCCTTGGCCCACTTGGCGACGAAGGCTTCGCCATCGCTTTCGAAAGCGTCACGACGCCGCACCACTTCGATCCGGTCGGCGAGATTGTCGGGGGTCTTCACCTCCACCGACATGCCGAAGCGATCCAGCAATTGCGGGCGCAACTCGCCTTCCTCGGGATTTCCCGTGCCGACCAGCACGAACCGCGCCGGATGGCGTATGCTCAGGCCTTCGCGCTCCACGACATTTTCGCCGGACGCGGCAACATCGAGCAGGAGATCAACCAGATGATCCTCCAGCAGATTGGCTTCGTCGATGTACAGGAATCCGCGATGAGCGCGGGCCAGCAATCCCGGCTCGAACGCCTTCTCCCCGCGCGCCAGTGCGCGTTCCAGATCGAGCGCCCCGACAACGCGATCCTCGGTTGCGCCGAGCGGCAGATCGACGACCGGAACAGGCACTTGCGCGGATTTCAGCCCGCCTTTGGTTGCGCGAACCCGGCAATCCTCGCAAAACTCCGCCGGCCGATCCGGATCGCAATTATAGCGGCAGGCGGCAACGACCTTCATCTTCGGCAGCAACGACGCAAGCGCGCGGACCGCCGTGGACTTTCCGGAGCCGCGATCGCCGAAGGCCAGCACGCCGCCGACCTTGGGATCGACCGCGGCAATCAGCAGCGCGAGCTTCATCTCGTCCTGGCCGACAATCGCGGAGAATGGAAACGCTGTTGCCATGCTATCCTTTCATGGCCGCGGCCGCGTACGTGCAATTATATCGGCCGCCCCCTTGTGAAGCAGTTCCAGCCCGACCGCGCGACCGAGTTCGCGCGGACGGTTTGCGGCTCCCGTACGGGTCACCTCGACAAACTCCCCTACACCCGCTTCATCCAGCACCGAAGCCGTGAGCGTCATCTGCGAACCATCGATCGTCGAATATCCCGCGATCGGCGAATTGCAGTGACCGTTGAGGATCCACAAAACCTCTCGTTCCGCGTCGCAACTCAGATGTGCCGCGGCATCGTCGATCAGCGCGAGATATTTCCGCGTCCGCCAATCGTTGACCGCGCACTCGACCGCGACGATACCCTGCCCCACCGCGGGCAACATCTGCGAAGGCGCAAGCTCGCAAGCAATGCGATGGCCGAGACCGATCCGTTCGAGCCCGGACCGGGCCATGATCAAAGCGTCCGCCGGCCCCGCCTCGCCGCCACCGGGCAGGCGTTGCATGGCCCGATTGTCCAGCTTGCGAACTCTGGTATCGGCCGCGCCGCGAAAGTGTATCACCTCGATATCAGGGAACAGCCGCCTTGCATAGGCGGCGCGCCGCACCGCGTTGGTGCCGATCCGGTAACCCTTGCCGCGCGAGCGCCTGAGGTCCTCGAGAGAGAGGCCGGCACGCAGCACCAGCGCATCGGTCGGCGGATCGCGCGGCAGCGTCGCGGCGATCACGAGCCCGGGCGTATCCTCATTGCCGGGCATGTCCTTGAGCGAATGCATCGCGGCATGAAGCCGGCCCGATGTGACCGCGGCTCGGATGTCAGCGACGAACGCACCGCCCTTGCCGCCATGGACCAGCAGCTTGCTGGTCTGATCGCTATCGCCCGAGGTCTCGAACCTGACGACCTCGACGCCCAATTCGGGCGCGGCACCGGACAGGCGCTGCGCAATATCCTCGGTCTGGGCCAATGCCATGACGCTCTTGCGCGTACCTATCCGCATCGAGACTGCCACCACCACGCTCCCATCCCAACCGCGCGACGCTCCGCGGCGGCGGGCAGAGATTAAGGCCAGCCGTTGCCGGAATGCAAACCAGGGCGGCTTGCGGTGCACACGCTGACTTCAAGACACAACGCCGCAGTGAATATACGAGCCAATCATCCGGCGTTTCACACCTCGCCAGATTTATTTTGCTGGCGCGCACCGGACTTCTTCCGGCTTCTGCTTGGCGCGACGGAGTGCTACTCGTATCGCACCGCCCCTTGGAAGCAACTGGCCACCGGAGATCGAGATCGCGATGAGCGCGGATGTCCTGATAGGTGACGGCGACGCGGTGCGGCTGACGCCTCATGCGTTGCGCTCAGCCGTGCTCGGCGAGGTTCATGCTCGCCCCTTCACCCCTATTGCGGTGCCATCGCGCGTCGTGCATTTTGCCTTCGACACGTCGGGGCCGCGCGCACAGGTCGACCGCGCCAACCTCACCGCATTCTGCACGTCGCGCGGGCTGCAACCGCCATCGCCCGCCGAAAAGCATCATCGTGCCCCGTTCGGCACCACCGTGCTGCGATGGGAGCAGCACTCTGAATTCACCACCTACACCTGGGAAATGCCGGCCGATCCTGCTGCCGCGCCGTTTCATCCGGATGCAGCGTCGCTGGCGCTACCGATGCGGCTGGTGCCGCAACCCGGCCCGCTGCTGGTGGCCGTCGACCTGCATCTTCTGGCGGAGGATCTGCCACGAACCGCGCCGGAACGGCTGTTCGACAACGCCAGTCTGGCGGTCGCCGAGAACTCGGACGGCGCCGCGCTCTACGCCACAGACTTCCAGCCCGGCCCTTCGGGCTTTGTCCGCATCCTCGTGGCCAACCGCAAGATGTCGCCCGAACGCGCCGGAGCGCTGGTCCAGCGGGTGATCGAACTCGAGACTTACCGCACGCTCGCCTTGCTCGGCCTGCCGGAAACACAACGGCTGTCGCCGTCGATCGCAGCCGCGGAACGTCGCCTCGTCGAAGTCACCGACCAGATGCGCCAAGCCGGTGACCTCGCCGCCAACCACAAGCTGCTCGACGAGCTGACCGCCCTGGCCGCCGAGGTCGAAGCCGGGGCGGCCGCGAGCGTGTTTCGCTTCGGCGCCAGCCGTGCCTATGAGGAGATCGTCGAGCAACGCTTGCAGACCATCGGCGAACGCAAGGTCGGGGGCCTCCCGACGTGGTCGTCGTTTCTGGCACGCCGGATGAAGCCAGCGCTACGCACATGCGTCACCACCGAGGCGCGGCAATCCAGCCTTTCGCTGAAGCTCGCACGCGCCGCAAACCTGTTGCGCACTCGCGTCGATGTCGAGCTGGAGCAGCAGAATCAGGAGCTTTTGAAGTCGATGAATGCGCGTACGCGGCTGCAACTGCGGCTACAGGCGACGGTGGAAGGCCTGTCGGTCGCGGCGATCACCTATTACGTGGTGAGCCTGTTCGGATACCTTGCGAAGGCCGCGCATGACAGCGGCACCCTTCACGTCGAGCCCAGCGTCGCGACGGCTGCCTTCGTTCCGGTTGCCGGCTTTGCGATCTGGTGGACGGTGCGGAGCATTCGCAGGAAGCACATCGCCGGCGAGGATCGATGAGGTTCCTCGTCGGATTGCTCGCGACCGCGGCGATCCTGATCGGGCTGTTTGAACTGCATGAAGGATGCCGGGAGCTGGACGTCACGCAGGCCGTCGTCGGCGAAACGCCGGTGACGATCTTCAGGCGGCAATCCGCCCCGCCCGCGCCGGTCGTCGTGATCGCGCACGGCTTTGCCGGTTCGCAGCAGCTGATGCAGCCGTTCGCCGAAACGCTTGCGCGCAACGGGTATATCGCCGTGACCTTTGATTTCCTTGGCCATGGCCGCAACCCGGTCCCGATGCATGGCGATATCAACGAGGGCCTGACCATCACTGCCGCCCTGCTGAAGGAATTGACCGATGTCGCGGCGTCGGCACGCAAGCTGCCCGGGAGTGACGGCCGGCTCGCGATGCTCGGACATTCGATGGCGTCCGACATCGTGGTGCGGTACGCGCAAGCGCATCCGGATGTCGAAGCGACCGTCGCGGTCTCGGTGTTTTCGCCCGTCGTGACACCTGCCAGCCCGCGCAATCTGCTGGTCATCGTCGGCGCATTGGAGCCTGCGATGCTCAGGAACGAAGGCCTCCGCATCGTCAATCTCACCGCAGGCGGCACGGCCAGCCCGGGCGAGACTTACGGGCATTTTTCCGACGGTACCGCCCGCAAGCTGGTGCTAGCGCGCGGCGTCGAACACATCGGCGTGCTCTACAGCCATGACAGCATGGTCGAAGCCGTGCGCTGGATGAATGCGGCCTTCGGCGACCGGCCGCAGGGGGAGGTCGACAGCCGCGGCCGCTGGCTGGCGCTGATGTTTGCCGGCATCGTCGCAATGGCATGGCCGCTGTCCGCAATGTTGCCTGCGGTAAGCCCGAGTCCGGCCGGCGCAAGCCTGGGCTGGAAGGCGCTGATGACGGCCGCGCTCCTGCCGGCGATCGCGACCCCGCTGTTGCTCTGGAAGATGCCGACTGACTTTCTGCCGATCCTGCTCGGCGATTATCTGACATTGCATTTTCTGCTCTACGGCGCTCTGACGACCACGTTCTTGGTCTACTTGCGCAAGCGTCAACCACCGACCGCGGCGACGACTTTCGCATGGACACGCGTCGCGATCGCAGCAGCTGCAGTGTCCGCTTACAACATCCTGGCCTTCGGTCTTCCGATCGACGCCTATGTGTTCTCGTTCCTGCCAATCCCGGCGCGTCTGCCGCTGATCGCCGCAATCGCCTGCGGGACGCTGCCCTACTTCATTGCCGACGAGTGGCTGACAAGCGGCATCGAGTCCCGGAGCGGCGCTTACGCACTCAGCAAACTCTGTTTGCTGCTTTCGCTCGCGATGGCCGTGGCGCTCAATCCGATGAAGCTGTTCTTCCTCGTCATCATCGTGCCGGCGATCCTGTTGCTGTTCCTGGCCTTTGGACTGATCAGCCGCTGGAGCTATGCGGCGACCCGACATCCGCTGCCCGGTGCGCTCGCCAACGCTGCGGTATTCGCCTGGGCAATCGCCGTAACCTTTCCGATGATCGTGAGATGAGCGCTGCCCGCACGATCTCCTGCTGGAGTTGACGAGACATGTGGAGACCCAAGCGCATCGAACCCTCAGCCGGACAGGAGTCCGTCTGGGATTATCCCCGTCCGCCGCGGCTCGAGAAAATCGGTGCGCGTCTGCGCGTCATTTTCAACGCACATACGATTGCCGATACGACGGCGGGTTATCGCATCCTCGAGACCAGTCATCCGCCGGTCTACTACATTCCGCCCGATGATATCGCGCGACACTATCTGCTGGACACGCCGGGCGGCTCGTGGTGCGAATTCAAGGGGCACGCAAAATATTGGTCGCTCGATGTCGATGGCCGAACGTCCGAGCGCGCGGCCTGGAGCTATCCTTCGCCATCGCCGGAATTTGCCGATATCGCGGGTCATCTGGCTTTTTATGCCTCGCGCGTCGATGAGTGCTGGGTGGGTGACGAACGTGTGCAGCCTCAGGAAGGCGACTTCTACGGCGGCTGGATCACCTCACGCATCGTGGGACCGTTCAAGGGTGGCGCAGGGACTCGCGCATGGTAGAGCACGAGTCTCCTGCTGGTCATCCCTACTTTGGCTGGCCGGTCGACCCGTTCGCCGGCCCAGTCCCGGTATCCGATGAGGTCGGGGCAGCACGGGTGTCAGGCGCGGGATTGATCGGCTGGTAGAGCTTCGGCTGATCGGGCGTGCCAGCAGGCTGCGCCATGCCTGTCGTTGCACCACCGACCGGCGTGGTGACTTGAGCAGTTTCCATGCGGGATTTGCCGTTGTAGCCGACCGTGAGCAGGCCCATCACGGCGCATGCGAGGACGGCGAACCCGATCAGTTCGGGGCCGGCACCGCTCGGCGCCACGCCGCGGCTGCTTCCGTTGCCTTCAAGCGCGTTCGCCGCGATTTCTCGGTTGGTGCGCGAGCGAAGGAAGTAGATGAATGCGCCGGCGATGATGAACGTCGTTGCCGCGAGGGTGAAGAACATCAGCCAGCTGATAGGGTTGTCGCCTTGCATGGGAAGCCTCCATTGTATGATTGAGATGACAATGGGAGCGATTGGACTTGGTTCCTAAGGGGCCATCAGCAGAGATCCCCACCAAACCAAGACGTTGAAAATTCGGATATTATTCCGATTTTTTAATGATTCAGCCTGAATTGTCATATTCGCATGTAAACTCTAATTGACAGTTACATCAGCATCGGAGAGCTTTGTCGAACGGAATTGCCGGCAGCCCCGGGGGATGACATGGCGCCAAGGATGAGCGGCCTCCGCACTGAACGATCCGATCCGGCCGAGCTGGAGCAGCTGTTGCTGCGCATGGCGGGGGGCAACGAGCCGGCGTTCGAAAAGCTGCACGCGGCCACGCGGCGCAAGCTGTTCTCCACCGTGCTGCTGGTCGTCAGGCGCCGGCATCTCGCCGAGGAGATCGTGCAGGAGGCCTATGTTCGCATCTGGCTGAACGCGGCTGCGTATCGCTCGGCTCTGGGCTCGCCCATGATGTGGATGATCACGATCGCCAGGAATCTCGCGATCGATGCGATGCGAAGGCCATCACGGGAAATCTTTCGCGACCAGTCGGCCTTGCTGGACTTTCCTGCCGACGCGCCCACGGCGCTGGAGAGCATGGAGCGCAGGGAAAACGAAAGCGACACCGCAAGGCTTCAGCAGAGCATGTTGTCCGCCCTGCAAACGCTCGAACCGACACGGCGTCATCTGGTGATCGCGGCCTATCTCCACGGTGAAAGCCGGCATCGGCTGGCCCAGCAATATGGCGTCCCCGTCAACACCATCAGGACATGGCTGCGTCGCGCACTGATGCATGTGCGGGCGCAGATCGGAGCGATGCCGCCGGGCGATGACGGGATCGGGGTGCGGGTGTCCGGTCTCGGCCAGGCGTAACAGACACAACGACGAGCGCTCGCAACCGGACCGTAACGACGACGGACAGCACACGTTCTTGCCGTACGCACAGCTCGCTTGTTCGCCGCGTAGCCTCCGGGCGTTGTCGCCGTTGCCAAGAGAATGCTGCCGACACGCCAGATTTGTTCTCGGCCACCAACGATCGAAGGTCTCAGGAAATAAGGATTTCCTTTGGTGGGCGCACCAGGGCTCGAACCTGGGACCCGCTGATTAAGAGTCAGCTGCTCTACCAACTGAGCTATGCGCCCGAAAGGCGGTCAATGCCTTGCGAGGTCGGTCGTTTAGCAAAGCGATCCGGGTATGGCAAGCGATGCAATGAAGGTTTTTCCACAGTCCCCAGGAAGCGAAAAGCCGCTGGATTCCAGCGGCTTCTCCAGGGTTAATCCTCGCGAAATCCAGCCCTTTTCAGAGCCGGCCCTCGCGGTCCCGGTCGGGGCCGCCGTCGCGGTCGAAACGGTCGTGATGGAAGTGCTCCATGCCGCGCTCCATGCCGCGCTCCATGAAGCGGCGGTGGGGGCCGTCTTCGCCGCCGCCGAACGGGCCGCGGTGGCGGGTCAGCACGGCGAGGCGCCGTTTCTGGCCCTCGTCCAGGGTCTTGTAGAGCGGGTCGGCGGCATCGGCGATCTTCTTCAGGGCCGCCGACGTCGCGCCCATGTCCTCGGCGCGCTGGCGCAGGCGGGCGACCGGATCCTCCGGTCTGTCGGCGTCCTTGTCAGCATTCCTGCCGCCATCACCAGGGCCGGCATTCATCCGCGCATTGGCGCGGTCGATGCGCAGCTTGGCGAAATCGCGCACGGCGGCCTCGACCGGCGGCCACAGCTTCTCCTGGTCGGCGTTGAGCTTCAGCCCGGCATGGACGGCGGCGATCCGGGCGTCGACGAGGGCGGCACGATCCTCGGGGTTCATGCGGATGTGGTGGCGCATGTGCTCCATCCACGGGCGGTGATATTGGGCATAGACCGCACCCGAGCCGGCAATGCTGAGCACGGCGATGGCGGCGATGGTGAACTTCTTCATCCGGACCTCCTCTGGAAGGATGGCCATCAAGATGGGCGCGACGCGGCTGACACGCAACTTACAATCTGGACAGGAAGCGCGCCCTTGCCGGGACTCCAACATCCGATTTTACCTTCAACCGCAATCGGAAATCATTCGCAACAAAAAGGCTTCCGTGCGGACCGCACGGAAGCCTTCGTTTCATCGTTCGGAGTTCAGTTCGCCGTGCTCAGTTCGTCGTGCTCTTGGCTTCCTTGAGGAACTCGTCGATCAGCGGCTGGCCGATGCGGCCTGCGGCGTCCTTGTAGACCGGCTCCATCGCCTTGCGCATCGCCTCGTTCTGCTCCGGCGTGAGCTTGATGATCTCGCTCTTGCCGCTCTTCTTGATCTCGGCGAGCGCGTCGTCGTTCTCCTTCTGCGACTGCGCGTTGCCGAACTCGGTCGCTTCCTTCATCGCCTTGGTGAGCTGGTCGCGGATGTCGGCCGGCAGATCGTCCCAGAACTTCTTGTTCACGATCACGACGTAGCCGATGTAGCCGTGATTGGTCTCGGTGATGTACTTCTGCACCTCGTGCATCTTCTGGGTATAGATGTTCGACCAGGTGTTTTCCTGGCCGTCGACCACGCCGGTCTGCAGCGCCTGGTAGACTTCGGAGAACGCCATCACCTGCGGCAGCGAGCTGAGCGCCTTGAACTGGGCCTGCAGCACGCGTGAGGACTGGATGCGGAACTTGACGCCCTGATAGTCGGCCGGGGTGACCAACTTCTTGTTGGCGCTCATCTGCTTGAAGCCGTTGTCCCAATAGGCGAGGCCGGTGATGCCCTTGGCATCCAGCAGCTTGAGCAGCCGCGCGCCCAGCGGGCCTTCCGTCACCTTCCGCAGCGTCTTCAGGTCGGGCAGGATGTAGGGCAGGTCGAACACCTCGAACTCGCGGATGCCGAGCGGCCCGAATTTGGAGTTGGACGGTGCCAGCATCTGCACGCTGCCGAGCTGGAGCGCCTCGAGCTCTTCCTTGTCCTTGTACAGCGTCGAGTTCGGGTAGACCTCGACCTTGACCTTGCCGCCGGTGTACTTCTCGGCGAGTTCCTTGAACTTCTCCGCCGCCTTGCCCTTCGGCGTTTCGGTGGCGACGACATGGCTGAACTTGATGATGATCGGCGATTGAGCCGATGCCGGCCCGGCAAGCCCGAGTGCCAGTGCCGCGATGGACGCGGCGATCGCGAAGGTGCGCATAATCTCTCCCTGGTGTTATTTGGGCCGCCCGCGCGGGCGGCCAATCCTCATGCCGACAGCATCAATACAAGCCGCGGGTCCGCGCTGCTATTGGTCGTTAGCAGGGCAGGTATTCATGGTGAATGACGCATACGCCGCTGCGCCCTCTCGCGGACGGGTTGCGGCAATCCGCCGGAGGAGAAAACCCTACCCGCCACCCACGGGACGATGCTTCGCATCGCCCGGGATCGTGTCGGCCTCTCCCGCACGCGGGAGAGGCGAAGCCAGCGCGCAGCGCGCGAGCCTCAGCTCGCCGCCGCCGTCGTCACGGTATCGCGCTGGCGCTTCATGACGATCTTGTTGAGCGCGCCGAGATAGGCCTTGGCCGAGGCCACCAGCGTGTCCGGATCCGCCGCGCGCGCCGTCATCGCGCGTCCCTCGTGCGACAGCCGCACCGAGACCTCGGCCTGCGCGTCGGTGCCTTCGGTGACGGCGTGGACCTGATACAGCTCGAGCTTGGCCTCGTGCGGCACCAGGCGCTTGATGCAATTGAACACTGCATCGACAGGACCGTTGCCTTCGGCCTCCTCGATCTTGATCTGGCCGTCGACGTCGAGCTTCATGGTCGCGCGCTGCGGGCCATGGGTGCCGGCGATCACGGTCAGCGAAGTCAGCTTGATGCGATCGTGCGACGCCGCCATCTCCTCGTCGACCAGCGCCTCGATGTCCTCGTCGTAGATGTCCTTCTTGCGGTCGGCCAGCGCCTTCATCCGCGTGAACGCATCTTCCAGCTGGTTCGGGCCGAGCTTGTAGCCCATCTCCTCCAGCTTGTGCACGAAGGCATGGCGGCCGGAATGCTTGCCAAGCACCAGCGAGGACTGCTTCAGGCCGACCATCTCCGGGCGCATGATCTCGTAGGTGGAGGCGTCCTTCAGCACGCCGTCCTGGTGGATGCCGCTCTCATGCGCGAACGCGTTCCGGCCGACGATGGCCTTGTTGTACTGCACCGGGAACGAGGTCGCCGCCGACACCACCTTCGAGGCGCGGGTCAGCTGCGTGGTGTCGATCTTGTTCCAGTACGGGAATTTGTCGTTGCGGACGTTGATCGCCATCACGATCTCTTCGAGCGCGGCGTTGCCGGCGCGCTCGCCGATGCCGTTGACGGTGCACTCGACCTGGCGCGCGCCGCCCATGATGCCGGCCAGCGAGTTCGCCACGGCCATGCCGAGATCGTTATGGCAGTGCACGGAGAACACCGCCTTGTCCGAGTTCGGCACGCGCTCGATCAGCGTCCTCATGAAGTGGGTGTATTCCTCGGGCACCGTGTAGCCGACGGTGTCGGGAATGTTCACCGTGGTGGCGCCGGCCTTGATGACGGCCTCGACGATACGGCACAGATAGTCCATCTCGCTGCGGGTGCCGTCCTCGGCCGACCATTCGACGTCGTCGATCTGGTTGCGGGCGCGCGCGACCATGGCAACCGAGGTCTCGAGCACCTGCTCCGGGGTCTTGTTCAGCTTCACCCGCATATGCAGCGGCGAGGTCGCGATCACGGTGTGAACGCGGCCGCGCTTGGCAAATTTCACGGCTTCGGCACAGCGGTCGATATCGGCCGGATGGGCGCGGGACAGACCGGCGATCACGGCGTTCTTGGAGCGGCGAGCGATCTCGCTGACCGCTTCGAAGTCGCCCTGCGAGGTGATCGGGAAGCCGGCCTCGATGACGTCGACGCCCATATCGTCCAGCAGCTCCGCGACCTCGAGTTTCTCCTCGAAGGTCATGGTGGCGCCGGGGCACTGCTCGCCGTCGCGCAGCGTGGTGTCGAAAATGATGACGCGGTCCTTGTCGGACTTGTTCGCGGGGGCCATTGCAAAATTCCTTTTGAGCTTTCGCGCCGTCAGTCTGCTGGGCGCTTGAGGTGTCCGGTGATCTCGACCAACCCCTGAGCGCCCAGGCGCGTGGCGCCCAGCCGGCCCTCAGGGGCAAGTAAGAAGAAGCCCGCCAATCAGGAGGGTGGGCAGCAGCGCGGCCGGGATCGTGGCGGCGGCCAGAGCCACCTCCCCCGAAATCCCATCGATTTGGCCGCGAATCAGCATTGCCAGACCCTTTTGAGCCCACAAATCCTCGGCCAAAACCGTTGACGGTTGGTTGCCAGAGGGCTCAGTGGCCCGTTTCTAGACGAGAAATAGCCGCAACTGCAACGCCAAAAGATGGTCAGGGGGCCTGACCTGGTTGGGGCGCTAGCCTCCATGTCCCGGACAAGCTGCAACGCGCCTGGCGTTGCGGCGCAGAGCCGGGACCCAGGGCGGGACGGCGAGATGGGCCCCGGCCCTGCGGCGCACCGCTGCGCGCTGCGCCGCGTCCGGGGCACGAGAGCGGGGTGTGGGGCATGCTCTCTACACGTCATTGCGAGGAGCCATCGCGACGAAGCAATCCAGAGTCCCTCCGCGGAGGCATTCTGGATTGCTTCGCTGCGCTCGCAATGACGGAGTATGGCGTAAGGGCATCGCTCTTCCGCACCATCTCGCTTGCAGACATGCCTTCGCATCCTCGCGGCGCAATTCGCCCGAGCTTTGCTTCGTCGCTCCGCCCTCCAATCCAAGAGGGCGCAGGGAAGACCGGGTGCCGGCTGGCACCCGCGGTCCGCTGCGCGAAAATGCACACGCAGAAAGAACCGCACAGCAGCATACAGGTGTCGCCGATCACTCGGCCTTCCCTGCGCGATGGTTGCACGGCTTATGCCGTGATCTCCCGGGAGCCGAACTTTCCTTCTGGCCTCCCTCGCCATTCGAATTGGATGATGCCGTCTACCCGGTTGGGCTCGCGCACATCTTCGAACAGCTTGACCGTGGCAACGACGGCCAGGACCACACGGTTTTGCCGTACGCACGGCCCGCCATTTCGCCCGCAGTATTCCCGACTCCGTCGACAGAGCCGAAAACTTACGAACGAGACGAAGCCTGACAGCGCCGTCGTCCGCACGAAGCCTCGGGCTCACAGGGACTACCCGCCCTGCCCGCACCTCTCGTGCCGACGCTGCCGCGTCCACCGCATCCCCGGCTCGCGAACATGACGACTTCACGTCGCCCCTCTTGGGTGAGCCGGGATGGACGACACATACGCCGAAACCGAATTTCGGTAAAGTGGAATATTTTTGCGCGGGCGGATTGACAGAGGCCGACACAGGCGCGATCGCGTAGCCCGGATGAGCGCAGCGACATCCGGGACGGTGCGGGATGCCGGGCGAGCGGCCCCGGGTATCGCTTCGCTCACCCGGGCTACGGGTGCCGCGACTGCTCTAGCTCACGCGGCGGGTTCGGGCTCTGCTCTCCCACCGGGTCAGCATCTGGCCGAGCTCACCGGTGACGACAGGAATTGGCGTCATGGCGTTCGGGACCTCGTTGGTGTTCGCGGGCGCGTTGGCGGAGAGCCAGTCCGGCTCGCTATATTCGCGCCAGCGGCGGGCTTCCGCGCGTCGTTTGCTGGAGATGTGATCACGCGTGAAATAGCCGGCCGCGAACGCGATCCCGAGCAACACGATCAATACGATGACGCCACCCACGTTCGACTCCATTTATCTGCCCGCTCGTTCCTGCATGACAATGCGCGCGAAATCATGACCTCAACATGTGCTCCGTCGGGCGCATCCGAATATGACGACATTGCGGCCCACAACCATGCGGATGGCTTCTATTCCTCTCGCAACCGGCCTCCGACCGCATTAACCTCCTATCCGCTCGGCCGGATCAACCGGCCAGCCGAACATCATTGGGAGGACGCGATGACACGCCAGCAGGCTCGTGACCACGAGCAGCTTGAGCAGGATGCTGCGCTTTCACGACGAACACTCATCCGGGGGCTGGCGATTGGCGCCGCGGCCACCGTCGCCGGTCCCGCACTGGCCCAGACCGGACCCGCGGCACCGCCGACCACCATCACCAGCCCGCCGCGCGATTTCGGCCCCCACGGCGCACCGACCACTTATTTCTGGGACCCCGACGTCATCGCAGTCGATCCCTCCTTCAACGATCTCGCGCAGCCCAACACCGCGATCACGCGCCTGTACACCGGCGTGCTGTGGGCAGAAGGCCCGGCGTGGAGCGCGCAAGGACGATATCTGCTGTGGAGCGACATTCCCAACAACCGGCAGATGCGCTGGAGCGAGGACGACGGCCGCGTCAGCGTGTTTCGCACGCCTTCCAACAATTCCAACGGCAATTCCTTCGACTTCCAGGGCCGCCAGCTCTCCTGCGAGCATCTGACCCGCCGGGTGACGCGCTACGAGCATGACGGCACCGCCACCGTGCTGTGCGACAATTACAACGGCAAGAAGCTGAACTCGCCGAACGACGTCGTCGCACATCCCGACGGCAGCTACTGGTTCACCGATCCGCCCTATGGCGGTCAGCTCTACGAAGGCGAGCCGGATGCCGCGGGCGGCCCGAGCAATGCGGGCGGCAAGCTCAATCCGCGGATCGGACAGCCGGCCGGCTTCCAGCCGGGCAAGCGCGAGCTGCCGACCAATTGCTATCGCATCGACCCCTCGGGCCGCATCGACCTCGTCGTCACCGAGGATCAGGTGCCCGATCCGAACGGGCTGTGCTTCTCGCCTGATTACAAGAAGCTCTACGTCGCCTCGACCGGCAAAGGTCCAGGCGACACCGGCGCGGGCGGCAAGGGCGAGATCTTCGTGTTCGACGTCGGCGCCGACAACAAGCTGTCCAATGTGAAGAAGTTCAGCGACTGCGTGATCGACGGCGTCAAATGCGGGCCCGACGGCCTGCGCTGCGACGTCAACGGCAATGTCTGGGCCTCCAGCAATGCCGGCCGCGCCGTCGGCTACAACGGCGTGACGGTGTGGTCACCGGAGGGCAAGCTGCTCGGCCGCATCCGCCTGCCGGAAGTCTGCGGCAACATCACCTTCGGCGGCCCCAAGCGCAACCGCCTGTTCATGGCCGCGAGCCAGTCGCTCTACGCGGTGTTCACCGCGACGCAGGGCGCAGGGCCCGGCTGAGCGGAAGCTCAATGAAGCAGGGCGCCGACGCGAACCGCCGGCGCTCTCTGCCTTCTTCAGCCCGCACGCTCGATTTCGTTCGCGGATGATGTCCGAGCCTTTCCCGAACGACCACTGCACGATACGTTTTCCGGATCATGCTGGAGGGCAAGGACCATGCGCGTTGTGATCTGTGGAGGCGGCGTCATCGGAGCCTGCACCGCCTATTCCCTCTGCCGGCACGGTGTCGATGTCATCGTCGTCGAACGGACCGGCGTGGCGGCCGCAGCCTCCGGCAAAGCCGGCGGCTTTCTGGCACGTGACTGGTGCGCAGGCACGCCTCTCGACGCATTGGCGCGGCGCAGCTTTGACCTGCACGCGCAACTGGCCGGAGAGATTGCGGCTGATTGTGGCTACCGGCCGATGAGCGCCTATAGCGGTCGTGTGATTCCCGATGGCGATCCGCGCCGAACCATGCGCTCCGCACTCGACTGGCTCAGTAATGGCATCGACATCTCGCAGCGCATTGGCTCGAGCGAGACGACCGCCATCGTTCATCCCGGGAAATTTACGTCGACCATGATGAATGCCGCGATTGCGCAAGGCGCCGAGCTGCGTCTTGGCTGTGTCACGGGCATCGTGCGCGATGCGGGTTGTGCCACCGTCAAGGGCGTCGGCATGGAAGACAACGTGATCGAGGCCGACGCCGTAGTGATCGCCATGGGTCCATGGTCGCTGCTTGCCGCGAAATGGATGAGTCTGCCTGCCCTCTATGCACAAGGCAGCCCAAGCATCCTGTACGATACAGGACCCCACGTATCGGCAGAGGCCTTGTTTCTCGAGATGGAAATTTACGGTAAAGTCAGGCCCATCGAGATTTTCCCTCGCCCGGACGGCTCCACCTATGTCACCGCATGTCCCGCCCTGGACACCTTCCCGACGGACCCGGCTGAGGTGGAATCCGAGTTCAGCAAGCTTGACAGACTCACCCTGCTCGAAATGTCGCAGCGGCTTTCGCCGCTGTTCCGGCCGGAGAAGATCATCGCCAAACAAGCATGCTATCGTCCGGTAACGACGGATGGTGCGCCGCTCATTGGCCGCGTGCCCCAGGAAGAAGCTCTCTACGTTGCGACTGGCCATGGCTCCTGGGGTATCCTCAACGCCCCAGCAACCGGCGAAGCTCTCGCGGAACTGATCGTCGAAGGGGCAACGCGCCACGTCGACCTCGCGCCGTTCGATCCTGCTCGCCTCGCGCCACTTGATCTGCCGCGTCGGCAGTGGCCCTAGACAACGTGCGTTCCTGTAGTCCGGGCATATCCACCGACGTAACCTGCATGCCCGCGTCCGTCGAAGCATCTCCTGCCCGCAATTTGCGCAGACGGTAGACTTTAGTCCCGCTCTCACAATCATGAACGCGGTTTCACTTGCCGAGACCTCCCTCGCCGGTATAGTTGCGACATAATGGCTCACAAGAGGCCTGTTCGAAGGGAGATAACAAGATGAATAATGCACTCTCTGTTGCATTGCGAATGGCGCTCGGTGCGGCCGCGACAAGCGCGGTGATGGCTGCATCCAGCGCTGCCTTTGCCGCCGATCCGATCCGGCTTGGCGTGATTGCGGAAGCCCAGGCGATCGCCGGCGCGTCCATTCCGCAGGCGGCGCAGCTCGCCGCCGACGAAATCAATGCGAGCGGCGGTGTCGACGGCCGCAAGATCGAGATCGTCTCCTACGACAATCACTCCTCGTCTGCGGATTCAGTGCGCGCCTTCCAGCGTGCGGTGAACGAGGACAAGGTCAACGCGGTCATCGCAAGCTATATCAGCGAGGTCGTGCTGGCGCTGGAGCCCTGGGCCTCGCGGCTGAAGACACCCTTCGTCACGCCGGGCGCCGCCTCCAACGAAATCAGCAAGAGCGTCCACGCCGATTACGCCAAGAACAAGTACACGTTTCACGGCTATCTGACCTCGGCCGCGCTGGCGCTCTCCGTCTGCGACGCCGCAAAGGACCTGCTGGTCGACAAGATGCACATGAAGTCGGCGGTCATCATGAGCGAGGACGCCGCCTGGACCAAGCCGCTCGACGTCGGTTACGAGGAGTGCTTGCCCAAGATCGGGTTGAAGGTGCTCGATCACATCCGCTTCTCGCCTGATACCACCGACTTCACGCCGATCTTCAACAAGATCGAGGGCTCCAAGCCCGACGTGATCATCACCGGCATTTCCCATGTCGGCGTGCAGCCGACGGTGCAGTGGAAGAACCAGCAGGTGCCGATTCCGATGTTCGGTATCTCCTCGCAGGCGACCAACGAAACGTTCGGCAAGGACACCAACCAAGCCGCCGAAGGCGTGCTCTATCAGGGCGTCTCCGGTCCCGGCGTCGCAGTGACGCCGAAGTCGGTCCCGTTCGCGGAAAACTTCAAGAAGAAGTTCGGCAACTATCCGTCCTATGCGGGCTACACCGCCTATGACGAGGTCTATTACATCGCCGATGCCGTGAAGCGTGCCGGCTCGACCGACGCCGACAAGCTGGTCGACGCGCTGGAAAAAACCGACTGGGAAGGCACCATCGGCCGCGTCCAGTTCTACGGCAAGGACGATCCCTTCACCCACTCGATCAAGTACGGCAAGGGCCTGATCACCGGCCTGATGCTGCAATGGCAGGACGGCAAGCAGAGCGCGGTCTGGCCGAAGGACGTCGCGAAGGTCGACATCAAGTTCCCGAGCTTCGTCAAGCTCAGCAACTAGCCCGCAGGACGTGCTCCCGGGACCGCGTCCCGGGAGCTTTCCACTCGCGGCGCCCCCCGCAGCACCATTCCTCATAGCGGCAGCCAGCTGCCACGCGGCCAATCATCAATGCGAGTCTTCCAGATCCTGATCGATGGCTTTGCCATCAGTGCTCTCTATGCGCTCGGCGCCACCGGCTTCACCCTGATCTTCGGCGTATCGGGCGTGCTCAATCTCTCCCACGGCGCCATCATGGTCGCGGCCGCAGTGGCGGCCTGGGCCGCAGCCAGCGTGCTCAATGTCGGCACCTATGCCGGCGCGCTGATCGGCGTCGGTGTCGCCCTCCTCACCGCGTTCGCCACCTATTTCGCGGTGGTGAAGCCGATCCAGGATTCGCGCCGCATTCCCAACGAGGAGAAGGAGATCTTCGTCCTCACCGGGACCCTGCTCTGGGGCATCATGATCCAGGAGCTGATCGCCTATTTCTTCACCAACAACGCCAAAACCGTGTTGCCGATCGTCGAGGGCGTCGTCGAGATCCTCGGCGTGCGCACGCCGAAGAACGAGATCTTCACGGCGATCGTGTGCTGCCTCGTCATCGCGCTGCTGTGGCTGCTGGTGAATCGCACCCGCACCGGCAAGGCGGTGCTGGCGGCCTCGATGAACCCGCGCGGCGTCACGCTGCTGGGGCTGGAACTGACCAACATCTACATCGTGGTGTGGGCGATCTACGGCATCCTCGCCGGCATCGCCGGCGTTCTGCTCGGCATGTTCCTCGGCGTCAGCTCCTACAGTGTCGGCCCGCTGACCGCGAGCGCGTTCTCGATCGTCGTGCTCGGCGGCCTCGGCAGCGTCTCCGGCTCGCTGATCGCCGCTTTCGTGGTCGGCTATCTCGAAACGCTGACGGCCTACCTCGTCTCGCCGGCCTATCGCACCATCCCGGCGCTGCTGCTGCTCGTATTCGTGATGTACATCCGGCCCCAGGGCCTGCTGGGGAGGCGCTGAGATGTCGAACTTCTTCACCTCGCGCCTGTTCTTCATCTCGCTCGCGCTGGTCGTCATTGCGTCAACGCTGCCGCTCTACGTCTCCGGCTACGTGCTCGGGCTGTTGACCGTCGCCTTCTATTTCGGCGTGTTCGCGATGGCCTGGGACCTGTTGTTCGGCTTCGCAGGCGAAGTGAATTTCGGCCCGACCTTCCTGATCGGTGTCGGCGCCTACACCGCCGGCATCCTCAATGCCCAGTTCGGCTGGTCGGTCTATCTCTGCATCGTGCTGGGCGCCTCTGCCTCCGTCATCGCCGGCCTCGTGCTGGCGCTGCCGGCGCTGCGCGTGCGCGGGCCCTATTTCGGCCTGACCACGCTGGTCGCGGTGCTGATGCTGCAGAACTTCATCGTCGTGTTCGCCGATCTCACCGGCGGCGAGATCGGGCTCACCATCCCTGATGTCATCAGCATCGATGCCGGCACGAACTACTGGATCGCGCTCGGCTTCATGACGATCTCGGCGGCCATCCTCTATGGCTTGTCGCAATCGCCGATCGGCCTCGTGCTGCAGGCGAGCGGCCAGGACCCGGTGCAGGCCGGCGCGCTCGGCTTCAACATCGTCAAGCACAAGCTCGCCGCCTTCGTCGTCTCTGCGTTCTTCTCTGGCCTATCGGGCGCGCTGCTGGTGTTCTATTTCGGCACCGCCTCGGTCGGCACCGTCGTCGACGTCGCGGTCGGCGTCAACGTGATCGTCTCGGCCGTGCTCGGCGGCCGTCGCACGGTGCTCGGCGCGGCACTGGGGGCGATCTTCCTGATCGTCGCCGGTGAGTTCCTGCGACCGACCGGCGAGCTCGCGACCTTCATCGTCTCGGCCGTGGCTCTCCTTGTCGTGCTGTTCTTCCCCGGCGGCTTCCTCGGGGCGGCCCTCTCGCGCGAGGCTCGTTCGTGATGGATATGAGGCTTTCAAACCGTGCCGTGCTCGAAGTCCGCGGACTGACCAAGCGCTTCGGTGGCCTGACCGCGGTGAAGAACCTCGGCTTCGAGGTCAACAGCGGTGAGATCTTCGGCCTGATCGGACCCAACGGCTCGGGCAAATCGACCGCGATGAAGAGCGTGATGGGGATCGAGCGCCCGACCGCGGGCGAGGTGATCTTCGAGGGCGAAAACGTCGCCGGCCTGCCTGCGCACAAGATCGCGCGCAAGGGCTTTGGCATGGTGTTCCAGCACTCGCGCCCGCTGAACCGGCAGACGGTGCTGGAGAACATTCTGGTCGCGCTGCTGCCGGACAGCCTGTTGATGCTGTTTCCCGACAAGGCCCTGGTCGAGCGCGCCAAATGGATCGCCGAGCGAGTCGGGCTCGGCGACGTGATGCACCGCCGCCCGCCGACGCTTCCTTTCGCGGATTTGCGCCGGCTCGAGCTTGCGAAGGCGATCGCACGCGATCCCAAGGTCGTGCTGGTGGACGAGCCGTTCGCCGGACTGACGCGCGCCGAGGTCGATATCTTCTCCGATCTGATCCGCAGCTTCCGCGACGAGGGCCGCGCGGTGATGCTGGTCGATCACAACGTCAAGAGCGTCGCAGCACTCGTCGACCGGGTGCTCGCGATGTATCTCGGCGAGGAGATCGTCACCGGCAAGGCCGAAGACGTCATGAAGAACGAGACCGTCCGCCGGGTCTATCTCGGCGGCGCCATCGAGACCCATGCCCGGCCGGAGACCAGCTTCAAGGACAAGGTACCGCTGCTCCAGGTCGAAAATGTGAGCGTGTTCTATGGCAAGGCGCAGGCGCTGGAGAGCGTCTCGATCCATGTTCACGAGGGCGAATTCGTCTCGATCGTAGGCCTCAACGGCGCCGGCAAGACCACGCTGTTCAACACCATCTCCGGCTTCCTGCCCTACAACGGCGAGATCGTGCGCGGCGGAGAGAAGCTGCGCGGCACCAGCCCGGCGAAAATCGCCCGCAGCGGCCTCGTGCAGTGCCCGGAATCGCGCGAACTGTTCGGCGAGATGAGCGTGCGGGAGAATCTGGATCTCGGCGGGCAGCATCTCGCCGATGACCAGCGCGCCACCCAGCTTGCCTGGCTGTTCGAGCTGTTTCCGATCCTGAAGGAGCGCCAGGGCCAGATGGCACAGACGCTTTCCGGCGGCGAGCAGCAGATGCTGGCGATCGGCCGTGCGCTGATGATGCAGCCGCAGATCCTGATCCTGGACGAGCCGACGCTGGGCCTTGCCCCCGTCATCCTCGAGCAATTGTCCAAGGCGCTGACGAAGCTGCGGCAGACCACGTCGATCACCGTGCTGCTCGGCGAGCAGAACGTCACCTTCGCGCTGCCGCATGCCGACCGTGTCTACGTGCTCGAGCACGCGCGGATCGTCTGGGAGGGCGACCCCGGCCGCTTCGCAAGCGAGGCCGGCGCCGATTTTCTGTAAGTCCGCGATATCAACAAGAAGCATAGAAAGGGAGACGACCATGCGACCATCTTTTCCGAGCAGCAGCTTCCTCGCGTCCGCGCTGGCACTTTGCCTTGCCGCGCCCGCCTATGCGCAATCGAACGATCCGATCAAGATCGGCGTCATCGCGGAAGTGCAGTCGATCGCCGGCGCGGCGACGCCGGGCGGGGCGCAGATCGCGGCCGACGAGATCAACGCCAAGGGAGGCATCCTCGGCCGCAAGGTCGAGATCGTCACCTATGACAACAAGAGCTCCTCGGCCGATTCGGTGCGCGCCTTCCAGCGCGCGGTGAGCGAGGACAAGGTGTCGGCGGTGATCGCAAGCTACATCTCCGAGGTCGTGCTGGCTCTGGAGCCCTGGGCGGCGCGGCTGAAGATGCCGCTGATCACGCCGGGCGCCGCGTCGAACGAAATCACCAAGGCGATCCACAACGACTACGAGAAGAACAAGTACACCTTCCACGGCTATTTGACTTCTGCAGCCCAGGCTCAGATCGTCTGCGACGCCGCCAAGGAATTGCTGGTCGACAAGCTCAAGTTCAAGACGGTCGCGATCATGAGCGAGGACGCCGCCTGGACCAAGCCGCTGGACGTCGGCTACGAGGCCTGCCTGCCGAAGGCGGGGCTGAAGGTCGTCGAACACGTGCGCTTCTCCCCCGACACCACCGACTTCACGCCGATCTTCAACAACATCGAGAGCAAGAAGCCGGACGTGATCGTCACCGGCATCTCGCATGTCGGGGTCCAGCCGACCGTGCAGTGGAAGAACCAGCAGGTGCCGATCCCGATGTTCGGCATCAGCGCGCAGGCGCTGAGCCCGACCTTCTGGAAGGATACCAATGGCGCCGCCGACGGCGTTCCCTCCCTGGCGGTGGCGACGCCGGACGTCGCGGTGACCTCGAAGACGAAGCCGTTCGCGGCGGCGTTCAAGGCGAAGTTCGGCAGCCCCCCGGCCTACACCGGCTATACCGCTTATGACGAGGTCTACATGATCACCGACGCGATCAAGCGCGCCGGCTCGACCGATCCCGACAAGATGGTCACCGAACTCGAGAAAACCGATTACGAGGGCACGATCGGCAAGATCCAGTTCTACGGCAAGAACGACGAATTCACCCACGGCATCAAATCCGGACCCGGCACCGTGACCGGCCTCGTCTTCCAGTGGCAGGATTCCAAGCAGGTCGTGGTCTGGCCGGAGAAGATCGCGGAGGGCAAGCTGAAGTTTCCGAACTTCGTGAAGCTGTCGCAATAGCTGGCCGGCGCCGGACGGCCGGGAGCCCATACCCAAGGCAAGGCCCGCCGCCAACACCGCGGCGGGCCTTCGCTTTGTAACCGGCGCTGGCATCAGAGGACCCATCCTGCGATCTTGCCGTTAACCCCCGATGTGGGGGCGGAGGCGCGAGATGGACGATCGACCAGGACAGCCCGACAGCCTGAGGCAGGACGACGGCTTCGTGCGGGTGCGCGGGGCGCGCGAGCACAATCTCAGGAACGTCGACGTCAAGATTCCGCGCAATGCCCTCGTCGTGTTCACGGGCGTGTCGGGCTCCGGGAAATCCTCGCTCGCCTTCGGGACGATCTACGCCGAGGCGCAGCGGCGCTATCTGGAATCGGTGTCGCCCTACGCGCGGCGGCTGTTCCACCAGATGCAGATCCCCGAGGTCGACGACATCGAGGGCCTGCCGCCCGCCGTCGCGCTCCAGCAGCAGCGCGGCTCGCCGACGACGCGGTCGTCGGTCGGCAGCGTGACCACCATCTCGAACCTGCTGAGGATGCTCTATTCGCGCGCCGGCGATTACCCGCGCGGACAGCCGATGCTCTATGCGGAGTCGTTCTCGCCGAACACGCCGGAGGGGGCGTGCCCGACCTGCCACGGCATCGGCAGGATGCTCGACGTCACCGAGAAATCGATGGTGCCCGACGACACCAAAACGATCCGCGAGCGGGCCGTCGCGGCCTGGCCGAGCGCCTGGCAGGGACAGAACCTGCGGGACATCCTGACGACGCTCGGCTACGACGTCGACAAGCCCTGGCGGGAGCTGCCCAAGAAGGACCGCGACTGGATCCTGTTCACGGATGAGCAGCCGACCGTACCCGTTTATGCCGGCTATGACGCTGCCGAGGTCAAGCGCGCCCTGCGCCGGAAGGAGGAGCCGAGCTATCAGGGCACCTTCACCGGCGCCAAGCGCTACGTGATGCAGACCTACGCCAAGTCCGAGAGCGCGATGATGAAGCGCCGCGTCGCGCAATTCATGATCATCCGGGACTGCCCGACCTGCCACGGCACAAGGCTCAAGCCCGAGGCGCTCAAGGTGAAGTTCGCCGGGCTCGACATCGCCGGAATGTCGCATCTGCCGCTCAAGCAGCTGCACGAGCTGATCAGGCCGTTTGCAAAGGCGTCGACGGACAAGTCCGAGAAGGCCGTCGTCGCCCGGCGCATCTGCGAGGATCTGTCGGCGCGGCTCACCGTGCTGCTCGACCTTGGCCTCGGCTATCTCGCCTGCGAGCGCAGCACGCCGACGCTGTCGCCGGGCGAATTGCAGCGGCTGCGTCTGGCGACGCAGGTCCGCTCCAACCTGTTCAGCGTGGTGTACGTGCTCGACGAGCCTTCCGCTGGCCTGCATCCCGCCGACACCGAGGCGCTGCTGCGGGCGCTGGACCGGCTGAAAGGCGCCGGCAATTCGATCTTCGTGGTCGAGCACGAGATCGAGGTGATCAGGCATGCCGACTGGCTGGTGGATGTCGGCCCCGATGCCGGCGAGGGTGGCGGGCTCATCCTCTACAGCGGCCCGCCGGAAGGGCTCGGCGACATCGAGCAATCGCGCACCGCGCATTACCTCGCAGGTCCGCGCAAGAAACTGCCGGCGGTCCGCCGCGAGCCGAAGGGACATCTGAAGCTCCGGGGCGTGACCCGCAACAATCTGCGCGGCCTCGACGTCGACATTCCACTCGGTGTCATCGCCGGCATCACCGGCGTGTCGGGGTCCGGCAAGTCGAGCCTGATCAGCCAATTCCTCGTCGATACCGTGGCCGAACATCTCGGCCATACGCTCGCCACCGATACGGACGACGACAGCCTCGCCCCGACGGTCGAGACGCTCGGCGGCAGAATCGTTGCCGGACTCGACCGGATCAATCGTCTCGTCGTCGTCGATCAGAAGCCGATCGGCCGCACGCCACGATCCAACCTTGCGACCTATACCGGCCTGTTCGATCATGTGCGGAAGCTGTTCGCGGCAACACCGCAGGCAAAGTCCCGCCGTTACGATGCCGGACGCTTCTCGTTCAATGTTGCGAAAGGGCGATGCGCGACCTGCGAGGGAGAAGGCTTCGTCTGCGTCGAGCTGCTGTTCCTGCCGAGCGTCTACGCGCCCTGCCCGACCTGCAAGGGCGCGCGCTACAACGACAAGACGCTCGAGGTGAAGATCTGCGGAAAATCCATCGCCGATGTGCTGGCGATGCGCGTCGACGAGGCCTTCGCGTTCTTCGAGGGCGATGCTTCGCTCAGCCGGTCGCTGTCGGTGGTCCGCGAAGTCGGTCTCGGCTATATCCGCCTCGGCCAGTCCGCGACCGAACTGTCCGGCGGCGAGGCCCAGCGCATCAAGCTGGCGACGGAGCTGATGCGACCGCAACGCGGCCACACGCTCTATGTGCTTGACGAGCCCACCACCGGCCTGCACCCCCGCGACGTCGAGCGGCTGATCGCCCAGCTCGATCGGATCGTCGATGCCGGCAACAGCGTGGTCGTGGTCGAGCACGACATGGACGTCGTCGCGCACAGCGACTGGATCATCGATCTCGGCCCCGGCGCCGGCGCCGAGGGGGGCCGCATCGTCGCATCGGGGACACCGGATCAGGTCGCAAGGGCCGGCGAGAAGGCCGGCGGCAAGACGGCGCCTTATCTGGCGCGGCGCTTGTCGCAGTAACGCACGATCTCGCCGGGCCTCATTATCATTTCGCAATTGCGTTCTACGGCGCACCCGACTTTCGCGATGTTGACTTTCCGCTGTCCCGCTCCCCATACTTCGCAAAAAAATAACAACCAGTCACAAGACGGTTTTGAGGGAGGATAGGATGCCAACTTCACGCAGGCAGCTGCTGAAGGGTACGGCGGCTGCCGCCGCCACACTCAGCCTCGATTGGACCAGGGCCCAGGCGCAGGCCGAGAATTTGCGCATCGGGCTGATCTACGACCTCACCGGCCCCTTCGCCGCCGGCGGCTCGGTCGCCTCCTCGGTCGGCGCGCAGATCGCCATCGACCTCGTCAACGAGAAGGGCGGCATCGGCGGCAAGACCAAGATCGTGCCTGTTGCCGCGGACTCCCAGAGCAAGGCCGACGTCGCGATCAACGAAGCCGAGCGGCTGATCAGCCAGGAAAAGATCGACATCATCAACGGCGTCTATTCCAGCGCGCATGCAGTGCCGATGGCGGCGAAGGTCGAGCAGCAGAAGAAGATCCTCTGGATCACGACCGCGGTCTCGACCGCCGTGTTCAAGGACAAGAACCTGCAATACGTCTTCCGCGCGCAGATCCATTCCGATCAATACGGCCAGGCCTTTGCCGGCTTCATCACCGAGCATGCGCAAGGCAAGCTCGGCATGGACGCGAAGGACGTCAAGGTCGCGCTGATCCACGAAGACGGCCCCTATGGCGTCGGCGTCGCCGCGGCCGACGAGGCCTATGCCAAGCAGGCCGGCATCCAGGTGGTGCTGCGCGAGGGCTATTCGGCGTCCGCGCCCGACCTGTCGGTTCTGGTGACGAAAATCAAGCGCGCCAAGGCCGACGTGATCTCGCACGCCGGCTACAATCCCGACATCACCCTGTTCCTGCGTCAGGCCCGCGAGAGCGGGTTGCGCTTCAAGATGCTGTTCGGGGCCGGCGCCGGCTACAGCCAGCTCGACAAGCTGCGCGCGACGTTCGGTCCCGACATCGACAATTTCTGCAACATCGATCCGGTGCCGGCGCAGTTGCTCGATCCCGCCAAGCTCGCGCCGGGCATGGGCGAGCTGATCAAGACCATGGTCTCGCGCTACCAGACCAAGACCGGCGCCACCGACGTGCCGCCGCATTGCTCGATGGGCTTCAACCAGACCTGGGTGCTGCTCAACAACGTGCTGCCGGTGGCCAGGGAGAAATACGGCAGCTTCGAGCCGGAGGCCATCCGCAAGGCCGCGCTCGACGTCGACATCCCCGCCGGCGGCACCATCCAGGGCTACGGCGTGAAATTCTTTCCGCCGGGCACGCCGCTGTCCGGCCAGAACGAACGCTCGACGCCGGTGGTGATGCAGAACGCGGGCGAGCACATCTCGGTGGTGTGGCCGACCAACATCAAAACGCGGGACCCGGTGTTTCCGCTGCCGAAGGGATCCACATACGGCGCGTAGCTTACTCGCTGCGCTGGCGGTGCACCCTTGCCCCTTGTGGGAGAGGGTGGCTCGCCGCGTAGCGGCGAGACGGATGAGGGGTATGTCTCCGCGGGCGCTTCTCTCACGATTGAATTCGCGGAGACACACCCCTCATCCGGCGCTTCGCGCCACCTTCTCCCACAAGGGGAGAAGGGTTCGCGTCGTGCATTTTGGCCAATTCATCGCCCTACAACACCACCCTGCGTCCCTCTTCCGCCGCCCAGTAGCCCGCATAGTTCACCTTGATCGTCTCATAAGCGAGCGCGAGACCAGACAGCGGCTGCCGGCCCGTGGCGACGCATTCCATGAAGTCCTGGATCTCCTGCAAATAGCCGCGCGTCCATTCCTCCTCCAGGCAGACATATTGCCAGCCGGTCTTGCGGTCGACCTTTTCGGTGATGTAGACGGAGGCGAGCTTCTCCTCGGAGGTCTGGTAGCTCATCAGATGATTGTTCGGCGTGATGTTGGCGAACAGCGAGCCGCCGGACGTATAGGTTTCGACCAGATTGCGCACGCCGCCCATGATCATGTCGCCGGAGAACACGGTGGCCTTGGTGCCGTCGGAGAAGGTGACGGTGAGCGTGCCCCAATCCTCGACGTCGAGCGGGTTGGCCTTGATGTAGCCGCGCTCCTCCGGCTTGAGGCCGGCTGTGACGTTGCCGACATCGCCGGTGACGCTGGCGACACGGATGCTCTCGCCGCGCGCCTTCGCCTCCACCTGCTTCAGATACAGCACGGCCGAAAGCGGATGGCAGCCCATGCGGATCAGCGAGCCGCCGCCGGTCATCGCCCATTGAGCGGCGTGGGCCGCGTGCGAGCCGGAATGGCTCTCCTCGCCCTTCATGAACAGGATCTTGTCCCTGGTCGCCCTGATGATCTCCGCGGTCTTGGTCACCGCGGGCGCGTAGATCCAGTCCTCGGCATACATGAAGAGTTTTCCGGTGCGCTCGATCGCGGCGCACGTCTTGTCCATCTCCTCGATCACGCGCTGATACATGAGCGCCTTCGGCACCTGCCTGCCGATCGGCTGCGGATCCCCGTCACGGCCGAAATAGCCGGCGAACGGCTTTTCGCAGATCACGTGCTTGCCGGCCTGCATCGCAGCGACGATCATTTCCGCATGAAGATTGGGTGGGGTGCAGATGTCGATGACGTCGATATCGGCATCGGCGATCAGATCAGAAAAGCTGCGATAGACCCGCGGGATATCGTGGCGGCCGGCGAATTCAACGACTTGGTCGCCGCGTGCGGCGACCGCGGCGACTTCGACGTCCACGCCATAGACGCGCCGGAACGCATACATATGCAGCTCCGACACGAAGCCGCAGCCGACGAGTCCGACCCTGATGTTTGCCATAGCGCGCCCTTTGCTTTTGGCGGCACTATAGCGCGCGGGCCGGCCTATTCCACGGAGACTCGCACCACGCCGGCGCTCATCATGCCGAGCGCGCGGGCGGCCGGCACCGAGAGATCGACGATACGGCCACGGATGAAGGGCCCGCGATCGTTGACGCGGCACTGGATCGTGCGGCCGCTATAGGACACCTTGAGCACGCTGCCGAACGGGCGGGTCCGGTGCGCACAGGTCAGCTCGCCCTTGCCGGCCTTTCCGTAGCCGTAATAGGAAGCCAGCCCGCTTTCGGCATGGGCGACGGAAAAGGCAGAAAAAGAAAAACAGGCCATTGAAAAGAATAGCGTCGTTTGCGCTCGCACGGCATCGCTCCCGATTGCCCTGCCCGGCGCTGCAAACGTCGCTTCATTCCATTGAGTTCCCTGTCCACTGGCACGCAATGCCCGGCAGACCATCACACATTGTTACTTTCGGGAAAGTGCAGCAAACACGCTTCTACGTCTCGCGCAGCCTCTCCGGCACGCCACCACGTCGCGCGTCGGTGCGCGCAAACGCTAATCGTTTGCGCACACGCTCGAGCCGGAGCTCACCAATATCGGCGGTAATAGTGGCGGTGATAGACCCGGTACGGCCGGTAATAGCCGTAGCCATAGCCGTAGGCCGGACGATAGGGCCGGTAATAGCGCGGATAGGCCGGTGCGTATCCATAGCCGCCGTAATAGGCCGGGGCATAACCGTAGCCATAGCCCGGTCCCGGATATCCATAGCCGCCGTAATACGGACCGCCGCCGTAATAGCCGTAGCCGTAAGGCGCGCCGCTGGCGATGGCGCCGCCGATGATCGCACCGGCGAGGAGGCCACCTGCGCCAATTCCCCAGCCACGACCGCGCCAATGCACTTGCGCGAAATCGTCACCGACCGCGGCTTTCATGGTCGCGACGTTGGTCGGCAGCGGGGCCGCCGCCGCCTGCTGAATTTGGCCGGCGATGACCACGCCGGCGACCGAACAGGCAATTGCCGTTTTCCAGATCCTCATCGACTTGCTCCCTGTCTGACGTTTCGCTTGGAAAAGGATCGCAGCCGCATGATCGGGCATCTTTGCGCCAAGTCAAAGCCCGGATTTTAAAGCCCGGATCTGCGTGCGGCGCACAAGTCCCGTTCATGCTGCTGCGAAGCGGCTGCCGACATGCGGGGCGGACCAACGCGGCCTGCTCTGCCCGACGTGACGCCGGCGCGATGCCGGAGACCCGCGGTCAGCGCAAAGCATTAAGCTTCCCGCCTTCGCAACCAACAACCTACTTCACGATTGACTATGCGTACCGCTACTATCGGTTCCAAGGGAGCGAGGTTTCTCGCGACGAATAGCCTCGGCCTTGCGCCGGGCGTGTGGGAGGATGACATGAGTGCCGCGAGACCCGAGCCGCTTGCCCGTCAGGCGCTGGCCTTCGTCCTGGCCGGCGGACGTGGCAGCCGGCTCCTGGAGCTGACCGACCGTCGCGCCAAGCCGGCCGTCTATTTCGGCGGCAAGTCCCGCATCATCGATTTCGCGTTGTCCAATGCGGTGAACTCCGGCATCCGCCGTATCGCGGTCGCGACACAGTACAAGGCGCACAGCCTGATCCGGCATCTTCAGATGGGCTGGAACTTTTTCCGCCCGGAGCGCAACGAGAGTTTCGACATCCTCCCTGCGAGCCAGCGCGTCTCAGAGAACATGTGGTATGTCGGCACGGCGGATGCGGTTTACCAGAACATCGACATCATCGAATCCCACGCCTGCCGCTTCATCGTCGTGCTGGCCGGCGACCATATCTACAAAATGGATTACGAGGTGATGCTGCGCCAGCACGTCGAGAGCGGCGCCGACGTCACCGTCGGTTGCCTGGAGATGCCGCGGGCGGAATCCTCGGGCTTCGGCATCATGCATATCGACGAAAACGGCTGGATCAAGGAGTTCCTGGAGAAGCCGAAGGATCCGCCGCCGATGCCGGGCAAGCCGGACGTCTCGCTCGCCAGCATGGGCATCTACGTCTTCGACGCGAAGTTTCTGTTCGAAGAGCTCAAGCGCGACGCCGAGGACCCGAACTCGAACCACGATTTCGGCAAGGACATCATTCCCTACCTCGTCAAGAACGGCCGCGCCATCGCCCACCAGTTCTCGACCTCCTGCGTCCGCTCCAGCCGCAACAACACCGCCTATTGGCGTGACGTCGGCACCGTCGACGCCTACTGGTCCGCCAACATCGACCTCACCGACGTGGTGCCGGAACTCGATCTGTTCGACCGCGCCTGGCCGATCTGGTCCTATTCGGAAATCACACCGCCAGCCAAATTCGTCCATGACGAGGAAAGCCGGCGCGGCCAGGCGGTGAGCTCGCTGGTCTCGGGTGGCTGCATCATCTCCGGCGCATCGCTGCGCCGTTCGTTGCTATTCACCGGCGTGCGCATCAACTCCTATGCCAATGTCGAGAACGCCGTGATCATGCCATATGTGAATGTCGGACGCGGCGCGCGATTGAAGAACGTCGTGATCGATCGCGGTGTCGAGATTCCGGAAGGGCTCGTCGTCGGCGAGGATCCCGCGTTGGACGCCAAGCGTTTCCGCACCAGCGAGCAGGGAATCTCGCTGATCACCCAGCCGATGATCGACGGGCTCAATAAATGACGCCTGTTCGCGTCCTCGCGGTCGCCTCCGAAGTCTATCCCATCATCAAGACCGGCGGCCTCGCGGACGTCGCTGGCGCGCTGCCGATCGCACTGAAGGCGCATGGCGTCGAGATGCGCACGTTGATGCCAGGCTATCCCGATGTGATGCGGCTGGTATCGGACGCAGAGGAGATCCGGAGCTGGCCGGATTATTTCGGCGGGCCGGGCCGGTTGCTCGCAGGCTCCCGTGACGGGCTCGACCTGTTCGTGCTCGACGTGCCGCATCTCTACGCGCGGCCGGGCAACCCTTACGTCACCACAGAAGGTGTTGACTGGCCGGACAATGGCGTGCGTTTCGCGGCGCTGTCGCGCATCGCCGCCGATATCGGCCACGGTCTCGTCCCCGCCTTCGTGCCCGAGATCGTGCATGCCCATGACTGGCAGGCCGGGCTCGCGCCGGCCTATCTGCACTATGACAATCGCCCGCGCCCCGGCACCGTGATGACCATCCACAACATGGCCTATCAGGGCAAGTTCGCTCCCGAGTTGATCGGTGCAATCGGCCTGCCCTGGCATGCGTTGAACGTCAACGAGATCGAATATTTCGGCGGCATCAGCTTCCTGAAGGCCGGCCTGCAATTCGCCGATCGCATCACCACGGTGTCGCCGACCTACGCGCAGGAAATCCAGAGCGACGAAGGCGGCATGGGGTTCGGCGGCCTGTTGCGCGCTCGCGCCAACGTGCTGAGCGGCATCCTCAACGGCATCGACATCTCGGTGTGGAATCCGCAAGGAGATCCGCACATCGCCTACCGCTACGGCGCCGAAGACCTCACCTTCCGGGCCGCGAACAAGGCGGTGCTGCAACAGCAGTTCAATCTCGATTCCTCCGACGAGGCGCCGCTGCTCGGTGTCATCAGCCGGCTGTCCTGGCAGAAGGGGCTCGATCTGCTGCTGGAGGCCATCCCGACGATCCTCGAGCAAGGCATGCAGCTTGCCTTGCTCGGCAGCGGCGACCGCGATCTCCAGGACGGCTATCAAGCCGCAGCCCGCGCCAATCCCGGCCGCATCGGTGTCGTGATCGGCTATGACGAGATTCTCGCCCATCTGCTCCAGGCCGGCTCCGACGCGCTGATCGTGCCATCGCGGTTCGAGCCGTGCGGCCTGACCCAGCTCTGCGCGCTGCGCTATGGCGCCGTGCCGATCGTCTCGCGCGTCGGTGGGCTGGAAGACACCATCGTCGACATCGGCGAAGCCGGGCGCGATGCCACCGGCTTCAAGTTCGCACCCGTGACCGCCGGTGCCCTCGCATGGACGCTGCGCAAGGCCAACACGGCCTTCCATAACAAAGCGGCCTGGCGACGGCTGCAACTGAGCGGCCTCGCCACCGACGTCTCCTGGCGCAACCGCGCCGGCGATTATGCCGCGCTGTATCGCAGCCTGATGGCGGAGCGGGCCTGAGGCATGACCATCGTCGAATCCATGCTATAGAGCCGGCATGGACCCGTTCGTGATCAAGCTGATCGGCTTTGCCGCCGCGACCTGCACCACCGTGGCCTACGCGCCGCAAGCCATCAAGGTGTGGAAGACCCGCTCTACCGGTGACATCTCGCTCGGCATGTTCCTGGTGATGGTGCTGGGCCTCGCGCTGTGGCTGATCTACGGCCTGCTCTCGGGCGATGCGCCGCTGGTCGCCGCCAATGCCATCACGATCGTGCTCGCAGGATGTATCCTGGTGATGAAGTTGAGATATGGGTGAGATTCCCTCTCCCCTTGTGGGAGAGGGTGGCTCGCCGCGTAGCGGCGAGACGGGTGAGGGGTATCTCTCCGCAAATTCATATGAGAGTTGGACTCGAGGAGAGATACCCCTCATCCGGCGCTTCGCGCCACCTTCTCCCACAAGGGGAGAAGGAAGAATCAATCAATCATCCAAACACATACGACGCCATCGCCACGCTCGCGACCTCGTCGACGAAGACGCGCTTGCCGATATCGCGGCCGGCGGCGCCGGCGGCCACCATCAGCGGCAGCAGATGGTCCTCGCGCGGATGCGCCAGGCGCGCGCTGGGCGCATTCTCCCAATCGACCAGCATCGCGTTGCGGCGGGCGGGATCGGGATTACTGATCGCCTCGTTCAGATAGGCCTCGAAATCATATGAGACCGGCTTCGACTCCGGCCGGTTGAAGCCACGCATGTTATGATAGGTCAGCCCGCTGCCGACGATCAGGATGCCTTCATCGCGGAGCGCGGCGATGGCTTCGCCGACCTTGATGTGCTCTGCCGCGTCGTAAGCAGACTTCAGCGACAGCAGCACGACCGGCATGTCGGCGTTCGGATACATCAGGCCGAGCGGCACGAAGGTGCCGTGATCGAAACCCTGGTTCGGATCTTCCCGGCAATCGACGCCCGCGCCCGCAAGCAGCGCCTTCACCTTCGCTGCGAGCGCTGGCATGCCCGGCGCCGGATATTTGAGGTGATAGGTGTGCTCGGGGAAACCGTAATAGTCGTACACCATCGGCGGCTGCGCCGAGGTCGAGACGGTGAAGGCGTCGGCTTCCCAATGGCCGGTGATGACGAGCACCGCCTTCGGCCTCTCGGGAAGCAGCTGAGGCAACCGGCCGAACTCCTCGGCGGTCCTGGCGTATTGCACCCGCCGATCCTCCATGAATGGCCACGGGCCGCCGCCATGCGACAGGAAGAGGGTCGGTAATCGCGTCATCGGATTGTCTCGTCGGGAAAGATGCGCGTGCCAGCGCCCGCGCGACGGCCGCGAGCATAGGCAAACCGGCATGGTTAGCAAGTCGTTAACGATTTGCCGCCCACAATCCCCGGTGTGGCCCAAGCAGTCGGCCTGAAGACAAGCGAGACGTGAGATGAAGAAGTTTGCGCTGGGGGACGTCGTCAACAGTGACAAGGGCCGACGCGGCATCGTTCGCGCCGCCTTCAAGTCGCGGGACGGCCAGCAGTTCTACGCCGTCGAGAAGGACGGCGCGATGGACTATCTGGAGGAAGGCCGGCTGACGCCGGCGCCCCGCGTCGAGCTGGCGGCTTAAGGCTCACTCCATTCTGTCGCTCTCAAGATCAGGTTTGATAGCCAGGCGGAGGTGTGCTCCCTCTCCCGCTTGCGGGAGAGGGTTGGGGAGAGGGTGTTTCCACAATGGGGCATCCCCAAGAGGAGACAGCCCTCACCCGCGCCTTCGGCGCGACCTCTTCCGCAAGCGGGAGAGGTAAACGGGCCGCGGCAGCTAGCGCGCGAGCCGGTCGAGACGGTCCGCCGAGGGATCGTCGCCGGTCGCGATACGATCGTTCGTGATCAGCAACAGGCGATCACGGCCTGCGGCTTGCTCCCAATGCGGCAGACCGGAACCGTTGGGATTGCCGTTCCTGGCGAAGTTGATCCAATAGGACCGCACACGGCTGGCGACCTCGCGATCGGCCCGCGAGAATATCCCCGCTCCGGGCACGCCTTCCGCGCCGAAGATGAACTGCAACTCGCGCCCGTGGCCAGCCCCGGGATTGCCGCGACGCGCCTCGGGCACATAAGCGAAGCGATAGCGAAAGGTCGCCGCGCCGCTTGCGGCATGCAGGCGCGCCAGCAGTCTTGCAGGTTCGGAAAAGACCCTGTCGGTGTAGAGCCTCGCCGCAAGATCCACAGGACCGGCGAGAGAACGACTGGCGAGATCGGGATAGAGCTTGCGCAGCTCATCGTTCGTGAGGCCTGACGCTGCAAGCTCCTCACCGGTATCGAACTCGCCGTCGAAACCGGTTTCGTCGTCGTTCGAGCCGATCATCAGGGGAATGCGGCTTTGATGTCCGGCCGAGAAACCTGCAGCGATATCCTCGGTCACCAGAGCTCCATCCATCATTGGCGCGAAACCGTGCCGCGATTGCTCCAGCAGACGGCCTTCGGCGGCAAGCAGGCGTCGCGGATCGGCGGCGCGCAAATCCGCCTGCGGTCCGAGCGCCGCCACGAACTGCCGGCCGACAGCCTCAGCCTCCTGTGACGAACGCAACCGCGCCCGGGCGGGGATCGATTGCAGAATGGCCTTCTGGAACAGATCGCGCGATTGCGCAGACAGCATGAGAAGCGCGATCGATGTCGCGCCTGCGCCGCTGCCAAACAAGGTGACGTTGTCGCGATCGCCGCCAAAGGCCGCGATGTTGTCGTGAACCCAATGCAGCGCGGCGATCTGGTCCATCAGGCCCCAATTGCCGGAGCCGCCGTCCGTCAGCGCGGGATCAGCGAGCCAGCCGAGCGCGCCGAGGCGATAGTTTGCGGTGACCACGATGAGGCCGGCCTGCGCCAGCCTGGCACCCTCGAACAGCCGCTCGTTGGCGGTGCCGCCGACGAAGCCGCCGCCATGGATGAACATCATCACCGGCAGCGGGCCGTCGACCCCGAAGGGGCGGAACACGTTCAGCGTCAGGCAATCCTCGCTTGCATCAGGCAAGGCCGGTTGAAGGCACGGCGCGCCATATGCGTAGGCGGTGCGCATCTCCGAACTTTCCGGCGTCGGCTGAGGCGGGCGCCAGCGCAGCGCGCCGACCGGCGGCGCGGCGTAGGCCAGCCCCTTGAACGAGGCCACCTCGCCTTCGACCGCACCGAGCATCTGTCCTTCACGCGTCAGCGCGAATGGAAACTGTCCGACCGGCTGCGCCACGGCCGGGCCTGCGAGCCAAAAGGACGCGGAAGCCGCAATGAGCGCAAGCAGGGATCGCATCTTCTGGACATCTCGATGCGCGGAAAGGCCCCGTGAGGTTAAGTCCGGAGCGCGCCGAGAGGCAAGCCTCGCGGCTCACGCACCGCGCTTGGCGAGAATTTCCGCCAGCGCGTGCCGCGCGACGATGCCGAGTTCACCGAGCGTTGAGTGCCCCGCCTGAGCGGCCTCGATCAGGCGCTCGGCGATGAACCTGCGGCTGTCGTGATCGCCGCCATGCGGCAATTGCCGGCACGTCTCCTCCAGGACGACGTCCATGTTGGCTTTGGTCCGCTCACTCAACTCTGGCATGACGCTCGACCGTTACGCGTGGCTTGTAACCGCAAGCATACACAGATGGATCTGGCATGATTACCCCGGGTCATCACGGCCATTGTGCATCGCGGTGCGTGTAGCGCCGCAACACTCAATTGGCCTTGATGCCGCCGCAAACGACCACCGAAGATTGCACTTGCTCTGATGACAAGCTGAACCTGCAGCGATAGCCTGCCGGCAAATCAAAACATTCGGGAGGATGCCATGCCTGACGCGATGGTTGCCACACGTGCCTCCGACGAGCGCGGAACCCCTCAACAGGTCGATGTCGCCGTGGTCGGCGCCGGATTTGCCGGCCTCTATCTCCTGCATCGCCTGCGCAAGGCCGGCCTCTCGGCCGTCGCCCTCGAAGAGGCCGGCGACGTCGGCGGCACCTGGTACTGGAACCGCTATCCCGGCGCGCGCTGCGACATCCAGACCATCGACTACAGCTACACCTTCGATCCGGAACTGGAGACCGCCTGGACCTGGTCGGAGAAATACGCCGCCCAGCCCGAGATCCTGCGCTATCTCGGCTTCGTCGCCGACCGCTACGATCTCAGGCGCGATATCCGCTTCAAGACCAAGGTCACCGAGGCCAGATGGGACGAGAAGGCCGAACGCTGGCTCATCACCACAAGCGATGGTGCGCCGGTTTCCTGCCGCCATTACATCATGGCCACCGGATGCCTCTCGGCGCCGAAGCCGCCGGAGATCGACGGCGTCAAGGATTTCAAGGGCGAGGTCTATTTCACAGGTCGCTGGCCGCATGAGGGCGTCAATCTCGCGGGCAAGCGCGTTGCCGTGATCGGCACCGGCTCGTCGGCGATCCAGTCGATCCCGCTGATCGCCGAGCAGGCCGCGCATCTGACCGTGTTCCAGCGCACGCCGAACTTCGCGCTGCCGGCGCATAACGGCCCGGCACCGTCCGACCGGGTGAGCCTGTTGCAAGCCGACCGCGCCGCCTATCGCGAGCAGGCGCGCCAGTCGATGGCCGGTGTGCCCTATCCGCAGCAGACGGTGGTGAGCTGGCAGCTCAGCGATGCCGAGCGTCGTGAACGGTTCGAACGGGCCTGGGCCGCCGGCGACCTCGTCCACATCCTCACCCAGCTCTGGGCCGACCAGGCCGTCGACGTCGACGGCAACAAGATCGTCCAGGACCTGATCCGTGAAAAGATCCGCGCGGCGGTCAAGGATCCCCAAACGGCCGCGGCGCTGATGCCGGACGACCATCCCTTCGGCGCCAAACGCCCCTGCCTCGACACCAATTACTACGCGACCTACAACCGGCCGAACGTCACGCTGGTCAATCTGCGCCAGGAGCCGATCAAGGCGATCACGGGGAGCGGCATCTCCACGAGCGGCCGCAGCTTCGACGTCGACGTCATCGTGTTCGCAACCGGCTTCGACGCCATGACCGGCGCGATCCGCGCCGTGCATCCGATCACCGGGCGCGGCGGCAAGTCGCTGACCGACGTCTGGGCGCAGGGACCGCAAAGTTATCTCGGGCTGACGGTCGAGGGCTTCCCGAACTTCTTCATGATCACCGGGCCGGGCAGCCCATCGGTGCTGTCGAACATGGCGGTGTCGATCGAGCAGCATGTCGACTGGGTCGTGGATCGCCTCGCGGCATTGCGCGATGCCGGCTTCACCACGATCGAGCCGACCGAGACGGCGCAGGCCGGCTGGAACAGGCACATGGCCGACTGCTCGATGGTGACGCTGCATCGGCTCGCCAACACCTGGTACACGGGCGCCAACGTCCCCGGCAAGGTGCAGGGACTGATGCCCTATACGGGCGGCGTCGGCCCCTATCGCAGCATCTGCGACGAGGTGGTCAGCCGCGGCATGCTCGGCTTCAAGCTCACCGGCCCCGGTGGCGCCACTCAATGCAACGACGGCGAGGTGGTGCGGCTGCAGCCCGACGTGCGGCTGGTGCTCAACCTGCTCACATCGCTGAACCTGCCGCCGATCGAGTCGATGGGCGCGATCGGTGCGCGCGCCTTCGTGAACGAGTTCAACAAGGGCCGACCCGCCGGGCGGCCGATCGGCGACATCGTCGACGGCACCCTGCCCGTCGCCGACGGCGCGCTGCCGTACCGCGTCTACAAGCCGGCATCGCCCGGACCGCATCCGGTCGTGGTCTATTTCCACGGCGGCGGCTGGGTGCTCGGCGACGAGCAGTCGGACGAGCCGTTCTGCCGCGACATGGTGCGGCGGACCGGCATGACGTTCGTCAGCGTCGGCTATCGCCACGCCCCGGAGCACCGCTTCCCGACCGCGGCCGAAGACGGCTATGCGGCCACGCGCTGGATCGCCGAGCACGCCACTGAGCTCGGCGGCAGGCCGGGCCCGGTGCTGGTTGCCGGCTGGAGCGCCGGTGGCAACGTCGCTGCCGTCACCTGCCAGCTCGCGCGCGACCGCGGCGGTCCGGAGATCGCCGGCCAGCTGCTGATCTGTCCGGTTACCGACTGCAGCTTCGATCGCCCCTCCTACAACGACAACGCAGCGGGCTACTTCCTGACGCGCGGGCTGATGTACTGGTTCTGGGATCTTTACTGCTCGCCGGCGGACCGCACCGATCCGCGCGTCTCGCCGCTGCGCGGCAAGGTCGACAGATTGCCGCCGGCCTTCGTGACGACCTGCGAGTTCGATCCGCTGCGCGACGAAGGCATCGCCTATGCCGAGGCGATGTCGGCCGCGGGCGTCCCGGTCGAGCAGTTGAAGGCGCACGGCCATTTCCACTCGTCCTTCACCATGGTCGACGTGGTGATCACCGGCGTGTCGGGCCGGGTGCAGATGGCGGAAGCCTTGCGGCGCTTCGCCGGGCTGCCGGTGGTCAGGCGCGACGAGCCTGGGCCTGGATTCAAAATCGCGGCGGCGGCGAGCTGATTGCGACAGGGCAGCCGGGAACCTTTTCCCGGCTGCCGCGTTCTGAGGTTAGGCATTGAGATGCAGCGACAGGTGTCAGGCCCCGGCGCGCGAGATCGGCGTCCTGGGGCTTTTTTTTGCGTGAGGCAGTGCGATGGGGGACGTGGTTGCGGAGTCAAAAGTCGACTTCGGTGCGTTTGCAGTTCTGAACAAATGGCCGTCCCTGGCCAATCAGCGTCAGCCGGACCGGGAGCCTTACCAGGTCATCGAAGGCACCCTCGACCAGTGCATCTCCGCGTTCATGGAAAAGCCGGCGGCGACCCGGCATCTCTATGAGATCCGGACAGCGGCGCAGCCGCCGCTCGTGACCGGCATCCTCTCCCCCGAACAAGTCATCGAGCTCTCGCGCTGGAGAGAATTTCTCTGACGGCGCTTCCCTGCAGACGCGCTGGAACCTTCAGCCGGCTTTTCCCGTTGTTGCAGATCGGAAGCCAAGGCGTGAGTGCCTCACATGCTCGAAGCTGGCGTGCCACCCCCGGTCGTGCCCTATGGCGCAGACAAGACCCTGTTCGTGGTCATCGATCGCCTCAACCAGGCGACGGAGATTCGCATCGAACGAAGCGATCTCGAAGCCACCATCGGCGAACTCGTCGCTGGCTGCTTCAACGACCCCATCAAGGTGATCTCGTTCAACACGCTCGAACATTGGATGAAGGACATCTCGACCGATGTCGCCGGCGAAATCAAGGCGCGCTGCGATATCGACGGCGTGACGCTGCCGGACTATCTCAGCGACTTCGTCGAGATCCATAGCTGACATGCATTGCGCCATTTTGCGAAGATAAAAAAAGCGCCGCATCCGCGGCGCTTTCTTGTGATCTGGTCAGCTCAGTGGTGCCAGAACAATGCCAGCAGCAGAACGATCGGCAGCGGCACGCCAAGCAGCCAAAGCAAGGCACCTCGTCCAAAGCCCATGAATTCCTCCTCCTCATGCAATGTCAACATGACGCAGGAGAGGCGAAGAAGTTCCGCGCTTCGCGGCGGGGGCGAATGCGTTCAATGCATGGTTTGCAGTCAGGCGCGCCGTTTGCCGGCGATCATCTCGATCTCGCGCCGACGCTCGCCCGCGAAGCTCAGCAGCCTTTCGATCGTCAGCGCATCCGTGATCCGTTTGGCGAGCCGCTCGGCGCGCGCAGCCTGATCTTCGAGATACTGGATCGTGTTCAAGCGCCGCCTCCCCCCAGAAGACCCCAAACCCGGAGCCCGACTTGTCGGACACCCATGGTGCGACAGAGCGGCTAACAGCCGGTTAAGTGCGGCGGGTCGAGCGGCGCGTGCTTCACTGCACGACGTCGAGCCGGACATTGGTGATGCCCCTGTCGACCATGCCGAGCGCCTCGGCTGCGGACGGCGAGATGTCGACGACGCGGCCGCGAACATAGGGACCGCGGTCGTTGACCCTGACGGTGACGAAGCGGCCGGAGGATACGTCGGTGACCCGCAGCTTCGTGCCGAACGGCAGGCTCGGATGCGCCGCGGTCAATTCGTTCCGGTCGAACTTCTCGCCGCTCGCAGTCTCCGTATCCGAATAGAAGCTGGCGACCCCGTGCGAGGCTTGCTTTGCATCGCCATCGGGAATGCGCACCCGGCTGACCGGCCGCGGGTGCAGCGCCGCCACTTTGTGCGGCCGCTCGACCGCGGCCTGCCGATTGCTGGTCGCGAGATCGGCCTTCTGGCGGCCGACCGGCGATTGCGCGCAGGCGGCGAGCGAGGCGGCCCCGACGATGGCCAGCAGCAACCGGGATGTGGCTGCGGGGGAAATCCGGGCAGTTTCGGCACGTGCAATGCAAGACATGATGCGCCCTCCGAACGATGCGGAGTTTCGGTGGGCAATGAGGGCCAAACCTTGTCGGAACAAAAGCGGCCCCGGGGCCGCCGCCGTTTCGGAGCCGGCTGTGACGATTCCATCACAGTGATGCGTCCTGAATCGGGACACTCCAGCGGAGAAATCAGCTCGATACGACGCGCCAGATGACGGAGCGCTTGTCCGGCGGGTTCTCGTCCGGCTCCGCATCGCCCTTCAGGAGCCGCTCGAGTTCGCGCCGATAGAGCCTCCGCCAACCGGTTTTCAGGCCTGCGAGAAAGTCGAGCTCCAATTGTGTCAGCGTGCACATCATGAACCCGATCTGGTTGCGAGGGCGTCGTCAGCCGACAAGGCCCCCCATTGGCCTGACGTCCGCGCTACCGGGGAAGACCAGCTCAGCCAGCACCTTTTCCTCGACGCGCAAATGATCCCTGAGCAGGCCCTTGAGCACGGCGCGCAGATCGGTGGTCGGCTTGAGGTCGCGATCCTCGAATAGCTGCGCCGGCTTCAGCCCCGGCCAGTCTGCGATCACGCGGCCGCCGGCGAGCCCGCCGCCGATCAGGAAGGCGACCGTGCCGGTGCCGTGATCGGTGCCTTGCGTGCCGTTGATGCGCGCGGTGCGCCCGAACTCGGTGACGACGGCAACCACGGTCTCGCCCCACGCCTCGCCCATGTTGCTCTCGATCGCGGCGAAGGCGCCGTCGAGCGCGCCGAGCAGATTGTAGAGCTGGCCCGACGCGGCCCCTTCGGCGATGTGCGTGTCCCAGCCGACGAAGCCCATCGCTCCTACGCGCGGACCGTCGGGCTTTGCGAGATAGCGCGCGGCGGTGCCGGCGGCCTCCGTGAAGTAGGCGCGCACGCGTGCGATCCCCGGCGGTGCCAATGTCGGATCGTCGGACATCGCTTCGCCGCTGCCCGGTGCCCCCATGAGCGACGCCAGCTTCATGCGCGCCTGGAGCACGGTCGCGAGCTTCGGGTCGGTGTGCTGGTAGAGATCGAGCAGACGGCTCTGCGTGTCCTCGCTCGCCGGCAACAGCCTCTGCGGCACCCATGTCATCACGGGCGCGGAGCCGCGCACCACCAGCGGTGTCACCGAGCCGATCCCCAGCGCGCGGCTGCCGCGCGGATCGACGCGGCCGCCGCCTTCCATCGCGAGCAGCGCGCGGTTGAGCCAGCCCGAGGCGGTCGCGCCGGGCCTGGTGAAGCCGCTCTCCAGCACGTCCTGGCCGTCGAAATGCGAGCGCTCGCGATAGGGTGTCGCAACTGCGTGGACGATCGCCGCCTTGCCGCCCTTGTAGAGCCGGTGCAAATTCGGCATCGCCGGATTGAGCGCGAAGAAGGCATCGAGCGGCAGTGCCGGCGGCTTGCCGTCCAGCACCAGCGCGCGATCGCCACGCAAGGAGATCCAGTCGGGATCGCCGACCGGAGCGACGGCACCGAGGCCGTCGAGCGCGCCGCGCAGCACGATGACGAGCAGGCGCGGATCGCGTCCCTCGGCGCGCGCGATCCGGGGCATCTGGCTCCACGCGAACAGTGCGCCGGAGCCGGCCAGAAGCTCGCGCCGCGTGGGCAAATGATGGACGACGCCCATGCTCACCTCCTCTGGAAATCCGCCGACATGAACAGCAGTGCCAGCGCCTGCTGCCGGCTCTCGGCGCGGCCGACCGCCTGCTTCACCTCGGCGGCGATCTCAGATGCAAAGACGTCCTCGATGATGACTTGCGGATCGGCCATGCCGGAGATGCGCTCGGCGAAATTGTTGGCGACGTCGAGCCTGCGGCCGACGCCGTCGATCCAGCTCGCCTCGTCATCCGGATATCCCTTGGGCGCCGACGGGCGCCACAGCGGCTCGCCGAGCAGCTGCTGGCCACCGGTGTAGAGGACGGGATCGACCTGCGTGATGCCGGTCGCGCGCACCATGCCGACGACCCATTCGCTCGGACGTTTGAGCTTTGCCGGCGGCGCGCGCCAGGCGTCGTCGGACGACACCATCGCGATCGCGACCTGCTTGAGATCACCATCGGTGTCACGGAAGGTCGTCGTCATCTGTTCGACCAGAGCCGGTGACGGCTCGTCGGCCACGAAGTGCCGGGCGAGCTTGGTCGCGACATGGGTCGCAGCGGCCGGATGCGCGGCGAGATCGCGCAGCACGGCGCGGCCCTGCTCGACATCCTCCTGCTCATAGCGCTTGCCGAGCACGTTCTGCCCGCCGGGCTCGTGCAGCCGCGGATTGAAGGTGAACTCGCCGCCATGCTGAGGATCGGCCCCCGGCGGCACCAGCGTCCAGCCGGTCATGACGTTGGCGAAGCTGATGACGTCGTCCTGGGTGTAACCGGTGCGCACGCCGAGCGTATGCAGCTCCATGATCTCGCGCGCGATGTTCTCGTTGAGGCCGCGGTTGCGGTTGATGCCTGCGATCGAGTTCGCGCCCATCGATTCCAGATTGTCGAGATAGAACAGCATGGCCGGATGGCCCTCGACGGCCTGCAGCAGGTCGACGAAGCGGCCGAGCGCGTTGGCACGAACCGCTTCGCGCTCATAGGCACCGGACATGCTCTGGATCTTGTTGGCCGAGATGCAGAAATGATTGGACCAGAACCACACCAGCCGCTCGGCAAAGCCGATCTCGGCCGCAAGCGCGGCTTCCGTGCGCAGTTTGGCTTCCTGCAAATAGATCGGACGGCCGGGATCAGGAACGGCGTCGGCCGCCTGTTTCGCCGCCATCTCGGCGGCATCCTTCTCCTGGGCGTAACCTTGCGGGGATGCTGCGGCCTGGTCTCCCGTGCCGGCCGACGCCATCTGCGGCTTCTTGGCCCGCTGCTGCTGCGCCTGCTTGGCCCGCGCCGTTCGACGGGCATTGGCATCCGCCACGGTGCGAAATGCCTTCGCGCTGGTGGGGAGGCTGGCTGCAGCATTCAGCATAAGCGGCCGGTCGAGTTCGGCAATCAGCGCGCCGCGCGGGTCGGAACCGATGGCGGCAATGGATCCCGGACGCGGCCCCATCCCGAAGCGATGCAGCGCCAGCACGGCTTCGGCCTTTGCGGAATTGCTCATGGCGAGTGCCCGGTACGAAGCTACGAAATGTAATGCTACACACCGTAGCATTCGGAATGCGCGCCGGCAAGCGGAGATTGCAAGACGTCCGTCAATCCCTCGGAAGCCGCCGCTGCGCCTACGGCAGAATACCCAAATTGAATTCGTTGCCGCGGCTCGTTCACCTCTCCCGCTTGCGGGAGAGGTCGCGACGAAGGCGCGGGTGAGGGCTTTCTCCGTTTGGGAATAGTCCCATTGCGGAGACACCCTCTCCCCGACCCTCTCCCGCAAGCGGGAGAGGGAGTTAACCTCCGCGCGTCTCTAGAAATTCGGCCCGAGCGCGATCTTCGTGATGGTGTCGTTCCTGACGCCGATGCGCCATTCCGCCGAGCCGTTGGCGAACTGGGCGATGTAGATGTCGCTGTCGAGCGCGGTGACGCCGCGGAAGGAGACCGCACGCAATGCGCCGAGCCGCGACAGGATCGCCTGGTCGAACGGCAGTTGCTGACGCGTGATGTCGGCCACTTCCGACGTCATGTGCTCGTAGTCCGGCCGTCCCCTGCCGACGCCCTCGATATAGCGGCGCAGCATCTCCTCGCCATTGGCGATTGGAACGGCGCGCCGCGCCGCGCGTCCCGGACGCGCGCCGATATTCGAGGCTTCGACATTGTGGAAGCGGGTCTGCCGGCCCGGCAGCAGGATCTCCAGACACCGTCCCGACTTGTCGGCGATCATCCAGGGATTGTTCACGGTGGTGGTGGTGAACCAGGTCATGTTGGACCTGACGATCTGCGCCTTGCGATTGCCGTCCGCGTCCAGACTGAAAACCCGGATGTCGTCGGCAGTCTCGTTATAGAGCATGATCCTGATCGGCGAGGTGCCGGCGCGGCCGCGAACGCTCGCCTCCTCCGCGCAAGGCACGATGCCGCCGGGCTCTTCATTGCCATCGGCCCGGAAGATCACATCGCCCGCCCTGCCGTCCGGCTCGATCATCAGGCGAAATTCCGCGGTGCCGTTCTCGAATTTGGCGCCGTAGATGTCGTAGCCGCCGGGCCCCACGCCGCGGAAGAAGATCGATTCCACGGCGCCGAGCGCCAGGAACGTTGTTTGCATTTCGGCGAGATACCGGTGGACCTTGGCCGCCAGCGGCGCGCTCATGCGATCATAGTCCGGCGTGCCGCGGCGCAGGCCTTCGATGCCGGCCAAGACCATCTCCTTGCTGCCAGCCGCCGGCACCTGCTCCTTGAACCTGTCGGAAACCTTCGCGAGGCGGCGCGCGAAATCCGCTTCGACCGCCTGAGCCACCGCCGGTTCGACACGAGTCCCAAGGCGGGCACCGAAGACCGCGCTCTGTAGCAACACGCGCGACACCTTCGCCTGCTCGTCGCGCAGGAAGATCACGAGATGGTCGCCACGGAACGAGAAGGCATCAGTGCCCTCGGCGAGCACTGGCATCGCGTCCTGGCCGGTCTCCTGCAACGAGAGACGGCCGCCGTCGCGGCGCACGGTGAGCACGCGATTCGGCGCCAGCCTGTACCAGCCGACATATGGATCGAGCGGCGCGGTCTCCGCGGCCGGCGCCGGCATCTCCGCGACACGAACCGCGCGGATGTCGCGGCCGTTCATGCGCAGCATCAGCTCGGAGGAACGGCGCTCCGCATCGATCGCGAAATTGATCTCGCCGGACGATGCCGGGTAGGACGCCGTGCCGTCATTGCCGATCGTCAAACGCAGCCTGCGCTCCCCGGTGAGCTGACCGTAGAGCTCGTCGCCCTCGCGGAAGACGGCGAACACCGACGCCGGACCCATGGCGTAGAAATTGACGAACGGGCGATAGTGTTGGGCGGGCGCCTCGCCGGTATCCGCGGCCAGAGGCGCCGCGTCCGGCGTGCGATAGGCGATCATGCCGGCGGATACAATCGTCACCGGGACGATTGCAGCCGCGATCCACAGCCGCTTGCGCCAGCTGACCGCGACCGGCATCGCGGCGGCAGCGATGATGCGCTCGACGCGGGCACGCACGCTCGAGGCCCGCGCCATCGCAAGCTCGACCGGCCGCGGATTCACGGTACTCGCGAAATCGAGCAGGATTTCCGCATAGGACAGCCGGTCGTCGATCACCTCGATCGCCTCGGCGTCGCTGATGATCTCGGCGAGCTCGGCGAGGCGCGCGAGCTGCCACCACGAGAACGGGCTGAACCAGAACATTGCGCGGTTGAGGGATGCAAGCAAGAGAACGTAGAAATCGCGGTTGGCGACATGCGCGCCTTCATGCGCAAGCACCGCGAGGCGCTTCTTGGCGTCCCATCCGGCAAACTGCGGCGGCACCAGGATGGTCGAGCCGAAAGTGACGGGGCCACCGACATCGCGGCTGACGCGCACGTCTGCGCCGGTCGGTTGCACACCGCCAATCGGTTTCGCCGCCCGCGCCAGGCGCCAGGTCAGACAGAGCCCGATCGCGAGCCGCAACAGCAACAGGCCGGCGACGCCGGCATAGATGATCGTGGCAACGAGCCACCAATCGATCGACACGCCGCTTTTGACTGGCGACGCGACGGCAGCATCGGATGCGACCGGCAGCGCCGCCTGCGGCATCTCCAGCATCGAGATGTCGGCCGGCAGAAAATCAGCGGGCACGGCGACCGGCAAAGGCAAACGGCTGATGGTGAGCGTCGGCCAATGCATCACGAAGGGCATCGCCAGCGAGGCCAGCAGCACGACGACCCAGGCCGTCATGTGAACGTGCGGATTGCGCACGCGAAACAGATTGAGACCGAACCAGACGACGCCTCCCAGCACAAGGGAGCGCAGTGCCGCCTCCGCCAGAGTTGCGATCATTCTTTCTTCACTCCCCTCGCCTTCTTCGCCTTGGCCACTTGGTCGGCCAGCGTGCGCAATTGCTGCTGGTCGAGCATCTTGTTGTCCACCATGCCGACGAGGACTTCCTCGATCGAGCCGTTGCAGAACCAGTCGACGATGCGCTGCACCGCCTTGGCCGCAACCTTCGCGCGGGGCTCGGCGGCCTGGTAGACGTAGGTACGTCCGTCCACGGTGTGGTTGGCATAGCCCTTTTCTTCGAGCCGGCGCAGCACCGTGCGCACCGTCGATTCCTTCAGACGTCGCGACAACCGCTCGCGCACGATTTCGGCCGTCAAGGGACCATGGGCCCAAACCAATTGCATGACCTCGTGCTCGAGGTCGCCCAGGTCGGGCAAACGATCGTCCATGGCGGCTTACCTTGCGGATTGAGTTCTTCTTGTAACGCTACAGACTGTCGCACATAGGGGCGTGCGACACAATGGCGATTCCACCTGTGATGGTGTCGATGGGCTGACCTAAAGCATGATGGTAAGGTTCGAATGTCGCCGCGAGGAAGGTGTGCTCCCTCCCCCGCTTGCGGGGGAGGGTTGGGGAGAGGGCTATCTCACCGTTGGGGTTGTTGAGAACTTGCCGAGGATGTCCCTGCGCGGAGAGAGCCCTCACCCGCCGCGCGCGGGACGATGCTTCGCATCGCCCGGGGCGCGTCGGCCTCTCCCGCAAGCGGGAGAGGCGGAGCAAGCCCGCAAGGCCGCTCCTTGAAAGCAAATGCGATAGCCCCGCGCGAGCGGCGCCCTCAGTACTTCGGCTCGTACATCTGCGACTGGACGAGAGCCTTGACGTCGTTGGGCGCCGGTCCGTCCGCGAGGCCGCGCTGATAGGCGACGTCGGCAACGGCCGCCGCAATGCGGACCGAGACCTCGCGGATTCGGGGCAGGGCCGGATAGAGGCTGCCCTGCGCAAGATCCTCCTTGCCGACGCAATCGGCCAGCGTGTGAGCCGCCGCCATGAACATCTCGTCGGTCACCAGCTTCGAGCCGCTGGCGATGACGCCGAGGCCTACGCCGGGGAAGATGTAGGAGTTGTTGCCCTGGCGCGGCACGAAGCTGCGGCCATTGAGCTTGACCGGGTCATACGGGCTGCCGCAGGCGAACAGCGCGCGCCCCTCGGTGTAGCGATAGGCATCCTCCGCCGAGCACTCCGCCTTCGAGGTCGGGTTGGAGAGCGCGAACACGATCGGCTGCTCGTTGAGCTCGGCCATCGCCTTGAGCACCTCGGGCATGAACGCGCCACCGACCGCGGCGACACCGATGATCGCCGTCGGCTTCAGCGTCTTGATCGCAGTGAGGAAGTCCGAGATCGGTGCCTGGTCGGCATGGGCGTAGCGCAGCTTGTGACCGGACAGGCCCTGGCGGCCGTTGACGACGAGGCCGCGGGAGTCCACGAGCCAATTGCGCCGCAGCGCGTCCGCCTCCGTCGCGCCCTCCGCCATCATCGCGGACACCACGAGATCGGCGATGCCGGTTGCGGCTTCGCCTGCGCCCAGGAACAGGATCTTCTGATCCCTCAGCTTGCCGCCATTCACACGCAGCGCCGAGAACAGGCCGGCCAACGCCACCGCCGCGGTGCCCTGGATGTCGTCGTTGAAGACGCAGGCCTCGTCGCGATATTTGTGCAGCAGCTTGAACGCGGAATGATTGGCGAAATCCTCGAACTGGATCAGCACGCCGGGAAAGGTCTTTCGCGCGGCCTGCATGAATTCGTCGACGAAGCTGTCATAAGCTTCACCTGTGAGACGCCGCTCGCGCAGGCCGAGATAATAGGGATCGTTCAGCAACTCTTCGTTGTTGGTGCCGACGTCGAGCACGACAGGCAGGCACGCTTCCGGATGCACCCCGGCGCAGGCCGAATAAAGCGAGAGCTTGCCGACGGGAATACCCATGCCGTTGGCGCCGAGATCGCCAAGCCCAAGAATGCGCTCGCCGTCGGTCACGACGATCAGCTTGGCCTGATAGGGCCAGTTCTTCAGAAGCTCGGCGATCTGGCCGCGGTCGCGCGAGGAGATGAACATGCCGCGCGGCCGCTGGAAGATCAGGCCGTATTTCTGGCAGGCCAGCCCGACCGTCGGCGTGTAGATGATCGGCTGGATCTCGTCGATATTGTCGACGACGACCCGGAAGAACAGCGCCTCGTTGCGGTCATGCAGCGCGTTCAGCGCGACGTATTTTTCCAGGTCCGTGGGCAGCGTGCGCAGATTGGTGAGGACGCGCTGAGCCTGCGTCTCCATCGTCAGCACGCAAGGCGGCAGCAGGCCGCGCAGGCCCAGGGCCTCGCGCTCGGCTTCCGTGAAGGCGGTGCCCTTGTTGAGCAGGGGATCGCGCAGCAGCGCCATGCCTTGCGGCGAATGGGACGATTTTGATTGGGCAACGACCCGGGCAGGTCTATTCACAAATTCCCCCAAAAAGCTTCACATTGAACAGCGTACATTGTCGGCCAGCGCTCCATCGAGATCAAGGACGTAGCGACCGAGACGCCGATTGTGATCTCGCACCGCAGCGAGACTTCTCGCGAACGACAGGCAGTCGCGGGAGACGCAAAGGTTAACGCGGGGAGGATCGTGCTCCTCATTGTGAGGTATCGACAGCGGCGAACGCTGTCTCCTGCCATCATTCCGGGGCGCGCGTCAGCGCGAACCATGGTGCGCAACTGCGCACCTGAGACTCCATTGCGAAGCCGTCTTTGCGGCCGATGGATTCCGGGCTCGCCCTTCGGGCGCCCCGGAATGACGAGCAATTTTCAAGCTAGGGCCAGCGCTCGCGGTGCGATTATTCCGACTTGATATCCGCCGCCTTCACGATCGGCCACCATTTCTCGGTCTCGGCCTTCTGGAACGCCGCGAGCGCTGCGGGCGTCTGCTGTGCCGGAAGCGGAATCTCCTGCCCCAACTCGGCAAAGCGCTGCTTGACGGCCGGCTCGGCGAGCACGGCGACGATGGCCGCGTTGAGCCTGGTGACGATCTCCTTCGGCGTGTTCTTCGGTGCCCAGATGCCGTGCCAGTAGGAGATGTAAAGGCCCGGCAGGCCCGCTTCGTCGACGGTCGGCACATCGGGCGCAGACGCGAGCCTGGTCGGCGAAGTCACAGCGAAGGCCTTGATCGCCCCGCTCTTGACGTGCGGCAGCGAATTCGAGGCCTGGTCGAACATGATGTCGATCTGGCCTGCGACAAGATCGATCATGGCGGGTCCTGCGCCGCGATAGGGCACGAACTGGAAATCGGTGCCGGTCTTGTCCTTGAAGAAGACGCCGGCGACATGCGCGCCCGTACCGGCCCCGGCCGTCCCGGCGGTGGCTTTGCCGGGATTGGCCTTCAGCCAGGCGATCATTTCTTTCAGGCTGTTGGCCTCGAGCGACTTCCTGCCGACGATGAGCTGCGTTCCCATCGCGATCATCGCGACCGGCTCGAAATCGGCGATCACGTCATAGGGCAGCTTGAAGATGGCGCCGTTCAGGACATGGGTGCCCCAATGGCCGATCGTGATCGTGGTGCCGTCAGGCGCTGCACGCGCCACGCGCGCGCCGGCAATGCTGCCGGATGCGCCCGCCACGTTCTCGACCACGACCGTGGCGTGCAGCTCGGCGGCGATCCGATCGGACAGGATCCGCGCCAGCGTGTCGGTCGGACCGCCCGCCGCGAACGGTACGATGAGGGTGATCGGGCGCGAGGATTGGGCATTGCCGGGAGCAGCCGAAGCCAGGCATCCAAGCAACGCACAGATGACGATCACATGGCCGCGCAACGCGACCCACAGCCCCCGCATCAGCCCCTCCCACCCTTTTTGCCGCCCGCATGTTGTCAGCGGGCTGGTGGGCCAAGTGAACGCTGCCGGACGGGCGGAGGCAAGCCGGAAGTTACGGCCGACGGCTATCCAGCCGCGCGCCGCGGCGTCAGACTGGCGGCGCCATCTGCCGGCGGCGCGATGTGCATCAGGATGGTCTGGGTGGCGGAGGCGACATTGATGCCGTTCTGCTGGAAGCGCAGCTTCATGCGGCGGTTGAATTCGCGCTGCACCGGCCAGCGCCCGGATTCGGTGCAGCGGATCTGGCCGACGATCGACACCATGGCGCCATCGACCTTGTCGATGCCCCAGAGATCGAGGTCGCCGCGGATCAGCGGCCGGAATTCGGGCTCGCGGCGCATCTCCTCGACGATGTCCTTGAGGATCTGGCCGGCACGATCGGTGTCTTCCTTGTAGGCGACGTTGACGCTGACCGAGGCGTTGCCGGCGCCGCGGCTGGCATTGGTGATGGTCGTGACCGCGCTGAACGGCACGATGTGCACGGCGCCGTCGCCGGCGCGCAGGCGAATCGTTCGAATGGAAACATTCTCGACCACGCCTGATAGCCCCGACACGCTGACATTGTCGCCGACCTGGACCGTGTTCTCCAGCAGCAGGAACAGCCCGGTGATGAGATCCTGCACCAGTTTCTGCGAGCCGAAGCCGATGGCGATGCCGACGATGCCGGCGCCCGCCAAAAGCGGCGCGACGTTGACACCGATCTCGCTCAGCGCGGTGAGGCCGACGACGGTCGCGATCAGGCACAGCAGCGCGGTGCGCAGCATCGGCTGGAAGGTGCGCAGGCGGGCAGCGCGGGCATAGTGCCCGTCGCGCGACAGCGTGTTGATCTGGCGGTCCAGCAGCGCGTTGCCGGCCTCCCAGATCGCGGCAGCAACGAACACGGCGAGGCCGATCGTCACCACGGCCGAGATCAGCCGGCTGCCGATCTGGCCGCCATAGAACCAGACGATGGCGTCCACCCCCCAGACTTCGAGCACGGCCACGAAGCCCATGAAGACGATCACGCCGGAGATGATCTTGCGCAGCAGTGGCAGATAGCGGTTGGCGCGGATCTCCAGGCCCGGAAAGCGCTGCAGGATCTCCGGCCTGATGCGGAAGCCACGGTCGATCAGGCTCAGCGTCAGCATGATGGCGACCCGGGTGATCAGGGCGACCGCGATGGTGCCGACGAAATATTGCAGCAGCAGCGAATAGCCGTTGCGGATGTTGAGCGCCCACACCGCCCACAGCGCGAGATCGAGCGCGATGGCAAGATAATGCCAGCCGCCGGCGATGCGGTTGCGCAGGCGCGCGGCGATGCCCTGCCGTTCCGCCGGCGCCCGGATCGCTTCGGCAACCTGCCGGCGGCATTGCAGGATGATGACGACGACAAAGAGGTGCACGACCAGCATCACCATGCGCAGCAGCGCGGCATAGCCGGCACGATGCAGGCCAAGCAGCAACGCCACATTGGCAAAGGCGATGCCGGAGACACCGACGCCGACGATGCGGCGCGCCCAGATCTCGACATAGGCCGCGGTCTCGGCCCGCACCGGAAACAGGCCGAACGGCCCCGCCAGCGCGCGAACCAGGCAGATGAGCCCGCGCGAGAACGCATAGGCGTTGACGACGGCGAGGATCACGAGGCGAACGGTGGAGGGCTCGCCAAGCTCGGTGCCGATCAGCGCCGTGGCAACGCCCACAAAGACAAGGACGGGAAGCAGCTCGAGGACAAAGCGGCCCAGCACGAAAGGCAGCCGCAGCACGATTTGCCAGGCGCGCGCGAGGCTGTGACGCCGCTTGCGCAGTTCGGGCGCAGGGGTGACGTCGGCGACCGAGGACGGCGGATCGGCGATCGGCAACACCTGCACCGGCAGATGCGCGGTTTGCGGCACGCGTCCTTCCAGGTAGGCAACCGGGCGCCGGATCAGGCGGAACAGCACCCATTCGGCCGCCAGCCCGCAACCCATCACCAATGCAAGCTTCCAGGCGATCTCGATCAGAAGGTTATAGGCCGCGGGATCGTTCGCGGTCCGCACGATCCAGTAATAGAACGCGGGGAAATGCGTGATCGTCCGCGCCACGCCGGCGATCTGGCGCGAGATGTCGCCGATCTCCTCCGACACCGTGAGCAGGAGCTGCGCACCGAGACCGTCGGCCGAGAGCGGGATCGGCAACTTCTGCTCGGGCGCGGGGGGCGCAGTTTGCTGCTGACCGGACGCATTGGCGATCACACGCAGCGTATCGATCATCTGCGTCCGCTTCTTGTCGTCCTGGAGCGTCTCCAGCGCGCGCCTGGCCTCGTCGGGCGACAGTGCGGCGGCATTGTTCGTCGCCGGCCGAGGCGTTTCGGCGTGGACACCGGAGAGAGAGGAGATCGCGAGGAAGAGAGCGGCGAGGAGCGCCGGGGCAAGCTTATGCGACACGAGGATTCCCTGGAAAAGATGAATGAGCCGGCGGCGTCGGAACCGTCACCGCCGAAGCACATGCGTCATGTCGGATCGCAACTATTCGCCTCCGGGCTGTGTCGGAAGTTGGCCTTCGAGGCGACATTCTCTTGGCATTTGCCGCAATGCGAAGATGGGGAACCGCGTCAGCGACGCAGAGGCGCCTCTCGAAGGATGCGCCGCGGGAAGCGCTTTCAATGCGATCGCTCCGTCATTCCGGGCGTCGGCCCGGAATGACGGCGGGGAGGAAGGAGGAGGAGAAAACAGAGATACCGAAAAGCGATCAGCCGCGGCCTCTTCCCGGCCATCCGACACGATCGGTGATGCAAAATACAGCGCCGGGAAGGTAGGGGCTCTGCCTGACTGATGCAGCCCGCTAAACCTTGACCCGGCGTGCCGTTCGCGGTTTCTGCCGCTATGCGATGGTCCGAACGAGCTCCATCGCACTTAACGCGGCTGGATTTGCGGAGGTGGAGTCATAGACCTCCCCTTGCTCATGAAGTGGACGTTGCGCGTCGCTTGTTTGCGACCGTCATCATGCTCCTCCTGTGCCACAAAACTGTCAAGCGAGATCAATCGTGGGAGCGATCACAATTGACGTGCCAGTTCCTCTGGGCCCGCGGATATTAACGGCTGCGCCGAACGCGTAGGGTGGGCAAAGGCGCGCCAGCGCCGTGCCCACGTCTTCTGAACGCGTCACGAAGACGCGTGGGCACGCTTCGCTTTGCCCACCCTACGGCATCGGGGATTGGTTGCGGTGGGCGTGACCGCATGCATCGGAGGGCACTGTCGCGATGCTGACAGCATCGCACCTGTTTTGTCCGACGGGTCAAGCAAGATTTATCATAATCCGAAGATGCATTGCGAGCGCCCGCCAAGCCATTGATTCCACTATTCCCGGCTACTGTGCATGGGGTTGTTTTTCGCATTCTTCATTTCCCCCGCTTCTTGCCGCCCTTCCCCTCTTTCTCGAGCGCCATGCGGATGTTGTCGAACTCCGCCACCGACGCCTTGTCGGCGCGCGGGAATTTCAGGTCGAGCTTTTCGAGCGCGGCATTGATCACCGACCCGATCACGACGCGCGCGAACCATTTGTGGTCCGCGGGCACGACGAACCACGGCGCATGAGACGTGGCGGTGTGCCGGACGATGTCCTGGTAGACCGCCTGGTAGCGCGGCCACAGGGCGCGCTCCTTGATGTCGTCCATCGAGAATTTCCACTGCTTGCCGGGCTCCTCCAGCCGGTCGAGGAAGCGCTTGCGCTGCTCCTCCCTGGAGACATTGAGAAAGAACTTCAGCACCACGGTGCCGTTGCGGCTGAGATAGCGCTCAAACGACGAGATGTCCTCGAACCGCTCCTTCCAGATGTTCTTGGTGACGAGCTTCTGCGGCAGCTTCTCCTTGGCGAGCAGCTCCGGGTGGACGCGCGTGACCAGGCACTCCTCGTAATGGGATCGGTTGAAGATGCCGATACGGCCGCGCTCGGGCAGCGCGATCGCATGACGCCAGAGAAAATCGTGGTCGAGCTCCTTGCTGCTCGGCGCCTTGAAGGCATGAACTTCGCAGCCCTGCGGGTTGATGCCCTCGAAGATCGCCTTGATCGCGCTGTCCTTGCCGCCAGCGTCCATCGCCTGGAACACGATCAGGAGCGACCAGCGGTCCTGGGCGTAGAGCTTCTCCTGAAACCCGATCAGCCGCTTCTTGTTGGCGTCCAGAATTGCCTGCGCCTTCTCCTTGTCGAGATCGTCCTTCTCGTCGGTCTTGTGATCCTTGAGATGGAACTTGCCCGATCCGTCATAGCGGAACGGCGAAATGTAGCGGTCAAGTTCCTGGTCGAGCGACTTGGACGGCTTCTTGCTTTTGGACGGCTTCGTGTTCATGAGCGCGGGGCACCTTGCGTTGCGGCTTCAGTCGGTCGAGCAGGCTACCAAGGATGCCCTTGGGAAGGAATATGATGAAAAGCACGAGCAGCACGCCGTAGACGAGATTGTCCCAGCCGACCGCCTTGGTGCCGAAACCGATGCGAAGGGTTTCCGCCAGCAGGATGGTGATCACGGCGCCAAAGGTCGGGCCGAGCGAGACGAACAGGCCGCCGACGATGGCTGCGAATACCATCTGCAGCGAGACCGCGATGCCGCTGACCGTGTCCGGGGTGATGAACATCTGGTACTGGCAGTAGATCGCGCCCGCCAGCGCCGTCATCACCGCGCTGAGCAGCGTGATCTTCAGCTTCTCCGCGGTGACGTTCACGCCGGCGGCGGCCGCGGCGTCCTCGTCCTCGGAGATCGCCTCCAGCGCATAGCGGGCCATGCTGCGATCGACCCAGTGCCAGACCACGATGCCGAACAGCCAGACCCCGAGTGCAATCAGATACCAGGTCATCTTGTCGTCGAATTGCAGCGCCAGCAGCTTGTTGCCGGACGCGCGGTTCGGCGTATAGCCCAGCGAGCCGCCGGTGTAGTCGCGCGTCGCCGTGATGACCTGGAGCACGATGCCCGACAGCGCCAGCGTCACCAGCACGAAATAATGTCCGGTGATGCGAAAGCGGAAGCAGGGATAGCCGACGATCAGCGCCAGCGCGCCGGCCGCGACCATGCTGACCGGGATGCCGATCCACGGCGACACGCCTAAATGATTCCACAAGAGCGCGGTGACATAGGCGCCGATCCCCATGAAGCCGCCATGCCCGAGCGAGACGAGGCCGAACCGCCCCATCATCGACCATGAGGTGTAGGCGAAGGACCAGATCAGGATCAGCACCAGGATGTGCAGATGATAGGGATCGCGGTAGACGAAGGGCAGCGCGACCAGCGCCGCCAGTCCGATCCCCCAGGCTGCAAGCCGCCCTTGCTCAATCATCCCCTGCCCCGTCATCGGCGCCTCGCGAGCAGGCCCGCGGGCCGGATGAACATCATGACGATGAAGAAGGCGAAGGCGAGCACATAGCCCCATTCGAGATCGGAGAACAGGCCGCCGAGCGAGATGATCTCCGCGAACACGAAGGCGGCGATGAAACCGCCGATGAAATTGCCGAGACCGCCGAGCACGCAGATCAGGAAGGTGATCGGTCCGAAGGAGAGGCCGACGAAGGGATGCACGTCGTATTGCAGCACCAGCAGGCAGGCGGCGAGCCCGGCCAGCCCGCCGCCGATTGCAGAGGTGATGAGATAGATCCGCCTGGTGTCGACCCCCATCAGCGCCATGATCTGCCGGTCCTGCGAGATGGCGCGGATCGCGGTGCCGGTGAAGGTGCGCGTCATGAACAGATAGACGCAGACCATGCCAACCAGCGCCGCCAGAAAGGACAGAAGCCGCGCATAGCTGAAATTCATGTCGCCGAACGCCAGCACCGGCAGGCGGATGCCGAGATTGCGGAAGTCGATGCCGAAGGCGACGGTGGCAAAGCTCTGGAGAACGAACAGCACGCCGCCGGTTGCGAGCAGCTGGTTGATCGGCGGCGCGGTCAATAGCGGCGCGATCACGAGGAAATGCAGCGCGGCACCGAGCATCGCGACCAGCAGGATGGTGAATGGCGCTGCGACGAAATAGCTGAGGCCATAGACCTGCACCATGAAATACATGGCATACATGCCGATCATCACCAGCTCGGCGTAGCAGATCCAGGTCACGTCGATGACGCCGAAAATCAGATTGAGCCCGAGCGCGAGCAGCGCGAGCACGCCGCCGAGCAGGATGCCGTTGATCACGGCCTCCAGCAGGTAGATGTCGAAGATGTCGAGAAATCCCTGCATGCCCATCACACCCCGAGATAAGCTTCCCTGACCGTGTCGCTCGCCAGCATCTCGGCGGACGTGCCGGATGCCCGGATCGTGCCTGCCTCGATCAGATAGGCGCGATCGACCACTTTCAGCACCTGCTGCACGTTCTGCTCGACGATCAGCACCGTCAGGCCGCTGGCGCGGATCCGCTTCACCAGCTCAAACACCTGCTGCACCACGACCGGCGCCAGTCCGGCCGAGGGCTCGTCGAGCAGCAGCAGCTTTGGATTGGACATCAGTGCACGGCCGATCGCGCACATCTGCTGCTCGCCGCCGGACATGGTGCCCGCCATCTGGTGGCGGCGCTCCTTCAGGCGCGGAAACAGGTCGAACACGACCTCGAGCCGTTCGGCATAGTGGCTGCGCGCCTCCTTCATGAAGGCGCCCATCTTGAGATTGTCGTCGACCGAGAGCTGCGGAAACAACCGCCGGTTCTCCGGCACATGCGCGATCCCGAGGCTGACGATCTTGTGCGGCGGCGTTGCCACGACGTCGGTCCCCTCCATCCGGATCGAACCGCGCGAAGGCCGGATCAGCCCGGAGATGACGCGCATCAAGGTGGTCTTGCCGGCGCCATTGGGGCCGATGACGCCGACGGCTTCGCCGGCTCTCACGTCGAGATCGACGTCGAACAGCGCCTGGAAGGTGCCATAGCCGGCATTGACGGCGCGGAGTTCCAGCATGGCTAGCCTCCCGCGCGGCGGCGCGCTTCGGCGGCCGCGGCCTGCGTCGTCTCGGCATCGGTGCCGAGATAGACCTCGATGACGCGCGGATCGCCCGCGACCGCGCTCGGCAATCCTTCCGAGATCTTCTCGCCGTGATCGAGCACCATGACGCGGTCGACCACGCGCATCAAGACGCCCATGATGTGCTCGACCCAGATGATGGTGATGCCTAGCTCGTCGCGGATGTTGCGCAGCATGTCGGCGGCCTGGTCCATCTCGGTCTCGTCGAGACCGCCGAGGCTCTCATCGGCGAGCAGCAGCTTTGGCGCAGTCGCGAGCGCTTTCGCCAGCTCGAGCTTCTTCAGCCCGGCCGCGCCGAGGCCATCGACACTGGCATGGCGATCGGTCGGCAGGCCGACCATCGCCAGCGATCGTTCGGCCGCCTCCTCCGCCCTGGCACGGCTATGGCGGCCCTGGCCGTAAAAGCCGGCGAGCGCGACGTTCTCGAAGATGGTCAGGCGGCGGAACGGCCGCGGAATCTGGAAGGTGCGGCCGACGCCGCTGTTGATGATCCGGTGCGGCGCGAGGCCCGCAATCTCCGAGCCGTCGAACACGATCGAGCCCGATGTCGGCGCCAGCGTGCCGGAGAGCATGTTGAAGATCGTGCTCTTGCCCGAACCGTTCGGCCCGATCAGGCCGAGGATCTCACCCTGATCGACCCGAAACGAAACATTGTTGACGGCGGTGAAGCCGCCGAACCGCTTCACCAATCCACTGACTTCCAGCACCAGAGCCCTCCGCTGCTACTGGTTGCTGTAGGTGGTGCCCTTCGGCAGCGGCAGCACGGCCTCGCGCTGCGCCTGGCTCTTGGGCCACACCACCGAGGACTTGTCGTCGATGTACTGGATCACGACCGGGAACGAGCGCTCGTTCTGTCCGGCCATGGGCGTGCCCTCGCCGTAGAACTTCACGCCGAAGCCGAGCATGGTGCCGCCTTCGGCGATGTCGGTGTCGAGCGCCGCCTTGCGCAGCGCTTCGGGATCGACTCCGCCGTACTTCTTGATTGCCCGCGGCAGCACGTCGGCCATGAAGACGTAGGTGTTGGACGCGCCGATGCCGACATGGGCGGAGCGGATGGCAACGCCGGGCTTGATCTTGTCGAACTCCTCGCCGACCATCTTGATGACGGGCGCGAGCTTCGGATCCATGGTCTTCTGGTTGGCGAGCCAGATCGAGATCGGGTCGGTGTTGAAGATATAGGTGGCGTCGGCTCCCATGCCTTCCTTCAGCTTCTCATAGACGCCATAGCCTGCGCCGTGGCCCATCAGCGCGCCGAACTTCAGACCCTGCTCGCGCGCCTGGCGCAGCAGCAGGGTGATGTCCGGATTGTAGCCGGTGTGAAAGATCACGTCGGGCTTGGCGCGCTTGAGCTTGGTCACCAGCGCCGACAGATCGGGCGCGGTCGCCGAATAGCCCTCCTTGAGCACGACGTTGAAGCCGGCCTTCTTGGCGCCGGCCTCGTTGCCCTTGGAGACGTCGACGCCATAAGCGCCGTCTTCGTGGATGATGGCGACGCGCAGGTCCTTCGGCTCCTTGCCGAACTTCGCCTTGGCGTTCTGCGCGATGAAATCCATCGTCATCATGCCGAACTGATCACCGCTCGCCTGTGGGCGAAAGACGTATTTGTAGCCCTTCTCGTTAAACACGGCGGACGAGATGCAGGTCGTCATCCACATGAATTTCTTGAGCTGCTCGACGCGGGCGGCCACCGGCACGCACTGCGCCGACGAGAAGAAGCCGAGCACCATGTCGACCTTCTCCTGCTCGAGCAGGCGCACGGATTCGTTGATGGCGATATCGGGTTTGCTCTGCGCGTCGGCATAGACCGTCTCGATCTTGTAGCCTTCGACGCCGGTCCTGGCGAAGTGGTCGAGAATGATCTTGGTGCCGACGTAATTGAGCTCGGAGCCGCCGCCGGCCAGAGGCCCGGTCAAATCAAAGACGACGCCGATCTTGATCTTCTTGTCCTGGGCCTGGGCGGACACCGCCAAGCCCGTCGCTGATATCGCGACCAACAGCCCACGTACCAAGCGGGCAGCCATGCGCAGGCGCATCAAAACCTCCCTGGACGATTGTGCATTGCAATCTTTTTGCTTTTGCTTTTTCCCATCACATGGGCTGAACGCCGGGATGTCAAGCCTTGCGCGTCAGCGCGAGGCGAACTGCTGCTCGACGAAGGCCGTGACAAATCGCGGCATGGTCGGCGTGAGGTCGCTGATCCCGCGCACGAGATGGATGGCCGACAATTCGGGCTCGTCCTCGCGGGCCAGATTCGCTTCGATCCGGGCGCGCGCTTCTTCGCCTGACATATCCAGGTTGAGCACCTGCATCATCGCGATCGTGGGACCGCTGACGACGCAATGCCAGTCCGGCTCGGCACGATAGTCTGCCGCCGTCAGGCCGGTCTCCTCCTCGAGCTCGCGGATGACGCTGCCGGGTATGTCGAGTGTGCCACCCCTGACGTCGTCGAGATCGGGCGTGCCCGAAGGGAAATAGATGCGGCCTGCGTTGGCGGTGTGCTGCGCCATCTCGCCCATCACGAAGGCGCCATCGGACGTGCGCAGCGCGCCCATGCCGAAACCGTTGAACACGGGAGCGCCGGGAAAGCCCCAGTCGCGCCAGGCGAGGAAGCTCGCGAAATCGGTCTCGAAATAGGTCGCGGCGAAATGGCCGTCTGTGAAGACAGGATCTCGCCCGACCAGCACGCGGCCGTTCCAGATCTTCGGCCGCTCGCGCTGCTTCTCCGCGAAATGCGCCGCGATCTCGTCGCGACGCTCTTCCGCGAACGGCCAGGCGATCGGCCGGACGGCAAGATCGAGCGTCGTGACGCGATGGATGATCGGTGACGTCATGAGGGGGCGACTATCGCGCCTTCGCGTCGGCTATTTGACGCTCCCCGTCGTCTTCTTGGCCTGCTCGACGAAGGTGTTGGTGAAGGTCTTGCTGACGTCGATCTTGGCATTGGCCACCTCGGGCGAGCCGACGCTGAACACCGCGAGCACGGCGTCCGCGCCCTTCGGGTCCATCTTGCCGGTCTCGGAGAACATCGGGATCGTGTTCTTCAACGCGGCGAGATAGAGATCCTTGTTCTTGCCGACCGTCTCCTCCGGCATCTTCGCCATGATCTCCTCAGGGCTGTGCGAATGGATCCAGGCGAGCGTGGCGAGGATCGCGTTGGTGAGCGCCTGCGTCTCCTTCTCGTGCTTGGCAACCCAGGCCGCGGTCGAGTACAGCGCGCCGCCGGGATATTCGCCGCCGAACGTCTCGAGCGTGTCCTTCTGCGTGCGAGTGTCGGAGAGGATGCGCAGATCCTTGTGGCTGCCCTGCAGCACGGTGACGGAGGGGTCGAGCATCACGGCGGCATCGATCTGGCCCTGCTCCATCGCGGCGACCGCGGTGGCACCGAGGCCGACGCCGATCACGGCGGCGCTGGTTGGGTCGACGCCGTTCTTCTTGAGCATGTATTTCAGGAAGAAGTCGGTGGAGGAACCGGGCGCGCTGACGCCGACCTTCTTGCCGGCGAGATCCTTGACCGACTTGATGTCGTTGGTGCGCGAGGGCGCGACCACGAGCACGAGGCCGGGATAGCGGTCATAGACCACGAAAGCCTGGAGCTCCTGCTTCTTGGCGGCCAGATTGACGCAATGGTCGAAATAGCCGGAGACCACGTCGGCGCTGCCGCCGAGCACGGCTTTCAGCGCGTCCGAGCCGCCCTTGAGGTCCACCAGCTCGACACTGAGGCCGGCTTTGTCGTACTCGCCGAGCTGCTTGGCCAGCACCGTTGGCAGATAGCACAGGCAGGAGCCGCCGCCGACGGCGATGGTGACCTTGCTTTGCGCTGCGGCAAATCCGGTGGTGAGCGTCAGCGCGAGCAGTGCACCGGCGAGCCTGGCAATCGTGTTCTTCATTGGTTTCCTCCGTTCGGCCGGCGGCACCATAGAGCAGCGGGACGGGCTTGAGAAGCGCGGCCTAAGGCACTGGCCATCGGCCATTCGGCGCAATAGCATGCCTGGACAATAACAATTCCTGATGGGGAGGATCATCCATGAATCGCTTTGCTGCCGGGCTGTCGATAACGGCCGCCTTCGTCGCCGGATGCGGCGCAACTTACCTGCTCGGGCCGGCGCTCGCCGCCGAGAGCATTACCGCGCAGATCATCCATACCGGCGAGATGGAAGGCGACGCCCTGGGCCCGGCCAACAAGGTCGGCTACCGCTCCAAGACCTTCATGACCGCCGACGGCGCCACGATCTCGATCCAGGTCGGCAACGTGCCCAAGCACATGCATCCCAACACCAACGAGATCCAGTACATTCTCGACGGCACCGGCACGATCTGGCTCGGCGACAAGGAAGTCACGGTCAAGCCCGGCGACCTCGTCATCATTCCGAAGGGCACGCCGCATGGCGGCACCAAGCCGATCAGCGGACAGGTCAAGGCCATCGCGATCAAGACGCCGCCGCAGGCGCCCGACGACACCAAGCTGCTGGATTGAGGCTTCGCGATCAGGGTTCGCGGCAATGCGCGGGCCCTTTTCCCGAGTTCTGAAGCTAGATCGGCCCCGCCTGTTTCCGGATCTCGTTTGCGATCGGCTTGAGGGTGTCTCCTGGAAGCTGGCCGACGAGCGTATAGCCCATGCCACGATCCACCCATGCGAAGCCCGCGACATCGCCGGCCGCGTGCGGCGTCATCGGCGCATCCTGACTGCCGCTGCTCATTGGACGTGTCAGCATGACGAGACGGTCGCCCTGATCGTCGTCATACATGAACATCGCGGCCGGACCATGCGAGGTCGCAACCAGGCGCCCTCCCATCAGCCGATAGCCCGACGTGGAGAGATCAGGCACCTTGACCGCCCGCTTCAGCCGGCTGGAAACCCATTGCGTGAGCTCGGCACTGTCGGAAGCACGTATTTCGACCGGCCGCACGCGATCCGGTGCGTAGACGCCATAGGAATAGGCAGCCTCCTGCGCCAATGCGGACAATCCGTTCGGACCACCTTGCAACAGGCTGCGCACGGTCCACCCGCCGAGACCGCCGATGCTCACCAGCAACAGCGCCGCGATTGCCCTCCATGCCCGCAAAGGACGTCGCTTTCGACGTCCGATGATGTGCGACAGGTTCAGTTCGGCCGGCACTGGTTCATCCGCAATCGAAGCCAACGCGCTACGCAACTGCTCACGCTGGCTTGCGAACGCCGCGACGCGCCCAGCGGCATCCGGATGATCGTTCAGATAGGAAGCAACCTCTCCAAGACGCTCGGGTGGAAGTGCCTGGTCCACGAAGGCGTGGAGATCATCTTCCGTGATCGGTCGCTGGCTCATTTCATGCTCCGCAATTCCACGACATTCCCCGGCGCAGCCCCCTCCATCTCCTGCTGCAACCTTTCCCGCGCGCGTGACAGGCGCGACATCACGGTCCCGACCGGGACATCCAGCAATTTCGCGGCGTCGGCGTAGGAAAAATCCTCGACTGCAACAAGCAACAGCACGGCTCGCTGCTCTTCCGGCAGCCTCGCGAGCTTGTTCAGGACGTCCTGGTAGATCAGCCTGTGCTCCTGTGCGGCAGCACTCGCGAGCTCGCGCTCGCCTGCATCGTCAAGCGGCATATGCCTTCCCCGCGTCGCGGCCTGACGGAATTGGGTGACCGCCAGATTGTGGAGGATGGTGAACAGCCAGGCGCGCACGCTGCCGTCACGCCGCTGATGCCAGCGGCTGACGGCGCGCTCCAGGCAATCCTGAACCAGATCGTCGGCGGTCGTGCGGTCACGCATCAGCGCGCGCGCATAACGGCGGAGCGAGGGGATCAGTGGTTCGACCTGAACCAGCATGTCCTTCATGGGGCGCTCCGCCTGCCTCTCTTTGACGCCCGATGGCGCGTCATTGCGTCTCGATCTGGACCGCGGCGCCGGGTCCGGCCGCATCGCCGGAGGCAATCACGAGATATCGCTTTCCGGAGGCCGCGGACTGATCGACGATCTGGCGGATCGGACCAGCCGCGTTGACGATAGCTGATCCGGCCGGATTCGTCATGAAGGCCGCAAGCGGCTGCAACGGGCCGGTTCCATCATTTCGATCCGCCAGTGCAAGCACATATTTCTGCCTGGGCTGAAGTCCTGTCACCGAAGCCTGCAATATCTGAATCAGGCCCTGGTCGAACAGCGAGACGCTGGTCGGCGCCGCGCCATCCTTCGATCCATCCTTCGATCCCTCCTTGGGGCCCATCGAAAGATGGGCGACCTGGCCCGCCACGCCCAGCGGCTGCAGATTCTGGCGGTCATCCGGATTGGGCGCCGCGCCTGGAACGTAGGCGATCGCCTGCGGTGCCTGGCCGATCGGGACATTCGCGACCACGCTGTTGGTCGCAGTGTCGATCGCCGCGAGAGCGTCGGCGTTCTCGAGCCCGACGTAAATGCGCGTGCCATCGCCGGACGGCCAGACGCCATGGGGCAGACTACCGACCGGGATCGTCGCGACCTCCGAGAAATCGTCCGTGCGGAAAACCCTCACCAGGTTCAGGCCACCGATGGTGACATAGGCGAATGTGCCCTTGGCGGTGTGCGCGAAATTGACGTGATTGGTGATCGGACCGGTGTCGATCGTCTTGATCGGGTTGAACGGCGGCTTCGCGTTGAAAACCTGGGTCCGGCCGACATCCTTCAGCGTGAACCAGACCTGGTTTCCATCGGGCGTCGCCGCGATGTTCGGACAGAACGGGCTCTCCTGCTTCACTTTGGCGATGATCTTGTGCTCAGCGACAGAAACAACATCGGTCTCGGGATTGAACGACGAGCAGATGTAGCCGTACTTGCCGTCGGGTGAGAAAATCTGCATCCCCGGCCCGTTGGGGGTCGTGATACGGGCCTTCTCCTTCAGGCTCTTGGCATCGATCACGGAGATGTAGTTTTCGCCGCGAACGGTGACCCACACCTCCTTGCCGTCGGGGGTATAGAACGCCTCGTGCGGCGACCGCCCGACATAGGTCACGTGCCGGACCACGTTGGTCGCGGTGTCGATGAAGCTCACCGAATTGGAGCCGATCGAGACCACGGCGAGCCTCTTGTGGTCGGGGGAGAAACCCATGCCGTGCACGAGCACCTGGCCCTTATAGAGCGGGCTGAAATTGCCGGGCTGCGGATCTCCCAGGCGGATCACACCAAGCAGCTTGTTGTCGACCGGATCTGTCACCGAGACCGTGTTCGAGAACTGCTCGGCCGCATAGACGCGATCGTGATGGCTGATCGGAATATCGGGCGCGGATAGCGCGCCCGGCGCCTGCCCTGCCCATGCGGCCGAGCCAGTGGCGAGCATCGTGGCTGCCAGGAAAATGCTCTTCATGAGGTTGCTTCGGGACGTCTTCATCGATGGCTCCTATTTCTTCATTCCGGCGGACATATCCATCTGCATGCCCTGGTGATGAACGTTTGCGGCTGGAACGGATGCCGGCTGCGTCGGAGCCGGCGTCGTGTCCGTTGCAGGCTCGCCGATGGCGAGCTTCATCGCCGCGATCTCCTGCATCTGATCGACGATGATTTCCTGGGCAATGCGCCGCAGCTGTTCGTTCTTGCCGTAACGCAGTTCGATGACCGCCATGTCGATCGCGCCCTGATGATGCGGATTCATCATCGCAACGAAGTCGCGATCGATGTCGCCGGTCGGCTTGGCCGCCATGTCGTTCATCATCTTGGTCATCGCCGCGTCGTTCTCTTGCAGGAACGCACGCTCGTCTGCGCTGTGCGCAACCGATGGGGCGACCGGATGGGCTTCATGCGCAAGCACGAGCGACGGCAGCGCGAATGCGACGAAAATGCGGGCGCCGATGAGCGCCGTGCCGAGGCCTGGCCTCGGCCATCGGCATCCGCCTGCGAGCGCAGCAACGACGCGGCGAAACTGTAACTGGTGCATCCTGAACTCCCATGCAGGTGGTTGCATGGGGTATGACGCGTGGGCGCGCGTTCTATTCCGGCCGGCCAATCACATAAATGTCAGCAGGAGATCGAGCCTAGCCGCGACCGTCCACATTCGGCCGCCACACCAATAGCCTCCGCTCGACCAGCGTCACCCCATAGTCGATCAGGATGACGAACGCCGACAGCACGAACATGCCGGCGAATACGCCGGCGACGTCGAACACGCCCTCGGCCTGCTGGATGAGATAGCCGAGGCCCGCGGCCGATCCCAGATATTCGCCGACGACCGCGCCGACCACGGCGAAGCCGACCGAGGTGTGCAGCGAGGAGAACATCCAGGACAGCGCCGAGGGCCAATAGACGTGCCGCATCAATTGCCGCTCGCTCATGCCGAGCATGCGGCCATTGTCGAGCACGGTGCGGCTGACTTCCTTGACGCCTTGGTAGACGTTGAAGAACACGATGAAGAAGACGAGCGTGACACCGAGCGCGACCTTGGACCAGATGCCGAGCCCCAGCCACAGCGCGAAGATCGGCGCCAGCACGACACGGGGCAGCGCGTTGACCATCTTGACATAGGGGTCGAACACGGCCGCGACCAGCGGCTGGCGCGCGAACCAGAAGCCGACCAGAACGCCGCCGGCCGATCCGATCACGAAGGCCAGGAGCGATTCCGTCAGCGTGATGCCGAGATGCTTCCAGATCACGCCGGAAGAGAACCATTTCACGATCTGGCTGAAGACGTCGAGCGGATTGGAGAAAAAGAACGGCGGCAGCAGGATCTTGCCGAACACGGGCACGGTCGACAGCACCTGCCACAGCACGATGCAGACGACCGCGACCAGGATTTGCAGCGCAAACAGGGTCGGACGCGACATCAGACCGCCTCCGCCGCTTGGGTGGATTGCGCGTAGCCCTTCATCACCTCGTCCTTGAGCACGCCCCAGATCTCGCGATGCAGTTCATGGAACGCCTTGTCCAGCCGCACCTCGAAGATGTCGCGCGGCCGCGGCAGGCTCACCCGCCAGTCGCCGATGATGCGCGAGGACGGGCCGGCCGACATGATCACGACGCGGTCGGCGAGCGCGATCGCCTCTTCGAGATCATGGGTCACGAACAACACGGCCTTGCGGTCTGCGCTCCAGAGCTCGAGCAGCAGATTGCCCATCACCTGCCGGGTCTGCGCATCGAGCGGCCCGAACGGCTCGTCCATCAAGAGGATCTTGGGGTCGCGGATCAGCACCTGCGCCAGCGCCACGCGCTTGCGCTGGCCGCCGGAGAGCATGTGCGGATAGCGGCCCGCGAAGGCGCCGAGGCCGACCGAGGTCAGCCATTGCTGGGCCCGCGCCAGCGCTTCACTGCGCGGCGTGCCCTGCACCTCCAGCCCGATCGCGACATTGTCCAGCGCGGTCTTCCACGGGAACAGCGCATCGGCCTGGAACAGATAGCCGGCATCCCGGTTCAGCCCGGCGAGCGGCCGGTCGAATATCCTGACGCTGCCGGCAGCCGGCTTCAGCAGCCCGGCCGCGACGTTGAGCAGCGTGGATTTCCCGCAGCCGGTGGGGCCGACAATGGCGACGAACTCGCCCTGCGCGACCGCCAGATGGGCCTGCTCCACCGCCGTATAGACCCGCCCGTCCCCGAGCCGGAACGCAACCTTGGCATCTTCCAGCGCCACAGCCGTAGGCGTTGACATATGTTCCCTCCGAACTTGGCCCGATGCCTTAGCCGCTCGCGTGGCCAAGTTCAATCAAGGCGCCAAGCGTGCTACGCATGGGGCTAGCCGTGATCTTTCGGTCTCTCCACACCCGACACTGCCCGAATTGAGAGATCACCCCACCCCGCTCGCGCTGCGCGCGATCGACCCTCCCCCTCCAGGGGTGGGTAAGGAAGAATGAGCTGCGTCGAATGCCTTCCAAGCCGGCCATCAGCTATGCCCAAATCACCAAGAGCTTCGGCGCGCTCAAGGCCGTGGACGACGTCTCGCTCGACATCGCCGAGGGCGAATTTCTGGCGATCGTCGGCGGCTCGGGCTCCGGCAAGACGACGCTGCTGCGGCTCGCCAACCGGCTGATCGAGGCCGACAGCGGCACCATCACGGTCGAGGGCGAGGACGTGCACAACGTCGATCCGGTCGCGCTGCGGCGACGGATCGGCTACGTGTTCCAGAGCGGCGGTCTGTTTCCGCATCTGAGCGTCGCCGACAATATCGGGATCACGCCGAAGCTGCTGGGCCGGCCGGCGGCGGATATCGCAGCGCGGGTCGACGAGCTGCTGGAGCTCGTGCAGCTCGACATTGATGCCCACCGCGACCGCCTGCCGGAGGCGCTCTCCGGCGGCCAGCGCCAGCGCGTCGGCGTGGCGCGGGCACTGGCGGCCAGGCCGCGCATCGTGCTGATGGACGAGCCGTTCGGCGCACTGGATCCCCTCACCCGCGATGCGCTCGGCGACGATTATCGTTCGCTGCATCGCAAGCTCGGCCTGACCACCGTGATGATCACCCATGACATGACGGAGGCGATCCTGCTCGCCGACCGCATCGCGGTGATGCGCAGCGGGAAACTGCTGGCGCAGGGCACGCCCGCCGAGCTGTCGAAGAGCAGCGACGCCTACGTGCTGGAGCTGCTGCGCACGCCGCGCCGCCAGGTCGAGCGGCTGAACGCGCTGCTGCCGCAAAGCGGTGCGGCATGAGCCTGTTTGCCGATCCGCGCTGGGGCGAAGCATTGGCGCATCTGCCCGATTATCTCGGCAATCATGTCCGGGTGAGCCTCGCCGCGCTCGCGCTCGGTCTCGCCGTCAGCCTGCCGCTGGCAATCCTGACGCGCAACCGCCCGGCGCCCCGCGCCATCCTGCTCGCACTCGCCAGCATCGTGCAGACGGTGCCGGGGCTTGCGCTGCTCGCGCTGTTCTACCCGCTGCTGCTGTTCGTTGCCTCGGTGACGCTGGCCTGGTTCGGCGTATCCTTCTCGGCGTTCGGCTTCCTGCCGGCGATGCTGGCGCTGGCGCTCTATTCGATGCTGCCGGTGCTGCGCAACGGCATCACCGGGCTCAACGGCATCGACCCCGCGCTGATCGAGGCCGCCAAGGGCGTCGGCATGACGGCGCGGCAGTCGCTGGTGATGGTCGAGCTGCCGTTGGCGCTGCCGGTGATGATGGCAGGCATCCGCACCGCCGCGGTATGGGTAATCGGCACCGCGACACTGTCGACGCCGATCGGGCAGACCAGCCTCGGCAATTACATCTTTGCGGGACTGCAAACCCAGAACTGGGTGTTCGTGCTGTTCGGCTGCCTTGCCTCGGCCCTGCTCGCGCTCGCCGTCGATCAGTTGCTCGGTCTGATCGAGGGTGGCCTGCGCCAGCGCAGCCGCTTGCGCAGCGGCCTCGGCGCGGCCGGCATCGCGGCGCTGGTCGCGGCAACGCTGGTGCCGACCATGGGACGCTCGTCATCAGGCTATGTGGTCGGCGCCAAGACCTTCGCCGAACAATACGTACTCTCGGCCCTGCTCCGGGATCGCCTGCAAGCGGCCGGCCTACCCTCCAGCGCGCGATCCGGTCTCGGCTCGAGCGTGATCTTCGAGGCACTGAAGGCCGGCGATATCGATCTCTATGTCGACTATTCCGGCACGCTCTGGGCCAACCAGCTGCACCGCACCGACATCAAGCCGCGTGCAGAGTTGCTGGCGGAGCTGAAGACGACCCTCGCCAAGGACAACGTCACCCTGCTCGGCGAGCTCGGTTTCGAGAATGCCTATACGCTGGTGATCCCGAAGAAGCGCGCCGAAGCCCTTGGTATCCGCACCATCGCCGATCTCGCCGCGCACGCACCGACGCTGTCGATTGCTGGCGACTACGAATTCTTTTCGCGCCCCGAATGGGCGGCGCTGCAAAAGGCCTATGACCTTTCGTTCAAGGCGCAGCGCCAGATGCAGCCGGACTTCATGTATGCGGCGGTGGCCAGCGGCGAGGTCGACGTGATCGCCGGCTACACCAGCGACGGCCTGATCGCGAAATACGACCTGGTCGCGCTCGACGACCCCAGGCACGCGATCCCGCCCTACGACGCGATCCTGCTGCTGGCACCAAAGCGCGCCGGCGACGAGAAGCTCAAGACGGCCCTTCAACCGCTGCTCGGCAAGATCGACATCGCCACCATGCGCGAGGCCAACCTGCGCGCCAGCGGCAACGACGCGAACTCCTCGCCTGATGCGGTGGCGAAGTGGCTGTGGGAGAGGATAGGCGGACGTTAGGCTAGCTCCGGTTGAGCTCCGTCATCCTGAGGCGCGAGTGATGGGGCGCAGAGCGCCCCATCGGGAGCCTCGAAGGATGCACGGCCACGATGTCGATGCCGCCGGGCTGTCGCCCTTCGAGGCTCGCCTTGCTTCGCAAGACGAGCACCTCAGGGTGACGGATTGAGAGTTGCGCGGATTTCGTAGCGGGCGAACGCGTAGCGATCGGGCTAGAGCCCTCTGATCATACCGGCGTCGATCAACAGGCGGTTCAGCCGCCGCGCTTCGGCGCCGTCCTTACAGCTGTAGAAAACACCCTTGCAGCGCAGCATGATCTGCTTCTGCTCGGCGAAGGATGGATCGAGCGGGATGCCGGCGGCCTCCTGGATCACCAGCGGCAGATAGGGGCCGTCGATCGTGTCCATCACGGCGTCGCTCTTCACCGGCTCGAAATTCACGGCGTCGATCGCGTAATAGGTCGCGTAGAGGCGCGGATCGTAGGCGTCGAGCTTCTTGCCGATGGCGCCCTCGTCGAGCCCGGGCTCGAGGATGCCGGGCGCAAACTCGGGCTGATGATCGCCATAGCGCACGATCAGGAAGGGCTCGCCCGGAAACGTCTTCTTGAGGCCCGCGATGAACGCCTTGTACTGCTCGGCGCTCATCGCCTGCCGACGCAGATATTCGTCGATCGACGGCACATTGCCCGGCGCGCGCCAGCTCGACAGTAATTCGGGACGGAAGCGCGTTTCCCAGGGGAAATGATTGGCGCCGAGATAGAGGAAGGTGAACAGCGGCTTGTTCGGCGGCTGCTGGCCCATCAGCTGCAGCGCCTTGTCGTAGAAGAAGCTGTCGGGCTCGACATCCTTGGCGCCGAGGTCCTTGGAATCGAGAAAACGCTCGATGCCGGTCGTCATCTGGAAGCTGCGCGCGGCCATGAAGCCGCCATTGGCGGGATAGAGCGACATGGTGTCGTAGCCGCAGCGGCGCAGCGCCAGCGGCAGCCCGCGCTCGACGCGGTTCGAGGCGATGCGCGTCACGAAATAGGCGAAGCGGCCGAACGAGCGCGAGGAGAGGCCTGCAAGCACGTTGTATTCGGTGAACCAGCTCGGCCCGCCATTGCTCTCGGCCAGGAACGTGCGCTGCCTGCCGTCCCAGGACTTGAAGTGGCTGCCATAGCCCTGCGGCACCTTGATGCCCTGGGCGGCGCGGATGTCGAAGCTCGATTCATCGTGGATCATGATGATGTTCGGCCGGCGTCCGGCAGGATGGCAGGAATCGACCAGCGGCATGTTGAGCCGCTCGTCGGTCGCAGCGGCCGATTCCATGAAGCCGTATTGCACGAAGTCCGAGACCGAACTGACGCCGGAGCGGAAGAATTTCGACAGATAACCGTCGTCGTAATAGCCGCGCCAGGCCTCGTCCGGATGATAAAGCGAATAGCCGACCAGCGCGGCGAGGCAGGCCAGCTTGCAGGCGAGCGCCGGCAGGCGACGGATGCGGAACGGATCGAGCCACCAAAGCGCGTACATCAGCGGCAGCGTGACGAGGCCGGCCAGGATCACCGACCAGCGCAGATTCGGGAAGATCGTGAACAGGAACGCGACGGTGTCGCGGTCGATCATCATCAGGTCGATGAAGTTGACCGTCATCTGGACGACGTCGTGCTTGAGCCGCGACAGCAGCACCAGCACCACGACCATGGTCAGCGACAGCGCGCCCGACAGCGCCGGCCGGCGCAGCAGCGTGATCCAGAAGAAATTCAGGATGCCCCAGGCCAGCGTGAAGGAAAGCCGCGAGCCGAAATCGGTCTCGGTCTCGTACATCAGCGCGAGCGCGGCCAGATGCGGCGCGGCAACCGCGAGCAGCCGCCAGACGCCGAGCGCGGCGACGCTCGCCAGCATGGCGGTGGCGGCAGAAGGACCTGGATTAGGCGCGGACGCCATCGACGACACGCAACAGCTGGTCCGGCGCAATGATACCTAGCCGTCTGGCCGGCCCAAGAGTGAAATAAGGGCGGCTAGGGCGTCCGGCGCAGCCGGAAGGCCTGCACCGTGTCATAAAACTGTAACGGAACGGTCAAGGACAGGCAATGCGAGCCGTGACCCGACCTTCGCTTAATGTTCGCGGGCGGCGATGGGCCGCAGGCAGCATCGCAGGACCGCCCGGGGCCAGCTGAACGTGAGTCACCCCTGCGGCAGGAATCCCAGCCGCTTGGCGATGATGCGGTCGAGCGTGCGTTTCGGCAGCACAGAGCTGATCAGGTGGCGCATTGGGTCCGGTGTGATCTGATAGCGCACCTTGGGGTTCGCCGCGGTCAGCGCCTCGAACACGATCTCGGCGATCCGCTCGGCCGGCAGGCCCTTCGTCCCGAGGTCCATCATGAAGGCCATGACCTTGTTCAGCGCCGGCAGATAGGGCGAGTTCTGGTAGACGGAGAGATCGATCTGTTCGGCCTTGCTCCAGATCGGCGTCTTCACCGCGCCCGGGGCGACGATGATGACGTCGATGCCGAACAGCATCAACTCGCGGCGCAGGCTTTCGGACAGGCCTTCGATGGCGTGCTTGGAGGTGCAGTAGGGCGCCGACAGCGGATTGCCGTTCTTGCCGGCGACCGAGCTGATCATCACGATCCGCCCCTTCGGCCCCTTCAGCGACGGATCGGCGCCGAGCAGCGGCCCGAACGCCTGCGTCGCGATGACAGGGCCGATGACGTTGATGTCCATCTGGCGGCGGAAATCATCGGCGGACAATTCGAGCACGGGACCCGCGACCGCGACGCCGGCATTGTTGACGAGGCCCGCCAGCGTCTCGCCATTCAGCGCCTCACGCACGTCCCGTGCAGCCGCAATGACCGCGGCCTCGTCGGTGACGTCGAACAGCAATGGCGTGAAATTGGCGCCGAGCTCGGCCTTGAGCCGCTCGGCATCGGCCTGCTTGCGGACGCTGCCGAACACGCGATAGCCGCGCCCGATCAGGAATTTTGCAGTAGCCCAACCGATGCCTGTGGACGCACCGGTGACGACGACGGATCGCATGGTCTCCCCCCCCTCAGGCTCCTGCGATCATGCCTTGGATTTTGATTGGTGTCCCGGACAAGCGCAGCGAAGCGGAGCGCAGAGCCGGGACCCAGAAGCCGCAATGGCCCCGGATCAGCAGCGCACCACACCGGACGATGCCTTGCATCGCCGGGCGCTGCGCTGCGTCCGGGGCACAGCGACTTAGTTCTTGCTCTTGTCGACCAGCGCGCCTTTCTTGATCCAGGGCATCATGTCGCGAGTCACGATCGCATCATGCGCCTATTTCGCTCGATCGACGAGCTTCTGGACATCCAGCTTTATATCGTACAGCTCCTTTGACAGCTGACTCATTCCTTTTTCGACATCAGACAAATCAATCATAGAGACGTCCGTTTCGATGCTACTAACGTCCGACGCGATCGATTCAAGCTTATCAACCATTGTCTCCAGGAACTCTTCTCTTTCCTGCGCAGTCGCGGCCTCAACGCCGAGCACTCGAAATACAGGCGAACTATATTTAAATCCTTTCCTGTTTATCTCCCGAATATTCTTGATCAATTCTTTCTTGCAACCGTCGATCGAATCTAAGTCCTCGATGTTGAATATAATTGTTCGTTCGTCCTTCAGATCAAAGGGAATGGTCTCCGCCTGATTTATCAGATGAATCGAAGTCTTATTGAAAGAATGCCGGATCGCCAACTCGTAGACCACATTTGGATTCGCGCCCGTAAGATCAGCAACGACCAAATCCGCGTCGTACAGCCACTTTATAATCTGATGAGAAATCGACCCCGGATTCGGAAGCTCATCGGCTCGCAACACCTTGTACTTGCCAGCCATAACCTGATTAAGAATATACTTTTGAATTCTATCAGCGCGTCTTCGCGGTTCTGAATTAGGGTGACCAATCGGAGTAACGAAGAAGCAAACCTTTGTTGCGGCCATATTTCACCCTTCATGGCCCGCATCCGAGCCACCATAGATTCATGATGATTACGTCACCGTCTAAATTAATCTGAACTCTGCTTCTTCCCGCGAGCTACTCGCTGATACATCCCCAAATCGCTCATCTCCCGCGCAGCAAAAGCGTAAAGACTCCGTCTTGCATCGCTGCCGATATGGATGCCTAGATCACCCAAAATGCCCATTAATTCTGACCGAGAGGGCCTTGCCTGCTTAAGATACTTCGCAAGCTCCACCTCATCCATACCCAATAGCTTGTCCACTGGAAGGTCGATCTTCTTAGCGCTAGCATAGGCTAGCTCGTTACAAACTTCCTCTCTAGTTGGCTTGGAAGACAGTGGAAGTCCACGTTCCTTTGCAAGCTCGAATAGCTCCTTCAATGTGAGCTTACTCTCTTGCAGGCCAGATTTCGTACCCTCCGGCCCCAACCAGTCTAACAAAGAGTCTAGATTTGGGGTCACGGACACCGCCTTAGGAATTCTTCTGCCAACCTTCGAAATTGCGCACTCTGTCTATCGGCGTTAGCTCCGGAAATATCGAAGACCGGAGCCCGCGCGGCAGCAGCTTGACGCAGACCGTCCCCCTCAGTGATATATTCATCGAAGATCGGACCGGTTCTGGCCAATCTGTTGTACTCAAGCGCCTCTGTGTTCTTCAGACCTCCGGCGTAGTCTCTCGCCATCATGCCTATCGAGCCCGAAAAATCGGTGTTGTCGTAGTCAAAATCCACGCCCGTTCCAGATCTTATCATATCGACATCGCCGTTCACGTTACTGATCTCAGCGATAATCGTAGCCACGCCTATTGACGACTGCCGATCCAGCTTTACCGGCGAAACGCAATAGTCGGAAGCGTAGAGGACGGAGCGCAAAATATCGGACACTTCCGGATGCGAGTCTATCAGCACGTAGTGGTAATTCGAATCCAATCGATCAAGGACAAAGTCGATAACTTGCAGATGGCGCAGCAGAAGGAGATTATTTTCTCGAATGTTGTTCGTGCTCGGCAGCTTGTCGACGGAGATGCTTGAAAGCCGAGGGTCTGAGACGAGCACGTCCAATCCGGACTGCCAAGTCCTGATTGTCACGTCGGGCGTCTGGGGGGCAGCACTGTATAATTGCTGAAATTTGTGATAGAGTGTTGTTCCGAGGTGTCCAGTATCACCGAACTTTTCAATAACGTCACGAAAGAAACGTCCGCTGATTCCGCCACGTTGATAATCGGCGTCAACTACTAGAACCCGCTTAGCGTGATATCGATGCAGTGCCACAGCGATATGGTAGCAAGCGGTAGTCTTACCCACGCCGCCTTTTTCGCTAACAAATCCAACGGTAACGGCCATCTATTTCTCCGCAATGAGTATTTTAGGTCAAAGGCACTCCTTTAGAATTAGCCGAGACCACTCATAGGCGATCTCGGCCAAGAAAACGACGACTTAGTTCTTCGACTTGTCGACCAGCGCGCCCTTCTTGATCCAGGGCATCATGTCGCGCAGCTTGGCGCCGACTTCCTCGATCGGGTGCTGGGCGAGCTTGGCGCGGGTCGCCTTGAACGAGGTCTGGTTGACCTTGTTCTCGAGCATCCAGTCACGGGCGAACTTGCCGCCCTGGATGTCGGCAAGAACGCGCTTCATCTCGGCCTTGGTCTCGGCAGTGACGATGCGCGGACCGGTGACGTACTCGCCGTACTCGGCGGTGTTGGAGATCGAGTAGTTCATGTTGGCGATGCCGCCTTCATAGATCAGGTCGACGATCAGCTTCACTTCGTGCAGGCACTCGAAATAGGCCATCTCGGGCGCGTAGCCGGCTTCGACCAGGGTCTCGTAGCCGCCCTTGATCAGCTCGACCAGGCCGCCGCAGAGCACCACCTGCTCGCCGAACAGGTCGGTCTCGCACTCTTCCTTGAAGGTGGTTTCGATGATGCCGGCGCGGCCGCCGCCGACAGCCGACGCATAGGACAGGCCGAGATCATGGGCGTTGCCGGAGACGTCCTTGGCGATCGCGATCAGGCAGGGCACGCCGCCGCCGCGCTGATACTCGGAGCGCACGGTGTGGCCGGGGCCCTTCGGCGCGATCATGAGCACGTCGAGGTCGGCGCGCGGGTCGAGCAGGTTGAAGTGGACGTTGAGGCCGTGCGCGAACACCAGGGCGGCGCCCTTCTTCATGTTGTCGTGCAGGTGCTCGCGATAGATGTCGCCCTGGAGCTCGTCCGGGGTCAGCATCATGACGAGGTCGGCCCATTTGGCGGCCTCGGCGACGTCCATCACCTTGAAGCCGGCGGCTTCCGCCTTCTTGACCGAGCCCGAATCCTTGCGCAGCGCGATGGCGACGTCCTTGACGCCGGAATCCTTCAGGTTGAGCGCATGGGCGTGGCCCTGGCTGCCATAGCCCACGATGGCGACCTTCTTGCCCTTGATCAGGTTCAGGTCGGCGTCGCGATCGTAATAAACACGCATGGGTCGTTTCCTCGTTGGGGGCCAGAATCGGCCGTTGGTCAGGTCCGACTGCTCAAGTCTTGGACGGTGAAATTTGCGGATTTCGGGGGCTGTCTAGAGCATTTTCGCCCCCCTGGGAAACCCGTTTCTGCATGGAAATCCGCGACATCATGCATCCATGAAAACGGGGTAGAGAGAGGCCAGCAGCAGGATCGCCATCAGGATATTGAAGGCGCGGACCAGCCGCTCTGAGGTCAGGACCGGCCGTAACGCCGAGCCGAACAGGGCCCAGACCACGGTCGAGACGGTACCGACGAGCAGGCTGATCAGGGTCTGGATCACGATGTTGAGCGGGAATTGGGCGATCGCCGCATAGGCGGTGATGGTGCCGATCACGATCACCCAGCCCTTGGCATTGATCCATTGGAACATCGCCGCGCCCCAGAAGGTCATCGGGCCGCGGCCATCCCCCTCCCCCGGCCTGGTCGGGCCGGACATGGCGATCGCGCCGGCAAGATAGATCAGGTAGGCGGCACCGGCGTATTTCAGGATGGTCTGAAGGATCGGATAGGTCAGGAATACCGAGCCGAGCCCGAGGCCGACGGCGGCGACCATGAAGGCGAAGCCGAGCACGATGCCGACGATGTGAGGGACGGTGCGCCGGAAGCCGTAAGTCAGGCTGGAGGACAGCAGCATGATGTTGTTCGGCCCGGGCGTGAAGTACATCACGACCATGAAGACGAGGAAGGCATAGAACAACGAATAGGTCATCGCCACCTCACGCTGTCTTCGGCAGGATATATGGACGCTTCACCAGCACCATCACCGCTATACCGCCGATCACCGTCAGCATGCCGGCCAGCCGCAAAGGTCCGAACCGCTCGCCGAACACGATGCTGGAGGCGGCCGAACCGACGAAAGGCACCAGCAGCGCGAACGGCACCACCTGCACGGCCGGGTAATCACGCAGCAGCCGGCCCCACAGCCAATAGGCGATGCTGGTGGAGATGGCGCCGATCACCAGCAGGCAGATCAAGCCGGTCAGCGACATGTGGATCAGCGACCGGAACGTCGGCAGCGGCCCGTTGACGACCAGCGCGAGCGCGAACAAGGGCACCGCGGCGGTGAGACAGAGCCAGGCAGACAGATCGAACATCGGCGCGCCGCGGGCGCCGCGCAGCAGCAAATTGCCGACGGCAAAGCAGATCGGAGCGATCATCAGCACGGCAAACGCCGCGACACTGAAATCATAACCGACCGTGCCGCAGATCATGAGCAGGCCGATCGCAGCGATGCCGATGCCGAGCGTCTGGACCGGCGTCGGCCGTTCGCCGAAGGCGATCGCGGCAAAGCCGATGGTGAACAGCGCCTGGCTCTGCACCACGACGCTGGTCAGTCCCACCGGCACGCCATGGGCGATGCCATAGGCCTGGCTCAGGAATTGACCGAGGAACAACGTGAAGCTGATCGCGATCAGAAGCGACCAGGCGACCTTGGGCTTGGGAATGAACAGGCACGGCAACGCGGCGATGGAAAAGCGCATCGCGGTCATCAGCTCCGGCGAAAACTCGTCGAGCGCGATCCGGCTCGCCACGAAGGCAAGCCCCCAGATGATCGCCACCAGGATGGCGATGAGGATATCGGCCGGCTTCATTGTTGTTCTCGGTCCTGCCCTGTCGCGCAGCCCTGTCGTTGTCGTCTAGCCTTGCTCGCCGGCTCTTGGTTTGCGCAGCAGATACGTGCCGTGCATCGGTGCGTGGTAATCGGCCGAGACCAGCGTGAAGCCGACGTCGGTCAGCATCCGCTCCATCACCCAGCCGAAGGTGGAATATTCGTCGCGCATATGCGTGACGACGCTGTCGCGCGAAAAATCGTGGTTCTTGATCTGGAAGTCGGCCCATTGCTCGACGTCGCGCTCGATGGCGTCGGGCATCGACGCGTAGACGATGTCGCGAAGATAGAACGTCGCGCCGGGCTTGAGCGCCCGGAAAATCCGCGACATCGCCACGACCTTCCAGAAGTCCGGCAGATGATGCAGCGTGAACTCGCTGACGATCAGGTCGTAGGATTCCGGCCGGTAGGCGAAGCTGAGCAGGCCGGCTGACTGGGTTGCGACCTTCGCCTTGCGGTCGCGCGCGTAGATCTCGGCGAGCGCCAGCATGGCCGGCGATATGTCGATGGCATCGACCTCGGCGCCCATCAGCGCCGCTTCGGTCGCCAGCACGCCGTTGCCGCAGCCGATGTCGGCGATGCGCCAGCCGCGTTGGACACCCAGCATTTTCAGCGCGGCGCGCGCCCGCAGATCGGCATCGTCATGGGCGTCGTAGATCGAGGCCACGGTGGCCCCGATCCCCATCCGATTCCGCTCGTTGTAATACCAGTCGCGCGCCAGCATGGTTCACATTCCTTCAGGCCCGCGGCCGATCGCGGCGACGCCGGTGCGCGACACCTCGACGAGGCCGAGCGGGCGCATCAGGTCGATATATTGATTGATCTTGTCCGTATTGCCTGTGATCTCGAACACAAAGCTCTCGGTCGTCGCGTCGATCACGCGGGCGCGGAACGCATCCGCGAGCCTGAGCGCCTCGACCCGGTGCTCGCCCTGCCCGCGCACCTTCACCATCGCGAGCTCCCGTTCGATCGAGCGCCGGGTCTGGGTCATGTCGACGACCTGGTAGACCGGGATCATGCGGTCGAGCTGGTTCTTGATCTGCGCGATCACCATCGGCGTACCCGTGGTGACGATGGTGATGCGGGACAGGTGCTTCTGGGCCTCGGTCTCCGACACCGTGAGGCTCTCGATGTTGTAGCCGCGGCCCGAGAACAGGCCGATGACGCGTGCGAGCACGCCGGGCTCGTTCTGCACGAGCACGGCAAGCGTGTGCGTCTCGCTGGGATCGTGGCGCTCTTCGATGAAGTAGGCGGATGCGGGCTGGTTCATTGTCGTCCCCTCAAATGTCTTTGGTCACACCAGCGCCTTGCCGCCGGCAAACGCCTTGGCGGTGGCCTCGTCGTTGGCCTGCTCCGGCAACAGCATCTCGTTATGCGCCTTGCCGGACGGGATCATCGGGAAGCAGTTTTCCAGCGACGCGACGCGGCAGTCGAACAGCACCGGGCGCTTGACCGAGATCATCTCCTGGATGGCACCGTCGAGATCGCCGGGCTTGTGCACCTGGAAGCCGACGCCGCCATAGGCCTCCGCGAGCTTGACGAAGTCCGGCATCGCCTCCGAATAGGAATGCGACAGCCGGTTGCCGTGCAGCAGCTGCTGCCACTGCCGCACCATGCCCATGTACTGATTGTTCAGGATGAAGATCTTGATCGGCAATTCGTACTGAACCGCCGTCGACATCTCCTGCATCGTCATCTGCACCGAGGCATCGCCGGCGATGTCGATGACAAGGCTGTCGGGATGGGCCACCTGCACGCCGACCGCGGCCGGCAGGCCGTAGCCCATGGTGCCGAGACCGCCCGACGTCATCCAGCGATGCGGCTCCTCGAAGCCGTAGAACTGCGCCGCCCACATCTGGTGCTGGCCGACCTCGGTCGTGATGTAGGTATCCCTGCCGCGCGTCGCCTCGAACAGGCTCTGGATCGCATGCTGCGGCAGGATGACGTCGTTGCTCTTCTTGAAATAGAGCGAGTTGCGGGCGCGCCACTGCGCGATCTGCTGCCACCACGCCTTGATGTCGGGCTTCTTCGCCTCCGCCTTGAACACCTGGAGGATGTCGCCGAGGATGTTGCCGCAATCGCCGATGATCGGCACGTCGACGCGGATGTTCTTGTTGATCGAGGACGGGTCGATGTCGATGTGGATCTTCTTCGAGCCCGGCGAGAACGCGTCGACACGGCCGGTGATGCGGTCGTCGAAGCGCGCGCCGACGCACAGCATGACGTCGCAATCATGCATCGTCATGTTGGCTTCGTAAGTGCCGTGCATGCCGAGCATTCCGAGCCAGTTCTTGCCCGACGCCGGATACGCGCCGAGACCCATCAGCGTCGAGGTGATCGGGAAGCCGGTGACCTCTACCAGCTCGCGCAGCAGCTTGGTCGCTTCAGGGCCGGAATTAATGACGCCGCCGCCGCTGTAGATCACGGGGCGCTTGGCATTGGCGAGCAGCGCGACGGCTTTGCGGATCTGCGTCGCATCGCCCTTCACGCGCGGCGCGTAGGAGCGATGCACGTCGGATTTGCGCGGCGGATGATAAGTGCCGGTCGCGAACTGCACGTCCTTGGGGACGTCGACCAGCACCGGGCCCGGACGGCCCGTGGTCGCGACGTAGAAGGCCTCATGCAGCACCTTGGCGAGATCGTTGACGTCGCGCACCAGCCAATTGTGCTTGGTGCAGGGACGCGTGATGCCGACGGTGTCGCATTCCTGGAACGCGTCGTTGCCGATCAGATGCGTCGGCACCTGGCCGGAGATGCAGACCAGCGGGATCGAGTCCATCAGCGCGTCGGTCAGCGGCGTCACCATGTTGGTGGCGCCGGGGCCTGATGTCACCAGGGCAACGCCCGGCTTGCCGGTGGAGCGCGCATAGCCTTCCGCCGCATGGCCGGCGCCCTGCTCGTGGCGGACCAGGATGTGCTGGACTTCGCTCTGCTGGAAGATCTCGTCGTAGATCGGAAGCACCGCGCCGCCGGGATAGCCGAAAATGTCGGTCACGCCGTGATCGATGAGCGCGCGGACGATCATCGCGGCGCCGGTCATCTGGTTCGGATCGTGGCTCTTGTCGTTCATTGGCTTGCTCCGGATGCGCTGTTGTCAGCGGCTTCTTTGTGTCTGGTTCGGGAAATAAAAAAGGCCCCGAAGAGGGACCCATGCACACCGCCTGTCATGTGGATGGCAGCTAGCCACCCCCGGCGGTGTGCCTGGGTACGACGGCGATAAGGAGTTTGGTAATAATATTGCGCATGACTGACGATCGGCTTCCCAAAGGTTGCGCGAAACATAGCGGCCAAAGCCTGGATGTCAAGGCGATGCGGCCGTTCTCGCGCGATTTTGGCAGTGTAGCGGTGTTCCCCGGGTTGGGCGAGAGGTAAATTCGGAAACCTAGGCCGAAAACCGTCCATGCATGACGGCGGCGAGCCATCCCCTCGCCTCCTCGGGCTTCACCCATTCGAACTCCGGCAATTGGTGCCGGAACCAGGTGAATTGCCGCTTGGCGTAGTGGCGGGTATCGGCGCGGCCGATTCCTGCGGCGTCCTCCAGGCTGAGCTCACCGCGCAGATGTCGGATCAGGGCCGGCACGCCATGAGCCTTCATCGCGGGCAGCAGCGGATCGAGATGGCGGGCGGCGAGCCGCTCGACCTCCCTCAGCGCGCCGGCGCCCAGCATGGCGTCGAAGCGGGCATCGATGCGGGCATAGAGTTCGTCCCGTTCGGGCGCGAGAAACACCGCGCGAAAACTGTCTTTCGGCAGCAACGGCGGCTGACCTTCCCTGTGCCAATCGAGCAGCGAACGACCGGTCGCCTCGACCACTTCGAGCGCGCGCGCGATGCGGGTGCGGTCACGCAGGTTCAATCGTTCGGCCGCACTGGGGTCGCGACGCGCCAGTTCCGCATGCAGCGCCTCGGCGCCGTTGCGTTCCAGCCGTGCGCGCACGTCCTCGCGCACCTCGGCAGGAATTGGCGGCACCACGGAGAGCCCCGCTGTCAGCGCCTTGAAATAGAGCCCGGTGCCGCCGATGAAGATCGGCAGGCGGCCTTGCTCTTTCGCGTCTTCGAGCGCCTTGGCGGCATCGCTCACCCAGGCACCGGCCGAAAAATTCACGCCCGCATCGACATGACCGTACAGGCGATGCGGCGCGCGCGCTTCCTCGTCCTGCGTGGGGCGTGCCGTGATGATCCTGAGGTCGCGATAGACCTGCATGGAATCGGCATTGATGACGACGCCGCCCGTGCGGAGGGCAAGCTCCAGCGCCAGCGCCGACTTGCCGCTGGCGGTCGGGCCTGCGATAAGCACGGCCTCGCCAACCTGCCTTCTGCCGACCTGCTCCTCGCTCACGAAAACCTCAAATGTCCCTCGTCGCCACGCTGATCTGCAACCCCGACAACCCCGCGCTCGATACCACCATCGTCGATGGGGCCCGCGCCGTGCTGCCCCAGGCAGCACCCGCGCACTGGCTGTTCGACGGGGTTGCGGTCGACATTCCCTTCGGCGCCGACAGTAACCTCGAAGGCGACCGTCACGCCATCGAGCAGCGGCTCCGCGAGCTTCGCGGCGACCTGCCCATCGACATCGTGGTGCAGCCTGTCGGCTTCAGGCGCAAGAAACTTTTTCTCGCCGACATGGATTCCACCATGATCGGCCAGGAATGCATCGACGAGCTCGCCGACCTCGTCGGGATGAAAGCTCACGTCGCGGGCATCACCGAACGCGCCATGCGCGGTGAGATCGAGTTCGAGCCGGCGCTGCGCGAGCGCGTGGCGCTGCTGAAGGACCTGCCCGCCGGCGTGGTCGACGAAGTCCTGGCCAAGCGCATCACGCTGACCCCGGGCGGCCGTGAGCTGGTCGCGACCATGCGCGCCCACGGCGCCTATACCTGCCTCGTCTCCGGCGGCTTCACGCTGTTCACGACCGCGGTCGCCGCCAAGATCGGTTTCCAGGAGAACCGCGCCAACGAGCTCGTCGTGCGCGACGGCAAGCTCACCGGCGAGGTGAAGGAGCCGATTTTGGGCCGCGCCGCGAAGCTCGCGACGCTGGTGGATTTGATGGAATCGTTCGACCTCGACGACATCGACTCGGTGGTGGTGGGCGATGGCGCCAATGATCTGGCGATGATCCAGGCGGCGGGGCTCGGCGTGGCCTATCACGCCAAGCCGGCCGTGGCGGCGGCGGCGGCGGCGCGGATCGACCACGGCGATCTCACGGCGCTGCTCTATGCGCAAGGGTATCGGCGCGATGACTTCGTGGAGGGGTAAGCTCCCCTCCGCCGTCATGCCCCGCGAAGGCGGGGCATCCAGTACGCCGCGCCCCATCGAGGACTCACTGCCGGCTCTGGGATACTGGATCACCCGCCTTCGCGGGTGATGACAGTGAGTGTGGGGCTAAGACCGCGCCTTACTGCACGCTCAGCGCCACGAACCGCAGTTCGCCGTCTGCATTCGAGACCAGCAGCAGCACCGACTTCTTGCCGTCCTTCTTGAGTTGATCAACCCGCTTCTGGATGTCGGCGCCGCTGGACACCGCCTCCTGCGCGACCTCGACGATAACGTCGCCGGCAGAGAGGCGCTTTTCGGCGGCGTCGGAATTGGCGTCGACATTGGTGACGACCACGCCCTTGACGCTGTCCTTGATCTTGTAACGCGTGCGCAGATCCTTGTTCAGCGCGGCAAGGTCAAGGCCCAGCGCCTTCTGCGTCACCGGCTTCTCGGGTGCGGGCTCGTCGGTCTTCACCGCGGCCTGCACCTTGTCGGGATCCTGGAGGCGGCCGAGCGTGACTTTCTTGGTCTCCTCCTGGCCCTTGCGGATGACGACGACGTCGACCTCCTTGCCGACTGCGGTGTCGGCGACGACGCGGGACAGGTCCTTCGGATCCTTGACGTCCTTGCCGTCGAACTTGACGACGACGTCGCCCGGCTCGATGCCGGCCGGCTTGGCGGGCCCCTTGTCGTCGACGCCCGCAACCAGCGCACCGCGCGCCGGCTTGATGTTGAGGCTCTCGGCGATCTCGTCGGTGACGCTCTGGATCCGCACCCCCAGCCAGCCGCGGCGCAGCTCGCCGAACTGACGGAGCTGGTCGACGACGCCCGCGACCGTCTTCGACGGCACGGCGAAGCCGATGCCGATCGAGCCGCCCGAGGGCGAGATGATCAGCGTGTTGACGCCGATGACGTCGCCATCGAGGTTGAACAGCGGACCGCCGGAATTGCCGCGGTTGATGGAGGCGTCGGTCTGGATGTAGCTGTCATAGGGACCCGAGGAGATGTCGCGGTTCTTGGCCGAGACGATGCCGGCCGTCACCGTGCCGCCCAGGCTGAACGGGTTGCCGATCGCGACCACCCATTCGCCGAGGCGCAGCTTGTCGCTATCGCCGAACTTCACCGCGATCAGCGGCTTGGTTGGCTTGAACTTCAGCACCGCAAGATCGGTCTTCTTGTCGACGCCGACCAGCTCGGCCTTGATCTTGGTGCCGTCGTTGAGGATGACGTTGATCTCGTCGGCGTCCGCGATGACGTGGTTGTTGGTGACGACGATGCCTGACGTGTCGATGATGAAGCCAGATCCGAGCGAGTTGGTCTTGCGCGGCGGGCTGTTTTCACCGCCCTTGCTACCGCCAGGGCCCTTGCGGTTCTTGAAGAAGTCGTCGAAGAACTCCTCGAAGGGCGAGCCGGGCGGCAATTGCGGCATGGCGTTGCTGCCGCCGCCCTTGGCCTCGACGGTCTGCGAGGTCGAGATGTTGACGACCGCGTCGATCACCTTCTCGGCGACGTCGGCGATGCCCTCCGGTCCGCGCGCATAGGCCGGCGTGCCGAGCGCGCCGAAAGCAGCGACGGCGATCGCGGCCAGCCCAATTCGCACACCAAGTCGCGAGCGGGACGGAGCAAGGATGGCAGCGGTCATTGTGATCTCCAGAGAGAGGGATTCGGCGCCAGACTGCGCTTGACGGGGGGACGGCGCAAGCGCGGAGCTTAACGGGCTCAGGACCCCGACAATACGGCGAAAACCGGTCTTTCGCCTTCACTTTGGCGTTGGCGCGACGCCTAAATCGGGCGTCGCATCACCCAGATCAGGACCAGGCCGGCGACGGCCGAACCGATCCCGACCGCGCGCAGGATGTTGTCCGGCGTGGCGATGGCGCTCTTCATGGCCTTGCGCATCCAGTTGGGACTGGCCGCGAACATCAAGCCTTCCAGCACGAACAGGATGCCCAGGCCGATGAGGAAATCGGTGAACGCAATGGACCTCATCGGATCGGAACCTCCCGGTATATTGTTCTTGTCTGGACGAAGGGCGGCGAAATCCGCCGCCCTGTGTCTAGCTTATGGCTTCGCCGGCGTCTCGGTCGCCATCTTGCCGGACGGGTTACTGAAGTACCGGAAGAAATCCGAGTCCGGCCGCAGCAGGAAGCGGGTATCGTTCGAACGCAGCCCGTTCTCGTAAGCCGTCATCGACCGGTAGAAGGCGAAGAAGTCGGCATCCTTGCTGTAGGCTTCGGCGAACAGGCGGTTGCGCTCGGCATCGCCCGCACCCCGGGTCTGCTCGGCCTGCGAATTCGCCTCGGCAACGATGACGGTTGCCTCACGATCGGCCTTGGACTTGATCTCCTGGGCCTTCTGTCCGCCCTGGGCGCGGAACTCGGCGGCTTCGCGCTCACGCTCGGTCTTCATGCGCTGGTAGACCGCCTGGCTGTTCTGCTCCGGCAGGTCGGCGCGCCGGATCCGAACGTCGACGACCTGAATGCCGTAGCCGTCGGCCTCGCGATCGAGCTGGTCGCGGATGCGCTGCATCAGCTTCTCGCGGTCGTCCCGCACCACGTTGATGAAGGTGACCTCGCCGAGCACACGGCGCAGCGCCGCGTTCAGGAGCGTGGTGAGCTGGATGTTGGCGGCCTGGATCGAGCCGATGCTCTGATAGAAGCGCAACGCGTCCTTGATGCGATAGCGTGCGAAGGCGTCGACAACGAGCCGCTTCTGGTCGGACGCGATCGCTTCCTGCGACGGGTTCTCGAGATCGAGGATCCGCTTGTCGATGTTGATCACCGAGTTCCACGGCGCCTTGAAATGCAGGCCGGGATCGGTGACGACGTCGACGGGCCGGCCGAACTGCAGCACGATGGTCTGCTCGGTCTGCTGCACCGTGAACAGCGACATGTAGCCGACGATCACGACGAGCAGGAGGGCGAGCAGCGTGACGATACCTGTAACCGGGGACCTCATCGGCTGCCTCCGCTCGAGGGCTGACCGGTGGTAGGCGGCCGCTTGGCCGTCAGCTCATTGAGCGGCAGATAGGGCACGACGCCCTGGCCGGACTGGCCGCCGTCATAAATGAGCTTTTCCGAGCCGCCGAGCACGCGCTCCATCGTCTCCAGATAGATTCGTTCACGCGTCACGTCGGGCGCCTTCTTGTATTCCTCGTAAACCTTCAGGAAGCGAGCGCTCTGGCCCTTGGCCTCGGCGACCGCCTGCTCCTTGTAGCCTTCAGCGGCCTGAAGAATCTGCGCCGAGCGGCCGCGCGCCTGCGGCACCACCTGGTTGGCGTAAGTCTGCGCCTCGTTCTGCAACTGCTCGAGATTGGCGCGCGCGGCCTGGACGTCGCGGAAGGCGTCGATCACCTGCGCCGGCGGGTCGACCTTCTGCATCTGCACCTGGCTGATCTGAATGCCGGCACCGTAGGTGTCCAGAGTCTTCTGGATCAGTTCCTGCACGCCCTGTTCGGTGACGTTGCGCGCACCGGTCAGGATCGGCTGGATCTGCGAGCGGCCGATCACCTCGCGCATGGAGCTTTCGGCGACCGCTTTCACGGTGCCCTCGGGATTCTGGATGTTGAAGAGGAAGTCGCCGACACCGTCCGGCTTGATGCGCCAGAGCACGGTGAAGTCGACATCCACGATGTTCTCGTCACCGGTCAGCATCAGGCTCTCTTCGGGCACGTCCCGAATGGAACGGCCGCGCCGTGCCGGGTCGTCGATCAGCGTCATGCCGATCGAGATGGTGTTGACGCGCAGCGCCTTCGGCAGCAGCACGGTCTCGATCGGATAGGGCAGATGATAGTTCAGGCCAGGCTGCACGGTGCGGACGTGCTTGCCGAAGCGCAGCACGACGCCAAGTTCTTCGGACTGCACGCGGAAGAAGCCCGACAACAACCAGAACGCGGCGATCAGCAGCACGATCAGCGTGATGCCTATGCCGGAGAAATAGCCTCCGGGCATGATCTGCTGGAGGCGGTCCTGGCCGCGCCGCAGAAGGTCTTCCAGATCCGGCGGCCTCGGCCCGACCGGTTGCGGGCCTGAGCCCCATGGTCCCTTCGGACCCGAGCCCCATGGGCCACCGCCCTGATTCTTCCACGGCATTCGACGCTCTCCTCGGCAGGGTGGAATTGCCCCCGCCCGCTTTGTCCGGTCCGCTTTATAGGGGACAGGCAAGTCCCTTACAACGCAGCGGTGACCGTCTTCCGAGCTATGCTCGGGCACGAAAAAGTCAATGTAAACATTGAAGAAAGCGGTTAATGGCCGCGCCGCCGACGATATGTCACATAGGAGTATTCGGCGCAGTCCTCGGCTCCGGCAGGCTGGCGGACGCGCGCGACCTCATCCCATTCCGCCTTGTCGATGTCGAAATGCGTGTCGCCTTCGGGCCGCGCATGCACTTCGGTGATTTCGAGGCGATCGGCGCGATCGAGCCATTGCCGATAGATCTCGGCGCCGCCGATCACCACGATCTCAGTGACCGAACGCCGCAGGGCATCGCCAAGCGCAACCGCGCCGGCATCCGCGGACGATGTCGTGACGATGGCGCCATTGGCACGATAATCCGCATCGCGCGTGATCACGATGTTGGTGCGGCCCGGCAGCGGTCGGCGTGGCAGGGATTCGAAGGTCTTGCGGCCCATGACCACGGGCTTGCCGATCGTGAGCGCCTTGAAGCGCGCCATGTCGGACTTCAATCGCCACGGGATCGCGTTGCCCGCGCCGATGACGCCGTTCTCGGCAATCGCGATGACGAAGACGATCTCCATCAGGACGCACTCCCGGCAAGCCGCGTCAGCGCCGGACCGGTGACGCGGCACAGCGTCCAGTCGTCCATCATGACCGCGCCAAGCGATTTATAGAACGCGATTGACGGCGTATTCCAGTCGAGCACCGCCCATTGCAGGCGGGACCAGCCGTTGTCGACGCATTCCTTGGCGAGATAGACCAGCAGCGCCTTGCCGAGGCCCCTGCCCCGATGCGACGGCCGCACGTAGAGGTCTTCGAGATAGATGCCGTGGCGACCGCTGAAGGTGGAGAAATTCGTAAACCAGACCGCGAAGCCGACGGCCTCGCCGTTCCACTCGGCGATCGCGCAATAGAGCTGCGGCCGTTCGCCGAACAGCGCCTCGGCGATATCGGCCTTGGTCGCCTCGACCTCGTGCGAGAGCTTTTCGTATTCGGCGAGCTCACATACGAAAGCAAGAACGAGGCCGGCTTCGCCCGGGCGCACACGACGGATGTTGAGTGCCATCGACGCTAGACCGCGACTTCCGCCTTGATGTGCGGATGCGGGTCGTAGCCGACGAGTTCGAAATCCTCATATCGGAAGGAGAAGATGTCCTTCACCTCGGGATTGATCCGCATCACCGGCAGCGGACGCGGGGCACGCGTCAGCTGAAGCCGCGCCTGCTCCAGATGGTTGGAATAAAGGTGCGTGTCGCCGAACGAATGCACGAAGTCGCCGGGCTTCAGGCCGGTGACCTGGGCTACCATCATCGTGAGCAGCGCGTAGGAGGCGATGTTGAAGGGCACGCCGAGGAAGACGTCGGCCGAACGCTGATAGAGCTGGCACGACAGCTTGCCGTTGGCGACATAGAACTGGAACAGCAGATGGCACGGCGGCAGCGCCATCTTGTCGACGTCGGCGGGATTCCAGGCGGTGACGATCAGCCGGCGCGAATCCGGGGTGCGCTTGATCATGTCGACGACCTTGGCGATCTGGTCGATGCTGCCGCCATCAGGCGTCGGCCACGAGCGCCATTGATGCCCGTAGACCGGGCCAAGGTCGCCATTGGCGTCGGCCCACTCGTCCCAGATGGTGACGCCGTTGTCGCGCAGATATTTGATGTTGGTGTCGCCCTTCAGGAACCACAACAGCTCGTGGATGATCGCCTTCAGCGGCAGCCGCTTGGTCGTCAGCATCGGGAAGCCGGCCGACAGATTGAAGCGCATCTGATGGCCGAACACCGACAGCGTGCCGGTACCGGTCCGATCGGTCTTCTCAACGCCGTCTGAAAGAATCCGCTCGAGCAGGTCCTGATACTGGTGCATGTGCGACTGAGCCTTTGGGGAGGCGGCGAACTTAACGGCGCCCCCTGCGGTACGACAGCAGCGATTCGCTGCCTGCACAGATTATACCCGGAAAAATGAGCATCCCGGCGCAAACGACAAGGGGCGGAACTCGCGTCCCGCCCCTCACCTATCGACTTGAAAGTGCTGGTTAAGTTGCCGGCTTGAGCACCGGGGTCCACTTCGCGATCTCGTTCTTGACGAGGGTCGCCAGAGCCTCCGGCGTCCGCTCGGCAGGGCCCGGGATGACACTGCCGAGCTCGAGCAGGCGCTTCTTCACGGTCTCGTCGTCGAGCGCCTTGCTGGCCGCAGCGTTCAGGCTGGCCAGGATCGCCGGCGAAGTTCCCTTGGGCGCGAACATCGCGTTCCAGGCCTGGGCCTGGAATTTCGGCAGGCCCGCTTCCGCCGTGGTCGGCACGTTCGGCAGCGACGGATTGCGCTCCGGCGTTGCGATCGCATAGGCCTTGATGGTGCCGGCATTGACCTGCGGCACGGCGTTGACGATCTGGTCGCACATGTAGTCGACCTGCCCCGCCACCAGCGCGTTCATCGCCGGTCCGGTGCCGTTGAAGGGCACGCCGACCGGCTTGATGTCGAGGATCGAGTGCAGGAGCTCGCAGGAGACGTGCGAGACCGAGCCGACGCCGGCATGGGCAGCGTTCACCTTCTCGGCGTTGGCCTTCACATAGGCCACGAACTCCTTCAAATCCTTCGGCGGAAAGTCCTTGCGCGCGAGGATCAGGATCGGGGTGCCCGCGAGCAGCGCGATCGGCTCGAAGTCCCTTTCGGGATGATAGGCAAGCTTGGGATAGAGCGGCACCGATGCGGCATGGGTGCCCATGTGCCCTGTGATCAGGGTGTAGCCGTCATTGGCTGCGCGCGCGGCGCGCGTGGTCGCGGTGGTGCCGCCGGCGCCGACCACGTTCTCGATGATGATGCTCTGGCCCAGCGTCTGCGCCATATGCCCGGTGACGATGCGCGAGATCACGTCGGTCGGTCCGCCGGCCGCGAACGGCACGATCATGGTGATGCTGCGCGTCGGATAAGTCTGCGCCTCAGCCGGCGCAACAAAAGCGGATAGAGACGCAAGCGCTGCGGCACAGGCGCCCGTGAGCGCGCGAATGAAGGTCATGTCGATCCCCGTATCGGTCCTTGGACACAAACAATTGGATACCAAACAAAATGCCGGCCCGAAGGCCGGCATTTTCATTTCACGAAGCCGTCACACGAGTCGATCCGACTTCAGCATGCGGCGCACCGACGCAGGCGCCCTCAGTTCTCGGATTCGGTGAACACCTCGTCGCGTTTGGAACGCAACGCGGGCAGCACCGTGAGCACCAGAAGGAAGGCCGCGATCCCCAGCAGCACCGCCGACAGCGGACGCGTCAGGAACACGCTCCAGTCGCCGCGCGAGATCAGCAGCGCGCGGCGCAGATTCTCTTCCATCAGCGGTCCGAGCACCATGCCGAGCAGCAGCGGAGCCGGCTCGAAATCGTGCTTGATCAACCAGTAGCCGACCAGACCGAACACGCCCGCGAGAATGACGTCCACCGGCGCGTTGTTCACCGAGTAGATGCCGATCGCGCAGAAGATCACGATCGAGGGGAACATCAGCCGGTACGGCACGCGGAGCAGCCGCACCCAGATTCCGACCAGCGGCAGGTTGATGATGATCAGCATCAGATTGCCGATCCACATCGAGGCGATCATGCCCCAGACGAGGTCGGGCTGCTTCTGCATCACCTGCGGGCCCGGCACGATGCCGTGAATGGTCATCGCACCGACCATCAGCGCCATCACCGCGTTCGGCGGGATGCCGAGCGTCAGCAGCGGAATGAAGGACGTCTGCGCCGCCGCGTTATTGGCGCTTTCCGGCCCCGCCACGCCTTCGATCGCGCCGCGACCGAACCGCGACGGGTCCCTGGCGAGCTTTTTCTCGAGCGTGTAGGCCGCAAACGACGCGATCACCGCGCCGCCGCCCGGCAGAATGCCGAGGATCGAGCCGAGCGCGGTACCGCGCAGGATCGCTGGCGCCGAGTCCTTCAGGTCCTTCCTGGTCGGCATCAGGCCGGTGATCTTCTGCTGCACGAGGTCGCGATTCATCTCGGCGCCGGCGTCGAGGTTGCGGATGATCTCGGCGAAGCCGAACACACCCATCGCCACCGTCGCGAAGCCGAGACCGTCGGCAAGCTCCGGAATGTTGAAGGCCATACGCGAGGCGCCGGTCTCGATGTCCGAGCCGACCATCGACAGCAGCAGGCCGAACACGATCATCGCGATCGCCTTCAGCACCGAGCCCTTGGCCAGCACGACCGCGAAAATCAGGCCGAGCACCATCAGCGAGAAATATTCGGCCGGACCGAACGCCAGCGCAAGCTTGGTCAGCGGCGCGCCGAGCACGGCAATGAGCACGGTCGCAACGCAGCCGGCGAAGAACGAGCCGATCGCCGCAATCGCCAGCGCCGGGCCGGCGCGGCCCTGCTTGGCCATCTGGTGACCGTCGATAGCGGTGACGACCGATGTCGCCTCACCGGGAATATTGACCAGGATCGACGTGGTCGAGCCGCCATATTGGGCGCCGTAATAGATACCGGCCAGCATGATCAGCGCGCCGACCGGCGGCAATCCGAACGTGATCGGAAGCAGCATCGCGACGGTGGCGATGGTGCCGATGCCCGGGAGCACGCCGACCAGAGTGCCGACGAGGGCGCCGATCAGGCACATCAGGAGGTTGATCGGGGAGAACGCGACGGCGAAGCCGTGAGCGAGGTTGGCAAAGAGATCCATTACGCCCTCACTGAACCAGGAAACGCGGGAACATCGGCATCGGCAGCCCGAGTACGTATGGAAAAAGCACAGCACAACCGAGCGTCAGGCAGGCGCCGACGATGGCCGCCTCCACCCAGCGCGTCTCATGCGATCCTGTCGCCGCTATCATGAAACTGACGAAGGCAGAGACCACGACGCCGAGCGGTCGGATCGCCAATGCGAAGAACAGGATCGCCGCCATCACGAACATCGGCCCGCGCCAGGCATAATGGGACATCCCCGGCCCATCGGTCAAAAGACCGGTCAGGGCAATGGCGGCGGACAAGGCGACCAGCAACCCGCCGAACATCCGCGGTGCGGTGCCGGCACCAAAGGAGAAGCCGCGCATGCCCTGCAGATCGCTCGAGGCCCACAGCGCGAACAGCCCCAGCGCCATCAGAATGACACCGCCGACATAGTCCTGCGCCGACCGGATGGTCATGAACAGCGTGACGATCGCCACCGCAAAGATCGGATAGGAGTAGATCAGCGCGAGCAGCACATCGGATGACGCCTTCTTGCTGTCACCGCTGGCGGCCCCGATCAACGCACCGGGCGCACCGGCAAGCAGCGCGGTGGCGTGGTTGATCACGACTGTAGCCGGGCCGCGGCCCGCGCCCCAACCGAAAATCGTCCCTATCGACCAGATGAATTCGAAAATCTGCGGCGCTATCGCCAGCAGACAGAAGCCGATCGCCATCGATGTGTTTCGAGTGGCTGTCGCCGAGTGGCCCATCGTATCGGCCATGCATGTCTCCTCCGCGACCCCTAAGTCACGAGCACTGTTGTTCTAATCGGCTGGAAATTGATCCCCCGCCCGGCTCACTGCCTAGCGATTTTCATTACACAATGCCAGCAAAACCCAAAAGGCCCCCGGCGAGCAAAAGCCACAGCGGATTGATGCGCGAGACGGAGGCGATCACCGCAACCATTGCGGTCAGAAGCACTGCAGCAATTGTGCGATCGGTCGACTGGGCCAGGATCAGGGCACTCGCTGCCATCAATCCGATCGAGAGCGGAACCAGTGCAGCCTGAATCAGGGCGGGCCAGCGCGATTGGCTGGGCCGATTCAGCAGCCGGCTGACATAATAGGCAAGCAGAGCCGTTGGCAGGCACATCGCCAGCGTCGCCGCCAATGCGCCGGGGATGCCGGCGACGGCATAGCCGATTAACGTCACGATAAGCACGTTTGGTCCCGGCGAGAGCTGGGCGATCGCATAAGCGTCGGTGAACTGCTTGTCGGTCATCCAGTGATGCACCTCGACCGCGATGCGGTGCATCTCGGGCACCGCCGCCGCGGCGCCGCCGACCGCGAACAGCGACATCAGTCCAAAGGTCGAGATCAGCGCCCAGATCGGATTCTCGGAGTTCATGCTGCTACTTTCCGCCGCAGGAAAAAAGTGGCGCCGATGCTGAGGGGAATCGCGACCAGCAGCACCGCCGGAAGCGGCAGGCGGAGCACCCCGATGGCGAGGAACACGCCGGCCATCAAGACCAGCGCGAGGGGATCCGTCCGCTTCAGCAGCGGCGTCATCATGCGGAGGACAACCGCGATCAAGAGACCGACCGCGGCGCAGGAGATGCCGGCGAGGCTGCGGCGCAGCACCTCGAGGTCGCCAAAGCGGGCATAGGCGATCGCGAGCACCGTCATGATCAGGGTCGGCGGCAGCAACAGCCCGGTAAAGGCGGCAACCCCGCCGGCGACGCCGCGCAGCCGCGACCCGAACACCATCGACAGATTGACGATGTTGGGCCCGGGCAGGAAATGGCAGAGCGCAAAGGTCTCGTTGAACTCGTCCGCCGTCATCCAGCGGTGCTGTTCGACGATCGCCCGCCGGGCAAACACCAAAACCCCGCCGAAACCGGCCAGCGACATTCTGGCGAAGGCCAGAAACAGCGCGAGCAGACCGGGGGGAGCGGGGGCGAAATCCGGCTCTTGCACGGCCGGTGCTGAATCCGAGGACATGTCAGGAGCTTAGAACGCCGGCCGCCACGCGGCCAAGGTCAAGCTGGGCTCGGAGCGGAACCTATCCAAAGGGAACCGCACCCTGGGCGCTCGAAACCCCTGTTTTTCGAAACGTTTGCCCCCTATATTGGGGGTGCCGGTTCGCCGGCTATGGAAATAAACGGTCGTCGCAATAAACCATTCGGACCCGGGGGCGGTACCCGGCGCCTCCACCAAAGCCCACCGATCTTCGGGCTTCAGCCTGCCGAAAGGCGGGTTTTGGCGGGGGCGAAATAGGATCGACGAGGGCGTAAAGGGCGAACTTTTTCCCGGTATTGTTCCGCCGTTATCGGGCTATGCAATAGTTGCCAACGACAACTTTGCTCCGGTTGCTCAGGCTGCGTAACGCAGTTTGAAAGACCATTCTGAAGTCCTAACGGGTTAAGCTCCGTTAGGCGGGGTTCGGAGGCACCTGGCAACAGAAGCCTCCACTTTACTCTCGATTTCTTCCCCGGCGGGGACTCCTGCTGACCCGTCAGGCGCGATACTATTGCAGCTTGGCGAGTCGGGTCGGCACGATCCGGCTTCGGGGATGCAACAGGACCACCATGGCGACCGATCATATCCGATACGATGTGCTGGCCCGCGACGCGCTGCGCGGCGTGCTGCGGAAGGTGCTGACCGATGCCGCGTCCCAGGGACTGCCGGGCGAGCACCATTTCTTCATCACCTTCGTGTCGAAGGCCGAGGGCGTGAAGCTGTCGCCGCGGCTGCTGGCGCAATATCCGGAAGAGATGACGATCATCCTGCAGCATCAGTTCTGGGACCTCACCGTGCTCGAAGACCGCTTCGAGGTCGGGCTGTCCTTCGGCGGCATCCCGGAACGGCTGATCGTGCCGTTCAGCGCCATCAAGAGCTTCCTTGATCCGTCCGTGAAGTTCGGCCTGCAGTTCGACACCTCCGATGTCGCCGAGGTCGCGCCGGAGAATTTGCCGGCTGCCCCCGCTCCCTCGGCCGTAGCGGTGCCCGCCGCCGCCACGGAAAAGGCCGAGACCCCGGAAGAGCCGACCCCGCCGAACCAGGGCGGCGCCGAAGTGGTGCGGCTCGATCGTTTCCGCAAGAAATGATCTAGGTTGGGCTGGAGCCCCGTCGCGCGCGGCCGAACTCCCTATATAGAGAAGCACATGAAGGAGCCGCGCGGCGTTTCGCGCGGCAGAATGGATGTGCTCATGGCCAAAGCCGCCCGCGCGAAGACCGCCCGTCCCGCCACCCGCATCGAGACCGACAGTTTCGGTCCCATCGAAGTCCCTGCCGACCGCTATTGGGGCGCGCAGACCGAACGCTCGCGGCAGAATTTCCGCATCGGCACCGATCGGATGCCGATCTCGCTCGTGCACGCGCTCGGCATCGTCAAGCTCGCGGCTGCGCAGTCCAACCTCGAGCTCGGCCTGCTCGACCGCCGCCGCGCAGACGCCATCATCCGCGCCGCGCGCGAGGTGATCGAGGGCCGGCTCGACGACCATTTCCCGCTGGTGGTGTGGCAGACCGGCTCGGGCACCCAGAGCAACATGAACCTCAACGAGGTGATCGCCAACCGCGCCAATGAATTGCTCGGCGGCGAGCTCGGCGCCAAGAAGCCGGTGCATCCCAACGACCACGTCAACATGAGCCAGTCGTCGAACGATTCGTTTCCGACCGCCATGCACATCGCGGCCGCCAGCCGCATCACTGCCGATCTCGTCCCTGCCCTCGGTGAGCTGCTCCGCGCGTTGCGCAAGAAGGAGAAGGCGTTCGCAAAAATCGTGAAGATCGGCCGCACCCATACCCAGGATGCGACGCCGCTGACGCTCGGCCAGGAGTTCTCCGGCTATGCGGCGCAGGTCGAGAGCGGCATCGCCCGGCTCAAGGTTGCCGTGAAGGAGCTCCATCCGCTGGCGCAGGGCGGCACCGCGGTCGGCACCGGCCTCAACTCCAAGCCGCGCTTTGCCAAGCTGTTCGCAAGGCACGTTGCTTCGATCACCAAGCTGCCCTTCACCAGCGCCGCCAACAAATTCGAGGCGCTGGCCTCGAACGATGCCTATGTGCTGGTGCACGGCGCCATCAATTCGGTGGCGACAGGCCTGTTCAAGATCGCCAACGACATCCGCCTGTTGGGATCAGGCCCGCGCTCGGGGCTGGGCGAGTTGATCCTGCCGGAGAACGAGCCGGGCTCCTCGATCATGCCGGGCAAGGTCAATCCGACCCAGTGCGAGGCGATGACCATGGTGTGCTGCCAGGTGTTCGGCAATCATACTGCGATCACGGTGGCCGGCAGCCAGGGCCATTTCGAGCTCAACGTCTACAAGCCCGTGCTCGCCTACAACATGCTGCACTCGATCCGCCTGATGGCGGATGCCGCGCGGTCCTTCACCGAACATTGCGTGAGCGGCATCCGTGCCGACGAAAAGCGCATAAGCGAGCTGATGCAGCGCTCGCTGATGCTGGTAACGGCGCTCGCCCCGAAGATCGGCTACGACAACGCCGCCAAGGTGGCCAAGACCGCCCATGCCAACGGCACCACGTTGAAGGAGGAGGCGCTGCGGCTCGGCTTCGTCTCGGCCGACGAGTTCGACCGCCTGGTGCGCCCCGAGAAGATGACCAGCCCGGGGTAAAACTCCGAATTCCGATAGCCATCCGTAATGATACGGACGCTGGGCGCCCCAGAAATGTGCGGCTTTGGGGGCGGGATTTGATTACCGTCAATGTTCCGGCAAGACGGCGTGCTACGCAGGCCTTTCCGCCCCTCGACGGGGGCCAAATTCATCGTTTGATGGCCTAAGCGGCCGATTGACGAGGACAAGCGAATGGCGATCAAGTCTTTTGGGGCGCAGCGCTGCACCCTGTTTCTGAATGTTTCATCCTGCCTGGAAAGGATCGGATGATGGAGACGCGGCATGGGGAACGTCATCAATCTGAATCGTTTCCGGAAACGCGCCGAGCGGGAAGCCTCGGCGAAGCAGGCGGACGCCAACCGGACGAAGTTCGGCCGCACGAAGGCGGAACGGTCGTCGCAGGAGGCCTGCGCGGACAAGGCGAAGGCGCATCTGGACCAGCATCAGCTGGACCAGCATCAGATCGATCGCGAGGAGCAGCCATGAAGTCGCCCGTCGTGAAACGGTCGATCGTCGTCGCCGGGCACAAGACCAGCGTCAGCCTGGAAGAAGCGTTCTGGAACGGCATGAAAGAGATCTCCGGCCTGCGCAACATGACGTTGTCCGAGCTGGTCGGCGAGATCGACAACAACCGCCAGCAGGGCAATCTGTCGTCGGCGATCCGTCTGTTCGTCCTGGACTACTTCAAGAGCCGGGCCATGGCCCCCCAGCCGGACAAGGTCCCGGCCCAGTAGCTGCCGGAGCGCCTTCGACGGCGCTCCGCCACCCGTACTTTATAATCGCTCTAAGGTGCGGTTTCAGCGAGCACGCGCGCTTGACCTCAATGCCTTGCGTTGAAAATACAGGGCATGACCGACACCAATGACACGCGCCCGCATATGCCGCTGGGTCTGGCCCATCGCGGCTATACCGGCGTCATCCAGCATCTTTCCGCTCGCGAGGCGGGTTCGGCGCTCTCCGACATCGAGCTCGAGAGCCGTCTGATCGAGCTCGGCTTCGTCGAGGGCGCCCGGGTCGAGATCCTGCACGAGGGGCTGGTCGGGCGCGACCCGATCGCCGTGCGGGTCGACAACATCACGATTGCGGTCCGCCGCCGCGAAGCCATGGCCGTCATCGTCGCCTAGATGGCGACCGGACCTCTGATCCCGGACCAGTGATTCCATGGAATTACCCCTGCTGCATCTCGCCCTGGTGGGCACGCCGAATAGCGGCAAGACCTCGCTGTTCAACGCCCTGACCGGCAGCCGGCAGAAGGTCGCGAACTATCCGGGCGTCACCGTCGAGCGCAAGGAAGGCTTCTTCGTCACGCCCCTGGGACGCCAGGTCTCGCTGGTCGACCTGCCCGGCACCTATTCGCTGCGCGGCCGCAGCCCGGACGAGGAGATCACCCGCGACTTCGTGCTCGGCAAGGCCTCAGGCGAGACCGTCCCCGATCTCGTGCTGTGCGTGGCCGATTCGACCAATCTGCGGCTGACCATCCGCCTGCTGCTCGAGCTGAAGCGCACCGGGCGGCCGATGGCCCTCGTGCTCAACATGTTCGACATCGCGGCCCGCCGCGGCATCACCGTCGACGTCGAGCGGCTCGCCAAGGAGCTCGGCCTGCCCGTGGTCACCTCGATCGCGGTGCGCAAGGGCGGCACCGCCGACCTTCTGAAGCTGACCGACGAAATCGCCGCAAAGCTCGCCGAGCCGGAGGCGAACAGCTGGCGCGCGCTCAGCGTCGCCGAGCTGCGCGCGACCCAGCGCGAGGCCGATCGCATCATCGCCGACTGCGTCAGCCTGCCTGCCAGGCCCGACACCTGGACCGCGCGGATCGACGGGATCGTGCTGCATCCGGTCGGCGGCCTCATCGTGCTCATGCTGATCCTGTTCGTGATGTTCCAGGCGGTGTTCGCCTGGGCACAGCCGCTGATGGAGCTGCTCAATTCGGGCTTCGATGCGCTCGGCGAGCTCGTTCACGCCACCCTGCCCGCCGGCCTGCTGCAGAGCTTCCTCCAGAACGGCGTGATCTCTGGCGTCGGCAGCGTCATCGTGTTCCTGCCGCAGATCATCATCATCTTCCTGTTCATTCTGCTCCTGGAAGATTTCGGCTACATGGCGCGCGCTGCGTTCCTGATGGACCGCATCATGGGCGGCGCCGGCCTGCACGGCCGCGCCTTCATTCCGCTGCTGTCGAGCTTTGCCTGCGCCATTCCCGGCATCATGGCGACGCGCGTGATCGACAACAAGCGCGACCGGCTGACCACGATCCTGATCGCGCCGCTGATGACCTGCTCGGCGCGCATTCCGGTCTACACGCTGATCATCTCCGCCTTCATTCCCGCGAAGGAGGTCTGGGGCTTCATCAATCTGCAGGGCCTCGTGATGTTCGGCCTCTACGCCGCCGGCATCATCAGCGCGCTTGCCGTCTCGTTCCTGATCAAGTTCTTCATGCTGCGCGACTATGCGCCGGCGCCGTTCATGCTGGAGCTGCCCGACTACAAGATGCCGCGGCTGAAATCGATCGCGATCGGCGTCTACACCCGCGCCAAGATGTTCCTGGTGCGCGCCGGCACCACGATCTTCTCGATGATGGTGCTGATCTGGTTCCTGGCCTCGTTCCCGCAGCCGCCGGCGGGCGCCACCGAGCCCGCCATCGACTTCAGCCTGGCCGCGATCATCGGCAAGGCGCTCGAGCCGCTGCTCGCGCCGGTCGGCTTCAACTGGCAGATCGCGGTCGCGCTGATCCCGGGCATGGCGGCGCGCGAGGTCGCTGTCGCAGCACTCGGCACCGTCTATGCGATCGAAGGCGGCAAGGAAGCGGCGGAGCAGATCGGCCAGGTGCTGGCGACGAAATGGTCGCTCGCCACCGCGCTGTCGATGCTGGCCTGGTACATCTTCGCTCCGCAATGCGCCTCGACGCTGGCCGTGATCCGGCGCGAGACCGGAAGCTGGACCTGGATGGCGGTGACGTTCACCTACATGCTGGTGCTGGCCTATGCCGCGAGCCTGCTGACCTACAATGTCGCGGTCGCCCTCGGCGCCGGCTAGCAGCCCCTCCCACAACAAAAAGTGCGAAAACAACCCCATGCACAGTAGACGGGGCTCGTGAAATCAATGGCTTAGGCGCAGGCAAAAATCGTCCGCCCAACGAACTCCGCCTTGGTAAGACCGGCGCGTCAGCGCGGGCGGTCCTGCCCATCGTCCGGATCGCTGTCCGGCTCCTCGATCAGCACCACCGGCTCGTCATAGCCTTTGCGGCTGCTGTAGAACACCAGCGCCATCAGGCCGACGCCGACCACCAGCGAGAACACGACGCCCAGCACCAGCGCGACATAGCCCGACGCGGGAACGCTGGTGTCGGTGCTGGTCCAGCCGAGATAGCCGAGGACGCCCGCGGCGGCGAGCATTGCGCACAAGACCGCAATGAGCAGCCATCTGGCGAGGTTGCCATGCGAGGCGGATGGCGCCGGTTGTCCGTCAGTGCCGTTCATGGAGCTTCTCCTCGAGAAGTCGTCGCGCCTCACGGCGCAGTGGCCTTGGTCGCGATCGCATGCAAGGCGCCCGTCATCGCCGCGACGGCAGCCTTCGCCGGCTCGCCGACGCCATGACGCCCGGCGAAATAGGCGGGGTCGTTGTAAGACAGCCACGTCGCGCCTTGGTCGTCCTGCCAGACCAGCGCCTTCAGCGGCAGGTCGATGCCGACAGTTTGCGCCTGCTGCATCAAGGGCGTGCCGCCCTTGGCGTTGCCGAAGATGATGAGATCGGTCGGCCGCAGCTGCAGGCCGACCGCGGCGGCACCCGCCGCATGATCGACATGAGCGAACACGGTGAAGCCCTTGGCCTTCACCTCCGCCTCCAGCCGTTTCATCGTGTCCTCGGGCCCGAAACTGCTCTTGATGGTGATGAGTCCGTCTGCGGCCATTGCCGGTGCCTCCCATGAACATGTCGCTGCGATCAGAACGAGTATCCTGATCAATATCGAAAGCTTCATCGCCCGCTCACTTCCTGCGGAACAGCTTGGCGGGATCGAACTCCGGTTGTGGAACGAAGCCGTCGCGATTGGGCATCCTGATTTTCGGCAGACTGTCCTTGTCCACCTTGCCGTCGGCGGGAATGATGCCGTTGAGGCTCAGGATGTAGGCGGTGACGGCATAGGTCTCCTCGGTGCTGAGCGAGCCCGGGGTCGGATAGGGCATCGCGCGATGGATGTAGTCGAACAAGGTCGTCGCATAGGGCCAGAAGCTCCCGACGGTCTTGACGGGCGCGTTGGATGCGAGTGTGCCCTGCCCCCCGGCGAGACGATCCTTGATGCCGCCCTGGCCGTTGTCGCCATGACAGGCCGCGCAATTGTCAGCGAAGACCTGCTTGCCCTGCACTGCCGTGCCACTGCCGTCGGGCAGGCCCTTGCCGTCCGGGCCGACGTCGATGTCCCACAGCTTGATCTCGGCAGGCGTCGCCGGACGGCCGAAGTCGAACGCCGACGCGGGTGCGGCGAGCAGGCCGACGGTGAGGATGCCGGCGAAAAGCAGCTTGTCATGCGAGAACATTGCGAACCCTCCCGGCGTCGTCGATGCTCCAGGTCTGCTGGGCGTTGTAGTGGAACAGGGCATTGGTCCCCATCGCGGCGATGAAGGTCTGCCGGTCCGGCTGGGCGTTGCCTTGTTCGTCGGTCGAGCGGCTGACAATCCGGGTCGGCTTGCCGTCCCAGACCCAATCCATCTGGAAGCGCACCTGCGCCTTGGACAATACCGGCTGAGCCAATTGCGCCTGCTTCCACGTTTGGGCGCCGTCGGTCGAGATCTCGACCTTGGCGATCTTGCCATGGCCGCTCCAGGCGAGACCTGAGATGCGGTTATAACCCGGCTGAATCTGCATCATGCCCGACGGCTGCGTGATGACTGAATTGGTCTCCATCCTCAGCTGGAATTGCCGTGCCTTGCCGTTCGCGAGCAGTTGCGTATAGCGCGCCGTCTCCCAGCGCGTCATCCACGGCGCGTTGCCGAATTTGAGGCGGCGCAGCCATTTGATGTTGAGGTTGCCTTCGAAGCCGGGCATCACCAGCCGCATCGGAAAGCCGTGCGCGGGACGCAGCGGTTCGCCGTTCTGTCCGTAGGCGACGAAGGCCTCGTTCACGATCTCCTCGGTGAGCGGAATGCTGCGGTCGACGCCCGCACCGTCTCCGCCCTCCGCCAGCATCCAGGTCGATCCCTTGTCCTTGGCGACGAGGTCGACCAGGAACTTCAGGGGCACGCCGGTCCACTCGTTGGTGCTGACGAGGCCGTGCGTGTTCTGCACCGTCAGATCCGGATCGGCCTTTTTCCAGTTTTCCCAGCCATTGCCGGTGCATTCGATGAATACGATTCGCGTGACCGACGGCATCCGCTTCAAATCGTCGAGGCTGAAGACCAGCGGCTTCTGCACCATGCCGTGAACCAGCAGCCGGTGCTGCGCGGGATCGATGTCGGGCACGCCGGAATGGCTGCGCTCGTAATGCAGATCGGTCGGCGTGATGTTGCCGACCAGCTTCTGGTGCGGCGTCTTGGAGTTGATGGCATCGCCCGGATCGACGTTCCGCTTGCCCGGTGTGGCCTCGGGAATGCGGTCGAGTTTGGCGAAACGGGAGCGCTCGCTGTGCGCGCTGAGATCGGCGCCTGGCGCGCGATCCGGGACGTCGGCCAGTGTCTCTGCCCGAGCTACCTCGCTTGCAGCGACCCCCACGAGGCCCGCCGACAAGCCGCCCACAAAGCCGCGGCGAGAAACGCCCGCGGATCGTGGCAAACTTTCGCTAGATGTCTTGAACGTCATAATATCTCCCGTCGGTCGTCGTGCGTTTTGAAAATCTCGGCGGCTTCCATTGGGTGACATTGACCGAACGCTGCGAAGATTGCCCGTTAGGTTGTGTTAGAAGCCATGAGGGACCGCTCCCCTCGTTCGCGCGATGGCCCGATCGGGGAATATCCGGCGCTCAATGACGGCGCCGCACGCGAGATCCAACCAACGTCGAAGCCGCGGCCTGATTCCATGGACCAATTCGTCACAGAACGACTGACCGCGGAGAGGCTGAACGGCAGTCACCTCGCCGACCTCGTCGCGCTGCATCAGGATCCCGACGTGTCACGCTATCTCGGCGGCGTACGTTCGGCGGAGACGACGAAGGCTTACCTCGGCATCAACATGGCCCATTGGGACCGGCACGGCTTCGGCCTTTGGGTGCTGCGGACGACAGATGGCGCGTTTGCCGGACGCGCAGGCGTTCGGCACATCCTTGTCGATGACGTCGATGAAATCGAGATTGCCTATGCGTTCCCGCGCAGCCTCTGGGGCCGGGGGTTTGCCAGTGAGGTCGCGACCGCCCTGACCAGGATCGGGCTGGCGGAGCTCGCCTTGCCGTCTCTCATCGGCATCGTCTATGCCGGCAATGTTGCGTCGCGCCGCGTGCTGGAGAAATCGAACTACCTGCTCGAGCGGAGCACCGACCGTCACGGCGAGGACGTGGTGATCTACCGCATCCAGCGGTGAGAGCCGCTGGACCTCCTGCGCGCTGACGACGACCGGCCCGGATGCGCCGCTCTCAGAGCGGCCCGGGCTGCGCCACGATCAAACCGGTATCCCCAGTCCGACCGGCCGATGTCGCACCGCGGGTCTTACCTGAAATATCCCAGCACGAGATCGATGTCCGAGCTGCCGGCGACAGCGCCGTTCAGCTCGGCGTCGATGACGCGGCGGCAGGCGTCGATCGCGGCGTGGTCGCCGAGGTCGTTGGCGGCTTCCAGCACGAGCCAGGCCGCGTCCACCGACGCCTTGTCGGGTGCTCCGCCGCCGAGATCGGCGGTGACGGCGCTGTCGAGGTTCTTCTTGCGAACCGCGGTGCCGAATTGAGGCAACATTGCAAATACTCCCCTTTGAATTCCGGGACGATGCTCAGTGCAACTGTTCAGTGGACCTGAAGCTCGGGCTGACGGCCGCCCGAGGCGGAATCGGCGGCGGTCTTGCGCGACTGGTAGAACTTCAAGACGCTGCGCGAGGTCTCGATCTTGAGCCGGCCGAAATCGCGCTCGTTGTCGTGCAGCTCGCGCGCCGTGATCAGATGATCCTTGGCACCGAGGAACAGCAGCGACATGGTCGTGTCCCAGGTGAAGTCGAGCGCCTTGCACAAGACCAGTATCATCTCGCGGTTGCGGTCCATCATCGCGCGCTCGATCACGTCGACCGGCAGTGCCGACAGCAGCGACAGGCCGATCTGCACCTCGTCGAAGCGGTGCTGGCGCGCATAATTCGAGATCGAATCCTGATTGAGATTGCCCTGGCGATATTGCGTCGTCACCACGCGCTTGGCGACGAAATAGCTGCGCGAGGACGGGCCGAACTTGGACTGAAGATCGCCGGTGACCTCGGTCACCGAGCTCTGGATCTGCGCCATCATTTCGGGCCGCTCGGTCTCGAGCCGGCGGCGGACGTCTTCCGACGCCTTCGAGATCAGCTGCTGGAAGATATGGCGCGGCACGTCCTTGCGCAGACCGAGCTGCTCGGCAAGGATCGAATCGCCTTCGGCGCGGCGGACCATGTGCAACAGGCCCGAACCGGAGAAGCGCGCGCCCTCGTTCCTGGCAACCGACGTCACGACCTCCTGATCGCCGCGCTTGACCAGCACGTCGGTGACGGCCTCGCCAATCGATTTGCGCTGGGCGATCGCGAGCAGATGCGACTGGCCCTTGGTCATGGCGTTCTCCAGCAGCATCTTCTCGTCGAGACGATCGGAGTCGCGCAGCACGGGACCGGCGACCGCGATCTCGTCGTCGAATGCCAGCTTTTCGATGACGTTGAGCGGAGCTTGATCGCACCCCGACATCAGCTCCGACAGCTGCGCGCGCGCGGCGACTTCGATCTCGTCTGCCAGCCGGCCGATGACCTCGCCGAACGTGCTGATCTCGTCGTCGCTGTAGCGGCCGGTGATCAGGATGTCGGTCGCATGCCACAACGCCTTCGCCCGGCTCTCGTCGGAGCCGCGCGCGATCGCGTCGTCCAAATCCTGTAGAAGCGTCTTCGCCCCGTTCATTTCGATAACCCCAGTTCTTGGTGCGTCATCCCGACGATGCTGGCGGGATGCCGGATTCCTCTGGGAACAAGACTAGGGAACAAACGCGAGAATCCGGTAAAGCCGGCAGATCAGTTTTGCCGACGAGAATTCATTCAAATGCGAGCGAATGGATTCACTGCGAGACAAGGAAGGGGTGCGCTCCCTCGCCCGCTTGCGGGAGAGGGCTGGGGAGAAGGTGTCTCAACAGAGGGATTCGCCCAGAGGAGAGAGCCCCTCCCGCGCCTACGGCGCGACCTCCCCCGCAAGTGCAGGGCAATCGCAGATGAGAAACCGTGGCGGGAATCTCGCCCGTAGCCATCCTTCGAGACGCCCGCCTCCGGCGGGCCCTCAGGATGACGACGGAGTCCGCAGCGGCCATTTCAACGGACGCGACTGCAACTCAGCCTCATCCTGGATGGACCGCCACCTGGTCCGCGCAAAGCGCGGCCCGATGACAAGCTCCGCGGTCGTCTCGAAGGACGAGGCGCTTGCTCAGGCCCATCCGAAAAGTCATATGCGATAGCCCTGCCCGCAAGCGGGAGAGGTAAGAGCAGCCCGCGGCCCAACCTCCCAACCAACCCGCCTCACGGATTCTGCGGCGTCAGGACCAGCGGCGGCTTCGGCTTTGGCTTGGCGGGCGCAGGACCCGGAGCGGGCCTGACGTCGATGGCCGGCGGCAGCGGCGCGAGCTGTTGGCTGGCAAGCGGCGGGCTCGGCGCTGCGGGCGCGGCTTGCGGGGCCTTCGGCGTCGGCGCGGCTTTCGGCTTCGGCGGCGCGCGGCGAGGATCGTGGCCCGGCAGCGGCACGTTGACCGGCGCCTGCTCGGGCGCCGCATCTGGAGACACCAGCGTCGGCAGCGCTGCGGTTGCCGGCGGCGGCTCGCCGCGCTCGATGGCATCCAACCGGCGCGTCTCGCGGTCGATGGTGCGCACCGCCAGCCATGACGACAGCGGCGCAAGGTCGATGGTGCGGTTGAGCCTGTCGGGCGGGCCCGCCGCGAACAGCTGGATCTCCGGCGGCGCACCGGAGAGCCCGTTCATGATCGGCGTCAGACTGGCGCGGATATCGGCCTGGTCGGCGGGAATGTCGTAGCCGCCGGAGACGATGGCGCGGGCGTTCTTCGCTTCCAGCGGCGTCGCGCCGACACGCAAGCGTCCGTCGCGGATCGTGAACGGAATCTGCGCCGAAGCGACCGCGATCGGCGCCGAAGCAAGCGCCGGCTCGACCAGCTGGCGCAGGCGGTTGTCGTCGCTGACCTGTCCGCCGTCGCTGGCGCGGATCGCGATCTCGAAGGCGCGCGGATTGAGGCCGCCGATTTCCGCGGAATCCAGCGTCACCGTGCCGTTGCCGGCGAGCGCGCCGGTGAGCGCCGCGACGCTGCGGCCCTGGCTGGTCAGCGCCATCTGCACCGAGGCGCGCCCCTTCGGCAGCGCGAGATCGCGATAGCGCAACGTCGCCGCATCGACATTGTTCAGCTCGATGCGCGTGTTCAACGTCAGGCCGTTGGCGCCGTTGCGCGCGTCAAAGCTCGCCGACATCTCGCCGCCACCGAGGCTGCCTTTCAGCGCATCGAGCGCGAGCGACTGGCCATCGCTTCGGATGGTGCCGCCAAACGGGCGCAGCTCGATGCCGCCGGGCAACATCCCGCGCAACGCCTGGAAGGCGATGCGGCCGCGCCAGCCGCCCAACAAGCCCGCGCTCAGCGGCTCGCTCGCATCATGTCCTGCGGCACCGATCGCCACGGCGAGCGCCGGCACGAGATCGACCGTATCGAGGCCGACTTCGCCGTCGACGCTCTTCTCCGGATCCAACGTCACCGCCAGATGACCGCGCAAATGCGAGCCGGCCGCATTGCCGTCGAGATCGTCAAAAGTCAGGCGATTGCCCGTTAGCCCCACGCGGGAGGACAGGCTGACCGCCTGCATCGATTTGTCGGCCGGGCCGGTCCCCAACAGCGGCGCCAGATTGGCGTTGCGCACGCGCAGGTTCACGCTGGCTTTCGGCTCCGACAATTCGACGCTGCCCTGCGCATCGGCATCCAGCCCGCCGCCGTTGAGCTTTGCGTTCAATTGCAACGGCCGCCGCCATGCACCGGTCAATTTGCCTTCGAATTGCGAAGCGCCCTCGCCTGCCGCCAACACGCGATCGAGCCCGAGCAGCGCCAGCAGCGCGCCGGCCTGCGGGGTCGACAGTTTCGTGTCCAGGGTGAAGTCGCTGTTGCGCAATTTGTCGATGTCGATGCCGTTGACGGCCGCCGCCGGCGTCTGCGCGGCCAAAGTCGCGGTTGCCTTGAGCTGCGGCGCGTCGAGATCGAGCACGGCGCGGGCGTTGCTGCGATCGGCATGCTCGGCATTCCTGTCGAGGCTGAGATCGAGCTTGAGGCGGGTCGGGCCTGGTAATGACGGCATGGCATCGAAGCGGGCCCGCACCGCAGGCGCAAACGGCTCGATCAAGGCGGTGAGCTCGCGCAGCGAATTCGCGGAGGATTTCAGCGCGAGCCTGCCTGTGGCCTTGATGCGGTCGAAGCTGCCGCTCGCCTCGGTGGTCACGCCGCTGGCCTGGCCGAAGCGCAGTTGCTCCAGCGACAGGGATGCAGGGCCGTAAGCGAGCTTGGCCGCGAACGGCCGCAGCTCCTGGCCGGCGGAGATGGCGCGGCCGATATCGAGCGAGAGTTTTGCCTCTTCCGGCCACTCGCCCTGCGGCCCCGCGAGCGCGCGCACGAAGCTCGCGGCGGCGTCGAGATCGAGTCGGTCGGCCTTCAGCTCGGCATCGATCCGCGAACCCTTGCTCGCACCTGTTTGCACGAAGGCGATGCGGCCCTCGACCGCGCCGCCTTCGATGTCGGCCTTCAGCCTGTCGATGGCGAGATGGTTGGCGGCGATGGTCACGTCGCCGGCGAGGCGCAGCGGACGCGTGCTGCGGCGGGCGATCTCGCTGCGGCCCTGCAGCCAGGCCACCAGCGCGTCGGGGTCGGAGGATTCGACGCTGAGACGGCCGCTGAAACTGTCAGCGCCCGGTGTTGCGCCGTTGAGTGAGAGCTGCGTCATGCCGGGGGCGCGCAGCTCGAGCCGCTGGAAGGTCCAGGACCGTCCATCGGTCTGCAACTCCGCCGTGATGTTCTGCAGCGGGCGGCCGCCGAGCATGATCTGGTCGGAATTGAACTCGATCTGCGCCGGGATCGGCGCCTGCGGAATGGCAGCCAGCCCCGCGCGCAGCGCCGGCAGGATGCGGAGCGGCTCGGAATCGTCCTTGCCCGCGAGCCTGTCGGCATCGACCTGGCGCGCCGACAGCACCGCGCGCAGCAGCGGCGAGGCGCCGAACCTGATATCGCCGACGCCGCCGAGCTTCAGCGCATTGTCTTCCGCGCCGAAGCTCGCGTCGACCTGCTCGAATTTTGCACCGGCCGGGTCCGCCTTGAGCTTGGTCGTGAGCTTCCACGGCGTCGGACCAGCCTCGCCCGCCTTCTTGACCGCCGGCACGGCCAGCGTCAGCGCACCGTCGAATTTCGGCAGGCGGTTGTCGAAGGCGAGCACGCCTTCGAGGTCGGCGAGGATGGCGCGCTCGCCGGGATCGATGTTGAGGTGAAGACGGGTGGCGCTGCCGTCGGCGCTCGGACCGGAGGAGATGCGAAAGGGATAGCGCACCCCGGCGGCGGTGAAACGGCCGTCGCCGCGCACCGAGCCCGCGAGCGAGCGGACGTCGCCGGAGAAGGCGATGTCGTTCAGCTCCAGCGTCGAGCGGCTGGCGGCATCGTGGAGCGCAATCCGGCCGGTGAGATTGAGCCGCTCGATGGCGAGCGAGGCCAGATTGAAGGTGCCGCTCGCGGTGGAGGGCAAATCGACCCGTCCCCGCGCATCGAGGCCGAGATCGACCGCCATGCCGCCCACCGAAAGCTCGGTGGCACGCCATTCGCCGCGCATCAGGGAGCTGAGGCTGAACTCGACGTCGAGCTTGTCGGCGCGCAGGCGGCCGAGATCGTTGTTGCCGCCGAACGTGACCTGACGCAGCCGCAGTGTCGGCGCCGGCAGCAGCCGCGCGTCGAGCTCCCCCGCGACCCGCACCGGCACGCCGATGATCTTGCCAGCCTCCGCCTCGAACTGGGGCCTGAACTGGTTCCAGTCGACGTAGTAAGGCCCGATCAGCGCGGCCAGCAGCGCAATGATGAAGGCAATCGCCAATCCGAGCAGCGTCGTCTGCACGGGTCTCCCCTCGGCCAAACCGGCACCCGGACCAAACCCTGGCCTTAGCGGACTTCAGGCGTGCCGGAATAGTCCTTATATAGGGGGAAGTGTGGCGAAGTCACAGCGACTGTTGCGCGCGGAGGTTAACGCCGGGGGCCGTCACCAGCTCGCCGGCAGCCGCTTCAGGCCGCGCAGGACGAAGGTCGGCCGCCATTCCGGGTTTTCGATGTCGTCGATGCGCAGATCTGGCAGCCTCCGCAGCAGCGTGGCAATGGCGATCTCGGCCTCGATCCGCGCCAATTGGGCACCCAGGCAGAAATGGATGCCGCCGCCGAACGAGAGCGGTTTCACATTCTGGCGGGTGACGTCCAGCCGGTCGGGCCTGTCGGGATAGACCGCGGGATCGCGGTTGGCCGAGCCGAGCAGGCACAGCACGCTCTCACCCTTGGGGATCCGCTTGCCGCCGAGATCCTCGATCTCCTCCAGCGCGACCCGGCCGGTCATCTGGACCGAGGAATCGTAGCGCAAGAATTCCTCGATCGCGCCTCCCATCAATTCGGGGCGTGCCTTGAGCAGCGCAAGCTGGTCCGGATTGCGGTGGAGCGCCAAAAGGCCGTTGCCGATCAGGTTCACTGTGGTCTCGTGGCCGGCGCCGAACAGGAGGATGATGTTGGCGGTCAGTTCCTCATTGGTGAGCTTGTTGCCGTCCTCCTCGGCCTGGACGAGCTGGGTGGTGAGATCGTCCCCCGGATTTTTGCGGCGCAGCTCGAACAGCTGCTGGAAATACATCTGCGCCATCAGGTTGCCCTCGTTGCCCTTCTTGATCTCCTCGGGAGTGAGGGGCACCGGATCAAGTAGCCGCCCGCCGTCGCGCGAGCTCTTGTAGAAGACCTCGCGATGCTCCTCGGGGATGCCGAGCATCTCGCAGATGATGGTCACCGGCAGGCGAAAGGCAAAGTCCTCGATCAGGTCCATTTGGCCGCGCTCGATCACGGCATCGATGGCCTGGTCGACGATTGCCTGGATGCGCGGTCGCATGTCCTCGACCCGGCGCGCGGTGAACGCTTTCACGACGAGGCCGCGCAGGCGGGTATGGTCGGGCGGATCGGCCTGCAGCATCCAATGGCTCATGCTGCGGAACACCGGCTCGTCCATGATCTTTTCGCCGTAACGGCGCGTCGTGCGCTCGACGAAATCCTTGCCGAAGCGCTTGTCGCGCATCACGAGGCTGACGTCGGCATGGCGACTGGTGACGAACTGGCCGAACGGCGTCACGTGGACCGGATCGATCGTGCGCAGCCGGTCATAATGCGGGTAGGGATCGCGGATGAAGTCCGGCGAGAGCGGGTTGAACAGCGGCGCGCCGCCGGCGCCTTGCACGTGCTCGTTCATGGTGACCTCAAATCGGTTGCCGATGACACGAATACGCCGTTCGCAGCCCCACTGCCCGGCGTAACCATCCCCAAGATTTATCAACTCGATACATTGTTGTATCGAGTTGCATTCTGCCCTAACCTCGTCCGATGTCAAGGGTGAGAACCAGGCCGACCAGGGACGACACGCGCGACAAATTGTTCGAGGCGGCCGCGCGCGTGTTCGAGCAGGACGGCATCGGCGGCGCCAGCATCGAGGCGATTGCAGCGGCGGCAGGCTTCACCCGCGGCGCGTTCTATTCCAACTTCAAAAGCAAGGACGAACTGATCATCGCCATGCTCGAGGACCATGTCGAGCAGTCGATCCGGCGTAACCTCGACATCCTTGCGCAGCACGACAATCTCGACGACTTCATCGCGGCGCTGAAGACGATGGACCGCAGCAGGCAGGATCCGCTCGGCCGCGCGCCGCTGCTGCACATGGAGATGATCCTGTTCGTCGCGCGCGCCGAGAAACGCCGCCCCGAGCTCGCCAAACGCCTGCGCGCGCGGCGCAAGCTGGTGGCCGACATCGTCGAGGCGACGCTGAAGAGCAACGGCAGAGGCGACAAGCTGAACCCGCCCTGGATGGCCTCCATCGTGCTGGCGCTGGAAGACGGCTTCCGTCTGCACCGGCTGATCGATCCGGAGACGACGCCCGCGGACAGCTTCCTGCGCGCGATCACGGATTTGCGGCGGAGGACGGGGCTGGCGTCGGAGTGAGAGCGATGTGCTCTCTCCGTTTTCAATTCGCACGACAATTCCAGAACTGAACGAAGCTGCGGCCGAAAGCGACCGATGCCGGTGGCCCTGTTGGCGAAACAACACAGCATTGCGATTGCTGTCCGGCGCCGAACTCGGATAACCTGTGGGCGCGCCAATCTGAAACGGGAGTAGGCTTCGTTGACGAGTGACCCTCCGCGAAAGCTCCTTCGACGTGACCTGCTCAAGCTGACGATTGCCGGCGTCGGCGCAACCGGTGCTGCGGGGCTGCTGCCCTCCCCGGCCGCCGCGAAGCCGGTCGATCTCGATCAGAAGCGCAAGGCGCGCTATCGGCCCAACTCGCAGGAAGTCAGGAACTTCTACCGTGTCAACGCCTATCCCGGCGCTCGATAGGAGACCTCCGTGCTGATCAGGAAGTCCGATCGTCGTCCGGAACGTGCCAAACCCTCCGGCGCAGAGGCCGGCAAACCGTCATCGGGCCTGGACCGGCGAACTTTTCTGAAGCGCTCAGGCGTCACGGCGGGCGCGTTGGTCGCGGTCGGTGAAATCGCTTTGCACGGCGTGCGCAAGGCCGAGGCGGGTCCGCCGCCGCCTGTCGGTGCACAAGTCACGACCCGACAAAATGTCTGCACGCATTGCTCGGTCGGCTGCTCGGTGATCGCCAAGGTCGCCAACAACGTATGGATCGGACAGGAACCCGACTACGACAGCCCGATCAATCGCGGCTCGCATTGCTGCAAGGGGGCCGCGGTTCGCGACGACGTACTGAACGAACGGCGCCTGCGCTACCCGGTCAAGCTCGTCAACGGACAGTGGACGCGCATCTCCTGGGCGACGGCGATCGACGAGATCGGCGACAAGCTGCTGGATATCCGCCAGAAGGCCGGCCCCGATTCGGTGTACTGGCTCGGCTCCGCCAAGTTCACCAACGAGGCCGCTTACCTCAACCGCAAGCTCGCGGCGTTCTGGGGCACCAACAATTCCGACCATCAGGCGCGGATCTGCCACTCGACGACCGTCACCGGCGTAGCCAATACCTGGGGCTACGGCGCGATGACCAACAGCTACAACGACATCCGCAACGCCAAGACCATTTTGTTGATGGGCGGCAACCCCGCCGAAGCGCATCCGGTCTCCTTGCAGCACATTCTCGAAGGCAAGGAGCTCAACCGCGCCAACATGATCGTGGTCGACCCCAGGATGACGCGGACCGCCGCGCACGCGACCGAATATGTTCGCGTTCGTCCCGGCACGCATATCGCGACGATCTACGGCATGCTGTGGCATATCTTCGAGAACGGCTGGGAGGACAAGGAATTCCTCAGCCAGCGCGTCTACGGCCTGGATGAGGTCCGGAAGGAGATTGCGAAATGGCCTCCGAAGGAGGTCGAACGCGTCACCGGCTTGCCCGAGGCTCAGGTCAAGCACGTCGCCCACTTGTTTGCGACGCAGAAGCCGGCGACACTGATCTGGGCGATGGGGCAGACCCAGTTCACCACCGGCACCGCCAATGTCCGCGCCAGCTGCCTGCTGCTGCTTGCCACCGGCAACATGGGACAGCCCGGCGCCGGCGCCAACATCTTCCGCGGCCACACCAACGTGCAGGGCGCGACTGACCTCGGCCTCGATGTTACGTCGTTGCCGCTGTATTACGGCCTCGCCGAGGAGGCCTGGCGGCATTGGTGCCGGGTCTGGGAGGTCGATTACGACTGGATGAAGTCGCGTTTTCCCGACAAGAAGCTGATGGAAACGCCGGGCATTCCCAGCACGCGCTGGTTCGACGCAACCTTGCTGCCAAAGGATCAGGTCAACCAGCCCAATCCGGTGCAGGCCATGTTCATCATGGGGCACGGCGTCAACACCATCACCCGGATGCCGGAGGCGGTGAAGGGCATCGAAAAGCTCGAGCTGCTGGTGGTCTGCGATCCCTACCCGACCGCGTGGTCGGTGCTGTCGGAGCGCAAGAACGGCACCTATCTGCTGCCGGCCTGCACCAGCTTCGAGATGGAGGGCTCGCGCACCAACTCCAACCGCTCGCTGCAATGGGGCGAGAAAATCGTCGATCCGGTGTTCGAGTCGAAGAACGACTACGACACGATGTACCTGTTCGCCCGCAAGTTCGGGTTCGCCGACCTGATGTTCAAGAACATCAAGGTCGAGAACGGCGCGGTGTCGGCGGAAGACATTCTGCGCGAGATCAACCGCGGCGGATGGTCGACGGGCTATTGCGGACAGTCGCCGGAGCGGCTCAAGGCCCATATGCGGAACCAGCACAAGTTCGACCTGGTGACGCTGCGGGCGCCGAAGGACGATCCGGAGGTCGGCGGAGATTATTACGGCCTGCCATGGCCGTGCTGGGGTACGCCCGAATACAAGCATCCGGGGACACCGATCCTCTACAACACCAATCTTCCGGTGAAGGAAGGCGGCGGCACCTTCCGCGCGCGGTTCGGCGTCGAGCGCATCGTCAAGCGCAAGGTGATGGAGAACGGACAGGAGGTCGAGCGGGAAGATCACGACAATCTTCTTGCCGAGGGCTCGTACTCCGTCGGCTCGGAGATCAAGGACGGCTATCCCGAGTTCACCCTCGGGGTGCTGAAGAAGCTCGGCTGGGACAAGGACCTCACCGCGCAGGAGCGCGAGGTGATCTCGCGCGTCAATCCGGCCGATCCCGACAAGGTGTCATGGTCGACCGATCTGTCCGGCGGCATCCAGCGCGTCGCGATCGAGCACGGCTGTTCGCCTTACGGCAACGCCAAGGCGCGCATGATCGCGTGGAATTTGCCCGATCCGGTTCCGGTGCATCGCGAGCCGATCTACACGCCGCGTCCGGACCTCGTTGCCGACTACCCGACCTTGCCCGACGCGAAGCAGTTTCGCGTGCCCAATATCGGCTTCTCAGTGCAGAAGGCCGCCGTTGACCGCAAGATCGCGACACAGTTCCCGCTGATCCTGAGCTCGGGCCGCCTTGTCGAATACGAAGGCGGTGGCGAGGAAACGCGGTCCAATCGATGGCTCGCCGAACTCAAGCAGCACATGTATGTCGAGATCAATCCGGCGGACGCAGCCGAGCGCGGCGTCGTCGACGGCGGCTGGGTCTGGGTGACAGGCGCGGAGAACAGCTCGCGCGCAAGGATGAAGGCGCTGGTGACCGAGCGCGTCGGTAAGGGCGTTGCCTGGATGCCGTTCCATTTCTCCGGCTGGTACGAAGGCGCCGATCTCCGGTCGAAATATCCGGCGGGAGCCGATCCCATCGTGCTCGGTGAGAGCGTCAACACGCTGACAACCTATGGCTATGATCCTGCCACCGGCATGCAGGAGCCGAAGGCTACGCTTTGTCAGATCAGGGCTGCATAAGAGGTTAGACCATGGCACGGATGAAATTCCTCTGCGATGCGGACCGTTGCATCGACTGCAATGCCTGCGTGACGGCCTGCAAGAACGAGAACGAGGTGCCCTGGGGCATCAATCGGCGGCGCGTCGTCACCATCAACGACGGCAAGCCCGGCGAGCGGTCGGTGTCGATGGCCTGCATGCATTGCACCGATGCGCCCTGCGCGTCGGTGTGCCCGGTCAAATGCATCTATCCGACCGAGGACGGCATCGTCCTGCACAACAAGGATCAGTGCATCGGCTGCGGCTATTGCTTCTACGCCTGTCCGTTCGGAGCGCCACAATATCCCCAGGTTGGGAATTTCGGCTCGCGCGGCAAGATGGACAAATGCACCTATTGCGCCGGTGGCGGCGGACCGGAGGCGCCCGGCAGCGCAGAAGAATATGCGAAATACGGCTCCAATCGTTTCGGCGAGGGCAAGCTGCCGATGTGCGCCGAGATGTGCTCGACCAAGTCGCTGCTCGCCGGTGATGGCGACATCATCGGACAACTCTACGAGGAACGCGTCGAAAAGCGTGGCTACGGCTCGGGCGCGTGGGGCTGGACGACGGCCTATCACGACGACGTCAAGACGTAAGGGAGCTGGTCTTGCGGCCGATGCAAGCGCGACGATCGAGAACCTGGGTATCAGTCATGACGGCTTTCGCACGCATTCGCTTCGCAATGCTTTTGCTGATGCTGCTCGGTCTCACGGCAGCTCCGGCGCTCGCTCAGAGGCTCGCGCCAGATGGCGCCCCCAATCCGACCGCCAGCGTCACCAACCAGAAGACGCTGCTTGAGCAGGCGCCGCGGATTCAGGGCCGGATCGACATCCCCGACGTCAAGGCCAGCGTGCTGATGCAGCCGATGGGGCGGACCTGGGATTATTTCCACGAGGTCCTGCTGCACTGGGGCGGCGCGGCGGTGATCATCGGCATGGTCGCAATTCTCGCGCTCGCCTATCTGATCATGGGCCGGCTCCGCATCGAGGCGGGACGCTCCGGTCAGACCATCGTCCGCTTCAAGGCTTTCGAGCGGTTCTCTCACTGGCTGACGGCCGTGTCTTTCGTGCTGCTCGGATTGACCGGCCTGAACATCACCTTCGGCAAGGTTCTGCTACGGCCGCTGGTCGGTCCGGATCTGTTCTCCGACATCTCGGAGATCGCGAAGTACGTGCACAATTTCACCAGCTTCGCCTTCGTGACGGGCCTTGCCTTGATCACGGTGCTGTTCTTCAGGGACAATCTGCTCAAGAAGGTCGATATCGACTGGGTCAAGCAGGGCGGCGGCTTCATCAAGTCGAAGCATGCGCCCGCGGGGCGCTTCAATCTCGGTGAGAAGATGGTCTATTGGCTGTCGGTCGCGGCCGGCCTCGCCGTCTCCGCATCCGGCTTCGTCCTGCTGTTTCCGTTCTACGGCACCAACATTGCCGACATGCAGATCGCCCAGGTCGCGCACGCCGTGATCGCGATCCTCTTCATCGCGCTGATCCTAGGACACATCTATATCGGCACGCTCGGCATGGAGGGCGCGTTCGAAGCCATGGGCACGGGCGAGGTCGACATCAACTGGGCGCGAGAGCATCACGACCGCTGGCTCGCCGAAAAGCTCGAGACCGAGGGACGGCAGGCTTCCGCGACACCGGCCGAATAGCGCGATGGCGTTGCTCTGAGCCGCGCGTTTCAGCGGCGGTTCGGGTCGCGCGGCGTCTCCCGATCGCGCAAATAGTCATCCGTGGTGCGGACAGTTGGGCCCGGTGTGCCGAAAGATTCAAAACCCTGTTCGGCGATGAAGCCGACCCGGCAATCGGCGCACATCCTGATGGCGTCGAGCCTCTCCGACGATCCTGAATACATCCAGTGCTGACCTTCGAGCTTGGCAATGATGCGCTCGATGCTGCTCTTGACGCCGAACGGCTTGCTGCAGCGGATGCAGCAGAACGGCTCCTCCTCCTTTAGAACGCGGGTCGGCGCCCGGCTCGCGCCGAAGTCGATCTGCGGGACCAGCGTGATCACCTTCTCCGGACACGTCGTCCGGCACAGGCCGCACTGAACGCAGGAATCCTCGACAAAGCGCAAGGCCGGACGCTCGGGATCGTCGCGCAGCGCTCCGGTCGGACAGGCCGACACGCAGGACAGGCAAAGCGTGCAGCCCGCGGTATCGACCACGACGGCGCCGAAAGGTGCCCCCTCGGGCAATGGAATGACGTCCGCGGGTGCGGGTGCGGGTGCGGCGCGGTGCAGTTCCGCCAGCGCGAAGCGAAGCACGTCGCGCTTGAGACCGACGGGGCGGAAGCTTGCAGGGCGTGGTGCCGGCGCGTGGGCAGGCGCGGCGCGGAGCGCCTTGATCAGATGGTCTGGATCGTCGGTCGAGATCACCGAAAGTCGTTCCGAACCGAAGCCAAGACCGGCAAGGATCGGATCGGCCAGCGCGATCGTTCGCGTCAATCCGGAGACGTCGTGACGCGGCTTGGCCCGCAGCAAGAAGTGAATCGCCGACACGCCATAGGCAAACATCGCGGCGATGCTTTCCAGCCCGGTCTGCGTCACCTCGTTGACCGCAAACGGCAGTACGTTCGCGGGCAGACCGTCGCCGAACCGCGCCAGCGCATCGATCAGCGGCGAACCATGAGCCGCGTCATGCACCAGCAAGACGGCCCGCTCACCTCCCGCCCGATGATACGCCACCAGCATCGTGCGCAGCTTCCTGATCAGCGCGTCTTCCGGCGGCAGCGCATAGGACGCAGCACCGGTCGGACAGGCCGTCGCGCACTGACCGCAGCCCTCGCAGATATCGGCATCGATGGCGACATGGTTGCCGGCGGGCGTGATCGCACCGGCGGGACAGACATCGAGGCAGCGGGTGCAGCCAATTTGTTTCGAGCGCGAATGCGCGCAAAGCCCGGCGTCAAAATTGATGTAACGCGGCTTCTCGAACGTCCCGACCAGGTCACGCGCCTTCAGCACGGCCTGGAGGATCGACGAGCGATTGCCGGGATCGGCACGCAGATAACCGTCGCGCATGTCGCCGGGGATCAGTGCCGGCCCGCCGGTCAGATCAAGGATGATGTCGCAGCTCGAACGCGCGTTGCTGCGCGATGGACCGAATGTCAGCGCGCGGCGCGAAGACGGGGCGGCTTTGGCGAAATCGTCGACCACGATGTCGAAGGCGCCCAGATGTCCCTTGATGCCAGTGATCCGACCTTTGGCGATCGGAAAGTCGACACTGCGCGGCGGCGCGAGCGCGGCCGGTGGCACAATCAGCACGGTGACGTCGAGATGGCCCTTCAGCAACTCGCCGGCCTCGATCGCGGCCTCGTCGCGGCCGTAGATCAGGATGACCCCGCTGCTCTCCAGCTGAACCATTTCCATGGGCGCGGCGACCTCGGTCGCGGCAGCCAGCAGCGCAGCCATCTTCGGCCCCGCGCGCGCGGCATCATCGGACCATCCGGCGGTCTCGCGGATGTTCGCAAACTGTATCGAATTCGCACGATTATTTTCGGCGGCCACCTGCGAAAACAGCGTCGCCTGCTGTGTGCAGGCAACTGTCAGCAGACCATCTTCGGCTGCGATCGCCTTGAATCGGCCAAGCTCGGCACCGCAAAGCTGCGTCGCAGCCGTCATTTTGCCCTGGCAACCGCGGCCGATCGCATCGGCATCGAGGGGCATCGACCCTTCACAGGAGCAGATCAGGAAGCGCCGGCCGGTTTCAGGTACAACGGTCACGATATCGCGCGGCTCCCGGGATCAAGCGGCCTCGGACTGGCCGGATCATCCTCAGAGTATATACTCCGCGTGTTGCAAAAGGCGACCTGTATCGAAGACTGCACTTAGTGGAGACGGGAAATTGATATCGACGAGTCTTGCACGCATTGCTGTCGGTGTCGCCGTCGAACGGCGTAAGGCGAAGAGTGCGTGGGTCGATTTCCTCTGGCGGCCCGTGTCGGTGTTCGCCGGTGAGCCGTCCGCCGCGCCGTGGACTTCGATCGGCGGCGAAGGCGAGGCTATGCTGTTCTATGCCGGCGACGCCGTGATCGAACTGCATCGCACCGAAACCACCAATTATCGCGAGAACCTGACATCGGGCTCGCCGACGCTGTGGGTCAATCTGCGCCCCACGGGCTCCGAGCCGCCTTACGAGCTGCTCGCCGTCACCGCCGATCCGGCGGAGGGTGAGGCGTTTACCGATGCGGGCAGCAATCTGATCGAAGCCGTGCCGATGCCGGTCGGCATCTCCGAGATCATCGAGCGCTTCATTGCCGAGCACCACGTCGAACGCCCCTTCGTTAAACGGAAACGCAATCGTTAGTGCAGGACACGAGACAGAACAGTGCCAGACCGTAACGTTTTTCTTCGCTGGGCGCGTCTCAAGCAGGCGTCGAAAAATGCTGACGCTGGTCAGGCCGAGGTCAAGCAAGCCGCTGAGCCGTCGGCTGGGGATGTCGCGTCCGAGCCCCCGTTCGATCTCGCCAGCCTGCCAACGATCGAGTCGATTGCCGCCCATACGGATATCGCGGCGTTCCTCAACACCGGCGTCCCGGCCGAATTGACCCGCGCGGCATTGCGCCGGGCCTGGGCAACCGATCCCGCCATTCGCGACTTCATCGGCATCGCGGAGAACCAGTGGGATTTTAATGACCCCAATGCCATTCCCGGCTTCGGTCCGCTCGATCCCTCCGACAACGTTGCCGATCTCGTCGCACGGGTTACGAACGGCCTCAAGCAGGTCCCGGATGTCCTTGCGGACGTGCCGCCGCCCAGCGATCCGGTTCGGCAAGACCCCGTCAAGTCGGAACAGCCAGTCCTCGAACCAACGATTTCCGCTATTCAATCGTCGCCGGATGATACCGTGATAGCGGCGACGGACAACCAGGATGCAGCCGAGCAGCCCGACGATCTTGCTACAACAGCACTACCCTCTCAGCCTAGACGACGTCATGGCAGTGCATTGCCACGCTAACAGCCTGGGGGATCGCTTCAGTGCGCAACGTCGATGAATTCGACCTCGCCCGATCGCAGGAATATGCGCTGCTGGCGACGTTGCTGGTGCGCAGCCCGGACGCGCATCTGCTGAACCGTATCGCCGCACTGCGCGGCGATGCGAGCCCCATGGGTCTGGCGCATATGGCGCTGGCGGACGCCGCACGCAGGACGGACGAGCAGGCCGCCTCGCGCGAGTTCTTCGCCCTCTTTGCGGGATTGGGCAAGGGCGCACTGCTGCCTTATGCCTCGCACTATCTGTCCAATACGTTGTATGGCCGCCCGCTCGCCAAGTTGCGGGATATCCTGCAGGGTCTCGGCCTCGAGAAGGCGCCGGAGCGTACCGAGCCGGAAGATCACGCCGGATTTTTGTGTGAGGTCATGGCGGGCCTCACCGGCGGTGCCATTTCAGCGCAGGCGGACGCTGAGAGGATTTTCTTCGAAGAACATGTCGCGCGCTGGATGGGCCGCTTTTTCGCCGATCTCGAGCGGGCTGGTTCGGCCGGCTTCTATGCGGCCGTCGGCGCGGTCGGACGAACGTTCATCGATATCGAGGTGAAGGCCTTTGCGCTTCCAGCCTGAACACGGTGTTTTGTATGAGAGATGCACCTATCAGGTGCTAGATTTGCAGACGTAAGGGATCGAGACCATGCGCGTTTTCACAATCGCCTGTCTGTTCGCCGCAATCGTCGCGCTCGGCGCGGCCGCTATCCTTGACAATTTCGTGCAGGAGCCCGCGAACACGGCGTTTGCCGAGCCGAGTGCCCGCGTTTGACGACACGATTGTTCATCGAGATTTTTGTTCTCCAAGTATTGTTCTCCGAGTAATCTTCGTCGCATCAGCGAAGTGGGAGATTTTTCATGACCCGGTTTCTGATTGCTTCAGTCGTCGTTCTGGCGCTGGTCGCCACCACTTCCACGATCTTAAAAAGGCAGCCTCGCACGGTCGAGCTCTCGGCCGCGGCTATGCCCTCCTTGGTCGAGCTGCACACCATGGCGGGCGTGCATCGGCTTACCGACCAGGACATCGACGATCAATCGCTGATTTTCCCCACGCAGGCCAAGCAATAAGCGCAGCCGGTTACGCCGACCGCTTCACCGCGTCACACCCCACCGCGGCAACATCGAGCCGCGCCAGCATCGCCCTCGCCTGCTCGGCGCAGTGCTCGATCAGCCAGCGCTCGAAGGCGACAGGCGGCAACGCGGGGGCGTAGAGGAAGCCCTGGACGACGTCGCAGCCGAGATCGGCCAGCACCTTGCGCTGACCTTCCGTCTCGACGCCTTCGGCGACAACGGTCATGCCCAGGCCCTGACCGACGCCCACCACGGCGGTGGCGATTGCAACGGCGCCGGCGTCACGCTCGATGTCGCGCATGAAGCTGCGGTCGATCTTGAGCTCGCGGATCGGCAGATGCGCGAGCCGGCTGAGGCTCGAATAGCCGGTGCCGAAATCGTCCACGGACAGGCCGACGCCCAGTGCGCGGATCGCATGCATCGTTTCCAGCGCAGCGGCGCCGTCCTGCATGAAGGTGCCTTCGGTGATCTCCAGCATCAAGGCGTCCGCCGGCAGATCGTATTCGGCAAGGATGTCCTTGAGCCGCGCGGCGAGCGCGACATGGCGGAAATTGATCGGCGACAGGTTGACCGATACGCTGGGAATGTCGAGCCCGGCGCGGCGCCAACTCGCCATCTGCCGGCAGGCCTCGCGCACCGACCACAGGCCGATCTGCTCGATCAGGCCGCATTCCTCGGCGAGCGGGATGAATTTTGCCGGCGAGACGTCGCCGAGCACCGCATCGCGCCAGCGCGCCAGCGCTTCGACGCCGTGGATCGCGCCGTCGCAGCTGCGGATCTGCGGCTGGTAGCTGAGGGTCAGCGCGCCTTCGGCGATGGCACGACGCAGCGCCGCGATCACGGCCAGCCGTTGCTCGGTGAGCCCGTTCATCTCGGCGCTGAAGATGCGATGGGTCGAGCGGCCCGCCTGCTTGGCCATGTACATGGCGGCGTCGGCCTGCTGCATCAGCGTGTCGATGTCGGTGGCATGATCGGGATAGAGGCTGATGCCGATGCTGACCGACATCGGCATCAGCTTCGAGCCGATCCGCAAGGGTGCCGCGAGCGCTTCGGTGATCCCGGACGCGAGGCGATCGGCGGCCTCGGCGTCACGCTGCGGGAGCAGGATGACGAATTCGTCGCCACCGAGCCGTCCCAGCATGTCCTCGGGTCCGATCTGTTCGCGCAGGCGCTGGGCGAGCTGGATCAGCAGCTCGTCGCCGGCGGCGTGGCCGAGCGTGTCGTTGACGTCCTTGAAATGATCGACGTCGAGGAAGGCCAGCGCGACATGACTGCCGTGCGGGCAGGCATCGATCGCGGTCGTGATCAGGTTGCGCAGCTGTGCGCGGTTCGGCAGGCCGGTGAGAATGTCGTGGTAGGCGAGCCGCGCGATCTCGGCGCGCGCCTCCTTGCGTTCGATCGCGAAGGCGCCGAGGTTGACGCAGGCATCGACGATGCGCCGGTGCCATTTGCTCGGTGCGCGCCGTTCGCGGAAGTAAAAGGCGAAGGTCGCGATGACCCGGCCGTCCTTGGCCTTGATCGGCGTCGACCAGCAGGCGCGCAAGCCGATCGCGAGCGGCATTGCCTTGTAGGGCTGCCAGCGCGGATCGGTGTCGATATCCTCGGCCAGCACCGGCTTGCCGTAGAACGCGGCGGTGCCGCAGGAGCCGACATTAGGGCCGATGGCAATTCCGTCCAGTGCACGGGAATAGTCCGCGGGAAGGCTGGGGCCGCCGAGCGGATGAACGAGGCCTGCGGCATCGACGTGGAGCAGCGAGCAGACGACATCGGGCGCGATCTCCTCGACGCGACGGCACAACCTGTCGGCGATGTCGGTGATCGGAACTTCGTCCGCGAGCGAGCTCATGACGAGCTGCTGCAGCGACCGCAGCTGCTTGGTCTCGGTGATGTCCTCGATCAGCGCGAAGATGTGCTTGACCCGGCCTTTCTTGTCGCGGAAGGCATCGATCCGGGCGCAGACCCAGATCTCCTCGCCGTCCTTGTCGTAGGCCAGCACCTCGGCTTCGCCGCGGCGGCCGCCGCGCCTCAGGCGCCTGATGAGCTTGGCGATGGCCTTGCGATCGGTGTGGCGGCCGGCGATCAGCTCGCCTGCACGGCGGCCCTCGGCCTCACCGCTGGTGTAGCCGAACAACGTCGTGAAGGCGGAATTGACGTAGACGATGTTCTGCTCGATGTCGGTGATGATCACCGCCCGGTTGGTCTGGTCGGAGACGGCGTGGAGAAGTCCAATCGTGACGCGGCGCTCGGCCTCCCCGGTGACGTCGCGCGCAAACACGATGTAATGATCGGCCCCGCCGATCTTCACGGAAGAGAGCGCGATAGCCGCCCTGATGCGGCTGCCGTCACGGCGCACGAGACTGACCTCGTCCCGGAAATCCGTCACCGGATCGGGCTGAAAGCCCTTGAGACCGAGAATTGCGGCATCGCGACCCAGCACGTCGGTGCGCGCCAGCTTCCAGATGCGCTCCGCGGCGGCGTTGAAATGCGTGATGCGATGCGCGTCGTCGACGATGACGACGCCATCGTCGGCGCGTTCGAGCGCGGCTCGAAGCACGTCCGGAATTTCAGCGAGACAATCGAAGGCGGACATCGTTTGACCCGGCAGCATCGGAAAAATGTGGCAATTGGCCCGACGCTAGCGCTCCGATGGTGTCCAAGACGTTCTCGCCCCCTCATGGCCTCGGGCCAAGACGCGGCATGCTTAACGATCGGCAAAAAACGACGACGGTATCTTGACGCGCGCGGAGCCTACTCCGCGCCGGCTTCCGTCTGGAGCCTGTGCAGACGGCCGGCGACCGCCCGCACCTTGCGCGGTGCCGCCTGCCAGATCGAGAGCGCCGACAAGGCGCTCACGATCATCGCTGCGGCGAAGGCAAGCGTGTAGTCGCCGGCGCGATCGTAGAGCAAGCCCGTCACCCACGGCCCGGCCGCACCGCCCGCGAGCGCCGCCAGCATGATCGTGCCGAAGATACTGCCCTGATGCTTGCCCTGGAAAATCTCGAACACCACCGCGCCCATGATCGAGGTGAGACCGTAGCCGAGCGCACCTTGTGCGAACACCATCACGTAGACCAGCCACAGCGACGGCTGGAATTTCAGTACCATCAGCGCCGCAAAGCAGATCGCAAAGCCGGCGCAACTGATCGCCCACACCCACTCCCGCCCGATCCGGTCGGAGACATGGCCGAGCAGGATCTGGCCGGGAATGCCGAGCAGGCTGACCATGCCGAGCGCCCACACCGCGACACCGGGACTGAAGCCGATGTCGAGCAGGAATTTGGTCTGGTGCACCTGCACTGCGTACCAGATGTAAAGGCCGCAGAAATAGCCGAGCGCGATCCACCAAAATCGCGCGGTCGCCACCGCGCGTTTCAGCGTCCAGTCGGTCCCGACCCAGACGGGATCGACGACGTTGGAGATCGGCTGGGCCGCGCCCGCGGCCGGAACGGCATCGCCGTCCGGCTCGAGGCCGATGTCCTGTGGCCGCTTGTGGAGCAGCAGATTGACCGGCGCCAGCACGACCAGGATGAGCAGGCCCATCGCGGTGCAGGCGGTGCGCCAGCCGGTTTGCTCGATCATGTGCTGCACCCATGGCAGCAACGTGACCGAGCCGATGCCGACGCCGGCGAAAGCGATGCCGATGGCGAAGCCGCGCTTGCGGATGAACCAGTTCGGCAAGAACAGCGATTGGCCGGAATAGCCGAGACACACCGAGCCGGCACCGACCATGACGCCGATGGTGACATAGAGATGCCAGGGCTCGCTGGTGAGCGGCGCAAGCAGCAATCCGCCGGCCATCAGCACCACGCCGAGCTCCATCACCGCGCGCGGGCCGGCGCGGTCCATCAGGCGTCCGATCAGCGGACTGACGAAACCCGACACCACGAAACCGAAGGAGAACGCGCCCGCGGTGACGCCGCGCTCCCAGCCGAATTCGGAGATGATGGGAGGAAAGAACAGTGAAAAGGCGGTGCGCGCGTTGACGCCGATGGCCATGGTGACGAAGGTCACTGCGACCACGACCCAGCCGTAGAAGAACCGAAGCCGCATGTTTGTATGTTTCATCCCTGGACGGTCCTACCGACCATCCGGGGGTGCCCGGGTCAAGCGATTTTCGCGCATACTCGTCGGCCGAGATGCACCAGGACGCGCTCAGGCGGCGTCGCGCCGCGAGGGTTTGACGGGCGCATCGAACAGGATCCGCTCGATCGGCTGCGGGCGGCCGAACAGATAGCCTTGCGCGAAATTGACACCGAGCGCCTTCAGCCGCTCGAACTCCTCGCGGGTCTCGACGCCCTCCGCAGTGACCGACATGTCCAGCCCGCGCGCCAGCGTCACGATCGCGGAGATGATGGCGGAGCTGCGCGGCTGATGGGTGAGGTTGCGGATGAACGACTTGTCGATCTTGATCTTGTCGAACGGAAACGCCGTCAGATAGCTGAGCGAGGAATAGCCGGTGCCGAAATCGTCGAGCGCGAGCTCGATGCCGAGCTGCTTCAACCGCTGCATGAAGGCGTGGTTCTCGACCCCGCGCTCCAGCAGCACGGATTCCGTGATCTCGATCTCCAGCCGCTGGGGCGGCAGGCCGGAATCGGCGAGCGCCGCGCAGATCATCTCGAACAGCTCGGCCTCCTTGAACTGGATCGGCGACAGGTTGACGGCGACCGCGAGATCCGATGGCCAGCCGGCCGCATCCGCGCAGGCTCGCCGCAGCACGAATTCGCCGAGCGGCACGATCAGCCCGGTCTCCTCCGCAAGCGGAATGAACTGGTCCGGCGGGATCAGGCCGCGTGTCGGATGCCGCCAGCGAACCAGCGCCTCGAAGCCGCGCCGCGCGCCGCTCAGCGCGTCGACGAACGGCTGGTAATGCACCTCCAGCTGGCACTGCGCGATGGCGTCGCGCAGATCCCCCTCCAGCGTGTTGCGCGCCTCCAGCTCGGCCGACATCGCCTCGTCGTAGATGGTGAAGCAGTCGCGGCCTGCCGATTTCGAACGATAGAGCGCAAGGTCCGCCTTCTTCAGGAGTTGCTCCTGATCGCTGCCGTGATCCGGCGCGATGGCGATGCCGATGCTGGTGCCGATCTCGACGCGGTGACCGGGCAGCAGGAACGGTTCCGTCAAGAGCTTCGCGATCCGTGCCGCCAGCTCGGTCGAGCAGGCGCGCTGATCGGCGCCGGCTTCCTGGATGACGGCAAACTCGTCGCCGCCGAGCCGCGCCAGCACGTCGTTGGCGCGCACGGCGGATTTCAGTCGTTGCGCCACCTGGCGCAGCAGCGCATCGCCGGCGCCGTGACCGAGGGAGTCGTTGACGTTCTTGAAGCGGTCGAGGTCGAGCATCAGGATCGAGAACGGCAGGCCACGCACGCTCAGCTGGCGGTTCATCTCGTCGAGCCGGGTGAGGAAGAAGGCGCGGTTCGGCAATCCGGTCAGGATGTCGGTCTGCGCGAGTTCGAGCACCCGCCGGTTGGCCAGCGACAGCCGGCGCGAATTGCGGCTCGCGAGCATGAGATAGGTCGACAGCGACAGCGTCAGCAGCAAGCCGACGATCAGCACCGCGCCGGCGCGATCGTAAGTCGTCTCCAGCGGTCCGCCGGCGGTCGGAACCGCCCGTACCTGCCAATCGGTATCGCCGATCTTGAGACTGCCGGACCAGTGCAGCGTCCGCGCGACGTCCCGCATCGACTGCGGCGCCGTCGCCGCCGAGGAATAATCCGGCAGCATCTGCTCGAGGCTGACGATCTGCGCCGTGAAGGGCGGGTAGACGTTCATGCTGACCGCGGGGCTTGCCCCAGTGGTGACGCGAATGGCCTGGATCAGCAGCGGCAGGTCGAAGATGCCGACCACGAAGCCGGCCAGATTGCGGCGCCGGTCCGCAATCGTCTCGCGCGACGTCCCCTTGGCGTAGACGGGAATGGCAACGAGAACGTCGGGCAGCCGCCCTCCCTCCCTCGGTTCGAACAGGCGGGTGCGAAGGGCTGCGACCTTGTCGTTGTCGCGCGCGCGCTCCAGCACCGCGCGGCGCTCCGGGACGGTGGCGTAATCCATGCCGTAGACCGTCGAGGTCTTCGGCTGGGTCGAGTAGAACACCGGAAAATATTCATCGCTCTGCGGCGCGGTCGCGAAACCTCCGCTCTGGAGCGACTTGATGCGATAGCCGGACACGCCGTCCGTGATCGCAGCGGTCTCGTATTCGGCGCGCTCCTTGCGGTTGACGCGCGGCAGCCAGGCAATGCGCAGCATGCCGGGATGACGCTCGAACAGGCGCGCACTGAAGGTCTCGAACTCGCTGCGGGTGACTTCGTCGTTGGTCGATTCGAACAGCGTGCGCAGCGCGACGAGCCTGGAGATGTATTCGCCCATGCCGTTCTGCATGACGATCGCTTCGGTTTCGGCCGCGTTCTCGAACTCGATCCTGTTGACGCGATCTTCCCACCGCGCCACGGCGGCCGCGCCCGCGACCGAGAACAGAAGACCGACGCCGACGGCGACGAGCGCAGGGCGATAGAGCCCGAGCAGCGGCGCCGCACGCCACCACCCGGTCATCCCCCTCCGATCCTGATCGTTCCGATCGCGATCGCCCATCTTGAAGCCGCCGTCCCCTGTCTGCGACGAACCGAACCTCTGGTTGAGGCACCGGCGCGGCTATCGGAACAAGACCGCGGTTAAGAACTGCACAATTTCGGAACCCGAGCATTCCGCAATGCCGGATTTAGTTAATGAAGTCTCCGAACGATCCGGCATTGTGGAAACAAGTTGCAGGTTTTCCCCGGAGTCCTACGGACCGTCCGCGCGGCGCTGAGTTAGCGTCCTGTTCAGCCTCGCAGACCTATCGTCCTGCAACCGCGTCCAGCATCCGGCAACCATTCTCATGACACGATCGCGATCCGCGACATATGCCGCCCTGACCATCGCAGTGCTGGCCGCAGCGATGCTGCCGGCGAGAGCCGACGAGGCCGGCGTCAGCGAGGATGCGATCCTGTTCGGCCAGGCCGCCGCGCTGGAGGGTCCCTCCTCCGCGCTCGGACAACGCATGCGGCAAGGCATCGTCGCGGCATTCACCGAGATCAACGCCAAGGGCGGGGTTCACGGCCGCAAGCTCCAGCTCATCAGCCGCGACGACGGCTACGACCCCGACCGGTCGGTGGCGCAGACGCTGCACCTGATCGAGGACGACAAGGTGTTCGCGCTGATCGGCGCGGTGGGCACGCCGACCGCGATGGCGACAATTCCGATCACCAGCGCCAGGAACGTTCCCTTCATCGGCCCGTTCAGCGGCGCCGAATTCCTGCGCGACCTCGAACTTGCCAACGTCGTCAACATCCGCGCGGGCTATGGTGCGGAGGCCGAGGCGTGGATCAAGCACCTCACCGAGGATCGCCACTTCACCCGCATCGGCATCTTCTACCAGGACGATTCCTTTGGCCGCGATGGCCTGACCGGCGTCAAGCGCGCGCTCGCCAAGCGCGGCCTCGAGCTCGCCGCCGAAGGCACTTTCGAACGCAACACCCGCGCGGTCGCGGCCGCCTGGCGAATGATCAAGCGCGCCGAACCCGAGGCCATCGTGATGGTCGGGACCTATGGGCCCTGCGCCGAGTTCATCAAGCTCGCGCACCGCAGCGGTTCCTATCCGACCTTCGTCAACATCTCCTTCGTCGGCGCCAATACACTCGCGCGGGAGCTCGGTTCCGAGGGCGAAGGCGTCATCGTCTCGCAGGTCGTGCCGTTTCCATGGGATCGCTCGCTCAAGCTCGTCGCCGACTACCAGGATGCGCAGAAGGCGTTCGATCCGACGCTGACACCGGACTTCGTCTCGTTGGAGGGCTATCTCTCCGGCCGTCTCGCGGCCGCGGCGCTGGACAAAGCCGGGCCGAACCCGACGCGCGCAAACCTGCTCCGCGCCATCAACGATGTCGGCCGCTTCGACATCAGCGGCAGCGTCGTCACCGTCGGCCTGCGCATGATCGACACGCCGCCGAAGGTGTTTTTGACGGTGATCCAGAAAGACGGGACGTTCAGGCCGGTGGAGCGGCTTTAGGGCCGCTTCACGGCCGCCTCGTCCAGCGGTCGGCGTTCACCGCTCCCGGCGGGACCTCGCCTTTGACGATCGCCTCGACCTGCCGCACCGTTTCCAGCGACTGATATTCGATGGCCTCCGGCGTCAGCCCGCCGACATGCGGCGTCGCGATGACATTGGGAAGCTTCGCCAGCTCGGGCGTCGGCATCTGGTCGGGCGCACGGCCGACATCCATCGCCGCGCCGGCGATGCGACGCTCCAGCAGCGCGCGCGCCAGCGCCGCCTCGTCGACGAGATTGCCGCGCGAGAGATTGACGAAGACCGCATGCTTCTGCATGCGCGCCAGCGCCGCTTCGCCGATCAAATTCTCGGTCTGCTCATTGGCGATGGCAAGGCAGACGACGTAGTCCGACGCAGCGAGAAGCTCGTCGAGACCGACCTGCCGGACCGCCGTATCGCTGACGGTGGCGAAGGGATCGGAGACCAGCACCTCCATGCGCAGCACTTTTGCGACCTCGGCGAGATAGCGGCCGATGCTGCCATAGCCGATGATGCCGATCTTGCTGCCGGCGAGCTGGCGGCCCATCCGAGCTTCCGGCTTGCGGCCGGCCTGGTAGTCGGCGGTCGCCCGCGAGACGCCGCGGGAGAGATCGACCATGAAGCCGAGCGCGAGCTCGGCGACCGCCTGCACAAAGCCGGGCCCGGCGCGGGTCACGAGCACGCCGGCCTCAGAAGCTGCTTCCACATCGACGTTGCGGATATCGACGGCACAGCGGACGAAGGCCCGCAGGCGCGGCAGTTGCGCAAAGATCTCGCCGCGCCCTTCGGTCATGCGATCGGCGACGATGATGTCGGCATCTTGCGCAGCTCGCACGAGACTGGCGGCGTCCAGCGTGTCGTCGCTCTCGTGCAGGATCACCTCGGCGGCCGCGCGCAGGCCGCTCAGGCTGCGATCGCCGTAATAATTGCGCCGCATCTCCGGCGTGTGAGCGAGCAGAACCTTCACGACAAAACTCCTTCAGTAGCCGAACGCTCGCGGCAGCGCGGTCGAGAGCCATGGCACGAAGGCGATGACGAGCAGGCAGAGGAACAGAAGGCCGAGATAACCCATGATCGGCTTCACGGTCTGCTCGATCGGGACATTGCCGATCAGGCAGGCGCCGTAGAGCCCGAGCCCGAGCGGCGGCGCGAACAGGCCGATGCCCATGGCAATGACCAGCACGACGCCGAAATGCAGGGGATCGACGCCGAGCTGCACCGCGACCGGCAACAGCAGCGGCCCGAAGATGATCAGTGCGGCGGCACCCTCCAGCACCGAACCCATCACGATCAGCACGGCGATCGCGAGCAGGATGAACAGCCAGACGCCTGACGTCTTCGACAACCCCAGCATGAAATCGCCGACCGCATGCGGCACCTGCTGCAAGGTCAGCGTGAACGCGAGCGACTGCGCTGCGGCGACGATGAACAGCACGAGACCGGCGCGCGTCGCCGCCTGCACGAAGCTGTGCGCGGCCGATTTGAAGCCGAGCTCGCGGAACACCACGCTGCCGACGACGAGCGCGTAGGCCACCGCGAAGGCCGAGATCTCGGTCGCGGTGGCAAAGCCGCTCTTGAAGCCGAAGAAGATCATGAAAATCAGGCCGAACGAGGCGATCGCGCCGCTCCACAGCCCCGAGACCGGCATCTGCGGCGCGACGTCCTCGGCTTCTTCCGGACGCTTGCCGAAGATGATGGACACGGCGATCAGCGCAGCCGCCATCAAGGCCGCCGGCAACAGGCCGGCGACGAACAAGCCGCCAATCGAAAGATTGGCGACGAATCCGAGAATGATCAAATTGATGCAGGGCGGGATGGTCTCCGCCATCACCGCCGAGGCCGCGAGCAGCGCCACCGCGCCCCCAGGGTTCTGCTTGGAACGACGCGCCGCCGGGATCAGCACCGAGCCGACCGCGGCGACATCGGCCATCTTCGAGCCCGAGATGCCGGAGAACAGCACCATCGATGCCACCATCACGACGTTGAGGCCACCGCGCATGCGCCCCACCCCGCGCTGCAGCAGCTCGATCAGCCGCACCGACATGCCGTTGGCTTCCATGAGGTAGCCGACGAGGATGAAGAAGGGGATCGCGAGCAGCACGAAATTGTCGATGCCGCGCGCCATCTGCTGGGCGAAGATGACGCCGGGCAGCGCGCCCTCGACCCAGATGAAGATGAGCGCGGCGAGCGCCAGCGCAAAGCCGATCGGCAATCCGCCGAACAGCGTCACGAAGAATCCGATCAGCATCAGCGTGCCCGCCGACGGCACCGAGGACGGCGACAGATAATCCCAGGCGAGATAGAAGCCGGTGACGACGACGATCGCAACGAGCCCCCTGACGATGTCGGGCAGCGGCCTTGCGCAGAGATGGTCGATCGCGAACACCGTCATGAAAAGCGCGCCGACGCCCATCGGATAGAAGGTCAATTCCAGCGGCAGGCCGGAGCCGGTGGTCTGGCCCGCGGTGAGCGAGCCCAGCTTGACGGCGTTGTAGGCGACGTAGCCGGAGATCAGGACGACGAGCAGCGCGCTCGCGGCGTCGACCAGGGCGCGCAGCCGCAACGACAGCAGGTCGCGAAAGAACGACACGCCGACATTCTCGCCGCGCGCGAGCGCGCTCGCCGCTCCGAAGAAGGCCGAGCCGACCATCAGCCCGCGCGCGACGTCGTCGGACCATTCGACCGGCGCGTTGAAGAAGAAGCGCAACAGCACGGAGGCGCAGACCACCACGAGATCGGCGGCGAGCAGGACGGCCGCGATCGCGTCGCTGAGGCGAAGCAGCAGGGTGATGCTCCCGTGGCGGCCGCCCGGGAGCGACACGGCGCCGGCCATCGCCATATCAAGCCTGCGTTGCGCGGATGATGTCGATGACGGCCTTGGATTCCGGCCGCGCCTTGATGAAGTTCTCGGTCTGCGGCGCGACGCGTTTCCTGAACGCCTCGCGGTCGCATTCGGCCACCGTCACGCCCTTCTCGGTCAAAGCCGCCAGCGCCTCTTTCTCGACCGCGAGCCCATGGGCGCGCGTGTCGGCTGCGGCCTTCTTCGCAGCATCGAGAAAGCCCTCGCGCAGCTTCGGGTCCATGCGGTTGTAGGTCATGTCGCTGAAGTAGATCGCAAGCGGCGAGAAATTATGCTGCGTCAGCGCGTAGAATTTTGCGGTCTCGAAGAACTTGCTGGCCAGGATCGTCGGCGGATCGTGCTCCAGGCCATCGAGCACGCCGGCCTGCAACGCCGTGTAGATCTCGCCGAACGCCAGCGGCGTCGCGGCGGCGCCCATCAGGCGCAGGCATTCGGTGATGACGGGATTGGGCAACGTGCGGATCTTGAGGCCGGCGAGATCCTCCGGCGTCTTGACCGGTTTCTTCGCCAGCACGCTGCGCGAGCCGAAATTATAGGCCCAGGCGATGATGCGGATGTTGCCGCCCTTGAGCAGTGCGTCCTCGATCGGCTTGGCAGCACCGGCGTCGAAAGCCTTGGTCTGCTGCGGGAAGCTCGAGAACAGGAAGCCGAGATCGTAGGTGCCGACCAGCGGCACCAGATTGGCCGAGATCGACGAGCCCGACACCATGAGGTCGATGACGCCGAGCTTCACCGAATTGATGACGTCGATCTCCTGGCCGAGCTGGTTGTCGGGGAAGAACGCGACCTCGATCTGCTCGCCGAGCCCGTTGCCCTTCAAGTTCTTGACGAGGTTGTCGTAGTAGACGCGGCCATTGGCGAATTTGGGATCGTTCGGCAGCGAGGAGGAGCATTTCAGCTTCAGCGTCGCGGCTTCGGCACGGCCGATGATGGCGGGAGAGAGCACGAGGCCGGCGGTGACCGCCGCCGATGACTTGATGAACGCGCGACGGTTCACGGGCACGATGGTCATGGTGCGGTCTCTCCCACATTATTTTTGTTCGCCGCGGTCGTTGCCGTGGCCTGTTGCGTGGACTGTATGGCCAAAGCGTCGGCACAGGCAAGCGTAGGGCTTGCAGGCGCACATCAGCGCGTCGGACGCGCAGCAGCCCGCGAAGCGCAGCTGAACGGCGACATTCCCCGAGGATTTGCGAAGAGGAGAGGCCCGACGCCCCGCCGCGCAACGTGAGCTGCCGCGCAGACCCGCCATCAATCCAATGGGCGCATGGATCAATGCGCAATTGGCATGAATGCGTCCACGCAGATGCCTGCGGGCTTCGGCAGAACCCTGCCCCATTTTGCCGCAGTGCAAGCGTGACCCAGCGCACAGACGGACGCATGGCGACAGCCTAAGAAAGCTGGCATCGTCGCGCCCATTGCCGATGGAGCTGACACCATGCGCCTTCCTGCTTTTTCCCGTTTGTTTCTTGCTTCCGGCCTTCTGGCCCTCACCCAATTGGCGGCACCGACGGAGGCCGCGGCCGAAGCCCGGCTCGCGCTGGTGATCGGCCAATCCGCCTATCGCACCGTGCCAGAACTGCCCAACGCCGCCAACGACGCCAAGGGCATGACCGAGCTGCTTGGCAATGCCGGCTTCACCGTCACCACGGCCTCCAATCTGGCGCAGAACGAGATGCGCGCGGCGATCTCGGATTTCGCCGGCAAGGTCAGCGCCAGCGGCGCCGACACGGTGGCACTGGTATTCTATGCCGGCCACGGCCTGCAGATCGATGGCGAGAACTATCTGGTGCCGGTCGATCTCGATCCCAAGCGCGAGGCCGACATTCCGCTGCAGGGCGTGCGGCTGAACGACATGCTCAACACGCTCGGCGCGCTGCCGACGCGGGCGCGCATCTTCATGCTCGACGCCTGCCGCAACAACCCGTTCCCGGCGCTGAGCGGCGCCGGCCATGGGCTTGCGATCGTCGACACCAAGGCCGGCGCGCAGGGCACCTTCATTTCCTATTCGACCTCGCCCGGCGCCGAAGCCGAGGATGGCAATGGCGTCGACAGCCCCTACACCGCGGCCGCGTTGACCGTCGCCAAGCAGCCCAATCTACCGATCGAGGAGGTGTTCAAGCGCATCCGCGTCGCCGTCGCGCAATCGACCGACGGACGGCAGATCCCCTGGGAAAGCTCGTCGCTGACCACCGACTTCAAGTTCTTCGGCGAGAGCAGCGGCCAGCCTCCGTCCATTCCGGGCGCGGGTTCGATGGCCCTTGCCGGCGGTACGCGCAGCCTCGAGGACTGGCGCAAGGAGTTGCGCGGCAAGCCGGCTCCCGTCGCCTATGAACTCGTGATCACCGACGACACCGTGCCGGCCTATCAAGCCTATGTCGAGCTGTACGCCCAGGACACCCGCACGCCGCGCCTGCGCACGGTACTCGAGCGGCGGCGCCAGATGCTGGCCTGGGAGCGCGCCACCGCGATCAACACCCGCGCCTCGTTCGAGGCCTATCTCGACAATTGGGATAACAGCGACCTCGCCGCGACCGCACGCCGGATGCTGCTGCGGGTGCAGAACCGCAATTATGGCGTGCCTGTCGCCGCCGCGACGATCCCGGTCGCGGTTGCGACGGCTCCGACCTGCCCGTGTTCGGCGCCGCCGGCGACGCCGGTCAACCCATCGGTTGCGCCCGTCATCAAGAAGCGCGTCGACGACACACCGCCGAAGCGCAAGGTGGTCGAGACGCCTCCCAAAACGCGCCGGCCGCCGCCCGAGGAAGTGATCGTCTACGAGCGCGCCCCGCCGCCACCGCCGCCCGCAGCCGTGGGTGTCGGCATCGGGATTGGAATCGGCATGGGCCGCGGCGGCTACGGCGGTGGCGGCTACGGGGGACCGGCACGTGGCGACAATTACCGCAGCAGGTACTGAGCGCACGTCGCGAGATACGGAGGACCGATCTGTCCTCCGGCATTGCGAGCGAGGGGCCGCAGACCGGCACAAGAGCCGTGGATAATCGACATCGGCGACCTTCCGGAAATGCTGTAGTCTGACCGACCGAGACACGCTTTCCGGGAACCTCGATGCCGCACGACGCACACGCCAAGCGATCCTGGCCGCTCTTCCGCTCGCTTGCGTCGTACTCCCTGCCCGGCGACCTCATGGCGGGACTGACGCTGGCCGCGATCGCGATTCCCGAGCAGATGGCCACAGCTCGGCTCGGCGGCTTCGCGCCGCAGATCGGCTTCTTCGCATTCATGGCGGGTTCGCTCGGCTTCGCACTGCTGGGCGGCAACCGCTTCCTGTCCTGCGGCGCCGATTCCACGATCACGCCGATCTTCGCCGGCGGGCTCGCGGCGCTGGCCGCCGCCGGGACGCCTGAGTATCAGGGCCTTGCGATTGCGCTGGCGATGATGGTCGGGGCCATGATGCTGGCCGGCGGCGCCTTTCGCCTCGGCGTCATCGCAAACCTCTTGTCAATGCCGGTCATGGTGGGCTTCCTCGCCGGCATTTCCGTCCATATCATCGTCTCGCAATTGCCGGGCGTGCTCGGCTTGCAATCGCCGGGCGGACCGACGCTCGATCGCATCGGCGCGCTCGCAAGCGAGATCGGCCTCAGCAACCCATTCACGCTGTGCATCGGATTCGGTGTGCTCGCCTTGATCTTCATCTTCGAAAGGATCAGCGCGAAAATTCCAGGCGCGCTGATCGGGCTCGTCGCCGCGACGCTGGGCACGATTGCGCTCGACCTGGAGAGCAAGGGCGTCTACGTCGTCGGCAGCGTGCCGGGCACGCTGCCTCGGCCGACCTTTCCCGAACTGGCACCGGAGCTGTGGTTGCGCCTCGTGCCGCTCGCCTTCGTCGTCACGGTCGTGGTGATGGTGCAGACCGCGGCGACGACGCAGTCGTTCCCGTCCGATCCCGACACACCCGCCGACGTTGACCGCGACTTCCTCGGCGCCGGCGCCGGTAGCGTGCTCGCCGGTCTGTTCGGCGCGTTTCCGGTCAATGCGAGCCCGCCGCGCACCGGCATCGTCGCCGAGACCGGAGGGCAATCGCAACTCGCGGGCCTTGCCGCCGCGGCCATCGTGCTGGTGTTGCTCGCATTCGGCACCGGACTGCTGCAACACGTGCCGGATGCGGCCCTCGGCGGCATCCTCCTGTTCGTGGCGCTACGCATCATCCGCTTCAGGCAGATCGTGACGATCTACCGCCAGTCGTTCAGCGAATTCCTGCTGATCGTCGCCACCGCCGCTCTGATCATCGTGCTGCCGATCCAGCAGGGCGCGTTCCTCGGAATCGTGCTGTCGCTGTTGCACGGCATCTGGAGCACGACGCGCGCGCGGCTGGTCGAGTTCGAGCGGGTCCCCGGCACGACGATCTGGTGGCCGGCGCATCCGCACATCACCGGCGAGCGCGTCGAAGGCGTCGCCGTGATCGGACTGCAGGCGCCGCTGTCCTTCCTCAACGCGCCGGGTTTTCGCAACGACGTGACCAAGGTGCTCACGACGACGCCGCAACTGCTGGTGTTGGAGGCGAGCGGCATGGTCGAGATCGACTTCACCGCCGCGCAGATCCTGCTGGATGTCTTCAAGGCGTGCGGCGAGCAAGGCGTCACGGTGGCGATGGCACGATTGGAATCGGTGCGTGCGCAGGATGCGTTCGAGCGCTTCAGGCTGTTCGACGCCCTGCCCCGCGAGCACGTCTTCTATAGTGTGGATGAAGCGGTACGGAAGTTGGCGAAGTAAATTTAAGTGCGCCGGCTGAGCCACACGCTCGGTGCACCTCTCCCGCTTGCGGGAGAGGTCGACACGCTCGAAGAGCGTGGCGGGTGAGGGCTTTCGCCTCTTGGGGAGTCCCATGGCGGAAGCACCCTCTCCCCAGCCCTCCCCCGCAAGCGAGGGAAGGAGCGCACCTTCCTCGTCGCGATACTACGACATCAATGTCGGGTGATCCCGCTGCAATGTCTCGCGGATCCAGCCGGCATGGATCGCGCGGAACAGGATCTGTGCCGTCTTGAGGTCGTTGGCCGTCATGCAGAGATCGACGATGCGGCGGACGGCATCGTCGCGCATCAGTCCATCCGAGATATTCATCGCGATTTCCATCGCGACCTTGGCCGCTCGCTCGTAGCGTTCGCCCTCGCGCTTGTCGCCCTGCGCAGCATATGTGGCGCTCGGAGCCGCAGCATCACAGATCGCACGAATGCGCGCGGCGGCTTCGATGTCGCCGAGCGGTGCTTCGATCGCCTCGTCCCAGATGTCCCGTCGCGTCTTTCGCGCGAACCAGCGCATTGCTCGCTCCGTAGCCGATGGAGCGAGCATAAGCGGCGCCTGAACTTCGCGCTACGCCTCCGGCACGATCTTGCCGGGGTTGAGGATGTTGAGCGGATCGAGCGCTGCCTTCAGCGCCCGCATTGCCTCGATGGCCTCGGGCCCCAATTCCGCCTTGAGATATTTCTGCTTGCCCTGGCCGATGCCGTGCTCGCCGGTGCAGGTGCCGTCCATCGCCTGCGCGCGCTCGACCAGGCGATGCATGAACTCCTCGCCGCGCGCCATCTCGGCGGCGTCGTTGGTGTCGCACACGAGTGAGCAATGGAAATTGCCGTCGCCGACATGGCCGACGATCGGCGACAGCAAGTTGAGGCGCTTGAGATCCTCTTCGGTTTCGCTGACGCAATCGGCCAGCCGCGAGATCGGCACGCAGACGTCGGTCGCGACCACGCCGATGCTGTCGCCGGGCCGCAGCGCCTTCACCGACCAATAGGCGTCGTGCCGCGCCTGCCACAGCTTGGTGCGGTCCTCGGGCTTGGTGGTCCAGGAGAAATCGCCGCCGCCGCAATCCCTGGCGATCTCGCCGAAGGCCTTGGACTGCTCGGCGACCTCGATCTCGCTGCCGTGGAATTCCATCAGCAGCAGCGGCGTCTCCGGCAGCGTCAGCTTCGAATAGGCGTTGCAGGCCTTCACCTGTGCAGCATTGAGCAGCTCGATGCGCGCCACGGGAATGCCGGTCTGGATCGCCAGGATCACGGCTTGGCAGGCCCCGTGCACGCTCTCGAACGACACCGCGCCGGCTGCGATCGTCTCGGGGATGCCGCGGAGACGGATGGTCAATTCCGAGATGATGCCGAGCGTGCCTTCGGCGCCGACGAACAGATGGGTGAGGTCGTAGCCCGCCGATGACTTCTTGGCGCGCGTGCCGGTCGTGATGATCTCGCCGTCGCCGCGTACCACCTTCAGCGCCAGCACGCTATCGCGCATGGTGCCGTAGCGCACCGCGTTGGTGCCGGAGGCGCGGGTCGAGGCCATGCCGCCGAGCGAGGCGTCCGCGCCGGGATCGATCGGGAAGAACAGGCCCTGGTCGCGCAGGTGCTCGTTCAGCGCCTTGCGGGTGACGCCGGGCTGGATCACGCAGTCGAGGTCCTCGGCATGCACCGCGAGCACCTTGTTCATGTCGCGCAGGTCGATCGAGATACCGCCGGCGGGCGCGTTGACCTGGCCCTCGAGCGAGGTGCCGGTACCAAAGGCAATGACGGGGACGCGATTTTTGGCGCAGATCCGCACCACGTCCTGGATGTCGGCGGTCTCCTGCGCCATCACCACGCCATCCGGCGGCTGGTTCGGGATCCAGGTGGTGGTATGGCCGTGCTGCTCGCGGACGGCCTGCGAGGTGATGAGGCGGTTGCCGAAGCGTGCGGCAAGCTGCTCCAGCGCGCTCGCGAGGGCTTTCGGCTCCGGCCGCGGCGGATTATTGGTGATGATCGTGCCCACGAATTCCTCCCGACAGAAGAACCGTGGCAAAGGACATAAAGCCGGTCAAGTCAAGCGACCGGATGCATAGCTGGAAGGAAACGATGCCGGAGACTGCCGCCTCAGCGCCGAAAGCCGAGCCGTTCCGCGCCTCGATCATGCAGATCGAGCCGCAATGGATCGACTATAACGGCCATCTCAACATGGCCTATTACAACGTGATGTTCGACCGCGCGATCGACCAGCTCTGGGCCGAGCTCGGGATCGGGCCGGCCTACATGAAGGAACGCGGCGGTTCGACCTTCACCGCCGAATGCCATGTGCGGTATTTGCGCGAAATCCACCTCGGCGATCCCGTGCAGATCCTGGTCTGGCTGCTGGAGGCCGACGACAAGCGGCTGCATACGTTCGAGGAGTTGCGGCATGCGGAGGAAGGCTGGCTGTCGGCAACGTCCGAGAACATGTCGCTGCACATGGACATGAACGCGCGGCGCGTCGCGCCGTTTCCGCCGGATATCAGCGTACGCATCGCTGAAGTCACCAAGGCCCATAGCGCCGTCCCGCGGCCCGAGGGCATCGGCCGGAACGTGGCGATGCCCTCGAAGCGGTGAGCGCTAGACCCTGTTGCGACCGCGGGCCAGGCCGACCACGGCCGAGACCAGGAACAGAACGACCGCGATGAAGAAGATGATCTTGGCGATCTCGATCGAAGCGCCGGCAATGCCGCCGAAGCCCAGGATGCCGGCGATCAATGCGATAACCAGAAATGTCACAACCCAGCCAAGCATGGTGAAACCCTCGTCTTGATGTCTGTCTGCTTCTGGCGCGGCTGCCCGCGCCACCTGTCCAGACAATCTCGACGCGGGAACAATGGTTCCGGGCCCCGCCGGGTGGAAATTCGCAACTACCGGCTGGAACAAATTGGCTTGCCACGCACGTGGAAAACCCCGTCCCGCAGCCCCATATAGGCACCGATCCCTGTTAGAAGGCTCCCTTCCGCCACCCCGCGGTGCCATCGTGGGGCCAATGATTCGCATGACAGAGCCAAGCAAAATCACGACCCAGACCGTCCCCGATCACCAGCCTGCAGCCGGCGGCATCGCCGCGCGTGCGCGCGCCTCGGTGGGCCCGAAATATCTCTCCGGGCTCAATCCGGAGCAGCGCGAGGCCGTGGAGACGCTGGATGGCCCGGTCCTGGTGCTGGCCGGTGCCGGCACCGGCAAGACGCGCGTGCTGACCACGCGGATCGCCCATATCCTGAGCCAGGGCCGCGCCCGCCCCGCCGAGATCCTGTCGGTGACCTTCACCAACAAGGCCGCGCGCGAGATGAAGCACCGCCTCGGCCAGATGCTCGGTCACGCCGTCGAGGGCATGCCGTGGCTCGGCACCTTCCATTCCATCGGCGGCCGTATCCTGCGGGCCCATGCCGAGCTGGCACAGCTCAAATCGAACTTCACCGTGCTCGACACCGACGACCAGGTGCGGCTGCTGAAGCAGTTGCTGCAGGCCGACAACATCGACGACAAGCGCTGGCCGGCACGCATGCTCGCCGGCCTGATCGACGGCTGGAAGAACCGCGGCCTGACGCCGTCGCAGGTGCCGGCCGGAGAAGCCGCGATCTTTGCCAACGGCAAGGGCGGCAAGCTCTATGCGAGTTATCAGGAGCGGCTGAAGATCTTGAACGCGGCCGATTTCGGCGACCTGCTGCTCGAGGACATCCGCATCTTCCGTGAGCACCCGGATATTCTGCGGCAGTACCAGCAGCGCTTCAAATTCATCCTGGTCGACGAATATCAGGACACCAACGTCGCGCAATATCTGTGGCTGCGGCTGCTGTCGCAGGCGCCGTCGTCCAGTTCGTCATTGCCGGGCCTGACCCGGCCATCCATCAACTCTTCGCAAGATGGATCACCGGGTCTGGACGCTTCGCGTCGGCCCGGTGACGACGAGCAAGATCATGCGACGCCCGTCGCCGCCGGCGAAAAGCCCCACGTCAAGAACATCTGCTGCGTCGGCGACGACGACCAGTCGATCTATGGCTGGCGCGGTGCCGAGGTCGACAACATCCTGCGCTTCGACCACGATTTCCCCGGCGCCAAGGTCATTCGCCTCGAGCGCAACTACCGCTCGACCGGCCACATCCTCGCCGCCGCATCGCATCTGATCGCGCACAATGAAGGCCGGCTCGGCAAGACGCTACGCACCGAGGACCAGGACGGTGAGAAGGTCACCGTGACGGGCTCGTGGGATTCGGAAGAGGAAGCGCGCGGCATCGGCGAGGAGATCGAGCAGATCCAGCGCAAGGGCGAGAAGCTCAACGAGGTCGCCATTCTCGTGCGCGCCTCCTACCAGATGCGCGAGTTCGAAGACCGCTTCGTCACGCTCGGCCTGCCCTACCGCGTCATCGGCGGCCCCCGCTTCTACGAGCGCGCCGAAATCCGCGACGCGCTGGCTTACTTGCGCGTCATCAATTCGCCGGCCGACGACCTCGCCTTCGAGCGCATCGTCAACGTGCCCAAGCGTGGCCTCGGCGATGCCACCGTGCAGATGCTGCACGACCACGCCCGCAAACGCCGCATTCCCTTGTTCGAGGCGGCGCGCGCGGTGATCGAGACCGACGAGCTGAAGCCGAAGGCGCGCGGGTCCTTGCGCGACGTCGTCACCCAGTTCGACCGCTGGCGCGCCCAGCGCGAGGTCACCGCCCACACCGACCTCGCCCAGATCGTGCTCGACGAGAGCGGCTATACCGAGATGTGGCAGAAGGACCGTTCGGCCGACGCCGCGGGCCGGCTGGAGAACCTGAAAGAGCTGGTGCGCTCGATGGAGGAATTCGAGAACCTGCAAGGGTTCCTCGAACACATCTCGCTGGTGATGGACCGCGACAGCGGTGCCGACGAAGACGCGGTGTCGCTGATGACGCTGCATTCGGCCAAGGGGCTCGAATTCGACAACGTATTTTTGCCCGGCTGGGAGGAAGGCCTGTTCCCGAGCCAGCGCACGCTGGACGAACAGGGCCGCGCCGGGCTGGAAGAGGAGCGCAGGCTCGGCCATGTCGGCCTGACGCGCGCCCGCCGCCGCGCCATGATCTATTTCGCCACCAACCGCCGCATCCACGGCACCTGGTCGACCACGATCCCGTCGCGCTTCCTCGACGAGTTGCCGGCGGCCAATGTCGAGATCACCGAATCCAAGGGCGGCTCGGCCTGGGGCGGCACCGGCGGCTACGGCGCCTCGCGCTTCGACGACATGGAGGCGTTCGGCTCGACCTATTCGACGCCGGGCTGGCAGCGCGCCCAAGCCAACCGCAACCGGGGCGGCGGCCGCAATGGCGGCGGCGGAAGCGGGGGCTTCGAGGAAGAGGCCGCAACGTTCTCCTCGTCGTCACCAGGCCCTGATTTCGGCAGCTTCTCCCCGCGCCGGCGCGGACCGCTGACGATCGAGGGCGAACTGGTCGCCAAATCGACCGGCACGACCTCGGACTTCTCGCTGTCCGACCGTGTCTTCCACCAGAAGTTCGGTTACGGACACGTCACGAAGATCGACGGCAACAAGCTCACGATCCATTTCGACAAGGCCGGCGAGAAGAAGGTCGTGGACAGTTTCGTGCAGCGGGCGTGAGCCACGATATGGCTCATTACATCGCCATCATCGAGGACACCGATCCCGACGCTGTCAGCCTCTGGTTTCCCGACCTGCCGGGCTGCATTTCAGGCGGCGATGATGTCGAGGAGGCCCTGGAGAGTGCGTCCGAGGCGCTCGCGTTCTATGCGCAGGAGCTGATGGCGGACGGCCGCGAGCTTCCCCCACCGCGCACGCTGGACGAGCTCAAGGCCGACCCTGATGTGGCCGACGACCTCAGAAATCATACCGTGGCCCTGATCGAATGGCCGCCTGCCGCGGATGCCGAGTGAGGACTGTTCGCCGCACCGGCCGAACTCTCGACAGTTCTCCCCCGAACAGGTCTTGACCATCGCGAACTTCCCCGTATCAGATGCAGCCATGGTCCGGGGCATCGCACTGATCTTGCTGACATTGGGGATGCCGTCGCTCAGCGCGGCGGAGACCATGAGCTTTGGCGATTCGATCGGGCTGCTGGCCAAGAGCTGCGGCGCGGAAATCGTCGCCAATTGCCGCGGCGTCAACCCGGATTCGACCCGGCTGAAAGAGTGCCTGTCGCGCAACCGCGATGTGCTGTCCCAGCAGTGCGCGAGCGACTATCTCGGCGCGTTCGACGCCATCCAGAAGCGCGTCGCCGCGCGCGTCACGGTGGCGAACGCCTGCCAGCGCGAGATCGTCAAGGTCTGCGGCGGCTCGACCAAGGAGACCAGCAAATCGATCCCCTGCCTGGTTTCGACGCCCAAGGGCATCAGCAACAACTGCCTGAAGGCCGTCGACGACGCGGGGTACCGCTGATGCGCGCGAGCAGGCTCTTCATTGCCGGAATTGCGGTCGTGCTCGGCCTTGCTTTGCTCACGGGCGCGGCCGACGCCCAGACGGCGGCGCCGACCCGCGACGACATCGTCGGCAAGCTCAACCATTTCGAAGAAGCTGCCGAGGTCGACCTTTCCGCGCTGAAGCAGCAGGTGATGGAGCGCGCCAAGGCCAGGATCAAGAACGACCCCGGTCCGGTGAACCGGCCGCCGATCGCGCCTGACCTCGCCAAGCTGCCGGCCTTCAACGCGCAGATCCAGTTCGACGCCGACACGCCGATCATCCAGCCGGCCTCCTACCAGACCGTCGGCCGCATCGCAGACGCGCTGGTTCATTCCTCGCTGCTGCCCTACACGTTCCTGATCGTCGGCCACGTCGAATCCAACTCGAAGACGCGCGAGGCCAACGCGATCCTGAGCCAGCGCCGCGCCGACGCGATCCGCGACGTGCTGGTGAACACGTTCAAGATCTCGACCAAGCGGCTGCATCCGATCGGCCTCGGCGAGGAGCAGTTTCTCGACCGGGCCAAGCCGACCTCGGCCGTCAACGGCCAGTTGCAAATCCTGACCTATGCCAAGGTGCCCGAGGAGGCGCCGGCGCGTCCGGCTACGGCGCCCGCGCCTGCGGCGAAAAAGCCCGCCAAGAAGCGCTGAGCGCACGCAGCTTTGCACCTGCGGGAACCCTTTGAACTCTTGATCATTTTGTAGCCTGTTCCGGGCGCACCGATATGGTTTCGCGCGACAAAAGCGCCGGTTTGTGCACCGCCCGGTCCGGTGCTATAGGCTCTGTTCGCCCTTCCCGACCCCGTGCTGCATGAGACCGAAATGGGTGGCTATTTTCAGCGCCAACTTGCCGTTTATGTCGAGTACCATCGCGATCCCCGGAACACGGCGATGCATGTGGTCGGCATTCTGCTGTTGTTCACCGGCGCCGTGATGCCGCTGACGCTGGTCAGGCTGCCGCTGTTCGGTTTCGATGTCAGCCTCGCCGTGATCCTGGCCTTGCCTGTCCTGATGTATTGGCTGCTGCTCGATGTGGCGCTCGGGATCGGCATTCTGGCGGTCTCGATCGCGCTGTTTTCGGTTGCGACGACCGTTGCGGCGCAAGTCGGCACCGCGACGATGTGGGCGATTTTCGCCGCGCTGGTGGTGCTCGGCCTCGCCGCGCAGGCCATCGGCCACAAGGTTTTCGAGGGTCGCGAAGCCTCGTTGTTCACTTTTCCTTCGCATCTTTTGCTTGGACCGATGTTCGTGATGGCGAAATTGTTCATCGCACTGGGCTTCCGTCGCGACCTTGCCGCGATTCTGGCGCCTCTTCCGACCAATTCCCTTTCAACCCGATAGCTCTAGACGCGAAACAGCAACCTTCTGCATGGCTCTCGTACTGGTTACCGGTGGCAGTGGCTTCATCGGACATCACCTCGTCGAAGCGCTCCGCGCCCGTGGGCAGCGGGTGCGCGTGCTCGACGTCCGCGCGCCCGCCGCGGCGAACGCCGATGTCGAATACGTCCACGGTTCGGTGCTGGATGGTGCGGCGGTCGACGCTGCGATCGCCGGCGTAGACCAAGTCTATCACCTTGCCGGCCTGCCCGGCATGTGGGTTGCCAACAAGCAGGACTTTCACGACGTCAATTTCCGCGGCACCGAGGTGGTGCTCGCAGCCGCGATGAAGCGCGGCGTGTCACGCTTCCTGCACTGCTCGACGGAATCGATCCTGTTCCCGTATTCCGACCTCAAGGGCGTCGCCGCCGAAGAGGCGCTGCAGCCGGCCGACGCGATGCCCGGTGCCTATACGCGGTCGAAGTCGCTCGCCGAGCATCATGCCGCGAAAGCGGCGGCCAGCGGCTTTCCGCTCGTGATCGGCACGCCGACCATGCCGATCGGCGCGGCCGACCACAACCTGACACCGCCGACGGCGATGCTGTGGTACTTCCTCCAGAAGAAGGTGCAGCCGCACCTCAACTTCCTGGTCAACCTCGTCGATGTCCGCGACGTGGCCATGGGCCTCGTGCTGACCATGGAGCGCGGCCGCATCGGCCAGCGCTACATCCTCGGCGGCGACTGCGTCCCGCTCGGCAACATCCTGCGGATGATGTCGGCGATGAGCGGCCGCCGGCAGTATCCGATCGTCGTGCCCGGCAGGATCGCCGAACTCTCCGCGATCATGCTGGAATACATCTCCGACCACGTCACGCGCCGGCCGCCCAACGGCACCGCCGAGGGCGTCCGCATCGCGCTCGCCGCGAGCGACCTCTCGATCGGCAAGGCGCGCAACGAGCTCGGCTATTCGCCGCGTCCGATCGAGCCAGTCCTGCGCGAAACCATCACCCATCTGCTCGCCCGCAACGGCCAGCAGCCCTCCGGCGCCCTCCAGCATCGCGCGCTCTCTTCGCGCGCGAGCTAAAGCCGCCGCCCAACGCAAAGAACCTTCATGTCCTTCGATTTCAGCAAGCTTCTCTCTGTGGCCTGGGGTGGCTGGACCACGGCCTGGCCGACCGAACTCCTGGCCTTGCTCTGGCTGGCATTCCTCGCCAGTTGGGTCGGCGCCTCGTTCTGGCAAGGGCAGACCAAGAAGCAGGTCATGACGCTGGAGTCGCAGCGCTTTCGCTTGCCGATCCTGGTCGGCGGCATCCTGTACACGCCGTGGGTCGCGGAGATCCTGGGCTGGAAGCCGCTCTGGGTGCTCGGCAACACCGGCATCGCCATTGCCGCGATCCTCTCGGCCGCCGGCATTGCCTTCGCCTGGTGGGGCCGGCTGCATCTCGGAAAATTCTGGTCTGACGCCATCACCCAGAAGGAAGACCACCGCGTCATCGACACCGGGCCTTACGGCTTCGTACGCCACCCCATCTACACGGGGCTGATCTTCGGCATGTTGGTGACCGGGGTAGCGATCGGCCTGGTGACGACGATCCTGGGTGCGATCCTCATCTCGCTCGGCATGTGGCAGAAGGGTCGGATGGAAGAGGTGTTCCTGTCCAAGGAGCTCGGCGAAGACGCCTACGGCACCTATTGCCGCCGCGTCCCGATGCTCATCCCGTTCCTGTCGCCGCGGTAAGCGTCTCGCTTTCTCGGATTAACACTCCTGTTGGACCCGTCATCCTGAGTGCGAGGTTCGCGATGCACATGCATCGCGAACCTCGCTTCGAAGGATGTACGGCCGCGATGCAGCCGGGCCGTTCATCCTTCGAGGCCTCCGCTACGCTCCGGCACCTCAGGATGACGGGTGAGAGAGTAGGAAGGCGCGGGTCTGACGCACCAGGGAACCGCCCCTCCGCTCGCCCGTTATCCGTCTACAGCTGCCACCCGCCGCAGAGCATCGAGCCATGTCGGACGCCTTCGATTATTTTCGCGAGCACGCGATCGCCGCCATCCGCAAGGCGCGGGCGCTGCCGCGCGGGCGGCCGAAGCAGAAGCAGCGCACCGTGGCGCGGGTCTATCATCTGCTGTCCAAGGAGGCCGCATTGGCTCCGAACATCCAGCACCTCGATGATTTTCGCGTGGCGAAGCAGCTCGAGCGGCAGATCCGCGGCTGATCTCCGGGCAAGGGCCATCGACGTTCGTCCCATGCAAAATCGATCGGCTGCCATTCCACCGGAATAGGTCCGGCCGGCGCCCGACACAGGTTGACGTCAGCCCCGTCAGCCAGTTGGATGCGCGCGCAAACAGGGGCCCGCTCATGACTTTCTCCAGCATCTTTGCGCAGTTCGTTGCGCTTCTCGGCGGCATCGCGCTGCAATGGCGGAAGCTGTCGGGCACCGTGCCTGCGCCGGCCTGGGGAGAGAAGCCCGCCATTCCCGAGGCGAAGCCGCAAGGCGCGATCCCGACCCTGAAGATGCCGACCGCGCGCGGCTGGCGCGAGGGCCAGAAGCCGACCGTTGCGCCCGGGCTCAAGGTCAACGCGTTCGCGACCGGGCTCGACCATCCGCGCTGGATCGAGGTGCTGCCCAATGGCGACGTGCTGATCGCGGAAGCAACGCAGATCGCGGGCGCGCCGCGCAGCGTATTCCACTATGCGATGCAGGCGACGATGCGGCGCGCCGCGGCGCTCGGCGTGTCCGCCGACCGCATCACGCTGTTGCGCGACAAGGACGGCGACGGCGTCGCGGAAGTTCGCGGCGCCTTCATGGAGAATCTCAGCCAGCCGTTCGGTATGGCGCTGGTCGGCGACACCTTCTATGTCGGCAACACCGACGGCGTGATGGCCTTTCCTTACGTCGCCAACGCCGACCGCATCACCGCGCCGGGCAAGCGGCTCACGACATTCAAGCCGAGCGGCCACTGGACCCGCAGCCTGCTCGCAAGCCCCGACGGCAAGAAGCTCTATGCCGGCGTCGGCTCGCTCAGCAACATCGCCGAGATGGGGATGGAGGTCGAGGAAGGCCGCGCCGCGGTCTACGAGCTCGACCTCGTTGCCGGCACGCACCGCATTTTCGGCGCGGGCCTGCGCAATCCGGTCGGTCTGGCATGGGAGCCGAATACGGGGGTGCTTTGGACCGTCGTCAACGAGCGCGACGGGCTCGGCGACGAGACGCCGCCGGATTACCTGACCTCGGTGCGCGACGGCGGCTTCTACGGCTGGCCCTATTGCTACTGGGGCAAGACGGTGGACGACCGCGTGCCGCAGGATCCTGCGATGGTCGCCAGGGCGATTCAACCGGACTACGCGCTCGGCGGCCACACCGCCTCGCTCGGCCTGTGCTGGATGCCCGCGGGAACACTGCCGGGCTTCCCCGACGGCATGGTCATCGGCCAGCACGGCTCGTGGAATCGCAGCACGCTGTCCGGCTACAAGCTGGTGTTCATCCCGTTCGAGAACGGCAAGCCGTCCGGCCCCGGTCGCGACATCCTGTCGGGCTTCCTGTCCCCTGACGAGAAGGAATCCTATGGCCGCCCGGTCGGCGTCGTAATTGGTCCCGATAGGAAATCACTGCTGATGGCCGACGACGTCGGCAACGTGATCTGGCGCGTGACGGGGGCGTAAAAAGGAAATGCGCTGAGGTCAGCGCCACGGACGCGTGCATCGGCGTTCCGTCATCCTGAGGTGCGAGTGGCGCGATGCAAAGCATCGCGCCGGGAGCCTCGAAGAATGAAGGGCCACGATGCAGCGGGGCCGTCGTCCTTCGAGGCTCGCCTTGCTTTGCAGGGCGAGCACCTCAGGATGGCGGTGATGGACCGCCTCAACCCATCACGTCCCCACGCACAGCGTGGCGCGCTGCTTCTTCAGCAGCGCGATCACCGATAGCGCCGTGATCAGGCCGGTCTTGGGATTCTCCGAGGGGATATTCTCGATGCCCATCGAGAACCGCGCCGAATCCGCCTCGACTTCGATGCGATGAACGTTGCGCGTCACGGTCGGGTCGGCCCAGACCTGGATCTGGGTGCGGTCGGGCCCGATACCCGCCAGCGACAGTGCAACGGCGACATTGACGTTGGCCGGAAAGCCCTTCGCCGCTTCCCGCGCGCTGCCCTCGAACAGCTTGAGCGGCTCGCGCAGATTGTCGATGTCGATGTTGTTCTGCACGATGAACGGCGCGCCCTTCAGCCCGTCGACCGGCTTGCGCGTCACCATCCTCACGGAATGAATGGTGCCGATGGACGCGGCGTTGACGGCATCCAGCCCGATCAGCGCGCCGGTGGGCACGAGGATGCGGCCGCCATTGGCGCGGGCGAGATCGACCAGGTCGAAATTGTCGAGCAGGCCCCCGACGCTGACGACGACCGCGGCCTTGCCGCGCTTCACGGCAGGCTCGACGATCGCGCGCAACTGGTGGCTCGGTGCGCATTCGACGACGAGATCGGCGACCTCGCCGAGCTGATCGATCGGCAGGATCTTCGGCGGATGACGCAGGCCGCCGATGAAGTCCTGATGCTTGGCGGGATCCCGTACCGCGACGGCGGATAGCGTCAGCCCGTCAATGCCCTGATCGAGCGCGGTCGCGATCTTGGTGCCGATCGAGCCCAGGCCTGCGATCGCAACCTGCAACTCGCCTGGCTTTGCACTCGTTGTCCCGGTCATCGTCCCACCTTCCCTCCAGAGCATTCACAACTCAACCGCCGAGCGGCTTCATAGCAGGTGTTGAACGTCCACACAGGCATGTCTGCTCAGCGCCAAGCCGCGGGACGCAGCGATTGACACCCTCCTGCCGGGCGATAATGTATAGACATATCTCGGAGGAGTGCTGCGATGCCGCCGATCTACATTTCCTATCTCAACCGTCTCGACATCGAAGAACTCAAGATCACCGACGAGGAGATCCTTGCGGCCATCGAGACGAGCCTGGCAGCGCAAGGCAGGGGTGATACCGTGATCGAGCCGCGGGTTCACCTCGAACCCGGTGCGGCGAACGGGCACTTCAACGTCCTGCGCGGGGCGATCAAGCCTCCGATCGACCGGGCGGGCGTGAAGATCGTCGGCGACTTCGTCGACAATTACAAACTCGGCCTTCATTCGGAATTGGGCATTCTGGCCTTGTTCGACCCCCGCACCGGCGCACCACGGGCCATCATGGACGCGAGCGGCATTACAGACATGCGGACGGGCGCCGTCACCGCGATCGGCGCCAAATATCTGGCTCGCAAGAATTCGAAAGTCCTCGGTCACATCGGGGCGCGCGGCACCGCCTATTGGAACGTCCGGCTGCTCGACCATCTCTTCGACTTCGACGAGATCCGGGTGCATTCGCGGCGCGAGGAAAGCCGCAACGGCTTCGCGGAGCGGCTGAGCAAGGACCTCGGCAAGAAGGTGGTCGCGACGCCGGATTGGCAATCGTGCCTCGAGGGCGCCGACATAGTGGTCGAGGCCTCCCGGCTCGACAAGCCGACACCGATGCTAAAGACGAACTGGATCAAGAAGGGCGCTTTCGTCGTTCCTTACGGCACGATGAGCGCGATCGAGCTTTCGCTCACGGACATCATGACCAAGCTCGTGGTCGACGACTGGGGTCAGTGCAAGGGCGGAAAGTTCGGCAGCCTTCGCGCCCATGTCGAAGCCGGCAAGCTTTCCGAGAAAACGCTCCACGCGGAGCTTGGGCAGATTGTCGCCGGCCTCAAGCCTGGCCGCGAAAGCGACGCCGAAACCAACTTGCTCTGGCATCGCGGACTTTCGCTATCCGACATCGCGCTCGGCCATGCGATGCTGGAAAAGGCCGAACGCATCGGCGTGGGACAGCGCTTGCGCTTCGCCTGACTGATACGGCGTGGAACAGCCGGTATGACATACGTCGCCAACGCGCGAATGTATTCGGTCAATCCGCCGGCGGCCGCCGCCTGGAAAGACCTGTTCGGATGGCTTGCGCGCGAAAGCGGCGTCGACCTCGATATCATCGATCACGCGTTCCCGCTTCCGCTTGCAGATCTGTGGTCGCGCAACGATCTCGCGTGCGCCTTCATGTGCGGATTTCCGTTCACGCTGGCAACGCACCGGCCACGGTCAGTCGCAGCGCCCGTGCCGACGAACGCTCCGATCCGCGGACGACCGGTCTATGCGACCTGCCTCGTGGTCCGCGCCGATTCTCGGTTCCACACGATCGAGGAGACCTTTGACGGTCGGCTTGGCTATACCGTCGCTGACTCTCATTCAGGCTACAATGCCTTGCGGCACCACCTTCTGCCGTACTTTCTCCACCGCGGCGCGAAGCTCTATCGCGAGAGCATCGGACCGTTGACGACGCCACGCCGCGTCATCGAAGCACTCTTGGCCGGCGCCATCGATGTGGGCCCGCTCGATGGTTATGCACTCGATCTGATGCAGCGCCATCAGCCGGATCTGAAATCAGAACTCAGGGTGATCGCGACCACCGATCCGGCACCTATTCCATTTCTAATCGCATCGCCTGGTTGTCCAGACGACATCGTGGCCAATTTGCAGGCGACGCTGGCGACTTTCGCGGATGCTCCCGGCTGCGTCGGCCTCAGGGAGAGGCTCCGCCTCGATGCCTTTACTCCCGTTGCTGTCGAGGACTATGCTCTGATGACCCGATGGGATGCAGAGGCGCGTGCGGCCAATTACCCTCAACCCGCGTGATCCCTCGATCGTGCAGTTCCGCTATTTTGCCTTTGCCGCACCGACGAAGCGGTTCGTCCATAAATCATCCTCCGACGCCTTTGCATCGAACTCCTTGCCGAAGTTGGTGCCGACCTCCTTGGCAAAAGTCAGCGCGTTCTGCATGCTCTGGACGTCGATCTTGCCACCTTGCGCGACACCGTTGCGCATCGACTTGACGGCAGCCGAAACGGCTTGCGGATCCGCTTTCGGAAAGAACTGCTTCTGGATCGCATCCGCGGTTTCGTCGGGCTTGCTGGTGACGGCAGCGCTGGCCTGCTGAAGGGCCTTCGCCGTCCTGGTGATGAGATCCGCCGTCGCCGGGCTGATCGGCTTCTTGGCGACGAGCACGAGATAGGGCTGGTTCGCGAGCAACGGAAAGTCGTCGCCGAGCGATACCAGCACGACGCCAGTACCAGCCTTCTCGGCCAGATATCCCTCCGGTGGCGACAGCAAGAAGGCGTCAATCCGTTTCGTTTCGAGAGCCGCCTGAATGGCGGTCGGACTGCCGACCTGCGCCACCTTGAGATCGTTCTTCGGATCGAGGCCGCCCTTGCCCACGAGCCAGCGCGCCGCGATCTCCTGGGCTCCGGCAAGCGCGGTGGCGCCGACCAGCGTACCCTTCATCGCCGAGATCCTCTTCTCGAGCGGGTCGCTCGCCTTCACGCCTGTGCGCTCCAGCAACGCCGGTGAAACGACGAGTTGAAGCGTGACTTTCGACATCAGCGAATAGACGATCTCGAATGGCTGCCCCTTGGCGACAGCGCGCAGCATCGCATCGGGACCGACTGCCGCGAGCTCAATATCGCCGGCGTCCAGCGCTGCCAGCGCCGAAGGGTCGCCGCCTGGCAAGGCCACCACCGTGGCCGTCAGCCCCTCCGGCTTGAACGTATCCAGCGCACGCGCCGACCAGATGGGCAGGAAACTGAGCGTCGGAGCCCCCAGCCCGATACGTACCGCTTGTTGCGCCGATGCAGCACCTGGCAGCAGCAACGCCAGCGCGCCGGCGACGATCGCAACTTTCAAACCCGTTATCGTACGCATTGCGCTCTCCAATATCTTTCAGATGTCGGCCGGCCCGGTGCCCGACAGCGAGCGCCAGCGCAGAAGCCGTCGCTCCAGCCGGCCGGCGAGCAGATTCGCGATTGTCACGAAAGCCAGAAGAATGACGATGCCCGCGAATACGCCGGCCGGGTCGTAAGTCGACGATGCCTCGTGAATGAACAGGCCCAGCCCCTGTGCCGAAGAGGTGAACTCACCGACGATCACGCCTATCACGCTGTATGGAATGGCCAGCCGCATGCCGAGCATCACGAACGGCGCCGCAGCCGGCAGAAAGACGTGATAGGTGAGCTGTCGCTGGTTCGCGCCCATGATCAGGGTGAGGTTGACGACCTCGCGGTCGACGCTGCGCACGCCGGCAAACACATTGTAGAAGACCAGGAAGAAAACCATGATCGAGGCCAGCGCGATCTTCGATCCCATGCCAATTCCGAACCAGATGATGAAGAGCGGCGCGAGCGCGATCTTGGGCACGCCATAGAACGCCATCACATAGGGTTCAAAGATGCGTGCAAGCCGCGGCGAGCGTCCCAGCGCATAGCCGCCCAGTACGCCGCCTACCACGCCGATAGTGTAGCCCAGCACCAGTTCCTGACCAGTCGTCCACAAATGCGGATAGATCTCGCCGGAGGCGAACAGTTCGTAGAGCCGCTGGGCCACCGCGGTCGGTTTGCTGATATACAATTCCTTGATCAGCCGTCCGGCCGACCATTGCCAGAACAGCAGCAACGCGATGCCCGGAAGCAGCCGCAACAGCCATTGCAAAGATCTCGCCGCGATCGCCGCGCCGAAATTGCGGCGCGCACCGTCGGAGACGTCATAGGTCATGTCGGCCATCGGCTTGCTCTGGCTCAATGAACGCGTCCAATGTCGATTTGCGATCGGAATTCGGTCCAGACGGCATCATAAGCTGCCTCAAAGCCGGGATTGCGGAACGGCTCAAACATGTTGCGCGGCCGCGGCAGATTGATCTGAATGTTGGCGAGCAGACGCGACGGACGCTGGCTCAGCACAATGACATGATCGGCCAGCAGCACGGCCTCGGTAATGTCGTGCGTTACGAAAAGGATGGTCGCACCCGCTTCCATGGACAGGGTCTGCAAATCACTCTGCATCACCATACGTGTTTGCGCATCGAGCGCACCGAACGGTTCGTCCATCAGGACGACATCGGGCCGATAGACCAGGGTGCGCGCGATCGAGCCGCGCTTCTGCATGCCGCCAGACAGCTGGGTCGGGAAATGCTGTTCAAACCCCTTGAGACCGACGGCGCCGAGCGCATTCGCCACCCGTTCGCGCCGCTCGGCGGTCGTGACGCCGCGCAGCAAAAGAGGAAGCTCGACGTTCTCGGCAAGCGTCTTCCAGGGAAACAATTGTGCCTGCTGTGGTACGAAACCGACTTCAGTGTTGATCGTCGTGACCTTGCGGCCGCCGTGATGGACCGCGCCACGGGTCGGAATCAATAATCCGGCCGCCATCTGCAACAGCGTGCTCTTGCCGCATCCGCTCGGGCCAATCACCGCGACGAATTTTCCGCGGGCGGCCTCGAAGCTGATGCCGTCCAGGACACGAACGGCGGTTCGGCGGTCCGGCGCTGGGAAGTCCTGGCCAATTCCCTCGAAGACAAGCACGCGGTCGTCCATGCCGGCTCTCTCTCGCTCGAACATGTCTATACATATTCGAACCCGCGTGACCGGGCAAGCCAGCATTGGTGACCGGATTTTAGCTCCGGCCGCTCAAGAATTGATCATGTTCCGCATCTGTCGTAGTGGCTGCTCGTTCTCTCGGAGATCCTGACGCTGCTATTGTCGCGCGGCCAGATCGCGCCCGTCGAACTCGTCCCCGCAATCCCGCTGACATCCCAAACGGAGCCTTCCTATGCGCACCCATTCGATCGCAGCCATTCCCGCCGACGGCATCGGCCCCGAGGTCATCTCGGCCGGAATCCGCGTGCTGGAGGCGCTTGCCGAGCGCAGCGGCGACATTGCCTTCACCATCAAGACGTTCGACTGGGGCTCGGACTATTACAGGAAGCACGGCGTGATGATGCCGGCCGACGGCCTCACCGAGCTGAAGAAGTTCGACGCGATCTATTTCGGTGCGGTCGGCGCGCCTGACGTGCCCGATCACATCACACTGTGGGGCCTGCGCCTGCCGATCTGCCAGGGCTTCGACCAATACGCCAATGTGCGTCCCACCAAGATCCTGCCCGGCGTTTCCTCGCCGCTGCGCAATGTCGGCGTCGGCGATCTCGACTGGGTGATCGTGCGCGAGAACTCGGAAGGCGAATATGCCGGCATGGGCGGCCGCGCCCACAAGGGCCTGCCGGAAGAGGTCGGCACCGAGGTCGCCGTGTTCACCCGCGTCGGCGTCACCCGCATCATGCGCTATGCGTTCCAGCTCGCGCAGTCGCGTCCACGCAAGTTCCTGACCGTGGTGACCAAGTCGAACGCGCAGCGCCACGGCATGGTGATGTGGGACGAGATCGCGGCCGAGGTCGCCGGTGAATTCCCCGACGTCAGCTGGGACAAGATGCTGGTCGACGCCATGACGGTGCGCATGACGCTGCATCCGAAGAGCCTCGACACCATCGTCGCGACCAACCTCCACGCCGACATCCTGTCCGACCTCGCCGGCGCGCTGGCCGGCAGCCTCGGCGTGGCGCTGACCGGCAATATCGATCCGCAGCGCCGCTTCCCCTCGATGTTCGAGCCGATCCACGGCTCGGCCTTCGACATCACCGGCAAGGGCATCGCCAATCCGGTCGCGACGTTCTGGACCGGCGCCCAGATGCTCGAGCATCTCGGCGAGAAGGATGCGGCCTCGAGGCTGATGGCGGCGGTCGAGCGTGTCTGTGCGGCGGGCGTGCTGACGCCCGATGTCGGCGGCAAGGCGACGACGAAGGAAGTGACGGATGCGGTGATCGACGCGATCAACGGGTCGAACGTGTAGCTCTCTCCTTTTCCCGCTTGCGGAGAAGGCGAAGAGCCTACTTGCGCTTCGCTGGCACCGGCGGCGGTGTCGCCATCGCGGATGCAGGCTCGGGCGGCGTCAGGTGGCGCGGGACGATGATGGTCTGGCCCGGGGTAAGCTGCGCGTTCTCTGCAAGCGAGTTGCTCTGCGCAAGCGTCCACAGCGGCACGCGATTGGCGGCTGCGATGCTCTCCATGGTGTCGCCGGGGCGCACCGGCACCCGCACGCCGCTATCCCACAATTCGACCAGCGTATCCGCGGGCACCAGATAGCGCAGCGGCACGGCACCGGACTGGGTTTGTGGCGGAATGCGCGGCAGTTGCGTCACCATCTCGACGATCTGGCGATGGATGTCGTCGGACTTTTCGATGTTGATGTGCGAGACGCGGCTGTTTTCCTTGAGGTCGTAACTCGCATAATGGCCGCGAAAGCCGGGGACTGCGACGACGTCGCCGCCGCCGAGCACGCTGTCGGACAGGAAGATGTTGATGAAGCGCTCGACATTGAGCGGCACATCGCCGGTCGCATGCGCAGGGTCGATGGCGATGACGAGGCTGATCGGAATGTTCTCCTTTTCCGCCATCTCGGAGATGATGATCGAGCACAGCCCGCCCATCGAGTGGCCTATCAGCACGATCGGGGCCGGCGATTCCTTGTAGCTGGCGATGGCACGATCGCCGATCCATCGGCAGATAGTGAATTCATAGACGTTGGCGGAAAAGCCGGCCTTCGTTAGCTTCTCTTCGAGCCGGTCCATGCCGGTCGAGAAGATCGGTCCCATGGCGCCGCGGAACAGGTAGATCTTCGGCGGCGGCAACGGCTCGAACGGCGGAGGCGGCGGCGCGGTGGGGACGGCCGCGGTGGTCTTGGACTTCGCAGGTGAGGCGGCGGCCATGCCGGGGCTCAGGGCAAGCAGCGCAACGGCTGCCAGCACGACTAGTCGCCTCAAATCAATCATCAGTCCAGCAGTCCCACCACGGGAGGCAAAGGCTTCCCCACCGGGCTTAGTGACGGCCGATTGGGTGGAATTTGGGGCACGGAACCGGCGGGCGACGCGCCGCCTCGCGCATCAAAGCTCCGCGACCTGCATGATGAACACGCCGGCCCGTCATTGCCTGCTCCTGAGCCGGCTGCGATGCGCGGCCTGCTTGGCGCGGTTCCCGCAGACCGCCATGATACACCACCGCCGCGCACGCCGGCGGGTGTGATCGGCGAACAGCATTGTGCAGTTATGGCCCTCGCACGCCTTCACGTCGGCAAAATCCTCCTCGCAGACGAACTTCGCCATTGCTTCTCCGATGGGCAGCAGCAGGGAGTCCGGTGATCGCCAGCGTCGCTTTGTTCGCAGCACGAGAACGCCGCCATCGTCCGACCCCGGCTCGATCCGCCTGAAGACTTCGTCGCGCTCGAGCAGGCTGTTCAGCGGACCGAGTTCACGAAGTCCATCCACCGTCAGCGGCCGGCCTGCATGCTTCCGCACAAAGCCGCGAAACCATTCGCGCAAGGCGCGGGCCTGGTCGGCAACCTTGTCGAGTTCACCCGGCTTTGCGCGCGCCTTCAGCCCATCCAGCTCATCCGCCGGCACCAGCCTGGCCTGGGCCAGCCAATCGACCAGGCCTTCGCCATCGTCGAGCCAGTCGACGGGCGTCTCGGCCGGCGTCGCCACCGAATTGAGGAAATCGAGACCGAGCGAGTCGGCGATGAACATCGCGGGCGGTCTGTTCATGAGCGGTCCTTGGCCTGCTGAAATTAGCCAGTAACCTATATAATCGCCATTGACAAGTTATCACTCAGGTTAGTAACCTTCAAATTAGCTATTTACAGGTTACATTAACGGAGATGGCCATGACCCCAACCACCTATCGCACTGCCGACGTCGATGATTTCAAGGTGTTCTATCGCGAGGCCGGTCCAAAAGGCGCACCGAAGCTGCTGCTGCTGCACGGCTTCCCCAGCGCCGGCCACATGTTCCGCGACCTGATCCCGCTGCTCGCCGATAAATTCCACATCGTCGCGCCCGACCTTCCCGGCTTCGGTCAGTCCGACATGCCGGCACGAGAAAGCTTCCGCTACACCTTCGACAATGTCGCTCAGGTGATCGAGCGCTTTACCGAAGTGATCGGTTTCGATCGTTTCGCGATTTACGTCTTCGACTATGGCGCACCAACCGGCTTTCGGCTTGCGCTGCGCCACCCCGAGCGCATCAGCGCCATCATTTCCCAGAACGGCAATGCCTACGAAGATGGCCTGAGCGACGGCTGGTCTCCGATCAAAGCCTATTGGCAGGACCCTACGCCCGCCAATCGCGACGCGCTGCGCGCCCTTCTCACGCCGGAGGCGACACGTTGGCAGTACACGCATGGCGTCGCTGATGCCGCGATGGTGTCGCCGGACGGCCAGAACCTGGACAATTTCTATCTGGCTCGACCGGGTTCTGACGAGGTGCAGCTCGACCTGTTCGGCGACTACAAGAGCAACGTCGCGCTCTATCCGTCATTCCAGGACTATTTCCGCACCCACAAGCCCCCGTTCCTGGCGGTCTGGGGCAGGAACGATCCATTCTTCATTCCGCCCGGCGCCGAGGCTTTCAAGCGCGACAATCCCAACGCAGTGGTTCAGTTCTTCGACACCGGCCATTTTGCGCTGGAAACGCACGCGCGGGAGATTGCGGAGAGCATTCGCGCGTTCTTGGCCTCCAGAGCATGATCAGTCCTGATTGTGTGCCGACATTCTTGCTTCACGCGGTTTCTTGACGCGAACCGATTCACTTCCCCCGAGAACGCCCTGACTTAACGGGGGGCTGTCCTCTCCGGCGTTTACGCTGCCAACCTCTGCTGACCGCGGAAGGCGCTGATCGCCATGTGGACGAGATGCAGCTTGCCTTTGACCGCCGGCGATATGTCGAACGGATATGCGTCCCTCATCCCGAGCGAGCGGTTGAGTTCGTTGATGCTGCGAGCAAGCGGCATCCAAAGTGACAGTAGCGCCTCGAAGTCGCTCTCGAGATAGGGATCCGTCAGGGTCCGGCGGGCGCGATCGTCCAGCGACAACGGCAAACCTGCCAGCGAGTCGAGCGTCGACACGATATGCAGGAAATGCGCGAACGTTTCCGCCCAATCCTCCCAGGGGTGGGACGTGGCGTACTCGCTGATGAAGCCGCTTCGGTCGTATGAACGATCGGCGCGGCTGTAATAGGAGTTGATCGCGGCTTGATAGTCCTGCGCCTGGTCACCGAAGATCAGGTTGAACGGGGCCTGGAATGTCGTGCCGTCAACGAGCATGGCCCAGTAGAAGTGACCGATCTCGTGCCGGAAATGCCCGAGCAGCGTGCGGTACGGCTCCCGGAACGCAACACGGCGAGCTTCTCGCTCGACATCATCGGCCTCGGCAAGGTTGAGCGTGATGAGGCCCGAGAGATGCCCCGTCAGGATCGGACTGACCTCGTCCGAGAGAATGTCAAACGCCAATCGTGCGCCGCTGCGCGATGCAAGCGGAAGCCTGAGGCGACTGAGATCATAGAGAAGACGACGCTTGGCTTCCTCCATGCGGCGCCAAAGCATGATGTTTCTGGTGCTGCCGAGATTAGGAGTCGTGCGCGTGAGGCGGCACGAGCCGCAATACCAGTCCGCACCCTCGACGCACCAGTTGCAACCGATGATCTCGCGGTTTCGGCAAGATTGACGGGATGCAAGTTTCGTCATCTCGATGCGCGAGGAATCGAACGTCAGCTCAGTGCCACAATTCGCGCACGCGACGTGCTCGAACGAAACGGGATGGCGACATGACGGACACTGAAAAATCTTCACGTGTACTGGTCCCAGACGGACGGCACACCCGAAAGCCGCCCCATCATTTCAAGGAGCTCTTGCGACCGTCGCTTTTACCGGCGAGCAACGCACGCTGCATTCGGAGCGCGTGCTGCCTCAACAAGCCGGCTCCCGCGCTCACTTGGCTCGATTGAGGCTGCGGTTTTTTCTCAAGTACCTTTTCGAGAACAGGCCGACCGGTCCACGCCCGCTCGGGCTGAACCGCCATGGGGCCGACGTTTTGTCTCCTTGTCATGGTGTAACAACACCAGATCGTGTGCCGAGTTCCCTTCTCGACCGGCGAGTGATCAAGTCTCGGCTTTTCAGACAGGTCTTGGGTTATGCAGATACGACAATGCCGCCGTCGGTATGACGGCGGCATCGTCAATTCAGCGGCTTGCTGGGCGAGGGGCTTAATTCCGGGGAGCCGTTGCCGCCGCCGAGCGCGCCGGCCGGGGTGCGCCGGGCTCGGCGACAGCAACCGCAGGCGCGCGCGAGCGCAAGATGGCGGCGTCGATCTCGGCGATGACACGGCGCTGGATCGCCTCGTTCTTGTCGATCGAGATGTGGCCGACGCCGGTGCCGCGAACGTCGACATTGTCGAGCTTGCCGCGGAAGCCGTTTGCAGGCTTCACCGGCTCGCCGGGACCGTCGCCGATATAGATGTTGATGTAACGCTCCGCGCCGGTCGAGAGCTTGGTCTTGAACACGGAATCGAGGCCGACCGCGAGCTTCACGGGTACGCCGAGCCGGTTGAGCTTCGCGATCATGTCGGGGAGCGCGGTCGCGCCGGAGGAATGCCCGACCAGGACGATGGTCTTGAGCCGGCCGGCCTTGTAGTTCGCTGCGGCTTCATCGGCAAGCGAGGACCAGGACACGAAATTGGCCACGGTCACCGGCACGCCCTGCGCCTGGAGGCGGGCGCCGATCGTGTCGAGACCGAGCGAGAAGATGTTGAGCACGCCGCGGAGCAGGTAGACATGTGTGGTCGCGACCTGGGCCTGGCTCGGCGCAGCCCGGGCCGTGGTCGGGCTGATGGCAACAGCTGACAGCACGAGCAGGCAGATCGCCCATACACGGAGGGCGGACAACTGGCTGGCGCCGGCGGTGTGACGGCCGTTCGGTCTCATCGGTGTTTTCCCTGGGGACAATACGCTTTGCGATTGGCCGGAATCGTAGCCACGGCCGGCTCGCAGACGCAACAAAGAGCCGCGTGAACGGCGATCTTAGCCACAGTCCGTGGCCATCGCGCAACACCTGCCCGAAACCTGCCACCGAAGCGCCCGTTTTGAGACCATTTTTCTCTCGCCGATTGCGACCGGCCAGAGGCATTCCTATCTCAGAACTCCGCTGACCCGCCGTTCCCGGCTGGTTCCGGCCCCCTCCCCAGCCCTACCGGCCCTCATGTCCTCCATCATTTCCGTCGCCAATCTGTCGAAGACCTATGGGTCCGGCTTCAAGGCGCTCAAGAACGTCAATCTCGACATCAAGCGCGGCGAAATCTTCGCGCTGCTCGGTCCGAACGGTGCCGGCAAGACGACGCTGATCTCGATCATCTGCGGCATCGCCAATCCCAGCGAAGGCAAGGTTCTTGTCGGTGGCGAGAACATCCAGAGCTCCTACCGCAAGGCGCGCTCGCTGATCGGCCTCGTGCCGCAGGAATTGCACACCGACGCCTTCGAGAGCGTGTGGGCGACCGTGAGCTTTTCCCGCGGCCTGTTCGGCAAGCCGAAGAACCCTGATCATATCGAGAAGGTGCTGAAAGACCTCTCGCTCTGGGACAAAAAGGACAACAAGATCATCACGCTGTCCGGCGGCATGAAGCGCCGCGTGATGATTGCGAAAGCGCTGTCGCACGAGCCGCAGATCCTGTTCCTGGACGAGCCCACCGCCGGCGTCGACGTCGAGCTGCGCAAGGGCATGTGGGAGGTGGTGCGCGGCTTGCAGCAATCCGGCGTCACCATCATCCTCACCACGCATTACATCGAGGAAGCCGAGGAGATGGCCGATCGCATCGGCATCATCAACAAGGGTGAGATCGTGCTGATCGAGGACAAGGCGAGCCTGATGCAGAAGCTCGGCAAGAAGCGGCTGACGCTGCATCTGCAGGGCAAGCTCGACGCGCTGCCGGAGAGCCTTAATCACTACGAGCTCGAACTCTGCGATAACGGGGCGACGCTGGTCTACGACTACGACACCAAGGGCGAGCGCACCGGCATCACCAGCCTGCTCAGCGACCTCCGCAACGCCAACATCCGCTTCAACGATCTCGACACGACGCAATCGTCGCTCGAGGACATCTTCGTCGACCTCGTGAGGACGCCATGAATCATCGCGCCATCCGCGCCATCTACCTGTTCGAAATGGCGCGCACCTGGCGTACGCTGCTGCAGAGCATCGTCTCGCCGGTGGTGTCGACCTCGCTTTATTTCGTGGTGTTCGGCGCCGCGATCGGCTCGCGCATCAGCCAGGTCGAGGGCGTCAGCTATGGCACCTTCATCGTGCCGGGCCTGATCATGCTTTCGGTGCTGACCCAGAGCATCGCCAACGCCTCGTTCGGCATCTACTTCCCGAAATTCACCGGCACGATCTACGAGATCCTGTCGGCGCCGATCTCATATTTCGAGATCGTGCTCGGCTATGTCGGGGCCGCAGCGACCAAGTCGATCATCCTCGGCCTGATCATCCTGGCGACGGCCGGGCTGTTCGTGCCGCTGCATATCCACCATCCGGTCTGGATGCTGGCTTTCCTGGTGCTGACGGCGGTGACGTTCAGCCTGTTCGGCTTCATCATCGGCATCTGGGCCGATGGCTTCGAGAAGCTGCAGATGATCCCGATGCTGGTGGTGACGCCGCTGACCTTCCTCGGCGGCAGCTTCTATTCCATCGACATGCTGCCGCCCACCTGGCGCACGGTCGCGTTGCTCAACCCGGTCGTCTATCTGATCTCCGGCTTCCGCTGGAGTTTCTACGAGATCGCGGACGTCAGCATGTCCGTCAGCATCGGCATGACGCTGGCGTTCCTGGTGATCTGTCTCGTCGTGATCTGGTGGATCTTCCGCACCGGGTACCGGCTGAAGAACTAACATTCCGGGGCGCGACAGAGTCGCGAACCCCGGAATGGCGGCGGGTTACCGGTAACAGTGGAAGTGATTGTAGCCGTCATAATAGCCGCGGCAGCGACGATGACCGCGATGGGGAATGCCGAACACCCCCTCAACCGCGCCGACAGCACCGCCCACGCCAGCGCCGACGACGCCTCCGACCGCACCGCCGACCGGGCCCGCGATACGGTTGCCTTCATAGGAGCCTTCCTGAGCGCCGCGGACAATACCCTGGGCGTGACCGAGTTGAGGCAGGCACGTCAGGCCGAGGAGGATAGCGGCGCCTGCGAAGAGCAGGCGGGCAGAACGACCGGCCGGCAGCGAAGCGGCGGCCACACGAACTCTGTTCATTGTATTTCATAAGGGTAAGCCGGCCCGCGAGACCCGCTGGCCGAGATATGGGCGCTGCACTAACGCCGAACGGGCCAATTGGTTGCGCCCGCATGACAAATGGCGCCACAATGGAGGTGCGCCTGCTCGCGAAAATGTCAGCGTGGCCGCGACCCGCGCGCCACCAAGCGGCCTTGCTTACGCCCGGCATCACGTTAACGATGGCTGAGCAGGCCGCTGGAACGAAAGCCGGATTGCAGGCATATTGCACGCCGGGGACGGAGAGCCGCGGCGCCTAGCGTGAACAGGCCGGAGGCCAGGATTCAAATGCGTTTCCAGATGCGTTCCTTTTTCATCGTGTTCACGTCCCTGATGCTCTTGAGCGCGGGCAGCGCGCAGGCCAAGGTTGAGATCACCGTCGACAAGGACAATCAGCAGATGACCGTCGCGGTCGACGGCGTCGCGCGGTATCACTGGCCGGTATCGACCGGCATCCCCTCGCGCGAGACGCCAAACGGCGCGTTCCGCACCTTCCGGATGGAAGAGGATCACTACTCCAAGGAATTCGACGACGCGCCGATGCCGCACGCGATCTTCTTCACCAAGGTCGGCCACGCCATCCATGGCACCGACTCGGTCGGCCGTCTCGGCTCGCCGGCGTCCCATGGCTGCGTGCGGCTGTCGCGACAGAACGCCTCGACTCTCTATGCGCTGGTCCAGCAGCAAGGCGTGCTCAACACCACGGTGACGCTGACCGGCTCGGCGCAGGTGGCGCTGGCGCGCAATCCGCGCGGCCGCACCAACAATGCAATCGCCCGCGCGCCGCAGCAGCCTGCCGAAGAGCAGTACGCGACCACTGGCGATCCCGTGAACCTGACGCCGCCGCAGCAGCCCGCCCGTCGCTACATGCCGCAGGACGACAATTACATCTACCCCGCCGACGGCAGCGACACCGGCGCGCGCTATCCGGCGCCGCGTCCGATCACGCGGCCCTATGGCACGCAGGCCTACCAGCAACTGCCGCAGCCGACCTATGACCAGGGCTACGGCCAGCAGGGCACCTACTATCAGCCGCAGCCGCGGCAGGTTTATCAGCCGCGCGGCTATTACTACCAGAACTGACGCGATCCAAATCCGAGGGGGCGCCGTCAGCCGCCCTCGCCCACCAGCACGAACGGCGCCCACACGGCAGGATCGGCGTTGCGGGACGACGACCGGTCGGCAATCAAGGCCTTCATCGACCGGCGCAGCGCTTCGGCACGGCCGATGCCGGGATGCGCGGCGAGCTCGGAGAAGGCGCCCGTGGTCAGCCGCACCGCTGCATCGGAATCGACCGGCCAATGCGAGACGAGAAGCGCTCGCGCGCCGGCATAGAAGAACGCGCGCGCGAGGCCCGAAAGGCCCTCGGCGCCAGGCTTGTCGCCGGCTGCCGTGTTGCAGGCCGAAAGCACCGCCCAGTCCGCATCCAGCTTGAGTTTTGCGATGCGACTTGCCGTGAGCAGACCGTCATCGTCGCTGGTCGGCTTGTCCGGCAATGTCAGCACGAGCGCGGGCTCGCTGAGGCCGCTGACCTCGCCGGCGACGAGACCGTGGGTCGCGAAATCGACGACACGGTATTGATCGAGCGGCAGAGTGCTCACGCTGGTCACGGTCGCGGCTGAGCCGAGCTTGACGTCGTCCTGCGGCGAGGCGCCGAGCGCAAGCGCCACAGCCTGGAGCTCGCCCGCGGTTTCCGGCAGCGGAGGCAGCCCCGTGCGCAGGCGCTCGATATCGACGGAAGTGCCGTCATAGTAGCTTGGGTATGGCTGCACGTTGCGCCCCGCGCGCTTGTCGCTCGGCGAACGCCGCAGCACCGGATCGCCAAATCCGATGAACGGCTTTTGCGCGCGTGAGTCCCTGGCAAAGCTGCGCAACGCACGCAGGCTCGGCACCGATGGTAACACCGTGATGGCGCGCTCGTTGAGCAGCCACGCCGCCTGCCGAAAGCGGTCGGCGGACGCCGTGTCGGGCTTCTTCGTCACCAGCACATGAAACGGCAGGCTGGTGAGCGCACCGGCCGGGACGACCAGCAGTTTTAGCTTGCCGGAGATGTCGGCCGATATCGGGCCGAATAGCGCATTGTAGAGTTCGAAGGAGGCATCGAGGTCGAATGACGATTGGGCGGCCTCGGGATTGCCGAGCCCGAGCCGCAGATGGGCAACACGGTCGACGATCTCGCGGCTGCCAAGCGCGATCTGACGCAGCGCGCTTGCCTCACGCGTCACCGCCAACGCGTAACTCTTGTCACCGCGCAGGATGAACGCCACCAAAGCTTCGTCGGGCTTCAGCAGCCCCTGCGTTTGCGCGATGGACAGCGGTCGCGGATTGGACAATTCAGCATAGGCCGGAAAGCTGCGGTCGAGCTGAGCCGAGACGTCTTCAAGCGATTTTCGCGTTTGCGCGGTCTGCGCGCGCAAGCTGGCGATCAATGCGTCGTTGCGCTTGCCGTCCGCCTGCCCGAGCTCGGACGTCACGCGCTTTTCGAGCGTTTCGAGGTTCGCTTTCAGATCCTGCTGCCGCCTCACCAGTCCGGCGATCGCATCGTTGCCGGCGCCGAACCGGGCCGCCATTTGCGACAGCGCGGCCCCCGCGCTGGTCTCGTGGGCGCGCTGAGCGGCGCCGAAGGCCTCGTCCTTCGCGGCATTGTCCAGCTTGCCGTCGGAGACGCGCCAGATCGCATCGATCAGCCAGGGATCGATCTCGGGAAAACGGACGAACTGCGTATTCTTCTCTGCGTTCAGCGCGGCGGCAGCCAGCCGCAGCCGCGCCAGGGCATCCGGCCACTTGCCCTCGCGGCGATCGGCGTCGGCCAGGTTGATCATCGTAGCGATGGAATCGCGGTGCCGTGGCCCGAGCCTGTCCTGCGCGATCGCAAGCGCGCGGTCGAGCCGGCCGCGGGCCTCGGCCATGTTGCCGGTCTTGAGGTCGAGCAGCGCGACGGCCCGCAGGTCCTTCACGAGTTGCGGATGCGCGGCACCGAGTACGCGCTCGTCGATCTCGAGGCAGCGGAGCAGAAGCCGTCTCGCCTCATCGATCTGGCCAGCGTCCATCAGGGCTTGCCCGAGCGAGCCGGCGGCAACCGCGGTCGGGCCGCTGCCTTCACCGAACTTGCGCTCAATGACGGCGAGCGAGCGGCGGTAGAGACCGAGGGCCTGTTCCTTACGCCCGAGGTCCGAATAGCTGTTGGCCAGATTGTTCAGCGCGCGGCCGACATCCGGGCTATCGGCGCCAAAGGACTTTTCATAGATCGCGAGCACCCGCTCCTGCAGACCGGCCGCTGCCTCGTGCTTGCCCTGCGCTGAAAAGGCGTTGGCAAGATTGTTCAGCCCGATAGCCGTGGTCGGATGGTTCGGACCGTAGATGCGCTCGTAAGCCTGCAGCGTCTGCTGATAGAGTTTCTCCGCCTCCGCATAACGCGCCTCGTGCTCAAGCACAGTTGCGAGGTTGCCGGTGCTGGCCGCAACGTTCGGATGGGTCTCGCCGCGTCGCGCCCGCGTGATCGCAAGCGAGCGCCGCATCGACGCCTCCGCCTCGGCCAGACGGCCGGCATCCAGATAGAGGTTGCCGAGATCGTTGAGTATCTTGTCGTAGTTCAGCTTGGTCTCGGCATCCTTGCCAAAGCTGCGATCGAGCAGCTCGATCCCCTGTTTCAACAGTCGCTCGCCGTCGTCGAAGCGCCCGAGCAGTCCGTAGACATCTCCAAGATCGTCCATCGCGGAGGCGACATCGAGAGGAGGCGCGTTGGCGGCCTGCAAGGCCGAGAGGGCCCGTTCGAGATAGCCGGCCGCTTCCTTGAAATTCTCGTTGTCGCGCGCGAGCCCGCCGAGCGCCGACAGCGTCCCGGCGAGGCTGCCGTCGTTGGCGCCGAAAGCGCTGGTGCCGAGCGCGAGCGCCCGCTCGGCGACCGCGGTCGCCTCCGCCCGTCGCTCGAGCATGCCGAGCGATCCGACCAGGATGTTCGAGGTGCGCAGCGTCGAGGCGACATCGCTGTTGCGTAGCTTGATGGCGAGCGCCGCGTTGAGCTTGTCGACCGCTTCCGGGAAGCGACCGAGATTGTGCAGATACATGCCTTCGTTGTGCAGCACCCCGGCATAATTCATGTTGTCGGCGCCCTGCCGGCGCCGCACCAGGGTTTCAAGCTTCTGGGCCGCAGCCAGCCCCTCGGCCCAGCGGCCGGCCTGGGTGGCCGCGTTCATCTGAGCGACCAGAGAATCGAAATCGTTGCCGCGCTGGGCCAAGGCGGGTCCGGACATCAGGACCACAAGCAAGAATGCGACAAACAGGCGGGCGCGGTTCATGCGAAAATCCCGTCACGCGCGTCAAATGGCAATCCGCGGAGGATACGGGCAGGCATCGCACCTGTCGACAGCAGGGAATTGCGCAGTCTTGGGCGTGAACCGGGCCACGACAGCCTGTAGATTTGGCTCGGCACGCAAAATACGTTTAGATGCCGTGCTTTTCACTGCCTCTTCGGACTGTGATGACATCACGTGCAACGATAATTCTGACCGCGCTCTCGGTCCTGATTGCGGGAGAGGCTATGGGATCCGACGTGGCTTTCGACCTCGAGGCGCATCGCGGCGGGCGAGCGCTACTGCCGGAAAACAGCCTGCCGGCCTTTGCCAACGCGCTGACGATGGGCGTGGACACCCTGGAGCTCGACGTCGGCGTCACCGCCGACGGCGAGGTGATTGTGTCGCACGAGCGCGGTCTCAATCCTGATCTCGCGCGGGATGCGCGTGGCGCCTATGTGCCGCCGCCCGGGCCTCCTTTCGTGACGCTCAAGCTGGCCGACGTCAGAAGCTATGACGTCGGCCAGATCCGACCGGACAGTTCTTATGCGAAGCAATTCCCCGATCAGCGCGCAATACCGGGGACACGCATTCCCACGCTGAAGGAATTGTTTGCGCTGGTGCGCAAATCCGGCAACATGCGCGTGCGTTTCAACATCGAGACCAAGATCGATCCGAACCATCCCGACGAGACGCTCGATCCGCAAACCTTCGTCGCAAAGCTGCTGGAGTTGATCGAGGCCGAGGGATTCTCCGATCGCGTCATGGTCCAGTCGTTCGACTGGCGAACCCTGCTTCTGGTCCAGCAGCAGGCGCCCAAAATCCCGACGGTGTACTTGACGCTGCAGCGAGGCTCGGGCCAGACAGTCGCGCTGGACAAGGCGACCAACTGGACGGCGGGCTTCAGCCCGGCTGATCACGGCGGCTCGCTGCCGCGGACGATCAAGACGGCGGGCGGTGCGATCTGGTCGCCCTATTTCGGCGATGTGACCGCCGCACTCATCGCCGAAGCCCACCAGTTCGGCTTGCGCGTCGTGGTGTGGACGGTCAACAAACGCGAAGACATGGCGCGGATGATCGAGCTCGGTGTCGACGGCATCATTTCCGACCGGCCCGACCTGCTGCGCGAGGTTGCCGGCGGGAAGGGCATTACGCTGCCGGCGGGCACGCCGGTCGCACCGTAACTCCAGTCTCGTGTCCCGGACGCGGTGCAGCGTGCAACGCTGCTCCGCAGAGCCGGGACCCAGAACGGCGCGCCATGGGCCCCGGCTCTGCAGCGCACCGCTGAAGAAGCGCTGCGCCGCGTCCGGGGCACGGAGACGGTTGTCGTGCCACCCTACTCCCCGTTCTTCAAGCGCCGGTACAAAGCGCCCAGGATGTTGGAATAGTCGTCGGTCCAGACCCGCACCCTGTCGTCGGCTTCGGTCTGCTCCCAGACCTTGGAGGACGCGAGCCTGCCGACATCGGCCTCCTCGCGCGCGGAGATGACGACGTCGGTCGAGAAGATATAGTCGCCATCGCGCCCGGAATCCTCGTTGAAAACCCAGCTCTTGAGATCGTTGGCGTCGGCAATGCCGACCACCACGGTCTCGAGATCGAGATGCCGGTTGGAGACGTGCATCACCACCGCCCCGTGCGGGGCGAGCTTGTCCTTGTAGATCTTCATCGCCTCTTCGGTGGCGAGATGAATCGGGATCGCATCCGACGAATAGGCGTCGACGATGATGAGGTCGTAGGCGCCGTCGGGCTCCTTTGCGAAGGTGAGACGCGCGTCGCCGATCACCGGCTTCATCTCCGGCAGGCAGCTCGAGATGTAGCGGAAATTCTTCGGATCACGCGCGGCATCCACCATCGACTGGTCGATCTCGAAGAATTTCCAGTCCTCGCCGGGTTCGGCGGCGCAGGCGAGCGTGCCCGATCCGACGCCGATCGCGGCGACCTTGAGGGCTGCGCCCTTGCGCTCGCGGACCGCGCTGACGGCCTGACCGATGCCGCCGTCCTTGTGATAATAGGTGATCGGCTCGGGCCGGCCGGTCACCGGCGTGCCGTCATTGTTGCGGAAGCGTTCGGCACCGTGGATGGTGGTGCCGTGCATCAGCACGTGGAAATAGCCGCCGGGCGTCACCACGATCTTGTGCACGCCGAAGAAGCTGCGCACCGTCGTCACCCGGCCTTCGTCCGCGGGGTAGACGCGGATCAACGCCAGCGCGAGCGCGACGGTGGCGAAGATCTTCCAGCGGCCGGCATTGAGCGTCAGTGCCAGCAGCGCGGCGAGCACGCCGACGGAGCCGGCGACCCAGACGCGGTGATCCTCCAGCCAGGCCGAGGGGCTGCCTGGGATATAGGACGGCGCCACCAGCGCGACCGCGAGCGCGGCGAGCCCCAGCCAGTACCATTTGACGACACCTGCGAGACGCTCGTTCGTTGACGGCCGGCACAGCGCGGCAAACGCGATCAGGATCGGGTATTCGGCGATCCACGAGAAGGTGAAGGGCGCAACGAGACCAGCAAAGAGACCGCCGACCATGCCGCCGAACGACAGCGCGACGTAGAAACCGGTGAGATATCTGGCGGCCGGCCGGGTCCGCGCCAATTCGCCGTGACAGGCCATGGCGATGATGAAGAAGCATAATTGGTGGCCGCCGAGCGTCAGCAGCAAGTTCTGCTCGCCGCCGAACGCGAGCAGGACGATGACGCCCGCGATCGCGACCGGCTGCAGCATCAGCATCCATTTGTGCGGCAGCAGCGGCCGTGACTGGAACACCACGACCCAGGTGAGCAGATACAGCGACAGCGGCAGCACCCAGAGCAACGGCGCCGCGGCGACGTCGGTCGAGATGTGCGCGGTGACCGCGATGAGAAGACCCGAGGGCACCGCGGCGAGAAAGATCCAGCGCAGCCGCGTCACGATATCGGGCGCGGGCGCATCGGCGTCCTCGGTCCGCGCGTCGACCATTGCCAGCTTCGGCGAGCGCAACAACAGCACGCCGCAGGCGGCGATCAGCAGGATCAACAGGCCATAGCCCCCGGTCCAGAGCCGGTTCTGCGCATGCAGCGTGAACATCGGCTCGAGCAGGAACGGGTAGGACAGCAGCGCGAGGAAGCTGCCGATGTTGGAGGAGGCATAGAGGAAATAGGGGTCGTGTCCGGCGGGATGGCCGGTGCGAACGAACCAGGCCTGCAGCAGCGGATTGTTGGCGGCGAGCGCAAAGAACGGCAGGCCGATCGAGACCACGAACAGACCGAGCAGCCAGAACGCATAGCCCGACGCGGGCGGCTCGCCATAGGCCGAGGCGATGCCGAGCGGCAGCGTGACGAAGGCCAGCACCAATAGCACCAGATGCACCGCGACCGGAACGATCCGGTTCTTCGCCTGCATCAACAGATGGGCATAGGCGTAGCCTGCCAGCAATAGCGACTGGAAGAACACCATCGCCACCGACCACACCGCCGGCGAGCCGCCGAGCCGCGGCAGTACCATCTTCGTGAACAGCGGCTGCACCGAGAACAGCAGCAGCGCGCTGACGAAGATCGCAGCGGTGTAGACCGTCAGGAGCAGCCGGTTGCGTGACGAGGACGGCTGCTCCGTGGCGGCAGGTTGCGCGATCGAATCCATGGAAGCTCCGGCTCAAACCCGGCGGGCGCCGGACGCGCGCAATGGAGCACAAGGCGCCTGAACGGGCAATAAAGGGTGTCGTGATGTTGCAGCGAGGAACGCTTGATATACAGATGTCATTGCGGGGCTGGTCGTCGGACCATCCCACCATGACCGTGGAACATTGAACTCATCATGACCGAAACCGACGTCGTCATCATCGGCGCTGGCCATAACGGCCTCACTTGCGCGGCCTACCTCGCGGGTGCAGGCCTGCGCGTGCGCGTGGTCGAGCGCCGCCACGTGGTCGGCGGAGCAGCCGTGACGGAGGAGTTTCACCCCGGTTTCCGCAATTCGGTCGCGGCCTATACCGTGAGCCTGCTCAATCCGCAGGTGGTCTGTGACCTCGGTCTCGCCGAACAGGGCCTGCGGATCGTCGAACGGCGCGCCCAGAATTTTCTGCCCGCGCCCGACGGCAGCTATCTCCTCACCGGCGAGGGACGGACGAAGGCATCCGTCGCGCGGCTGAGCCCGCATGACGCAGGCGCGCTCGACGGGTTTTCACGCGAACTGGAAGACATCGCCGACGTGCTCAGGCAATTCGTGCTGCGCGCGCCGCCGAACCTCGTCGACGGCTTTGGTGCAGCGGCGTTGCGCGAAGGCGTCAACGCCTGGAAGAGTGCCAACATCCTGCGCGGCCTGACGCTGGAACAGAGCCGCAGCCTGCTCGATCTCTTCACCCGCTCGGCCGGCGAGATGCTGGACGAACGCTTCGAGCATGATCTGGTCAAGGCGCTGTTCGGCTTCGACGCCATCGTCGGCAATTACGCCAGCCCCTACGCCGCAGGCTCGGCCTATGTGATGCTGCATCACGCCTTCGGCGAGGTGAACGGCAAGAAGGGCGTCTGGGGCCACGCCATCGGCGGCATGGGCGCGATCACGCAGGCCATGGCGCGCGCCGCGCGCGAGCGAGGCGTTGCGATCGACACCGATGCGGGCGTCCGCGAAGTCATCGTCGAGCGCGACCGCGCCGTCGGAATCGTGCTGGAGAATGGCGAGACCATCCGCGCGAAATATGTCGCGGCCAACGTCAATCCGAAGCTGCTCTATACGCGGCTGGTCGCGGCCGACGCTCTGCCTGCGGACTTCCTCGCCCGCATCCGGCACTGGAAGAACGGCTCCGGCACCTTCCGCATGAACGTGGCGCTGGACCGCCTGCCCTCCTTCACGGCGCTACCGGGCGAAGGCGATCATCTCTCCTCCGGCATCATCCTGGCGCCGAGCCTTCCCTACATGGACCGCGCCTGGCTCGATGCGCGGGCGCAGGGCTGGAGCCGGGAGCCGGTCGTCGAGATGCTGATCCCCTCGACGCTCGACGACACGCTGGCCCCGGCTGGAAAGCACGTCGCCAGCCTGTTCTGCCAGCACGTCGCGCCGGAGCTTCCCGACGGACGATCGTGGGACGACCATCGCGAAGACGTCGCCGATCTCATGATCGCGACGGTGGACAAGTACGCGCCGGGTTTTGCGGCAAGCGTGCTGGGCCGCCAGATCCTGTCCCCGCTCGACCTCGAACGGCAGTTCGGGCTGCTGGGAGGCGACATCTTCCATGGCGCGCTGACCTTGAACCAGCTGTTCTCGGCACGGCCAATGCTGGGCCATGCCGATTATCGCGGACCGCTCAAGGGCCTCTACCATTGCGGCTCGGGCGCCCATCCCGGCGGCGGCGTCACCGGCGCTCCCGGCCATAACGCCGCGCAGGCGATCTTGAGGGATCACCGCTCGCTGTTCGGAAGCCGTGGATAGGTCTGTGGATGGGCTGTGGACAGGTCTGTTGGCAGGTCGTTGGTCAGACCGAGGATACATGGGCCAGAAGGTCGGGACCGAACTTGGGGAAAGTCGGTGGAAAATCGGCAGGACAATCGCGGGAAAAGCGAGGGGATGGCGTGCTGGCGCGCAGTGGACAATTTGTGAAATCGACCGAGAACGGTCGCCCTAAAACGACCTCGCCCGCCAGGGGAAAACCCCTCGCGGGCGGCGATTAGGAATAGCCTTTGAAGAAAACAGCCCCCGCTGGGAAATGGAGGCGGAAATTACTTCAAGGAGGTGCTAATCGACGTGAACTTGTCGTTGAGGGTGACGCCCAGGCTGTTCACCACTGTGATGATCGCCAGAGCGATACCTGCGGCAATCAGGCCGTACTCGATCGCGGTTGCACCGGACTCGTCCGACCAGAACTTTTGAACCATGCGCTTCAAGACTCGCCTCCGTTACAATTCCAAGCTGTGTTGGTTGGTTTCAACATCTGAGAATGTACGAGGTGCAACCTACAGCCCGGTTAATCCGGGAACCGCAACTTATGCGGAAAATTGCCGACGAAAGTTCCAAAAATTGAACTCAACGGAACCCTGAATGCAGCCTTCTCCCACCCATCGCGCCAGCTTTTCAATCGGCAGCGAGGCCGACGCCAGGCGCGTCGTCGACGTGCTCACCGAGGTGTTTTTCGACGGCGATGCGGCGGTTGCCGCCTTCGAGCGGCCCGACGGTCCATGGGACGTCACGCTCCATTTCGCCGAGGCGCCCGATCAGGCCTGGCTGCGCGAACTCATTGTAACTTCGGCAGGAAATCACGTCGCCGCAGGGCTCAGTTTCGACACCGTTGAGGCCAAGGACTGGGTCAAGGCCAGCCTGGAAGATCTGGTCCCGGTCCCGGCCGGGCGCTTCGTTGTGCACGGCAGCCATGACCGCGATCGTGTGGCGCCGAACAAGCTCGCGATCGAGATCGAGGCGGCGCTCGCCTTCGGCACCGGGCACCACGGAACCACGCGTGGCTGTTTACTGCTGCTTGACCATGTCCTGAAGAGTTCCCGGCCGCGGAACCTGCTCGACCTCGGGACCGGAACCGGTGTTCTCGGCATCGCGGCGGCGAAAGCGTTGCATCGCGCGGTGCTCGCCTCCGACATCGACCCGCCGTCTGTGCGGGTGGCGGCCGAGAACGCGGTGCTGAACGAGGTTGGAAACCAGGTCCGGGTGATCCGCGCCATCGGCTTCGCCGCGCCGGATTTCGGAAAGGCCGGCCCGTTCGACCTGGTGCTGGCCAACATCCTCGCCAACCCGCTCAGGCAGCTGGCGGGCCCGATGGCGCGGCACCTCGCGCCCGGCGCACGCGTCATCCTCTCCGGCCTGCTGACGCACCAGGCCCCCGCCGTGATCGCGGCCTATCGCGCCCGCGGCCTCGTGCCGGTGAAGCATCTGCGGATCGAGGGGTGGAGCAGCCTGTTGCTGCGGAAGATGGATTGAGCGAGGCGTCGTGGGGCGGTCAGCCCTGCGATTGCGCAAAGCGCAATCGCTCGGCGTGACCCACCTTACAAAATATCGCCCTACTCCGCCGGCTTCTCGTCGCGACGCATCGCGTGCTCGGTCCGCAAGGCGCGCCTCGCGCGGCGCTCTGCAATACGGTCGATCATCTGGCTGATGACGCCGCGCGGCTTTTCCGGTGCCGCCGCGGTCGGGGCGCGGCGCGCCGGGGGCGTAATCTTCTCAAACGTGAACGCTGGCATCGTGTGTCCTCTCGCCGTTGAGATGAACCACCTGCTCGAATTTCCCTGTTATCCGGACGAAGCGCAACTGCTGCATCCTTTACTCCACTCAATTCGAATGGAACCATTCAAGCACAGTCCATGCCAGATGCGACGCGAAATGCGTCCAGATTGCGGACTCGTCCCCATAATCCTAAAGTGACCCACCATGTTCGAAGCACACTTCCAGACATTCGAGGAGCCGGAGGCCGGCGTCGCATTGACGGCGCGGCTCGCCACACTTCGCGAAGAACTCGCCCGTCGCAAGCTGACCGGCTTCGTGATCCCGCGCGCCGATCAGCAGCAGAATGAATATGTGCCGCCGTCGGAAGAACGGCTGGCCTGGCTGACCGGTTTCACGGGCTCGGCGGGCCTCGCGGTTGTGCTGATCCAGGAGGCCGCGGTTTTCGTCGACGGCCGCTACACGCTTCAGGCCGCCAAGCAGGTCGATGCCAAGGCCTGGGCCGTGGAATCCCTGATCGACCCGCCGCCGGAGAGCTGGGTGTCGGCGCACCTGAAGGCCGGCGACCGCCTCGGATTCGATCCGTGGCTGCACACTTTTGCGGCAGCCGAGCGCCTGTCCGCCGCCTGCGCCAAGGCCGGCGCCGAGCTGGTCGCCGTCGACAGCAATCCCATCGACGCAATCTGGCAGGACCGCCCGCAGCCGCCGCTGGCCCCCGTCGGCGTCCACGGCCTGCAGAATGCCGGCGTCACAGAAGCCGAGAAGCTGACGCAGATCAGGGCCGAGATCGGCAAGCTCGGCGCCGACGCGCTGGTGCTGTCGGACAGCCACGCGGTGGCCTGGACCTTCAACATCCGCGGCGCCGACGTCGCCCATACCCCGCTGCCGCTGTCCTACGCGCTGGTGCCGAAGGACGGCCGTCCCACCATCTTCATCGACCACCGAAAACTCTCCAACCTGACGCGCGACCATCTTGAGCAGTCCGCCGATGTGCGCGAGCCCGATGCGATGGCGCCGACCTTGATGGCGCTCGCCAAGGGCGGTGGATCGATTGCGCTCGACAGTGCCACTGCGGCCGACGCGCTCAGCCGGTTGATCGCGGGCGCCGGTGGCAAGCCGGTGCGCGGCAGCGATCCGATTGCGCTGCTCAAGGCGGTCAAGAACGCGACCGAGATCAAGGGCACGAAGACCGCCCATGTGCGTGACGCCGTGGCGCTGGCGCGGTTTCTCGCGTGGATCGACCGCGAGGCGCCAAGTGGCAAGCTCACAGAGATCGACGCGGTCGAGGCGCTGGAGACATTCCGCCGGGATACCGGCGCCTTGAAGGACGTCTCGTTCCCGACGATCTCCGGCACCGGCCCGAACGGCGCCATCGTGCATTATCGCGTCACCCGCAAGAGCAACCGGCGGATCGCGCGCGGCGACCTGCTGCTGATCGATTCCGGCGCGCAATACGAAGACGGCACCACCGACGTCACCCGGACCATGGCGGTGGGCGAGCCGACCGACGAGATGCGCGACCGCTTCACCCGCGTGCTGCGCGGCCATATCGCGATCGCGCGCGCCGTCTTTCCGGACGGCGCCACGGGCGCGCAGCTCGACACGCTGGCGCGGCAATATCTCTGGGCCGCCGGCGTCGATTTCGAGCACGGCACCGGTCACGGCGTCGGCAGCTATCTCTCGGTGCACGAGGGGCCGGCACGGATCTCGAAGCTCGGGACCACGCCGCTGAAGCGCGGCATGATCCTCTCCAACGAGCCCGGCTACTACAAGACCGACGGTTTCGGCATCCGCATCGAGAACCTCGAACTGGTCGTCGCCGCCGAGATCCAGGACGCCGAGAAGCCGATGAACGCGTTCGAGACGCTGACGCTGGCGCCGATCGACCGCCGGCTGATCGATGTCGCGATGCTGGGCCGCGACGAACTCGACTGGCTCAATGCCTACCACGCACGCGTCCGGACCGAGGTGCGGCCGGCACTGGACGAAGCAACGCGGGCTTGGCTCGATCAGGCTACGGCGGAGCTGAAGGCGTAGCGCGCATGGCGCTACGCGACTGACGCAAGGCTGCTCGCTCCATCACAATCGTAATGCCCCGCGAAGGCGGGGCATCCAGTATCCCAGAGACGCCAAACGTATCCGGATAAGCCGCGGCGTACTGGATTCCCCGCTTTCGCGGGGAATGACACCGACCTGCTGGAACAAGATGTGCGCCCAATCGGTCGCCATCGCGCCGCAATCATCACCATCCCGAAATCCGAATAGCCGCATTCCGAAACGCCGATATCCGTCTTGCGCGAGCGCGCTACAGTCGATTCGAATTCGAAAGACGGACGTTTATGCACGGCATGATCAGCAAGCCGCCGGGAGCGGCCACCAACCTTGCGACCTCGCGCGCGGTGTTGCTGCTGCTGGTCGTCATGACCGGGATCGCGCCGATCTCGCTCTATATCCTGGTTCCGGCGCTGCCGGTGCTGGCGACGAATTTCGGCAGCGACATCTCGATCGCGCAGATGACGGTGTCGCTCTACATGGTCGGCATCGCGCTGTCGCAGCTCATCATGGGACCGCTGTCGGACCGGTTCGGACGGCGTCCGGTGCTGCTCGGAGGGCTGGCGCTGATGGTCGTGGCGAGCGTCGGCTGCATCTTCGCCGAAACCTTGCCGCAACTGATTGCCGCGCGTTTTTTCCAGGCGCTCGGCGGCGCCTCCGGCATGGTGATCAGCCGCGCCATCATCCGCGACATCTACGAGCGCGACCGCGTCGCCTCCATGATCAGCCTCGTGGTCGCGGCGCTGATGATCGGCCAGATGGTGTCGCCACTCACCGGCGGCCTGATCGAGACCGCATTCGGCTGGCGCGCGATCTTCTACGCCATCACCATCGCTGCGATCGTCGTCGCCGTGGGCATCGCATTCGCGCTGCCCGAAACGCGGCGCAGCCGCGCCGCCGGCAGCGGCTTCCGCGGCGACGTCGGCATCCTGTTCAGGAGCCGCGCCTTCGTCGGCTATGTGATGTGCCAGGTGCTGGCTTCGCAGATCATCTTCACCTTCGCAGGCGGCGGCCCCTACATCGTGGTGACGCAGATGGGCCGGACCAGCGCCGAATACGGCGCCTGGTTCGCGACCACCGGCTTCGCCTACCTCGTCGGCAACCTGCTTTGCGTACGGTTCGCGCCGCGACATTCGCTGGAGAAGCTGATCTGGCTCGGGCTCGCGCTCCAGCTCGCAGGCAGCCTCCTCAATCTGTTGTGGAGCTTCACCGGCTGGAACGAAGCGCCGGCCTGGCTGTTCGGCACGCAGATGATCGTCATGGTCGGCAACGCCTTCGTGATGGCGAATTCCGCGGCCGGCGCGATCAGCATCCGCCCCGAAGCCGCGGGCGCGGCGTCGGGCGCCATGGGCTTTCTGCAACAGGGGATCGGCGCGCTGATGTCGCAATTCGGCGCCTATCTCGGTGGCCACTCAGCCACGACGCTGCCGCTGACCTCGGCCGTCCTCGCCATCTCGCTGCTCTGCGCCTGCATGATGATCTTCGTCGTCCCCCGCCGGGAGGTGGTTGTAAGCGAGACGCTGATCGAGCAGGCGGAGGAGGAAGAGACGGGGATGATGTGAGGGGCGACGTGCGACGACCGTCACCACACACTCAGCGTCATCCCCCGCGAAGGCGGGGGACCCAGTACGCCGCAGCTTCTCGGCTCTAGCACTGCTGCCTCGGCGTACTAGATCGCCCGGTCAAGCCGGGCGATGACAGCGGAGCGGGAAGGCGCAGCACCTCACTCCCCGATCAGCGCCAGCCACTCGTCCTCGGTCAGCACCTTGACGCCGTGCTTGTTGGCCTCCGCGAGCTTCGAGCCCGCGCCGGGACCGGCGACGACGAGATCGGTCTTCTTCGACACCGAGCCCGACACCTTTGCCCCCAAACGCTCTGCCGTCGCCTTCGCCTCGTCGCGCGTCATCTTCTCCAGCGAGCCCGTGAACACCACGGTCTTGCCGGCGACCGCCGAATTGCTCTTCGGCTTCTCGGCGTCGACGATCTCGACCTCCCTGGTCAGCCGCTCGACGATGCCGCGATTGTGGCTCTCGCCGAAATAGTCCGCGATGCTCTTGATCACGGTGTCGCCGATCTGGTCGAGCGCGTCCATCTCGGCCATCGCCTCCTCGTCGCCGTGAGCGACCTTCAGGCAGGCGTCGTGGAAGGCGTCCCAGGAGCCGTAGCCGCGCGCCAGCGCCAAGGCCGTGGTCTCGCCGACATGACGCATGCCGAGCGCATAGATGAAGCGCTCGAGAGCGATCTTGCGCCGTGCTGCGATGGAGCCGAAGAGATTGCGGACCGACGTCTCGCCGTAGCCCTCGATCTCCTCCAGCTTCAGCTTCGCGTTGCGCTTCTCCAGCGTGAAGATGTCGGCGGGCTCCTTGACCCATCCTTCGTCGAAGAAATACTGCAACTGCTTCTCCCCGAGACCGTCGATGTCGAAAGCACGGCGTGACACGAACAGTTTCAAGTGCTCGATCTTCTGGTAGGGGCAGGCGAACTCGCCGGTGCAGCGGGCGCGGGATTCCTCTTCGCCGGCGGCCGTCTCGCCACGCACGACGTCGGTGTGCAGCGGGCACGGGCACTTCTTCGGGAAATGGAATTCGCGCGCCGTCTTCGGTCGCTTGTCGAGGACGACGTCGACGATCTGCGGAATCACGTCGCCGGCGCGCTGGATCACGACGGTGTCGCCGATCCTGATGTCGCGCCCCTCGCGCAAGCTCTCGCCCTTGCTGCCGATGCCCTTGATGTAGTCCTCGTTGTGCAGCGTGACGTTCTGCACGATCACGCCGCCGACGCCGACCGGCTCCAGCTTGCCGACCGGCGTGAACGAGCCGGTACGGCCGACCTGGATCTCGATGTCGCGCAGCACGGTCATGGCGCGCTCGGCCGGGAATTTATGCGCGATTGCCCAGCGCGGCGTGCGCGAGACGAAGCCGAGACGCTCCTGCCAGTCGATGCGATCGACCTTGTAGACGACGCCGTCGATGTCGTAGTCAAGCTCGGCGCGCTCTTCCTCGATGCTCTGGTGGAACGCGATCAGCTCCTCGACGGAGTGGCATAGCTTGGTCAGCGGATTGGTCTTGAAGCCGCAGCGCTCGAACCAGCCGATCATGCCACTCTGCGTCGCTTCCGGCATGGTGCTCATCTCGCCCCAGGCATAGGCGAAGAAGCCGAGGGGACGCGAGGCGGTGATGGTCGGATCCTTCTGCCGGAGCGAGCCGGCGGCCGAATTGCGCGGATTGGCGAAGATGGTGTCACCGGCTGCCTTCTGCCGCTCGTTGAGCGCGAGAAACGCCTTCTTGGTCATGTAGACCTCACCGCGGACCTCGCAGATATCGGGGACGTTGCGTCCCTTCAACTTCTGCGGAACATCTTCGAGCGTGCGGATGTTGGCGGTGACATCCTCGCCGACCGCGCCGTCCCCGCGCGTCGCCGCGGTCACCAGTTCGCCGCCCTCGTAGCGCAGCGACATCGAGAGGCCGTCGATCTTCGGCTCGGCGGAAAAATCGACCTTGTCGTCGTCGAGCTTCAGGAAGCGCATGATGCGGCCGACGAAGTCGCGCACGTCCTCTTCTGCAAAGGCGTTGTCGAGCGACAGCATCGGGACGGAATGGCCGACTTTCCTGAAGCGGCCTGACGGCGCCGCGCCGACCTTCTGCGAGGGCGAGTCCGCGCTGACGAATTCAGGAAAGCGCTTCTCGATGGCGTTGAAGCGCCGGCGCAGTGCGTCGTACTCGGCGTCGGTGACGGTGGGCGCGTCTTCCTGATAGTAGCGCTCGTTATGCCCCTCGATCTCGAGCGCCAGCCGCATGTGCTCGACCTTGGCTTGGGGCTTGGTGAGGTCGGCGACGTCGCGAAGCGGTGTGGCTTTGGATTTTGCTGCTCTGGCCATGATGCTTGGATACGACGGAGCGGGCTGGAGGGTAAAGGTAGGTTGGGCTGTTTGTTCCCTGGATGCTGTGCAGCACCAGGCGGCAGCATTCTGGGCCCCGGCTCGCGCTCCGCGCGTCCGGGACACCCAATCTAACTCGCCGCCTTAAGCAGCCGGTCCGCGGCCGCCCGCGCTTCCGCCGTGATCTCGGCGCCGGCCAGCATCCGCGCGATTTCCTCGCGGCGGTGGTCGGCGGCCAATGCATTGACGCGGGTGGCGACGCGCTTGCCCTTATCGAGCGCGTCCTTGGAGATCAGCAGATGCTGGTCAGCGCGGGCGGCGACCTGCGGGGCGTGGGTCACGGCCATCACCTGGACCTTGCCCGCGAGCCGCGCCAGGCGCGCGCCGATGGCGTCGGCGACCGCGCCGCCCACGCCGGTGTCGATCTCGTCGAACACCAGCGTCGGCGCCGAGCCGCGGTCGGACAGCACGACCTTGAGCGCCAGCAGGAAGCGCGAGAGCTCGCCGCCGGAGGCGACCTTCATCATCGGCCCCGGCTTGGTGCCCGGATTGGTCTGCACCCAGAACTCGACGCGGTCGAAGCCTTGCGGGCCTGGAGCTGCCTCGTCGGTCGTGACCTGGGTCATGAACTTGGCGCGCTCGAGCTTGAGCGGCGCCAGCTCGGCGTTGACCGCCTTGTTGAGCTTCTCGGCCGATTTCTGCCGCACCAGCGACAGCTTCTTGGCGGCGGCGGCATAGCGGCTATCGGCCTCGATCGCGGCCTGCTCCAGCTTCTTCAGCCGCGAGGCGCCGGCATCGATCAGCACGACGTCGGCGGCGTATTTCGCGGCCAGCGCGGCGAGCCCGTCGACCGGCGTCGAATATTTGCGCGAGGCCGCCCTCAGTGCGAACAGGCGCTCCTCGATGCGTTCGAGCTCGGCCGGATCGAAATCGGTCGCTGCGAGCGCCGCCTGCAGATGCTGGTCGGCTTCTTCCAGCGCGTTGATCGCCGCGTCGATCGCCTTCACGGCGGGCTCGACCAGCGCCGGCGAATTCACGCCGCGGCGCTCCAGCCGGCGTACCGCCGCCGACAGCGTCGAGACCGGCGAATGGTGGCCACCGACCGCTTCCTGCGCTTCGCGCAAATCGGAGGCGATCTTCTCGCCCTGCATCATGGTGGTGCGGCGGTTGGCCAGCGAGGTCTCTTCGCCGTCCTTGGGCGCGAGCTGCTTCAGCTCGGCGGAGGCGTGGCGCAGATAGTCGGCCTCGCGCGCGGCGCGCTCCATGCCGGCGCGATGCTCCTCCAGCGCCGTGTTGGCGGTGCGGCGTGCGTCCCAGAGCGTTTCGACCGCGGCGACGTCCTTCTCCAGGCCGGCGAACGCGTCGAGCAGGCGGCGGTGGGTGGCGGCATCGACCAGCGCGCGCTCGTCATGCTGGCCATGGATCTCGACCAGGGCGGCGCCGACCGCCTTCAGCGTCTGCACGCTGATCGACTGGTCGTTGATGAAGGCCCGGGTGCGGCCGTCGGCGAGCTGCACGCGGCGGAGAATCATCTCGCCGGTATCTTCGAGCCCGTTCTCTGCGAGGATCTTCGCCGCGGGGTGATTCTTCGGGATATCGAACACGGCAGTGACCTGCCCCTGCTCCGCGCCGTGGCGCACGAGGCCGGCGTCGCCGCGGCCGCCGAGCGCCAGCGCAAAGGCATCGAGCAGGATGGATTTGCCCGCACCGGTCTCGCCGGTCAAAACCGCGAGCCCGGTGGCGAATTCGATATCGAGCCGTTCGATCAGGACGATGTCGCGGATCGATAGACGCGCCAGCATGGAACCAAATTTCCTAGCCGAGGCCCATCTTCTTGAAGGTCTTGCTGATCCAGGACCCCTGATTCTCGCTCGGCTCGAGACCGCCGGATTTTACAAGATTATAGGCGTCCTTGTACCAGCGGCTGTCAGGAAAATTATGGCCGAGCACGGCCGCGGCGGTCTGCGCCTCCCCGACGATGCCGATCGCCATATAGGCCTCGGTCAGCCGGAACAGCGCCTCCTCGACATGGCGGGTGGTCTGGTACTGCGTGACGACGGTCTTGTAGCGGTTGATCGCCGCCGTGTAGTCGCGCTTCTGCGCGTAATAGCGGCCGGTATTCATTTCCTTGCCGGCAAGCTGGTCGCGCGCACCCTCGATCTTGGCCTTGGCGGAGGTCGCGTATTCCGAGTTCGGATATTTGCGCACCACCTCTTCCAGCGCGGCGATCGACTTCTCGGTGCGGGCCTGGTCGCGGCTGATGTCCGGGATCTGGTCGTAATGGGATGCCGCGATCAGATATTGCGCATAGGCCGCATCCGGGCTGCCGGGATGCAGCGTGACGTAACGCGTGGCGGCGCCGATGCAGCCGTCATAGTCGCCGCCCTGATAGGACGCGTAGGCCGACATCAGCAGCGATTTGCGGGCCCAGTCGGAATAAGGATGTTGGCGGTCGACCTCTTCGAACTTCTTGTTCGCCGCCTTCATGTCCTTCTTCTCGTTCATGAGGTACAGGCCCTCATTGTAGATCTTGTCGGCGGGCTCCTCGACGAAGGTGTCGTCCTTGGCGGTGAACTTGTCCCAGAGCGAGCCGGTGCCGCAGCCGGCCAGTGGCAGCGCGAGCATGATGAAGGTGGCGGCGTGAAGCAGCCCACGGGCTCGCGACGAGACCTCTCGGGACAAGGCCTGGAAATATCCGCGCGTCATACGCTGTGCCGACATGAGTTGAAGCCCTGACGCCCTGTGATGCGGTGCCGCCGGCCCATGAACCCCGTCATGGGCGCGAAATGTAACCGTGGTGCCTGCCATGCGACCACGCCGATGTATCCGAAAAGCGATCTTTAACCAAACGGATAGGCAGGCATTTCGCCCGGATTAAGGCGAACTTGCCGCAATGCTAGCCAATCATGGTTACCAGGGGTTTCCCGGGACAAGCCGCTGCCTGAGGCCCGCGGCAATAGCTCTGTTCAGGACACGTCCGGCCCGTAAGCCGCAGCGATCCGGCCGCCGACGATACCACGACCGACTTCGCCCACGGGACGCGTGGTACGACGGGCCACCTCGCCCTCGACCACCCGCCAGGCGGTACGATCGGCGAGCAGCGCGGTCAGGACAGCATGGTTGAGCTTGTGGCCGCCACGTACCGAGCGGTACGCGCCAAGCAGCGGCAGGCCAGCCAGCGCGAGGTCGCCGATCACGTCCAGCACCTTGTGGCGGGCGCATTCGTCGGCGTAGCGCAGCCCCTCGGGATTGAGCAGCCGCTCCTCATCGAACACGACGGTATTGTCGAAGGAAGCACCGCGGCCGTAGCCAGCAGCCCAGAGCCGCGCCTGATCGCACATCAGACCGAAAGTCCGGGCACGTGCGACCTCTCGGCGGAAGCGCTCCGGCGCGAGCTCCAGCGAATAGCTCTGCCGGCCAATCACGGGGTTGGCAAAGTCAATCTCGATCTGAATGCGGAAACCATCGGCACAGGGCCGCAACTCGCCAAAGGAGTCGCCGATTGCGACAGAAACCGGCTTCAAAACCTGAATGAAGCGGCGTTGCGCCGACTGGTTGACGATCCCGGCCTGATCAATCGCAGCGACGAAGGCCGCCGCACTGCCGTCCATGATCGGCACTTCCGCACCGTCGATCTCGATCGTGGCATTGTCCACGCCCATTCCGCGCAGAGCCGCCAAAATGTGCTCGGCCGTGGAAACAAGCGGTCCGTCATCGTCGCCCAGTACGGTCGCCAGATCCGTCGCGACCACCTGCTGCGCGGTCGCCTGAACCTCGCGATCCCGCCCCTCGAGACCGGTGCGGACAAAAATAAAACCCGCATCGACAGGTGCAGGTCCGATCGTGAGGGTGACGGGAAGACCGGAATGAACGCCTACGCCTGCCACGGAGGCTTGCGCACGAAGCGTTGTTTGCCGGCTAAATTTCATCAGGAACCCGCCCCACTACGACCACAGCGACTTATACAAGACCCACACCGCCGACCGCTGTCGGCACCCCTGCGAATCCGTATCCCCAAGTCACGGCAAACCATAGTCACTGCCTCAAACAGCGCCAACTCACGCTTTTTTACCGATTGTTACCCCAAACCTGCCGTATTCGCGCCAAGGCTTAACCAAATTACGCCGAGCTTTTGGGTCGTTTCCGGCAGTTTGACTGAACACCCAAACCGGTAATTAATGATTTAAAATCAGTTGCTTGACCACGCAATCGTGACCTGCGACGGACAAAAGGAAAGGTCCCGGCAAGCTTGTTGCCGGGACCTTTTTTCGTCTGCCTTATTGTAACAATCCTCAGGTCGCCTGACGCCGCAGGAAGGCCGGGATATCAAGATGGTCGTCGCCCTGTGGCGCCGGCGCAACAGGCGCGGGACGGCCGTGCATATCCAGCCCCTGCGGCGCGGGGCGACGGGCATACTCGGATACCGGATCGCTCGATGCGATCTGCTGCGCCACGGTCTTCTGCTGCCGGCGCTCGGGCAGCGGTGGCATCGCAGGACCGGCGGTGCGGGCTGCGACCTGCGGCTCGCTCTCCTCGTCACGACGGCCGAGACCGACATTGGCGAGGCGCTGCAGCAGCGACAGGCGGGTCTTCTGCGGGGTCTCGTCTTCGACTTCGCCGCGGGCCTGGCGAATCTCGGCTTGGGCCGGCATCGGCAGCTCCTCGAGGCGCGGCATCCGCGGTGCACGGACCGGCGCACGCTCGGCCTGCGGCGGGATGAAGTTTTCCGGCGTCATCGGCTCCTGCATCGCGACCGGGGCCATGTCGGGCTCCGGAAACAGCGTCGGCTTCTGCGCGATCGGGCGCACGGTGACGTCACCATAGGTCTGCATCGGCGCCGGAGCCTGCGGGACATCCGCGACGGCGGCGGCGATGGCGGCGAGCGCGGCGCGCTCGACATTCGGACGGGGCGCCATCGGCGCGGCAGGAATCTGGCCTTCCAGCTTCTGGGCGCGCTCAGCCATGCGCTGATTGTCGGCGCGGAGCCGCGCGGTCAGGTCGGCAAGACGGCTCTCGGCGGCGACGGCCGGAGCCGCGGGAGCCTGCTGCGCCTGCGGCGCCGCGTTCGCAACCGGAGCACTGGTGGCCTGGCTGTTGCGGGCGATCGCGGCCTGCTCGATGCCGGTGGCAACGACGGAAACGCGAATCAGGCCGTCGAGCGCTTCGTCGAAGGTGGCGCCGACGATGATGTTGGCGTCCTGGTCGACCTCCTCGCGGATGCGGGTCGCGGCTTCGTCGACTTCAAACAAAGTGAGGTCCTTGCCGCCGGTGATGGAGATGAGAAGGCCCTTGGCGCCCTTCATCGAGCTGTCGTCGATCAGCGGGTTGGCGATCGCGGCTTCGGCGGCGGTCAGCGCGCGCTTGTCGCCGGAAGCCTCGCCCGTGCCCATCATCGCCTTGCCCATCTCCTTCATCACCGCCCTCACGTCGGCGAAGTCGAGGTTGATCAGGCCTTCCTTGACCATCAGATCGGTGATGCAGGCAACGCCGGAATAGAGCACCTGGTCGGCCATCGCGAAGGCGTCGGCGAAGGTGGTCTTCTCGTTGGCGACCCGGAACAGGTTCTGGTTCGGGATGATCAGCAGCGTATCCACGACCTTGTGCAGCTCGGCGATGCCGGCCTCAGCCGTACGCATGCGGCGGGCGCCCTCGAAGTGGAACGGCTTGGTCACGACGCCGACGGTGAGGATGCCCATGTCGCGCGCGATCCTGGCGATGACGGGAGCAGCACCCGTGCCGGTGCCGCCGCCCATGCCGGCGGTGACGAACACCATGTTGGCGCCGGAGAGATGGTCGCGCAGCTCGTCGATCACCTCTTCCGCCGCGGTGGCGCCGACGTTCGGCTGCGAACCTGCGCCGAGGCCTTGCGTGACCACCGTGCCCATCTGCACGATGCGCTGCGCCTTCGACATCGTCAGCGCCTGCGCATCGGTGTTGGCGACCACGAAGTCGACGCCCTGGAGGCCCGCCGTGATCATGTTGTTGACGGCGTTGCCACCGGCGCCGCCGACGCCGAACACGGTGATCCGGGGCTTCAACTCGTGAATATCAGGAACGTTGATGCTGATGGTCATGTTTGCCTCTCGATCACGTGCGCGTGGGTTCGCCCCGGCCGGCGGCCGCGGGAGTTGGTGAAAGTCTGGAATTGCGGAAATGAATCATCAGAAGCCCTCGCGTAGCCATCGTCCGACCTTTCCGAAATAACCGCCGGTCCCTGTCTTGACCTGCTGCCGCGTATGCCGCGGTTCGACATGTTCGTGGTGAACATATTGCGGGTAGACGAGAAGTCCGGCCGGCACCGCGAACGCGGCGTTCTTCGCCTCGTTGGGCAGCCGGCCGAAGCCGAGCGGACGTCCGACCCGGACGGGCCGGCCGAGTATCTGGGTGCCGAGCTCGGCGAGGCCGGTCAGCTGCGAGGCGCCGCCCGAGAGCACGACCCGACCGTTGGGCTCTGAGGCGAAGGGCGAATCCTTCAGCTTGTCCCGAACCATTTCGAAGACTTCCTCGGCACGGTGCTTGACGATGTTGGCGATGGTGGCGCGGGAGACGATCTGCGGCAGATCCTGCTCGTCACCGGCTGTCGGCACAGACATCAGCTCACGCGAGTCCGATCCGCCGGTGATGACGGTCCCGTATAACGTCTTGATTCGCTCGGCATCGGCAATGGTCGCGGAGAGTCCGCGCGCCAGATCCATCGTGATGTGTTGCCCGCCGACCGCAAAACCGGCGGCGTGCACGAAACGGCCGCCGGAATATACGGCAATCGTCGTGGTGCCGGCGCCCATCTCGACGACGGCAGCGCCCAGATCGGCCTCGTCGTCGGTCAGCACCGACAGCCCGGCGACATAGGGGCTCGCCGCCATGGCTTCGACATTGATGTGGCAGCGTTCCACCGCCAGCATCAGGTTCCGCGCCACGGTGGCGTCGCAGGTGACGACGTTCATGTCGACGCCGAACTGATGGGCGACCATGCCGCGGGGATCGCGAATGCCCTTGACGCCGTCGAGCGTGTAGCCGACCGGCAGCGCATGCAGCACGGTGCGGCCTTCGCCGGTGGCGTGACGCATGCCGGTGGAGGTGACGCGGCTGACATCGGCCTGGGTCACGGCGCCACCACGGATGTCGGCGGCGGCCTCGACCAGCTGGCCGGAAAGCCGGCCGCCGGAGACCGAGAGCAGCACGGACTCGACCCGCACCTTGGCCATTTTCTCCGCGAGCGCGACGGCCTGGCGGACCGCCTGCTCGCATTCGCCGAGATCGATCACCGCACCGGCCTTCATGCCGCGCGACTGGATCTGGCTGTAGCCGATCAGTTCCACCGCATGGGTGCGGCCGCGCAGCGCCTCGCTCGGCGGCGACGGCTTCAGCCGCGCGATCATGCAGGCGATCTTGCTGGTGCCGATGTCGAGACAGGCGACGAGGCCGCCGCGCTTGTGCGGCATCGGGCGCGTCTTCGGCGTCTGGGTGCGATCGAGACCGGTCATGCGGAATCCCCGGCCTTCTTTTTCTTCTTGTCCTTGAACAGCTCCTCGCGCGCCTTGGCGGCGTCCTCGGACAGCTGCACCACCAGGCGATCGGGCAGGCGCATGTCGACGGCGACGATGTCGCGCGAAAACAGCCTGTCCTCCTTGTCGAGCTTGGACAGCATCGCCAGCGCGTTGCCGACGTCCTGTTCGGGCAGACGGATGTCGAGACCGTCTTTCAGCCTCAGGTTCCAGCGGCGCTCGCCGACGAAGATCGCGGCCTTGGTGATCGAATTGACCTGCGGATAGCGCGCCAGCAAAGCGAGGAAATCGCGTGCCTGCGTGTCGGCGCCCTTGCCGACCACGAGCGGCAGCGACAGGAAGCGCCGGGACACATAGGGCTCGAGCACGGCGCCGTCATCGGCGATGACGGAGAGCCGACCGGCCTCCTGCCACAGCGCGAACGCCTTGCGCTCGGTGAGCTCGATCATCAGCTGGCCCGGATAGAGCTTCAGCACGGTCGCATCGGCGATCCACGGATTGGCCTTGAGCTTGTCGCGCACGCCGTCGGCATCGAGGAACAGCAGCGAGGAACGGCCGCTGACGCCGCCGATCGCCAGGATCTCGTCCTGGCTGAGCTGCTTGCGGCCGTTGATCACGACGGAGGTGATGCGGAAGCCGGCCGAATTGGCCAGCGCGTTGCGGGCATCGCTGACCGCGGTGATGAAATCCTGGAGATGGCCGCCCTTGACGATGCCGAAGCCGCAGCTTCCGATCAGCAGCAGCACGGTCATGCTGATCCCGACCCGGCGCGGCAGATAGCGCTCGATCAGCGCGACCACGCGCGGCGGCGGCTCGCGCTCGACGACGGCCTTGGCCCTGGTCTTGGCCTTGATCTTGTCCTTGGCGGCCGCGCGCTTCTCGTCACGCCTGTCCTGCAGCCACTCGCGCAGAAGCACGACCGCTCCGACAGCGGCCGCCTTCAGGTCAGCTTGGGGCCTCAGCGATCTGAAAAACGACCGGGTGAGGCTTCCTGCTCCATCCATTGCACGAGCTCGTCAACAGTTTGCCCGCGACATCGCGCGGGTCCTGGCGAACATGACGTCTCGGTCTTGCCGGGCCGGGTGCTGGTCTTCGGCAGAAGAAGCCTCTCCCCATCAAAGCGTGCGGTGGCATCACCCACAACAGCACGCGCGCCGGCAGCCAAAACGCCATATGCGCCGCCAGCGTTAACCTTCGGACGTCCTGGTAAACAAAAGGTAAAATTCGTTAACGAGGAATGCTTTTTGCCCCGCCATGTGAGGCATTTATGCCGCGATGTCCGGCATTTTACCGGTTTTGGACGCCAAAGTGGGCCGTTTCGCCGGTTTGGCCGTTAACCAGTCCTGACTATTTTCGCACGCAACGCCCGGCGAGCTCGATCAGGCCTCGCAGGAAGTCGACGAACGCGATGCCCTCGGCTTTCAGCGCCTTGGGGTAGAGCGAGGACTTGGTCAGCCCGGGCAGCGTGTTGGTCTCGAGATAGACGAGGCCCCTGTCCGAGACGATGAAGTCCGACCGGGAATAGCCGGTGCAGGACATCGCACGGTGCGCCAGCATCGCCTGCGCCTTCAGCGCGGCGGTGATCTCGGGTGAAAAACGCCCGGGGCAGATCTCCTGGGTCGATTTCAGGAGATATTTTGCGGCGTAGTCGAAATTGCCCTCCCCCGGAATGATCTCGATCGGCGGCAGCGAGATGATCGAACCATCGGTACGCTCCAGCACGCCGCAGGTCGCTTCGACGCCTGCAATGTAGGGCTCGATCACATACTCTTCGTGCCTGGCCGCGTTGCGGACCGCGACGAGATCCTGCTTGGCGTTGACGAAGATCAGGCCGTAGCTCGATCCGTCCCTGGCCGGCTTTGCGATCAGCCTGCCGTATTCGGCGAAGGCCTCGTCGATGGTGTCGAGCGCAATGTTTGCCGGCGGCGTCACGCCGCCGAGCGCGGCGAAATGCTTGGCCGCGATCTTGTCGAAGGCCAGATGCGAGGAGGCCGAACCCGACCCGGTGAAGGGTACGCCGCGCGCCTCGCACATGACCTGCAATTCGCCGTTCTCGGCACGCCCGCCATGCAGGCCGAGCACCAGCACCCGATCCTCGGCCCTGGCCTGATCGAGCGCCTGCGCCAGCGGGATGCCCGATGTGCCGGGCTTGAACTCGTCCTCGAAGGGGCGGGCATGTTCGAGCAGTTGCTTCGACTGCACCACATGCACCTTGTCCTCGACGTCCCACCACCACAGATCGGCCTCGGGCAACGCCTGATGCAGGGCCTGGGCCGAGGCGACCGAAACCAGACGCTCGCGATTGGTGCCGCCAAAGAGGATGGTGATGCGCATGTCTTTTGTTACCTATCCTAGTCAGTCGTCGTCATTCCGGGCTCGCGACTGCGGCGCGCCCCGGAATGACACTGACGCGGAAATCCCGATCCGCTTGATTTCCCAGTGTAGCTCAATTCCGGAATTTGCCTTCACGCGTTCGCGCACGGTCTCACCCAGCGTCTCGATGTCGTGTGCGGTGGCATCGCCAATGTTGATCAGGAAATTGCAGTGCATCTCGGAGACCTCGGCACCGCCGACGCGCAGGCCACGGCAGCCGGCGGCATCCACCAGTTTCCAGGCGGAATGGCCGGGCGGGTTCTTGAAGGTTGAGCCGCCGGTCTTCTCCCGGATCGGCTGTGCGGTCTCGCGATGGGTCTGCACTTCCGCCATGCGCGCGCGGATCGCCTCCGCGTCCCTGATCTCGCCGCGAAAGCGCGCGGACGTGAAGATGATGGAGGCATCGACGCCGCTGTTGCGGTAGGCGAACTTCATGTCGGCGTTAGAGAAGACGTGCTTGGTGCCGTCGCGACCGACGCCGCGTGCCTCGATCAGCACGTCCTTGGTCTCGCCGCCATTGGCGCCGGCATTCATGCGCAGGGCCCCGCCGATGGTGCCGGGAATGCCGAAGTAGAATTCCAGCCCGCCGATATTGGCGGAAGCTGCAACCTCCGCCACGCGCTTGTCGAGCGCCGCCGCGCCCGCGGTGACGATATCGCCGTTCGCACTCACCTCGCCAAAAGCGCGCGGCGCCAGCCGGATCACGACACCCGCAATGCCGCCGTCGCGCACGATCAGATTGGAGCCGACACCGACGACATGGACGGGAATGTCGGAGGAAAGATGCGCGAGGAAGTAAGCGAGATCGTCCTCATCCGCCGGCGTGAACAGCACCTGCGCCGGACCGCCGACGCGAAACCAGGTCAGCTCGGCCAGCGACTGGTTGGCGAGCAGCCGCCCGCGGAGATCAGGCATCGCGGCTTTGAGAGCGGGCGTGATGTCGGGGAAGCTCACCGCCCTACCCCAGCGCCTTCAACTGATCCGGCAGCGCATAGGCCCATTGCGTGATGTTACCCGCACCCAAGCACACGACGAAATCGCCGGGCTTCGCCAGCAGCTTCACGATTCCGGCCAGCTCCGTCGCGCCCGGCAACGGGACAACCTCGCGATGGCCGTGGGCGCGCAGGCCCGTCACGAAATGATCGCGGTCGATGCCCTCGATCGGCGCTTCGCCGGCGGCATAGACGTCGGCGACGACGACCGCATCCGCATCGTTGAAGCAGGTGCAGAACTCCTCGAACAGCGATTGCAGGCGGGTGTAGCGATGCGGCTGTACCACGGCGATGATCTTGCCGTTGGTGGATTCCCGGGCCGCCTTCAGCACGGCTGCGATCTCGACGGGGTGATGGCCGTAATCGTCGATCACGGTGACGCCGTTCGATTCGCCGGTCTTGGTGAAGCGGCGCTTGACGCCGCCGAAGCCGGCGATCGCCTTGCGGATCGCATCGTCGGAAACACCGAGCTCGCGTGCGACCGCGATCGCAGCCGTCGCGTTGGAGGCATTGTGGCGGCCCGGCATCGGCAGCATCAGATCGGCGATCTCATGCACGGCGCCGGTCTTGCGATCGTGAAACGCGACTTTGAACTTCGAGCCACCACCCGTCGGCGTCAGGTCCAGCAGACGTACGTCAGCCTGTGGATTCTGGCCGTAGGTGATGATGCGGCGATCCTCGATCTTGCCGACCAGCGTCTGCACCACGGGGTGATCGATGCACATCACGGCAAAGCCGTAGAACGGCAGGTTCTCGACGAAATGGCGGAAGGCGTCCTGCACCGCCTCGAAGGTCTTGAAATGATCGAGATGTTCGGGATCGACATTGGTGACGATCGCGACATCCGTCGGCAGCTTCAGGAACGTGCCGTCGCTCTCGTCGGCCTCCACCACCATCCATTCGCCCGCGCCAAGCCGCGCGTTGGAGCCGTAGGCATTGATGATGCCGCCGTTGATCACGGTGGGATCGAGCCCGCCGGCATCGAGCAGTGTCGCAACCATCGTGGTCGTCGTGGTCTTGCCATGGGTGCCGGCGATCGCGACGCAGCTTTTCAGCCGCATCAGCTCGGCCAGCATCTCGGCGCGCCGCACCACGGGAATGCGTCGTTCGCGCGCCGCCATCAGTTCCGGATTGTCGCGCTTGATCGCGGTCGAGACCACGACGACCTCGGCACCGTCGACATTCTCGGCCTTGTGGCCGACCGAGACTTTTGCGCCCTTCTTGCGGAGGCGGTCGAGATTGTAATTGTCGGAAGCGTCCGAGCCCTGCACGGCATAGCCGAGATTGACCAGCACCTCGGCGATGCCGCTCATGCCGATCCCGCCGATCCCGACGAAGTGGATGGGTCCGATCTCGCGCGGCAGTCTCATATGGTTTCCTTGAGGTCATCGTCCGCGACGGCGGACGATCCAGTACTCCGTGACGCCTGAGTTTCAAATCAGCTGCGTCGGATACTGGATGCCCCGCTTTCGCGGGGCATGACAAGGGGCTTTTTTGGCCATTCCGGGCGGAACAGCCGTCAGATTCCGGCGACTTTGGCCACGAGATCAGCCAGCCGCTCGGCGGCATCGAGCCGGCCGGCGCCGCGGGCGGCCTGCGCCATCGCGGCGAGGCGCGCGGGCTCGGCGGCGAAGGTGGAGATTTCGGACGCTAGCCGGTCGGAGCTGAACTCGGTCTGCGGGATGCGGATCGCGCCATCGACCTTGACCAGCACACCGGCATTGGCGAACTGGTCCTGGTCGATCGATCCCGGCAGCGGCACCAGGATCGAGGGCCGGCCGATCGCAGCGAGCTCGGCCACCGTGCCGGCGCCGGAACGCGATACCACGAGATGATTTGAAGCAAGCCGCGCCGGCAAATCGGTGAAGAACGGCGCCAGCTCCACCTTGATCTTGAGCTTGTCGTAGACCGCGCGCACACGCGCCATGTCCTCGTCGCGCACCTGCTGGGTGAGGATCAGCCGGCTCCACAGCGCAGGCTCCAGCCGCTCGATCGCGCCCGGCACGATGTCAGCCATGATGCGCGCGCCCTGGCTGCCGCCGACGACGAGCAGGCGCAGCGGGCCGTTCAGTTCGGGCGCGGCATATGGCACGGCAGCCGCGGCGAGGACCGCCGGGCGCATCGGTGTGCCGACCGTCGTTGTCTTTCCAGAAAGTGCGGGATCGCGATCGAGCACGCCGGGCAAGGACGTCGCGATGGCGCGGACACGACTCGACAGGAACCGGTTGGCGCGGCCGAGCACGGCATTGGCGTCGTGGATGATGCCGGGCACGCCGGCGAATTTGGCCGCGACCAGCGGCGGCAACGTCGGATAGCCGCCAAAGCCGACGACGGCGACGGGCTTCAACCGCTTGATCAGCTTGTAGGCAGAGAACGTACCGGCGGCGAGCGTGAGGCCGGCATAGGCGAGCTGGAGCGGATTGCGGCCCCGCGCAGTCTCGCTCGCGACGACGTCGATCATGTCCTTGGTGAACAGCCCGCTATAGCGCAGCGCGCGCTCGTCGGTGACGAGGCGGACGCGAAAGCCGCGGCGGATCAGCTCGACGCCAAGCGCCTCGGCCGGAAACAGATGACCGCCGGTGCCGCCGGCGGCGAGAAGAATCAGAGGGGAAGTGTCCATGGTGGGAGAGTTTTACAGGGAGTTTTCCCTCATTGCGAGCCGGCTACACGACGCGCGTGCCCCGGGCGCAGCGCAGCGCGCCGCCTTTCGGCGTGGTGCGCTGCTGAACCGGGGCCCATGGTTGCGACAGTCTGGGTCCCGGCTCCGCGGAGCGTCACTTCGTGCCGCACCGCGTCCGGGACACGAGACCTGTCAAGCGTAGCTCCGCATCGCGTCGGCACGGCCGCTGGCTTCGACCTCGGTACGCGGACGCAGTCGCGTCAGCGCCAGCATCATGCCGACGCCATAGGCGAGCGACACGATCGAGGATCCGCCGTAGGAGATGAACGGCAGCGTCATGCCCTTGGCGGGGATCAGCTGCAGGTTGACCGACATGTTGATCGCGGCCTGCACCCCGAACAGGATCGCAAGGCCCGAGGCCGCAAAGCGCGAGAACATGTCCTCGTTGGCATAAGCGCGCGACAGCGTGCGGATCACGACGAAGGCGAACAGCGCCAGCATCGCCAGGCACAGGATGATGCCGAACTCTTCGGCCGCGACCGCGAACACGAAGTCGGTGTGGCTGTCAGGCAGGCTGCGCTTGGCGATGCCCTCGCCCGGCCCAAGGCCGAACCAGCCGCCGTTATAGAAAGCCTCCATGGCGGTATCGACCTGGAAGGTGTCGCCCGAGGCCGGGTTCATGAAGCGCTTGATGCGGCCCGCCACGTGCGGGACGAACAGATAGGCGCTGAACAGCCCGGCCGCACCGAGACCGGCGAGACCGAACACCCAGATCATGCGCATTCCCGCGATGAAGAACAGCGAGCCCCACACCATCAGGATCAGCATGGTCTGGCCGAAATCCGGCTCCATCACCAAGAGCGTGACCAGCATCATCAGCAGCACCAGCGCCATCGTCGTCGCCGGCATCTCCGGCCGCTTGGTCGATTCCGCGAACAGCCAGGCGGCGATGACGACGAAGGACGGCTTTGCGATTTCGGAGGCCTGGATGTTGACGCCGAGCAGCGTGATCCAGCGCCGCGAGCCCTTTACTTCAGGACCGATCGCGAGCGTCAGCACGATCAGGATGATGCTGGCCGCGAAGATGATCAGGGCCGAGCGGCGGATCGCGCGCGGCGACAGGAAGGAGACCCCCAGCAGCACCAGGCACGACGGGAGCAGGAACATCACGTGGCGGCTGAAGAAGTGGAAGGGATCGAGTCCGATGCGGGTCGCGACCGGCGGGCTCGCCGCCAGCGACAAAATCACCCCGGTCAGCATCAGCGCCAGGATGGCGCCCATCAGCGGCTTGTCGACGGTCCACCACCACTCGGAAAAGGGGGTGCGTTCTTCACGGGAGAGCATGGGCGGCCGCTTTCGGACAGAGGTTGCTCCATTGGTCGCCGAGGTTGGTTACCGCAGGGTTAAGACAGCTGATCAAGTTGTGGAGAGTATCGTGCCCCGGACGCGGCGGCTCCTGTGCCCCGGCGCTGCGCAGCAGCGTCGCACGCTGCTGCGCGTCCGGGGCGCGAGAACCTATTCGTAGCTGATCGTGACATCCCCAGCGCGTTCGTCGCGCTTGTAGATCTGGTCTGGCCCGGAAATGAAACCGATCCTGACCGCCCGCTCGCTACTCCAGGCGACGACGGGATCGAGGTGCCCGCGCACGCTGAGAAAGGTCGGCGTGCTCTCGGGCGAGAACGTCCGGCCGCGCGCCACGATGCTGGCTTGCGTGCTGTCGGGGACCGTCGCTCCGCACGACTTCCAGACCACGACGACCAACTGGCTGCCGTTTGGCGAGGCGAAGGCGCGCTGGCGAACGACGCGGCATGCACCGAATTGGTGCATGACGTTGTCGACGAGGACGACGCCGAGGAAACCGATCGGAACAGCAAGAGCAGCGACGGCAATTCCAATCCAGCGTCGCCGCGACATTCTCACGCCACCGGCTTCACGCCCGGCAGCGCCTGCACCAGCTCGCGGAACTTGGTGCCGCGGATTTCGAAGTTGCGGTACTGGTCGAACGACGCGCAAGCGGGCGACAGCAGCACGACGGCGTCGGCGAGGCCCGCGGCTTCCGCGTCGCGCGCGGCGTGATCGACGGCGACGTCGAGGGTGTGGCTGATCTCATGCGCCACCGTACCCAGCGTTCCCGAAAACTCCTGCGCGGCCTCGCCGATCAGATAGGCCTTGCGGATACGCGGGAAATAGCCGGTCAGGCCGGTGATTCCGCCGGCCTTCGGCTTGCCGCCGGCGATCCAGAAGATGTCGCCGAACGACGACAACGCATGCGCGGTGGCGTCCGCGTTGGTGCCCTTGGAGTCGTTGACGAACAGCACGTTGCCGCGGCGGCCGACCTGCTCCATGCGGTGGGCGAGGCCGGGAAAGCTGCGCAGGCCGTTCTGCAGCACATCCAGGCTGATGCCGATCGCGAGCGCGGCGGCCGCAGCGCAGGCCGCGTTCTGCGCGTTGTGCTGGCCGCGCAGCGAACCGATGCCGCCGAGCGCTGCGATATCGCTGCGGGCGCCGCCCGAGGTGCGCACGATATTGCCGTGCTCGACATGGATGCCTGACGCCAGCGGGTTCTTGACGGAGATGCGCACCACATTCTTGCCGGCGCGGTCGAGCCGGTCGGCGATGTCGCGGCAAAAACCGTCGTCGACGCCGACGATCGCGGCGCCGCCGTCTTGCACGCCGGCAACCAGGCGTTCCTTCACCGCGGCATAGTGCTCGATGGTGCCGTGGCGATCGATGTGGTCCTCGCTGACGTTCAGCAGGATGCCGACGGAGGGATCGAGCGAAGGCGTGAGGTCGATCTGGTAGGACGACATCTCGATGACGTGGACGCGGCCCATCCGCGGCGGCTCCAGCGACAGGATCGCGGTGCCGATATTGCCGCCCATCTGGGTGTCGTAGCCGGCGACCTTCGTGAGATGCGCGATCAGCGCCGTCGTGGTGGATTTGCCGTTGGTGCCGGTGATGGCGACGAACGGCGCGTTCGGTGCGTGGCGGCGGCGTTCCCGGCAGAACAGCTCGATGTCGCCGATCACCTCGACGCCTGCCTCGCGCGCCTTCAGCACGCTCCAATGCGGCACCGGATGGGTCAGCGGCACGCCGGGCGCAAGCACGAGCGCTGCAAAATTCGCCCACGACACGTTGCGCAGATCGGCGGTGATGAAACCTGCCTGCACGGCCTTGGCGACGTTCTCGGCATTGTCGTCGGCAGCGATCACCTCGGCACCGCCGGCCTTCAGCGCGTGGCAGGAGGCGAGCCCCGAGCCGCCGAGGCCGAACACCGCGACGGTCTTGCCGGCAAAGGACGTGACGGGGATCATCGAGGAATCACCGCAGCTTCAGCGTGGACAGGCCGGCGAGCGCCAGCATCACCGAGATGATCCAGAACCGGATCACGATCTGCGGCTCGGTCCAGCCGAGCTGCTCGAAATGGTGGTGGATCGGCGCCATCCGGAAGATGCGCTTGCCGGTGAGCTTGAACGACACCACCTGCACGATGACGGAGACCGCCTCCAGCACGAACAAGCCGCCGATCACCGCGAGCACGATCTCGTGCTTCACCGCGACCGCGATCGCGCCGAGCATGCCGCCGAGCGCGAGCGAGCCGGTGTCGCCCATGAAGATCGAGGCCGGCGGCGCGTTGAACCAGAGGAAGCCGAGGCCGGCGCCCAATAGCGCGCCGCAGAGCACCGCGAGCTCGCCGGTGCCGGCGACATATTTGATCTGCAGATATTCGGCGAACACCGCGTTGCCGGCGAGATAGGCGATCATCGCGAAGCTCGCGGTCGCGATCATCACGGGAACGATGGCGAGGCCGTCGAGACCGTCGGTGAGGTTCACCGCGTTGCCGGAGCCGACGATGACGAAGGCGCCGAAGATGACGAAGAACCAGCCGAAATGCAGCACGGTGTCCTTCAGGAAGGGTATCGTCAGCGCTGTCGATGCGGGATCGCGGTTCAGCCGCACCAGCGCGTAGCAGGCCACCAGCGCGATCGCCGCCTCGATCAAGAGGCGAAGCTTGCTGCCGAACCCGGTCGTGGTCTGCTTGGTCACCTTGAGGTAGTCGTCATAGAAGCCGACGAAGCCGAAGCCGAGCGTCACCGCCAGCACGATCCAGACATAGGGATTGAGCGGATTGGCCCACAGCACCGTGCCGACCGTGAGGCCGGACAGGATCATCAGCCCGCCCATCGTGGGCGTGCCCTTCTTGGCGAGATGCGATTGCGGACCGTCGGCCCGGATCGGCTGGCCCTTGCCCTGGCGGATGCGCAAATGATCGATGATCCAGGGCCCGAACAGGAACACGAACAGTGCGCCGGTGACGACGGCACCACCGGTGCGGAAGGTGATGTAGCGGAACACGTTCAAGAAGGTGCGAACGGCACCGAGGCCCGAAAATGTGTTGGAAAGGTCGATCAGCCAGTAAAACATTCAGACGGGTCCTATCGCGCGACCTCTGGGAAACCGGACGGTTGCGCGCCGTAATGGGTGGGATTCGGGAACGGCGCCTTCCAAGCAGTTTACGCCTTTGCCTGCAAGGCGGCCACCAGCCCCGGCACAAACTTGTTGACCCAGAACATCTTCTTGCTGCCCTTGACAACCACGACGTCGCCTGCCTTCAGCAGTTTCGCGACCTCACTCGGCTTCAGCGTGGCGGGATCGTCGTGCCAGCCGAGGCCCTTGCCGGCCGGCAGCACATCATAGAGGTGTCGCATCAGAGGGCCGACGCAGTAGACGCCGTCGATCCCGTCGAGATGCGTGGCGAGGCCGGTGTGATAGTCCGGTGCGTCATCGCCCAGCTCCAGCATGTCGCCGAGCACCGCAATGCGGCGGCCGCCGCTCATGTGACGCGCCTGCAGGCTTTGCAGCGCAGCGGCCACGCTGGCCGGATTGCCGTTGAAACTGTCGTCGATCACGGTGATACCGCCGATCGCCTGCTCGACCCCGCGGCCGGTCATGATGCCGACTCTGTCGAGCTTGATGGCGAGCGTCGACGCATCGAGATTCGCCGCACGGATTGCGGCAAGCGCCGCCAGCGCATTCTGCACGCGGTGCGGCGCCCCCGGCGTCAGGCTGAAGGCGATCTGCTTCTTGCCGATCATGGCCACGACCTGCCAGCTCTCGCCATGCGGCGCGTGCGTGACCTCGTGCACCTCGGCATGTTCGCCGAAGCGCACCACCTTGCCCTTCCATTCGGATGCCTTGAGCCCGGCGGGCAGCACCAGCACGCCGTGCTCGGGCAGGCCGAGCGCGATCGACACCTTCTCGCGGCGGATGGCTTCGAGCGAGCCGAGCTTTTCCAGATGCACGGGCTGGACGTTGACGATCAGCGCGACGGTGGGCCGGGTCAATTCGCTGAGCCGCGCGATCTCGCCCTGCTGGTTCATGCCCATCTCGACGACCCAGAGGCTGGCATCCGGCCGCGCGTTGCACAGCGTCAGCGGCACGCCCCAGAAATTGTTGAAGCTCGACGGACTGGCATAGGCGTTCGGATAGGCCGCCAGGAATTCCTTGGTGCTGGTCTTGCCGGCGCTGCCGGTGAGCCCGATCACAGGTCCATGGAAGCGCGCGCGGGCGGCACGCGCGAGGCCCCAGAGGCCGTCGATCAGCGTGTCCTTGACGACGATCTGGGGAATGCGGATGCCCGCGACCTCGTGCGGCACGATCATCGCGACCGCGCCCGAGGCTTCGGCCTTGTCGGCGAACTCCCAGCCGTCGCGCGCGCTGGCGAAGGCCGAGACGAAGCCGCCGCTCGGCGTGCCGCTCAGCGCCACGAACAGGCTGCCCGGTTTGACCAGGCGGCTGTCCTGGGTGACGAAATCGATCGGCGTGTCCGGGAACGTCCCCTCCGCGCCCAGCGCGCGCGCCACTTCGGCAACCGTCCATATCGGCGCGCTCATGCAACCCCCGACGCTAATGCGGCGGCGACCGCCTCGTGATCACTGAAGGGCAAAACCTCGCCGCCGACGATCTGCCCGGTCTCGTGGCCCTTGCCGGCGACGAGCAGCGCATCGCCCTCCTGCAATTCCTCGATCGCGGCGCGGATCGCCGCGGCACGGTCGCCGATCTCGCGGGCGCCCCTGGCGGTGGCGAGGATCGCGGCGCGGATCGCTTCCGGCTTTTCGCTGCGCGGATTGTCGTCGGTGATGATGACGCGATCGGCGTTCTCGGCCGCGATCTCGCCCATGATCGGACGCTTGCCGGCATCGCGGTCGCCGCCGGCGCCGAACACGACGACCAGCTTTCGTTTCGCATAGGGCCGCAACGCCTGCAGCGCCTTCGCGAGTGCGTCGGGCTTGTGCGCATAGTCGACGAAGATCGGCGCGCCGTTGCGCTCGCCGACGCGCTCGAGCCGTCCCTTGGCGCCTTCGAGATGTTCGAGGCTTGCGAACACATTGGCCGCATCGCTGCCGGTGCCGATCGCGAGGCCCGCCGACACCAACGCGTTCTCGATCTGGAACTCGCCGACCAGCGGCAGCCGGATCGCATGGCGCTTGCCACGATGTTCGACTGTCAGCCTTTGCGAGAAGCCTTCGACCACCGCCTCGGCGAGGCGGATGCCCTCGCCTGCCCCGTCGCCGTTGCGGCCGACCGCCATGACGCGGAGGCCGCGCGACTTTGCCGCCGCGATCACCTCAGCCGAGCAGTCATGATCAGCCGAGATCACGGCCGTGCCGCCCGGTGGCACGAGCTCGCGGAACAGGCGGAGTTTCGCCGCAAGATAATGCTCGACCGTCGGATGATAATCCATGTGGTCGCGCGAGAGGTTGGTGAAGCCTCCGGCGGAGACGCGCACGCCGTCGAGGCGATACTGATCGAGCCCATGCGACGATGCTTCGAAGGCGAGATGCGTCACGCCGTCGCGCGCGATCTCGTCCAACTGTCGATGCAGCGCGATCGGATCCGGCGTCGTCAGCGAGCCATAGACCGTGCGTTTGGGCGAGACCAGGCCGATGGTGCCGATGCTGGCGGAGGCATGGCCCGCCCGCTCCCAGATCTGACGCGTGAAGGCCGCGACCGAGGTCTTGCCGCTGGTGCCGGTCACCGCGGCAATGGTCGCGGGCTGCGACGGGAAGAATCTCGCCGCGGCCAGCGCCAGCGTGCGGCGCGGATTGGCGACGGTGATGAACGGCATTTTGCTCGACGCCGGCGCATGGTCGCCGACGACAGCCACGGCGCCTGCGGCCACCGCGGCATCGATGAAGCGCGCCCCGTCGGTCTTGCTGCCCGCGAGCGCGAAGAAGAGATCGCCGGCCTTGACCACGCGGCTGTCGAGCGCAAGGCCCGTCGCCTCGAGCGCCGCGATTGCGGGCTCGATCGCGGCATCATGGCCTAAGAGGTCGCGCAGCTTCATGGACTTCCAGTCGCCGTACCGGAGAGCCGAACTTCGAGGGAAATCCCCGACTCAGCAGCGGCTACGGCCCACCCGATTGATTACTGGGTTGTCCTGGATGCTGCAAGAATAAGGCGGTCCGCAGGCGGCAGGTCGAACCGCGGCTCGATGCCCAGAAGCGGCGCGATCCGCTCGATCACCTTGCCGCCGGTCGGCACCGCGTTCCAGCCCGAGGTGATGAAACCGTGCGTTTCCGGCAGCGCCTGCGGCTCGTCCAGCATGATCAGGACGTGATATTTCGGATCGTCGCAGGGCAGGATCGCGGTGAAGGAATTGAGCACGCGTTTCTTGGCGTAGCGGCCGTTGATGACCTTCTCGGATGTGCCGGTCTTGCCGCCGACGTAATAACCCTTGACGTCTGCGGTCTTGGCCGTGCCGATCTCGGCGTTGAGCCGCATCAGATATCGCATCTTGTCGCTGGTGTCGGTCCTGACGACCCGCTTGGCCAATGCCGCGGCTTCTTCCGGCGTGCGCTTCATGAAGGTCGGCGGAATCAGATAACCGCCGTTCACGAGGGCATTGATGCCCATCACGGCTTGCAGCGGCGCCACGGACAGACCCTGGCCGAACGCGGCGGTGACGGTGTTGAGTTCGCTCCAGCGCCGCGGGATCAGCGGCGCCGCGCTCTCCGGCAATTCGGTGCGCAGCCGAGTCAACTGTCCCATCTTGGCGAGAAACGCCTTATGGGCCTCCACGCCCTGCCCCAGCGCGATCCGCGCCGCGCCGATGTTGGACGAGTAGGTAAAGACTTCCTTGGTGTTGATGAAACGCCCGAGCGGATGGCTGTCGTGGATGGTGAACTTGCCGTAGTGCAGGTTTCCGCGTGCGTCCCACATCGTGTTCAAATTGATCTTGCCGGAATCCAGTGCCATCGCCAGCGTGAAGGCCTTGAAGGTCGAGCCCATCTCGTAGACGCCGGTGGTGAGCCGGTTGATGCGGTCGGGATCGTGCGCTTCCTTCGGATTGTTCGGATCGAAATCCGGAAGCGAGACCAGCGCGACGATCTCGCCGGTCTTGACGTTCGAGACGATGCCGGACGCGGCCTTGGCGTGGAACTTGTCTTTGGCTTTCAGCAATTCATCGCGCAACGCATGCTCGACACGCAGATCGACCGAGAGCTCGATCGGCTTTTGCAGGCGATCAGTCGCGAAGCCGGCGCGATGGAGATCGGCGAGACCTTGATTGTCGAGCCATTTCTCGATGCCGGCGATGCCCTGATTGTCGATGTTGACGAGACCGATGAGGTGGGCGACCTCATTGCCGGTCGGATAGACCCGCTTGTTCTCGCGCAGGAAGCCGATGCCGGGAATGCCGAGCTTATGGATGTCCTGCTGCTGCTTCGCCGTGACCTCACGCTTGAGCCAGACGAAGCCCTTGCGCGTCCTCAGGCGCTCGCGCACCTCGGCCTCGTCGAGATCGGGCACGGTCGCGGTGAGAAGCTCGATCGCCTCGTCCTTGTCGATGATGCGGCGCGGCTCGCCGAACAGGCTTGCCGCCTTGACGTCGGTCGCAAGGATGGCGCCGTTGCGGTCGACGATGTCGGGCCGTGCCGTCGCGACCACCTCCTGCGCTGCGGCGCGGCGTGCGCCGTGGGCATCGGCGCCGATCGCAAACATCACGAGCCGGCCGCCGATCAGGGCGTAGACCGAGGCGAAGGCGAGCATGGCGAGGCCCACGCGCGCGCGCGCCTTCGCGGCGCGGTCGACATTGCGCCCGTAGAGCAGGCTGCGGATCAACCGCTGGCGCCAGGGTTCCGTAGGCTTGGCCGGGGTCGCAGCGCTCATTGCTTGTCCTCGGGCTGAGGCACGGAGCCCGTCACGGTGTCAGGATCGCTGGCGGCTTCGATGGTGTTGAGCATGGCTCCAATCGGATCGGGCTCGCCCGGCCGGAACATTCGCGGCGGACGTTCCGGCAGATTCTTCAGCGAATCATATTGCGTGCCGGTGACCGGCTTGAGCTGCAGATGCCGGTCGGACAGGCCTTGCAGGCGTAGCGGCGCATCGAGCTTGGCCCATTCGGAGCGCAACGAGGCGATCGCGTCGCGCTGCTCGCGGATCTCCGCATGCAGCCGCAACACTTTCTCGGTGCGCGCCGTGGAGTCCATCTTGATCCGGTAGACATAGGCCGCCGCGAAGATGAGCGCGCCGATGACGAAGAGGTGGATGATGCGCATGCGCTAGCCTCCCCTCATCACGTCGGAGAGTCCCGGCCATGACGACGGTTCGCCATCGTCATGCGCGGGCGCAGAGGTGCGCTCGGCCGCGCGAAGCTTTGCGGAGCGCGCACGCGGGTTATGCGCGACCTCGTCGTCGCCGGCGACCACCGGACGCCGCGTCAGAAGCTGGAAGCTCGGCGGAACTTGAGCCACCTCCGGCAGATGCCGCGAGCCGCCGCCGGTCTTGGAACGCTCGGAGAGGAAATTCTTGACGATGCGGTCTTCCAGCGAATGGAACGAGACCACGACGAGGCGGCCGCCGGGCTTGAGCACGCGCTCGGCCGCAGCGAGCGCGGCCTGAAGTTCCTCGAGCTCTTCGTTGACGAGAATGCGCAGGGCCTGGAACGTGCGCGTTGCCGGATGGATGTCGCCCGGCTTGGAGCGCACGATCCTGCCGATGAGATCAGCGAGCGCACGCGTGGTCGTGAACGGCGTCTCCTGCCGGTCGGCCACGATGGCACGCGCGATGCGGCGCGACTGCCGTTCCTCGCCGAGTTGGTAGATGACGTCGGCAAGATCGCCTTCGGAGGCACGCGCGATCACGTCGGCGGCGGTCGGCCCCGCCTGCCCCATCCGCATGTCGAGCGGGCCGTCGAGGCGGAACGAGAAACCGCGGCCGGCCTGGTCGAGCTGCATCGAGGACACCCCGACATCCATCACGACGCCGTCCACGGCATCCACGCCTTGCGCGGCGCAGACCTCGGCAAGATTGGAGAATCGGTCCTCGACCAGCGTCAGCCGGCCCGCGGAGCGTTCGACCAGTTCGGCACCTGCAGCGATTGCGGTACGGTCGCGGTCAATGGCGATAAGCCGGGTTCCCGGCACGTCGAGAATGGCGCGGCTGTAGCCGCCGGCGCCGAAGGTGGCATCGACATAGATCCCGTCCGCATGAGGGGCGAGATGATCGAGAGCCTCGCGGCCGAGAACGGGGATGTGCGGAGCCGAGCTCATGCGCCAAGCCTTGTGACCCAAAGCCTGCCGGCGGTCCCTGACGTCCAAGCGAGATCGGGGACGAACAAGCCCATAACGCCTCGAATCAATCCGCGTCGCGGCGGTTCCACGACAACGCCCCAGTCCAGCATGGTTACCGGGCCCGATCACCCTGGGCCGCAAACCGAGTGTTCCGAGCGGAATTTGTCGGGCAGCCATGGGATTTCGAGCCAAAATACGCTTTGGCCGCCTCCGGACGCGGGTCGGCTCTTCATCCCTCAGTAACGACCCTTAGCGTTAAGAAAGCGTTGCTCGGCTGACGACAAGTCGAAAAGGTGATGAGGCGGTGATGCTTCATCCACACAGTTGCGCCAAAATGCATCCGTTAACCGCGCCGTGCGATTGCGCACATTGGAGGGTAAAGGAATAGTAAAGAGAAGGGCTTGGCCCACTCTCCGTCCCACCTTGGTTTGTCTATGCCGCCGTCCGGTTCGTCCACACCGTCTGGTTCCGATTCGAAGCGTCAACGCGTTCTCCCGGTTCCCAAGGCCGCGGCGAGCATGAGGGCGTTCGAGCCGGATTCCTCGATCGTGTCCGACATCATCCCCTCGCCGAACTATGGGGAGCGCAACAAGGCGCGGCAGCCCGATATGATCGTGCTGCACTACACCGGCATGCCCGATGTCGAGGGCGCGCTGGCGCGGCTGTGCACGGCAGGGACCGAAGTCTCGGCGCATTACGTCGTGCTGGAGGACGGCCGCATCGTGCAATGCGTGTCGGAAGCCAGGCGCGCCTGGCACGCTGGCGTCTCGTCATGGGCCGGCGAGGACGACATCAACTCCTGCTCGATCGGCGTCGAGATCATCAATCGCGGCCATGACTGGGGCTATCCGGAGTATCCGCTGCGCCAGATCGCCGCCGTGATCGCGCTGTGCCGCGGCATCATGCTTCGCCGCAAGGTGCCGGCCCACCGGGTGCTCGGCCATTCCGACGTCGCGCCCGCGCGCAAGAAGGACCCCGGCGAAAAGTTTCCGTGGCACTCGCTGGCCAATTCCGGCGTCGGTCACTGGGTGACGCCGGCCCCGATCGTGCGCGGCGAGACCCTGATGCTCGGCACCATCAGCGACGAGGTGCTGAGCCTGCAGCAGGCGCTCGCCAGATACGGCTACGGCGTGCCGCTATCAGGCAAATACGACGCCGCGACGATGGAAGTCGTCACCGCCTTCCAGCGCCATTTCCGGCCGGCACGGCTGGACGGTGTCGCGGACCATTCGACGCTGTCGACATTGCAGGCGCTGCTGGCGAGCTTGCCCGCAGAGGACAAGGCCGTCGCGTCGAAGTGACGGCAAGGCTTGCGCCACTCTCGTGTCCCGGACGCGCGAAGCGCGAGCCGGGACCCAGTCGGCAACACGATCCGCGGCGATAACATGGGCCCCGGCTCTGCAGCGCAAGGCTGAAGAAGCGCTGCGCTGCGTCCGGGGCACGAGCGCCCTACCCCATTTCCCGCATCCTTCGCGCATAGAGCCGCCGCAACGGCTCGAGCTGCGTCGCCTCCGTCGCCGCGCGATAGGCCTCGCGCGCATCGTCGTTGCGGCCGAGCCGCCGCAATAGATCCGCGCGCACCGCGGGCAAAAGCTCGTAGCCATCGAGCCCGCCGCGCGCGGCGGTGGCATCGACGAGATCGAGCGCGCGCGCCGGCCCGTCGACCATCGAGATCGCCGCGGCGTGGTTGAGCTCGATCACCGGCGAGGGATTGATCCGCAACAGCACTTCGTAGAGACCGGCAATCTGCGGCCAATCGGTTTGTGCGTAGTCCGGCGCGCGCGCATGCAGCGCGGCGATCGCGGCCTGCACCGCATAGGCTTGCGGCCGGCCGGGCAGCCGCAGCGCGTCGTCGACCAGCCGCAGGCCGTCCTCGATCTGCGCGCGATCCCAGAGCGAGCGGTCCTGCTCCTCCAGCAGCACGATGTCGCCGGCCGCCGTCGCGCGGCCGGCACGGCGCGCATCGTGCAGCAGCATCAACGCCAGCAGGCCCTTGATCGCGGCGCGATCGGGCATCAGGCGGTCGAGCAACCGGCCGAGCCGGATCGCCTCGACCGCGAGATCGGGCCGCATCAGATCCGCGCCCGAGGTTGCGACATAGCCTTCGGTGAAAACCAGATAGATCACGGCGAGCACGCCTTCGAGCCGTGACGCCAGCGCCCCGCGCTCCGGCACCTCGTAGGGAATGCCGGCGAGCCTGATCTTCTGCTTGGCGCGGACGAGCCGTTGCGCCATCGCCTCCTCACCGACGAGGAAGGCACGCGCGACCTGTGCGGTCGAGAGCCCGCAGACGGTGCGCAGCGTCAGCGCAACCTGGACTTCGGGCGCGAAGGCCGGATGGCAACAGGTGAAGATCAGCCGCAGCATGTCGTCGTCGAGCATTGCCGCCGGCTCGTCGACCGCTTGCGCGTTGAGCTCGATTTCGTGCAGGAGCGCCTGCTGCTTGCCGCGGAAGACGGCCTGGCGCCTGACGCGATCGATCGCCTTGTTCCTGGCGACATTGACCAGCCAGGCGCGCGGATTGTCGGGAACCTCGCACGCCGCCCAGCGCTGCAGCGCGATGGCAAAGGCATCCTGAAGCGCGTCCTCGGCCAGATCGAAATCGCCGACGAGGCGGATCAGCGTGGCCAGCGCCCGCCCCGCCTCGTCGCGGAAGATCTTGTCGATCTCGGAAGGGGTCATGCGTCGATGCGCGTGCCAGCCGTCACTTGTCGTAGACCCAGATCGGCCGCACCTCGATCGACCCGACCCGAGCGCTCGGAATTCGGGCTGCGATCTCGATCGCAGCGTTGAGATCCTTGGCCTCGATCAGATAGTAGCCACCGAGCTGCTCGCGGGTCTCCGCAAACGGTCCGTCGGTCGTCAGCGTCTTGCCGTCGCGCACGCGTACCGTCGTCGCGGTCGTGGTCGGCCGCAGCCGATCGCCGGCCTTGAAATTGCCGCTCTGGATGATGCCTTGCGTGAAGGTCTGGTATTCGGCCATCAGCTTCTGGGCCGTGGCGGCGTCGTTCTTCGCGTATTCGACCTCGTTCTGGTAGATCATCAGCAGATATTGCATCGCTTCACTCCTGTTGCTCGGCTGTGTCGCCGACATCCAGTCGAGCGGGGCCCGCAGCAAACGACATCCTCAGGATAATTTATTTCGGACGGATCGTGGATCGCGATATCGGCTTGACGAAACCGTCACAAATGCCTCATGCGTGGTCGGTCAGTCGGCCGGACGGCCGCTCCGGCAGGTGCCGAAAGGCCGCCGGGGAGGAAAGTCCGGGCTCCCTTGACATACGGTGCCGGATAACGTCCGGCGGGGGTGACCCCAGGGAAAGTGCCACAGAGAACGAACCGCTCTGCTTCGCCTTCGGGCTTCGCAGAGTAAGGGTGAAAAGGTGCGGTAAGGGCGCACCGCGGGTCCGGCAACGGAGCCGGCATGGCAAACCCCACCGGGAGCAAAACCGAATAGGGACGGCAAATGCGGGCCGATCGCGCAAGCGATAACGCCGCGGGGCGATGTCAGGCCCGCCGTCCGGGTAGGTTGCTCGAGGCCATGTGCAAACATGGTCCCAGAGGAATGGCCGTCACGTATCGTTCGCGCAAGCGGACGGTGCCTTACAGAACCCGGCTTACAGGCCGGCTGATATCTTGCAACGAGGGGTTCGGTGCTAGCGCATCGGACCCCTCACCATTTCACAGGTGCCATTCCGGGGCGTGCGCAGCACCAGCTAGGATGCGCAATTGCGCATCTGAGAATCCACGGTTGAGGAATGGATTCCGGGCTCTCGCTTTGCGAGCCCTGGAATGACGGCTAACTATCAGGCCGCGCGCGTGTCCACCTTCACGAAGACCGGTGCAAACTGACCGGCTTCGCGCCGCTGCTTGCTCGCCTCGAAGCCGTGCATGCCGATCTGCCATTGCAGCCCGACGATGGCACCCTTGGTCGGTTGCAGCAGCGCGAGCGACGCAAACAACGTCACCGGCAGCCACACCGCCAGCTGCAGCCAGATCGCCGGCGCATAGGCCGTCTCGACCGCGAGGATGGCCGGCACCACGAGATGGCCGACCACGACCATCACGAGATAGGCCGGGAAATCATCGGCGCGCTGGTGGAACAGTTCCTCACCGCAATGATCGCAGCTGTCGGCCACTTTCAAGAAACGGCCGAACACATGTCCCTCGCCGCAGTTCGGGCACTTGCCCAAAAAGCCGCGCCACATCGCCTTCGAGAGAGAGACCAAACCGGTTGCCATGACAGCACCTCTTCCTTTTCGCTGATCCATACAATAATATCTTGTATCCATACATTCAAAGGATATGGGCCTAAATTGCATGGATTGGACCCCGACAATCTCGGAGCTATCAGGTCCGCGCTACCAGCGCATCGTCGAGGCCATGGAAGCTGACATCGCCGCCGGCCGGCTGGTGCGCGGCCAACAGTTGCCGACGCAGCGCGCGCTGGCAAAGGCGCTCGGCATCGACCTCACCACGGTGACGCGCGCCTACACCGAGGCGCGGCGACGCGGCATCATGGAGGCGCGCGTCGGTCAGGGCTCGTTCGTGTCGGAGACCAGCGCGCGCCGCGCGGTCGACCTGCCGCATCCGGTCGCGATCGACCTTTCGATGAACGTGCCGCCGCATCCGCTGGAGGCGCAGCTCGACGAACGCATCATCGCCGGCATGGAGGCCCTGCGCGCGCAATCGGGCCTGACCGCCTTCCTGAATTATCAGCCGCCCGGCGGCAGTGCCCACGAGCGCGAGGTCGCGGCGCGCTGGCTGCGCGCTCGCGTGCCGCACGCGCATGCCGACAGACTCGTGATCTTTCCCGGCACGCAGACCATCCTGTTCAACCTGCTCGCGCACCTTGCATGGCCCGGCGACGTCGTGCTGACCGAAGCCCTCACCTTCCCCGGCATCAAGGCCGCGGCTGCACAGCTCGGCGTCAGGCTCGTGAGCGTCGCCATGGACGACGGCGGCATCCTGCCCGATGCGCTTGCGAAAGCCTGCCGCACGCACAATCCGAAGGCCGTCTATCTCATTCCGACGCTGCACAATCCGACCACTTCGACGCTGTCGGCCGAGCGGCGCAGCGCAATTGCAAAGATCGTCCGCGATGCCGACACGGTGCTGATCGAGGATGACGCCTACGGCCTGCTCGACCGTGCGGCCTCGCCAATCGCTAATCTCATTCCGGAGCGGACGTATCTCGCAACCACGCTGTCAAAATGCATCGCACCTGCGCTGCGCGTTGCCTATCTCGTGACGCCCGACAACGCCGCGCAGCAGGACATGCGGACCTGCCTGCAGGCCACCGTGCAGATGCCGGCGCCGTTGATGGTCGCGCTGGTGACTCACTGGATCGAGACCGGCATTGCCGATCGCATCATCACGGCCATCCGCAATGAGGCCGTCGGCCGCCAGCAACTCGCCCAGCGCGCCCTGAAGGGATTTCAGTTTCTGGCAAAACCCGCCGCGCATCATCTCTGGCTGCGACTGCCTGAGAACCGGTCCGACGTCGCCGGCTATCTCTTGCGCAATGGCCTCGCGGTCGTCGCCGCCGATGCCTTCACCGTCGATGGAACACCGCCGAACGCGGCACGCGTCTCACTTGGTGCCGCGCGCAACAGGGCCGAATTGACAGAAGCGCTGCGCATCCTGGTCGGCGCGCTGCACATGCCCGCCGACACCAGGCAAATCGTCTAGCAAGCCCTAATGATGACGGCGATGACGCGGGCGAACGACGGGCGTCACACCTGATGGATAGGCCGCATAGGCCTCGCTCGGCGCCACCGTCTCACCGCGGGCCGCCCTGCCTGCCGGCGTGAGCTGGCCACCATTGAGCACGTCGCGATCGGGATGGGCGGCCTGATAGGCCGCAGGCTCGGAAAACTGCGCCTGCGCCATGGTCGGCATCAAGCAAGCCGCCGACAGCAGCACGGCCGCAACGGCAATCTTCGTAGGGGTCATCGTCTTTCTCCGTCCTCTGGTTCCGGACAAGCGAGCGCATCAAATGGCGTTGGCGTGCCCCCGGATTGAAGTACGGCCATCATGTAGGCGCGCCTTCCGCGAACGCCCGTCCCTGACTGATCTCAGAGATCACGCTTGCGTGCGGTTTTGAAATTGACCTCCACGGGCGAAGCCGTGCTATGCGGGCAGTGGCGATCAACCGTTCGGGATCGCCCATTGCGACAAGGACAACCGGGTTGGGAACACTCACTTACGCGCTGCTGCTATTCGGCGCGCTGGCCGGGGGCTTCGTCTCAGGCCTCGCCGGTTTCGGCACGGCGCTGATGGCGCTCGGGATCTGGCTCTACGTGCTGCCGCCCTCGCTCGCCGTGCCGTTGGTGCTGATCTGCTCGGTGATCGCGCAGACTTCAACGCTGCCGTCGATGTGGAAGAGCTTCGACCTGTCGCTGGTGTGGCCGTTCCTGATCGGGGGACTGATCGGCGTGCCGCTCGGCACCATGCTGATCGCCTCGGCCGATCCAAAAGTGTTCAAGCTGAGCGTCGGCATTTTAATTCTGGTCTTCTCGAGCGCGCTCTATCTGAACAAGAGGCCGCTCGCGATCAAGTTCGGCGGCCGCCTCGCCGATTGTGCGATCGGCTTTGCCGGCGGTGTTCTCGGCGGCCTCGCCGGATTGTCCGGGCCGCTTCCGATTCTGTGGGCCAACATCCGCGGCTGGAACAAGCATGAGCGGCGCGGCATCTTCCAGCTGTTCAATTTCACCGTGCTCGCGGCAGCACTGGTGATGCAGACCGTGTCCGGCATCGTGGAGCTCAAGGTGATCTGGCTCGCAGCCGTGGCCTTTCCGGGCACGCTGATCGGCGCCTGGGCCGGCGCGCGCGTTTATCACGCGCTGAACGACAAGCATTTTGGCGACGTCGTGCTCGGCCTGCTGTTCGTCTCCGGTCTCACCCTGGTCTGGAACAGCATCGGCGCGATCTGATCGCGGCGCGCCATCGAACGCCGTTGGCATGGCAACGACTGGTTGCAGCGAGCCCCGTTGCGGGTTACGGTTTGGCATCGCCTGAAATTCATTGACGTCTGCCAGAGGATATTTTGACCCATTGGCCATTTTTCGCGCCTGGCTTGCGGCCGCCAGCATCAGATTTCGGGTTCGTGCGCTGAAGGCGCTGCTGCGCAACGAGCGGACCGAGCTCAATGCCATTTGGCGGCACCTCAAACCAGGCGATGTCGCCTGCGACATCGGCGCCAACAAGGGCAGCTTCATCTATTGGCTGTCGTGGTGGGTCCACGACGGAAGGGTCGTCGCGTTCGAACCGCAGCCCGAACTGGCACAGGCCCTCACCGGCATCTGCGACGTCATCGGACTTGCGAACGTGACTGTCGAAGCCAAGGCCGTCTATTCGCATTCCGGCCCGCAGGATCTCTACGTGCCGGAGGGCCATCAGCCCGGCGCCTCGCTCTGCCACGGCGACGCAAAGGCCGAGCACGTGTCAATACTTACCGTGCCGGCAATCGCGCTGGACGACTACTTCAAGCCGACCGAGCGGATCGCCCTGCTCAAGATCGACGTCGAAGGCGCCGAACTTGCCGTGTTCAAGGGGGCCGAACGGATCCTGCGCAACGACGGGCCGATGCTGGTCTTCGAATGTGAGAACCGCCACCTTGCATCCGGTCATGTCGGCGACGTCGTCGCATTTCTCGAACGCCTCGGATACGAGGGGCACTTCGTGTGCCAACACCGGGTGCTTCCCATTTCGCAATTCGACGCGTCCAAACATCAGCGGCAGGACGGCGACTGGTTCTGGAAACGCAAGGACTACTGCAACAGCTTCATTTTCCGAAAGCAATTGGCCGGATCGGTGAGTTAGGCCCGCGTCTCCTTCGCGGCGAGCGCCATGCCTCCGGCCACGCCGACCCCGAGCACGTAGATCCAGCCCGGGACAAAATCGAACAGATGAGTGTTGAGAGCCGAGGTCAGCATGTTCTGCACAACGACCAGCAGCCCGATCCAGCAGGCCGGCCCCTCGCCGCGAAACATCGACAAATGCGCAAACCACAGCGCGTAGACGATCAGGACACCGACGACGCCCCACTGCACGGCCACGCTCAGCGTCTGATTGTGCGGATTGCCGACGATCTCGCCGCGCAGCGGCTCGTCGCGAGCATCGGCGGCCGCGTTTGCGAACAGGCTGCGGATCGCGCCGGTGCCGTGACCGACCAGCGGTGCATCGGCGATGAAGCCCAGCGACTTTCGCCAATATTCCAGCCGTGAGCCCATGCCGCTGACCTGACCATCCTGCACGCTCGCCTCATAATCGGCCTGAAATTTCGCAACCGTCGTACGCAGATGCGGAGACACGCCAAAGAGCAGCACGGCCGCCAGCGCCATCGCGCCTGCCGCGAGCAGCGCCGCGCGCCGGCGCAGATGCAGGAGCGCGAACACCACCACCAGGATCGGCAGCGTCACCAGCGCCGTGCGCGACACCACGACGAAGATCATGTTGGCCAGGAACCCGATCGCAAGTGCCGCAAGCAGTGCGGCGATGCCGACGCGGCGTTGTCGCAGCAGGGACACGCCGGATAGATCAGCGCGAGCGCACAGAGCGCGAATTCCTGGCTCTGGTCGATATAGTTGCGTACCGCGATCCCGCTTTCGACCTTGTAGGGCCCGCGCGACAGATAGAGCTTCAGCGAGAGTGCCGGGTCGATGGCGACGGCGAAGGAATAGAGCATCAGCGCCGCGCAGGACGCGAGGAAGGCGAAAAACACCCAATGGCCGTACGGCCAGCGCTCGAACTGGTAGATCAGGAGCGGAATGACCAGCAGCTTCGTCGCCGGCGCGATCGCATGGATCCGTTCCGGCCATGGCGCATCCGACCAGAGCGTGCCGACGGCGGCGAGCATGACCAGCGCGATCGGCAGCACGCAGACCGGGCGAAGCAGCGAGCGTGGAAATGCGCGCAGATCGAGGAACGCGAAGGCGATCAGCCAGGGGATGAGCGCGAAAATCAGCCCGGTCGTGGTCCACGGCAGCAGCAGCGCGATCAGCGCGACGAAGCGGGCCGGCGTGCGATAGCGCGTCGCCCAGATCATGGAGAGCCATGACGCCGCCTGCGGCTCGTTCGTCGCTCTGGTCATTGGCCCTTCTGCAGCCCACCATCCCCACCGCCCGGCAAGTTAGCCGGAGCAGGCAGGATGGAACAAGCTGCCGTTACGCAGGCTCGCGGGCGAGAGGCGCAACGGGTTCGGCGCTCTCCTGCTCTGGGGCCTTCTCTTTCGGCGCCGAAGTCAGGCGCTTCCCGAACTCGCGGTGCAGCAACCACAGGCTCAAGCCCGCCTGCAACATTGTCGCCGCGACCGACAGGTACCAGACGTATTCCATGCGAAAGCCCGGCCGCGTCGAGAGCCAGATCGCCGGCAGCGAGTAGGTGAACACCCGCGTCGCCGAGCTCAAGAGCACCGGCCTGGTGTTGCCGAGGGCCTGGAACATGCTCGAGCAGGTGAAGATCAGCCCCTGCGCCACCATGTTGAGCGAGATGATCCGCAGAAACAGGTAGGCGATGTCCATCGTCTCGCGGTCGTTCGAGAACCCGGCGAGCAGCAGTTCCGGCTTCAACTGCGCCAGGATCATGAAGCCGGTCATCACGATCGTGACGATCAAAGCGGCCTTGACGATAGTTTCCCGCACGCGCGAAGCGTTGCCTGCGCCGACATTCTGGCCGGCGATCGGCCCGGCTGCCAGCCCGACCGCAAGCGCCGGCATGTTGATCAGGCCGAGCACGCGCTGCCCGATGCCGAAGCCGGCCTGTGCCGCCGCGCCGAAATCACGCAGCACATAGTAGACCACCGCCATGAAGATGAACATCATCGCGAACTCGCCGCCGGCGGGCAGGCCGACGTTGAGAATGCGTTTCAAATGGTGCGGCTGCGGACGCCATTGCGCTGGATTGAAGGCGACATAGCGCTCGACCTTGCGGAAATACGCCAGCAGCATCAGAGCGCCGATGGCGACCGCGATCGAACTCGCCAGCCCCGCGCCGGCGACGCCGAGCGCGTAGCCGGTGCCCCAGCCCGAGATCAGCACCGGCGCCAGCGCGATGTTGATGGCGACCGCGACGATCCGCACCAACATGGCGGGGCGCACGATGCCGGTCGCGCGGAGCGCGGAGGCAATCACTTGCATGACGAATTCCAGAGCGAGCGCCGGCATGAACCACAGCAGATAAATGGTTCCCGCCTCGATCGTGGCCTGGTCCGCGGCGATCGAACGCATGTAGGCGCGCGACAGCACTGCTCCCGCGACCAGCGTCAACAGGCCGAACAGCACCGACAGCGCGACCGCCTGGTTGAAGATCAGATTGGCGTCCGCCCGATCCTTGCGTCCCACGGCATGCGCGATCAGCGCGACCGTGCCGACGCCGAGCACCTGCATCAGCCCGTTGACGAGAAAGCCGGCATTGCCGGCCGCCGCGACACCCGCGACGGCGGCATCGCCCAGGCCCGACACGAAATACAGATCGACCAGCTGGCAGATCATGATCGAGATCATGCCGGCCATGATCGGCGGCGTCATGACCAGGATGTGTCTCACGATGGAGCCGTTCGTCAGGTCTTTCATCTCATTCCATCCTTGACGCATTCCTTGGCGGATTCCTTGGCTGGGCGGCTGCGGGACTTTGGTCCCGCAGCCGTCCAGCCTCACTCCGCCGCTGCGACGTGCCCGAGCTCGACCACCTGGCGCTCGAACAGGCCGCGATAGATGCCTCCCGGCTTGCCCGCGAGCGTGGCATGGGTGCCCTGCTCGACGATCTCGCCGCGATCGAACACCAGGATGCGATCGAGGCTGCGCACCGTCGACAGCCGGTGCGCGATCACGATCGAGGTGCGGCCCTTCATCAACCGCTCCATCGCCTCCTGAATCAACGCCTCGGATTCCGAATCGAGGCTCGATGTCGCCTCGTCCAGGATCAGCACCGGCGCGTCCGCCAGGAAGGCGCGCGCCAGCGCCACGCGCTGCCGCTCGCCGCCCGACAGTTTCACGCCGCGCTCGCCGACCAGCGTGCCATAACCCTTCGGCAGGCGCAGGATGAAGTCGTGCGCATTGGCCAGTCGCGCCGCGTGCTCGATCGCTTCGAGGCTGGCTCCGGGCCGGCCATAAGCGATGTTCTCGGCGAGCGAGCGGTGGAACAGGATCGGGTCCTGCTGCACGATCGCGATCTGGCTGCGCAGCGATTGCTGCGTGGCCAATGCGATGTCCTGTCCGTCAATCAGCACCCGGCCGCCGGTGACGTCGTAGAGCCGCTGCACCAGCTTGACGAAGGTGGTCTTGCCGGAGCCGGAGCGTCCGACCAGGCCGACCCGTTCACCGGCCCGGATCGTCACCGACAGCCCGTCATAGAGCGGCGCGCGATGGCCGCCATAGTGGAACGTCACGTCGTCGAACACGATCTCGCCGCCCTCGATCGCGATCGGCCGCGCATCGGCCGCATCGGCGATGCCGATCGGCTCGGCATGGATCGCCACCAGCTCGTCCATGTCGTTGACCGAGCGCTGGAGGTTGTTGATGTGCATGCCGACATCACGCAAATAGGCGTGGATGATGTAGTAGCTGGTCAGCACATAAGTCACGTCACCGGGCGAGGCGCGTCCCGACATCCACAACAGCACCGCGCCGCCGATCACGGACGTGCGGAGGCAGAGCAGCAGCGACAGCTGCGCCATGGCCGTGTAGTTGTAGCGCAGCCAGGTCCGCCGCACCCGCACCCGCCATCGGTTGATGACACGGGCAAGCCGCGAATCCTCGCGCGCCTCCGCGCCGAACGACTTCACCACCGCGTTGCAGGTCAGGGCATCCGCAAGCGTGCCGCCGACCTTGGTGTCCCAGGCGTTGGAGATGCGCGCGGCCGGCGCGATATAGCGCGTCGAGAACACGACGGTGACGGTGATGTAGAAGAACGCGCCTACCGCGATCACCACGCCGAGCGAGGCCCAGTGCATCCCGATCAGAACCATCGAGCCGATCAACACCAGCAGCGAGGGCGCGAGCGCCATCAGGATGGTGTCGTTGAGCAGGTCGAGCGCCCACATGCCGCGCGTGATCTTGCGCACGGTCGAACCCGCGAAGGAGTTTGCGTGCCAGTCGGTGGAGAAGCGCTGCACACGGATGAAAGCCTCCTGCGCGACGTCCGACATGGTCTTCAGCGTGAACGGCACGATCGCCTGCAGGCCGGTGAGCCGCAGCACCACGGAGGCCGCGCCGAGCGCCACGATGGCGCCGAAGGCAATGAGCGCGGCATGGCGCGCATCGGGATCGGACGGGCCGCGCGTCAGCGCATCGACCAGCCGGCCCGAGAAGACCGGCATGAACAGGTCGGCGATGGTGGCACCCAGCAGGCCGCCGGCCACGATCAGGCCCCGTCCCGGCTGCTTCAGCCAGTGCCGGAACACGAAGGGCAGCACCAGACGGATCGCCGCGGGCCTTTTTGACGGAATGGTCATGACATCATCCGGCCGCTTGGCGGGCCGGCTCCATCGATGGACGCAGATCGGCCGCGAGGGCCAAGACGGCGTCACTTGAAGTTGGTTTTGACTTGGAAGAGAAGCGATCGGAACGCGTGGTCTAAACCCGGGTCCAATCGAAGCTGGCGGAAGAGGCCTCTAGCAGGCCGCGTACATCCCGAACCAGGCCATCATCGAGCGCGGGCGTACGATCTGCGAATGCGACGAAATCATGCAAATCTCTCCCCGGTTCGAATGAATGAGGCGCGCTTTATAGATGCGCCGTTTGCAATTTGCAACGGGGCCCGCGCGAAATCACGGACGAGTGTTGCAAATTAGTGCGCGTCGCCACCAGCACCGAACGGCGACGGCGGCCTCTTCAGCAGCACCACCAGGAAGCTGAGAGAGAGATAGAACAGCGCCAGGATAAAGAACGCATCGCCAAAGCTCATCACTACAGCCTGACGATGAACCAGCTGGGAGAGCTGCTTCATCGCCATCAGCGTTGAATCGCCAAGGCCCTGAAATTTCTGCATGAACATGCTGAGGGTTTCGGTGGCGGTGGCGTTGCCCCAGGTCACGCGCTCCTGCAAGCGGGTGATATGGAGGTCGGTGCGGTCGTTGAGCACGGTGTTGATGACGGCAAGGCCGAGCGCGCCGCCGAGATTGCGCATCAGATTGAACACGCCGCTCGCGTTCTTCACCTTGTCGGGGGGCAGCGTGCCGAGTGCGACGTTGTTGGTCGGGACCATCGCGAACATCATGCCGACGCCGCGCAGGATTTGCGGCACCAGCAATTCATAGAAATCATAGTCCCGCGTGATCCAGGTCATCTGGTAGGAGCCGAGTGCGAACACGACGAGACCGAACGCGATCATGTAGCGCATGTCGAATTTCGCCATGAGCCGGCCGACCAGCGGCGCCACCAGGAACATGGTGATGCCGGAGACGAACATGGTGTCGCCGATCATCAGCGCGCTGTAGCCGCGCACCTCGGCGAGATAGCGCGGATAGATGTAGGTCAGGCCATAGAGCCCGATGCCGATGCAGAACTGCAACGTGCAGCCCACGGCGAAATTGCGGTCGGAGAACGTGCGCAAATTGACGATCGGTTCGGCGGCCGTGAAGACGCGCCAGAAAAAGGCGATCGCCGAGATCGCGCAGATCCAGGCGCAGATCGCAACCGAGGTGTCCTGCATCCATTCATATTGCGGCCCCTCTTCCAGCACGTATTCCAGCGTGCCGAGGAAGCCGGCCATGAACGTCAGGCCCCACCAGTCGAAGCGGTCGAGCAGCTCGAAATGCGGCTCGTCGAAATCGACCAGCGCCAGCACGCCGAGGGTAATGCCGATGCCGGGCACGACGTTGATGAAGAACAGCCAGTGCCACGACATCAGGTCCGTGATGTAGCCGCCGACCGTCGGCCCGATCGTGGGCGCCAGCGTCGCGACCAGCCCGATGATGGGGCCGACGATGTGGAATTTCGTGCGCGGGAACACGGTGTAGGCCGAGGCGAACACCGTCGGGATCATGCCGGCGCCGAGGAATCCCTGAAGCGCGCGCCAGAGGATCATCTGCTCGATGGTGGTGGCGAAGCCACAGAGCAGGCTCGAGGCGGTGAAGCCGGCCGCGGAGATCGCGAACAGCAGCCGCGTGCCGAAGGCGCGCGACAGGAAACCCGACAACGGGATCGCGATGACCTCGGCGATCAGATAGGCGGTCTGGACCCAGGAGACTTCGCTGGAGCTCGCCGACAGGCCCGCCTGGATCTCGCTGAGGGAGGCCGAGACGATCTGGATGTCCAAGATCGACATGAACATCCCGAACACCATGATGATGAACGCGAACAGCCGCTTCGGCGCGATGCGCTCCGAAGCGGGATTCGCGATCATGGCGGGTGAAGCGGTGGTGGCGTTGGCCATCGTCCGACCTCGCAATGCGCGGGTTGTCTACTGCGGGTGGATCGCGGTGGGATCGTCGAGGTCGACCTCGCTGTCGGCGTCGGCCGCGCCCTTGTTGGTGTCGACGGTCGCATAGACCGACATGCCGGCACGGAGCAGGTTCTGCTTCGCCACCGACTTCGGCACGCGGATGCGGACCGGCACGCGCTGCACAATCTTGGTAAAATTGCCGGTGGCGTTGTCGGGCGGCAGCAGCGTGAACACCGAGCCCGAGCCCGCCGCGATGCTGTCGACGACACCGGAGAACTTGCGCATGCCGTAGGCATCGACCTTGATCGTCACCGGCTGGCCGGGACGAATGCGCTTGAGCTGGGTTTCCTTGAAATTGGCATCGATATAGACGTCGTCGAGCGGCACGATGTTGCCGAGGCGCTGGCCGACCGCGACGAAGTCGCCGGTGTTGACCAGGCGATTGGAGAACGTGCCGCCAACCGGCGCACGCACCGCGGTGAAGGCCAGATCGCGCTCCGCCTTGGCGAGCGTGGTCTTGAGCTCGGCGAGTTGGGCCTGCGCTTCGGCCTGCTGCGCCTTGGCGACGTCGACGTTGCTGATTGCAACGTCGTAGGCGGCCTGCGCGGCCTTGACCGCGGCGGCGCCCTGGTCGCGTCCGGCTTCCGAGCTCTCGAATACGGCTCGCGAGGCAAACCCTTTGTTGCTCAACGCCTGCTGGCGCTCATAGTCGAGATCGGCGCGCTTGAGGCCCGCCTCGGCCGAGGCGAGCTGTGCCTTGGCCTGGGCGACCTGGCTGTCGAGCGCGGCGACCTGGCGGCCGATGCGATCGATGGTGGCCTGCTGGGTCGCGATCCTGGTCGCGGCGGCGTCGACCGCGATCTTGTAGTCGCCGTCGTCGATGCGGAAGACGATGTCGCCCGCTTTCACCGCCGTGTTGTCGCCGGCGAGGATCGAGGCGATGTGGCCGGCAACGCGCGCGCCCAGCATGGTGTTGTTGGCGCGGACATAGGCGTCATCGGTGGAGATGTAGAAGCGTCCGACCAGCGTATAGTAGCCGGCATAGCTCGCGGCCGCGAGCGCCAGCACGAGGCCGACGCCCATCAGGACGAATTTGCGCTTGCCGGATTTGGGGGCGCCGGCGGCCGGTGCGTTAGGCTCAGGTGCGGCCGGCTTGTCGGTCACGGGCTTCTCCGGCGCCTCGGCGGTGCGGCGCTTGGCTTCCTCGGCCAAGTGAGACCGCAATTGCTCGGCAAGCGGCGCGGCGTTCTCGATCGCAGCATCGCCGTCCGCGTGCGCCTCCACCGTTTCCTCGCGAAGGACGCGCGCAACCTGGTCTCTCGATACGGCCATAAAAGGCCTCCCCAAAAAAGCGCGATCAAGGAGGCAGCCGGCATGCGGCCTGCTCCCTCTCGCCAATCCAAATATCATTGACCGAACGGTTCGGTCAATATACATAATATTCCCGGCTGGACCCTACTGACGAGAATCCTTTATTCGGGTTTCATGGCCGCAGACCCGATTCAAAAACCTGCCGAGACCCTGAACCAATGGTTGTAGCCGGCCGCGATCATCTGCACGTCATCCAGGAGGAGGACGGCTCCAAACGTCGCCAGATCCTGGACGGTGCCCGTAAGGTGTTCATGGATCTGGGGTTTGACGGCGCCAGCATGGGCGAGATCGCGCGCGCGGCGCAGGTCTCCAAGGGCACGCTCTACGTCTACTTCGCCGACAAATGCGCGCTGTTCGAAGCCATCCTCGAGCAGGAGGCGCTCCAGCACGGCCAGGTCGTGTTCAGTTTCGATCCCGCGCGCGATGCCGAGACCACGTTGAAGGAATTCGGCCTCGCCTATCTTCATTTGGTCTGCCGGCCCGGTGGCGGATCGGCGATCCGCACCGTGATGGCGATCGCCGAACGCATGCCGGATGTCGGCCGCCGCTACTATGCGCGCGTGCTCGACAAAAGCATCAACCGCCTCTCCGCCTTCCTCCAGGCTCGTGTCGCTTCCGGCAATCTCGAGATCGGCGATTGCGACCTCGCCGCCTCGCAGTTCATGGAGCTGTGCAAGGCCTCCCTCTTCCTGCCCTTCGTATTCCAGGCCGCGCCCGCGCCGTCGGAGGAGCGCATGACCGAGGTGGTCGACAGCGCAACGCGGATGTTCCTGGCGGCGTATCGGGCGAAGTAGCCGCGCGTTGCGCGGACCGGTCAGGCGGCACTATATTTGCGGCCATGTCCCGTGACCTTCGCCCGCCCGTCGATATCCTCCACTACGAGATCGTCCAGGAGCAAGCCTCAGCGCTCGGGCGGATGGGGCGCACACTCGAACAGGCACTGACACGCTTGCGCGAATTCGACGCCGCTCATGCGCAATCGGATTTGGCGCCATTGCAGCAGCAGGCCAGGCGCAAGCTGGTGCTCGAAGCTGGTCAGGCACTCTGGATGTTCGTGGTGCAGCGTGAAGCATCCGGCTTGCGCGACAGCCGCCACATCATGCGCACCTACAACGTGCCGGGCGAGGTGCAGCTCTGCATGGGCCTGGTTCCGACCAACGCGTCCTCGAAGTGACGACGAGAACGCTTTAGTCGGTCACCTGCTTCCTCAACGCCGCGAGATCGTTGACGACCATCTTCGTCGGACCGGTCGTGATGATCCCGTCATCCTGAAGGCGGTTGAGGATCAGGCTGATCGACTGCCGCGTCGCGCCGATCATGCGGGCGAGATTGGCCTGCGTGATGCGGCCGAGCGAGATTGGGCCGCTCTCGTCCTGCGCGGCATTCTCGCAAAGCTTGACCAGCAGCAGCACCAGCCGTTCCGCCGCCTTCTGCCCCGCCAGTGTCTGCGCCAGCATCGAATAGGTCTCGCCCTTGAAACCGAGACATTCGATCAGCGCGACAGCGAACGAGGGGGACTGCCCGATCAAACGGCGTAGCGAGTCCTGGTCGAGGTGAAGGGCCTCGACCCGGCCGAGCGCGCGCGCCGACCAGCTATGCCGGTGGTCGCCGAGAATATAGGGGGCACCCACAAAGTCGCCGGCCTCCCACGTCGCCAGCATCAATTCGCGACCTTGCGTGCCGGCATGCGTACTTTCGACGATGCCGCTAAGAATGACGTGGATGCCGTTCGCCGGCTCGCCTTCCCGCAACAAATATTCGCGGTTCTGGTAGGTCACCAACCTGCCGGTCCGCATCACCAGGTCCAGGTCAGGCTTGCCCAGGGCCTTCAGCACGTAGCGACCGGTGCCGCGTGGGGCCTCCTCGCAGGACTGACCGGGATCGGTGACCTCATGGGCATGACCGCGCCCCACCATCTGTCTCCCCTCGAGTGACGCCTCGAAGGCTAGGAGGTCTCGGAGCGGATTGCAACGCGGCGTGAACGCTCAATGCCCGACCGCCGAATCGGTGAATGCACGGGCGAGGTCAGCCAGCAGACGCTCGCGCCCGGCCGGAGCCAGGAACGTTACACCGTAGGGCACCCCTGCCCCGGTCATCGCGTTCGGAACCGCAATCGCAGCGAGGCCGAGCGGGTTGGCGTAATTCGTGTAGTAGCCGTTGTTGAAGTTGGCCGTCAGCGGATCGCGCGCCACATCTTGGATGCGCAGCACCGTTCCGACGGTTGGCACGACCAAAGCGTCATGGGCGTCCCAGAAAGCGCGAAGGCCGCGCTGGACCTCCTTGACTGCATAGGACGCGCGATAAGCATCAGCTGCAGAGAACTTCCGGCTGCCGAGGACGATATCGCGCACGATCTTGACCCCCGCATCGGGATGAGCATCGAGAAACGCACCGATCGAAACGTCGCGCTCCGCAAGGAACGGACCGAAGAACATGAGATCGTTGATCGAGGTGAACGGCGAAAAATCGACGGCTACGACCGGCAGATCGAGCCGGCGCAGCCGATGCAATGCGTCGCCGAACAGTCTCTCCGTCTCCGGGTTGCCGAAGAATTTGAGCTGATCGAGGCGCGGCGTGGCGATCCTCAGCGGCCGCGCGGGCGACGCCTGCTCTGTCCATCCGGCGCACTCCAACGGCGAAAAGCTATCGGCGGGATCGCGGCGCGCCAGCACGCGATACACGTCGTACCCGTCGGATGGATCGCGCGTGTAAAGCGAGATGGTGTCGAAGCTCCGGCACGCATAGACCATGCCGCGCTGGCTGAAAGCTCCCGGCGCTGGCTTGAAGCCGGTCACGCCGCAATAGGATGCGGGCACCCTGCCCGACCCGCCGGTGTCAGTTCCGAACGCGAAGGACGATGTGCCCGTTGCGACCGACACCGCCGCGCCCGAGCTGGAGCCGCCAGGAATGTAGTCCGGATTGTGCGGATTGCGTGCGATGCCATAAGGCGAGCGGACACCAACGAGCCCGGTCGCGAACTGGTCCATGTTGGTCTTGCCGACATAGATTGCGCCGGCCGAAACGGCGTCAGCCACCACCGGACTGGTCTCGTTCGCCACATAGGCGAATTCGGGACAGGCCGACGTCGTCTGCTCCCCTGCGACGTCGATGCAATCCTTCACCGAGAAGACGAGCCCATAGAGCGGCAACTTATCGATCTCACCGATGCGCGCGTCGAGCGCACGCGCAGCGGCCATGACGTTCCCGGGACTTGCCGTCGATATCCAGACACCGCTCTGGTCGGCGCCATTCAGACGCGACAGCACATGCGCGGCGACGTCGGACGGCCGGAAGCTGCCGCTGCGATAGGCGGCGCGGAGTTTGCGGGGCGAGATATCCATGTCGGTCACGTGCTTGCAAGGACAGGAGGTGCCGGCGAGAACGAGGCCGCCGGCACCGGTTTTAGCGGCCGATCACCTTCTCGATATAGGCCGGCTGGATGAAAGCCTCGAAGTCGGCACGCGGCAACAGCTTCGGCAGACGCTCCTGCTTCACCAGGAAATCGGCAGTCGAGACCAGCGTGTCGACGAACTTGCCCTTCTTCGCGGACGTGCCGAGATACTCGTCCGTGAGCTGCTTGCTGCAGGGGACCATCCCGGTGCCCTTCATCATGCGCGTCGCGTCCTCGAGCGGAAGGGAAAGCTCCTCCGCGATGATCTCGGCGGTCTTGTCCGGGTTCTTGAGCCAGAAATCGATACCTTCGCATTCGGCCTTGACGAACTTCTCGACGTAGGACGGATATTTCTGCGCGAACGCGTTCATGACGACGCCGATGTCCCAGGTCGGGTAGCCGCGCTTCGCCATCTCGCCCGAGGTAACGAGGATCTTGCCGCCATTCTTCACGGCCTTGTCGAGATTTGGCTCCCAGAACCAGGCGGCGTCGATGTCGCCGCGAAGCCAGGCCGCCGCAATGTCCGACGGCGCGAGGTCGATAATCTTCATCGATGCGGGATCGACACCTTCGTCCTTCAAAGCCTGGAGCAGCAGATAGTGTGTCGTCGAACCGAAGGGCGCGGCGACGGTCTTGCCCTTGAGGTCCTTGAGCGAGGTGATGTTCTTGTCGGCACGAACCACCATTGATTCGACATAGTCGAGCATGTTGATGACGAGGATGCCCTTGATCGGCAGGGCCCGGGTCGCGCCGATCGCGGTCGGTGGGTTGCCGAGGCCGCCGAAGTCGACGTCATTGCCGGCGATCGCGCGCAGCATGTCGCCGCCACCACCAACCTTCACGTATTTGATGTCGACGCCCGGCATCTCCTTGGCGAGCAGGCCGAGATGCTTGGTAACGAGCTGGGCATTCACCAGATTCAGATAGCCGACGGTCACTTTCGCCGGCTTGTCTTCGGCGCGCAGAGTGGACGTGAACGCGAGCGTGGCAAGTGCGAGCGTGGCAACAAATCTCTTCATCGTATCGATCCCCCTCGATCAGGATTGGATTTCAGGCCCATGGCATCAACAGTTTCGCGATCCCGCGCATGATGAGATCGAGCACGACGCCGGTTAGGCCAAGCACGATCAGGCCCATGATCACGACGTCGGACAGCAGGAACTTTGCAGCATCCCAGATCATCCAGCCGATGCCAGCTGATGCCGCGACGATCTCGGCAGCGACCAGAACGGTGTAGGTGAAACCGAGCGAGATGCGCATGCCGGCCAGGATCAAAGGCCCTGCGGCTGGCAGATAGACGTGGAACAGCAGATGGCGCCGGGTCGCGCCGAGTGACTGTGCGGCACGCACGTAGACGGGATCGACGCTCGTCACGGCCTGGATCGTCGAGATGACGATACCGGGCAAACCGGCAAGGAACAGCAGCGACAGCTTCGAGCTCTCGCCGATGCCGAGCCACATCACGAGCAATGTATAGAGTCCGAGCGGCGGCAGCGGCCGGTAGAATTCGATCAGCGGATTGAGCAGCGCGCGGGCGTTGCGCGACACGCCCATGAGGACGCCGAGCGGAATGCCGACGAGGCAGGCCAGCGCGAAAGCCGTCAGGATGCGATACAGACTGGCGCCGAGATGCTGGAGCAGCGTCGCGCCCTGGTAACCCTTCGTCATCGTCTTGATGAACGCTGCCCAGACCGCTTGCGGCTTCGGCAGGAACAACTCGTTGGCCCAGCCCGTCTCCGTGACGATGGCCCAGCAGGCCAGCAGCATGGCAATCGTGAGCATCGAGAGCAGGACCGATCGCGAGACCTTCGGGACCCTCAGCCGCAGATTGCCGCGCCGCGTGCGATCTGCCGAGATCGGAATGGCCATGTGGCTTGCCTCGACGCTCATGCACGCACGCCCAGGATCTGCATGACGGTCAGCGCATAGATCCGCGTCGCCATCACCGACTTGGTGATCGAGATGTTCTCGTTGTCGACGGCCCAGCCGTCCTCGCCGGGCCCGAACGTCACTGCGTTGATGCCGGCCTCACGAAAGCGGATCGTGTCGTTGAACGCGTTCTTGCGGTTGACGCCGGGTTCGCGGCCCATCAGGCGCCGATAGACCGCGCGCAGGGAGCGGCAAGGCTCTTCCTCGACCGGCACCGGTTCGGTCGCGTTGACGAACAGCGAGCCGGGCACCTGGCGCACCCCGACCTTGACGTCGTTGACGCCCGCGAATGTCTGCTGCCCGAGACGCTCGATGTCGGAGATCACGCTTCCGAGCGTCATGCCCGGCACGATGCCGACCACCGCGAGCGTGATCGTGCAGGCATCGGGTGAGAACTGCATCTCGCCGGGCAGGCCGCCGCGGATACGGACCACCGAGCAGCAGGGCGGCGTGTGTCCCATGAACTTGCTGGGCACGTGCGTGAAAGCCATCTCCTTCAGCTTCGGCAGCAGCTTCGCGGCCTCCATGATGGCGTTGACGCTGATGTCGGGGCGCCAGATATGCGACTTGATGCCTTCGACCGTGACCTCGACCAGGCAGTGGCCGGAATTCGCCACCGAGAGGTTCATGCCCCAATCCTTGCTGACGTCGCCCCACGCAGTCGGCTCGGCGGTGATCTCGTAGTCGGCAGTGAGGCCGACCTTGTTCAGCATGTAGATCGAGCCCTCGGTGCCGTTGCGCTCCTCATCGACGGTGTAGCAGCACATCAAGGTGCCATCGAATATCACGCCCTCTTCGATCAGCGCCTGCACCGCGAGCAGCGAGGCCGCAAGATTGCCGCGGGTGTCGGAGGTACCGCGCGCGTAGAGCAGATCGCCGTGGCGCGTGGCCTTGAACGGATCGAAATCGGTCATGTGCCATTTCTCGGGCTCGGCCACCGGATAAGTGTCGAGGTGATCGTTGAGGATCAGCGACGGCGCACCCTCCCGTCCTTTCAGCACGCCGAGAACATTCGGCCGGTGCGGTTGCGCGCTATGCTTGGTGACCACCATGCCGAGGGCTTCGAGCTTGCCCGCGACCAGCATGGAGATGGCCTCCTCCTCGGCAGGCGGCAGATCCGGATCGAGCGGATTGCCGGAGCGCGGCTGTCCCGTGCGGATCAGCTCCGATGCCAGCTCAAGCCAGCGCTCCTCCGTGATGCGCGACAGCACGCGCTGCTCGAGATCCGAATAATGCGGGGTGACAGACATCTGCATGACGGGTTCCGATGGCTCACAGCGCCGGCAGCGCCGCTTCGTTGCAGCACCTCAATGCAGCGAATGTGCCAACCACGGGAAAAGCCCGTCGGCGCGCGAATAGCGATAACTATTCAATGGCTTGACTGAAAATCACGACCGCGCAAATTTTTGCGCGCCAACTACGCTTTGCCGAACACACAGCGCTGCTTGAACAGACCGGTCTCAGCGGGTGGGCGGCCGGTCCAGACCCGGCGAAGGCACCTAGTCGTCGGCGTAGTCGTCTTCCTCGCGCTTGCGCGTCGCGCTCTTGCGCACACCGAGCGAACCGGTGACTGAGGTTTCGTGCGCATTGGCATAGGGGCGGCGCGACTGCGCACGCGAGGCGACCTCTTCGCCCGAGACGGCGGCGGGCTGGCAGATCAGGCGGCGGCTGGCGCGGCGCATCAGATCGACGTGGATGTGATCGTAGTGATAGACGTTCGACCCCGGCGCGAGCACCGTGGTGAAATGCGCGCAGGCGCCGGACTGCACGTCGCGCAAGAATCCCTGCTCCTCCGGCATGCCCCGCCAGCCGTCCTTCACGGTGACGCGGCGGCCGTCGGCGAGCACGAAGGCGGCGATGTCGAGCGCGTTGCCGAAGGCGTGCTCGGAGATGTGAGAATGCGGATTGCCGTTCATGCCGCGGCAGGAATAGGCGGAGATCTGCTTGATCTCGGCGACGCGGACGCCGAACCAGCGCATCGCAGACGGCTGCACCGTGTCGGCGAGCCAGCGGTCGAGTTCGGACACGATCGGACAGGCGAGCGTCGCGGTCGGCTTGATCGCGACCGGACCGACGGCCGTGACGGGATTGCCCTGCGCGGGACCAAGGCGCGGCGGCGGCTGGGCGGGTGCCTGCGAGTACGGTGCCGGTCGCGCCGGATAGCTCGGCGAATTCATGTAGCGCGCCGCGCCCGCGGCATCGGTGCCGTCGGGCGGCAGGTCGATCTCATCCTCCTGCGCCGCCACGCCGGGCGCATTCAGCGACACCGGCCCGGACGATGCACCATAGCCGGCTGGCTGGCGCACCGCGGCTTCAGGATAATTCGAGCGTTGCGGATAGGACGACGCCGGATAATTCGACCGCGGCTGTGTTACCGGCCAGCGCGGCTGGCCGCCGATGCTGCCGGGCGGGCGCAGCTCTTCGTCGGCAAAGCCGTAGCTGCTCGAGGCCTCGCCGATGGCGGCGACCTTGAGCGGAAACTCGGCGCCGCACATGCCGGGCCCGGAGATCGGGTCGATCCGGACGAGGTCCGGCCCCTCTTTCACCGCGCCCGATTTCAGGCAAGCGGCTTCAGCCTCGGCCCGCCACGGTTCGCGTTCGGCCTGGAAGAAGCCGCGTCCGCAACCCGCTAGCGAAACAAGGACGATGGAGCCGACGAGATACAAACGAACTCCGCGCGTCATGCACGCACGTTGGGTGAATTTACTTAAAGACTCTTCAACACGTTGATTTCAGGGTTCTTTAACCATAAGGCCCCGCGCGTGCCGGGGCGCCGGCAGGACCGAGCGACAGCAGGGCTGACTTTTTCGCAAGGCCACTCTCTGTTAACCATGAGGCCAGCGCGCAAAGCGGCGCGCATGGAGGAAGCGATCTCATGACGTTCGCCGGGAGACTGAGCGTAGTCACCGCGTACCTCGCCATGGCCTTCGTCGGCGCCATCGTGATCGGCATGATCTAGCGGCTCATCAAGGGCCGTTCTTCTTCCTTCCCCCCTTGTGGGAGAAGGTGGCGCGAAGCGCCGGATGAGGCGTCTGCTTCAAGCGAGTGCCGCAGGGTGAGCAAAGGCGGACTTGCGCCGTGCCCACCATCTGGCAGTTCAATTCGAGATGAATCGTGGGCACGCTTCGCTTTGCCCACCCTACGACCGCGCGCTCCATTGCCGCGACGTCGTCATCATTTGCTCGCGCGGCTCCTCGACCCGCGTCCAGTCGTTGCCCGAGCACCAGAAGCGGCCGATCGCGCAGGCCTCGACATAGAGCCTGCCGGAGCTCTTCAGCGTCATCCTTCCGTAATAGGTGCGTCCGCTGGTGCGACTGTAAATGCTGCCGGTCCAGACGTCGTGCGATTTCGGCTTCATGTTGACGAGCACACTCTCGCCCCGGCTCAAGGCCTCGGTCAGCGCAAAACCGCACAGGGCAGGTCCACATCGTTCGATCCGAACCGTGCCCTTGGCGCCGACACTCTCCCATTCGCCGAGCGCCGTATAGCCCGGCTCGTCGTCGCTACGCTCTGCGATCGGTGCCGCCTGTTTGATGTCTGGCTTCGCAACGGCTGGCGGCTCCATGTGCGGCGGATCGAGGTGCGGCAACTCAATCCTTGGCGGACTGGGGCTCAGCGCCTCGGGTCTTGACGTCTCGAGTCTTGACGTCTCGAGTCTTGGGGCCGGCGGCGGCACAACCGGCTGCGACATGGTCGCGGCAAGGACGGGGGCTGGAGCGGGCGGCGGTGTTGCGACATATGTCGCCGGTGCTGGCCGGGCGGGAGCAACCGAGACCGGCTGTGGCGCTTGGACCACCGGCGCAGGCGTAGGCGGCGCGGCCGGCCTCGCGTCGGCATCCTCGGAGGGTCGAAGGCTGCGATTGGAGATTGAAACGCAGGACGCGGATCGGCAACTCTTGGGCGCCTCGACGTGAAAGCGGTGGCCGCCGATCGAGAAGGAATAGGAGCCGGCCTCGGCCGCGGGCGAAGTCGCCAGCAGTGCGATCAAGGTGCCAAGCGAAGTCGCAAGCCGTTTCATCCACGCCTCCCTGAGTGCAGCCACGAGCTTATGCAGAGGATCTTCCGCTGAATGTGCGCTTCCTCACCCAGACCGCGCGCCACCGTTGTGATCCCCATCACAGAACGCCGGGCGGCCCCGGCGTAGGGTCGAACCACGCTTCATCCACCAGCGACTTCAGTCCATATCGGGACCGCGCCATTTTCGGAGGTTGTCATGAACAAGCTCGCCATCGCCGCCACCGCGCTCTTTCTGGCCTCGACCGCCGCCGCCCACGCCGGCGGCAACACGATCGCATTCCAGATCGAGGGCCAGCACATCCGCATCGAGACGCCGCGCAATTGCGCCTCACTCAACTGCGTGACCATCGTTGCACCCGGCCTGTCGGACAAGCCGATCAAGTTGAACAACATCAACCTGAAGGGCCTTGGCGGCTCCAAGGACGATGACGACACCACACCAAGCACGACGACTGCACAGCCCGCGCCGGCTCCGGTGCAGCAGGCGCCAGTGCAGGCGACTGCACCGGCCGCGCCCGCCGTCACGGCTCCCGCCGCTCCGGCCCCGACGGTTGCCGCCGCGCCGTCGGTCGGCTTCGACGCCAACACGCAGCCGGCGCCCGTCGCGGCTCCTGCTCCGGCCCCCGCGCCGGTCGCAATTGCTCCTGCGCCCGCTCCCGCCCCTGTGGCCGCCGCGCCCGTGGTCGTCGCCAACTCGCCGATCGGCGTCTGGGCAACCGAAGAGAACAAGGGCAACGTCCGGGTCGAGCAGTGCGGCGCCAATCTCTGCGGCTACGCCGCGAAGACCAATGAGCGCATCCTGATCAACATGAAGCCCGAGGGTTCGAAGTGGAGCGGCCGCATCCACGATCCCGACTCCGGCCGCAATTACGACTCGACCATCGCGATGAAGGGCCCGAATGCGATGCGCGTGCAGGGCTGCGCCTTCGGCGGCATGTTCTGCGGCGGCCAGACCTGGAAGCGCGTGAGCTGACACGCCGAGCGCACAATTCCTCGTCATGCCCGGGCTTGTCCCGGGCATCCACGTTCTAAACGTCGTACGTCAAGACGTGGATGGCCGGGTCAAGCCCGGCCATGACGATGCGGAGACAGCTAGTCCCTCGTTAGCATAGCGCGCCCTTTGATCGTTCGTCGCTCCCGTACGACGCATGTTCATCCGCCATTCAGGTCCCCCCGGCTGATATCAACCGATCTCGCCTCGCGTTCTCACCGGGACTTCTTCGTGACATCCATGCTGGCCTGGCGCCGCTTCGTGTTCGCGCTCATGCTGCCGGCTTTGCCGGTGGCAGGCAGCAGCGTGGCTCGCGCGTCCGAGACAATCGAGCTCGCGCAGACGCAGCCACAAGCTCAGCCGTCCCCTGCTCCCTCCCCGGCGCCCTCCGCTTCGCCAACGCCTGCCGCGGACGCACAACCCGCCGCGGTCGAGCCGATTGGCAACGTTGCGACCGTCACGGGGATCGCCACCGTGATCCGTGACAAGAATTCCTATCCTCTGCGCGTGCGCGACGACATCTATCTCAACGACGTGGTGCAGACCTCGTCGAACTCCTCGCTCGGCATCACCTTCGACGATGCCACCACGTTCAATCTCTCCGCCTCCTCGAAGATCACCATCGACAATTACGTCTACGAGGACGGCGGCAAGCAGAACTCCGCGATCTTCGACGTCGGCAAGGGCACGGTCGCCTTCGTCGCGGCCGCCGTGGCGAAGACCGGCGACATGAAGATCACGACCCCGACCGCGACGCTCGGCATCCGCGGCACCACCGGCGTCGTCGACGTGCCGGAGGGCGCGGCAGCGAGCAGCGCGCGCAACGTCAACATCAAGCTCTATCCCGATGCCGACGGCCGCGTCGGCCACATCGACGTCGACGACCGCAGCAGCGGCACGCGGCTCGGCGCGCTGACGCAAGGCGCCAGCGGCTTTGCGATCCGGCCCGGCGCGGCCACTGCCGGAATCATGCGCTTCGCCGCGGTGCCGATCACGATTCCCGCACAGCAGATCGCGCGCGACCGCGGCTTCGTCGGCCAGGTGCATCTGGCGCAGACCACCGGACGCCAGATCGTCACCGAACAGCGCGACTTCCGCCGGGCCAATCCGGCCGCGGTCAGCCGCATTCCGCGGCCGGTCCAACCGCCGCAGCAACAGCAATTGCGGCCGGCGACCGCACCTGGCCAACAGCCGCAGCGGCCGAACGGCCAGCCCGGCCAGAACATCCGTCCGGGTCAGCAACCGCCGGGCACGCCAGGCCGGCAAGGCGCGCAGCCGCCGCAACGGCAAGGCCAGCAAGGCGGCGCCGTGCAACCGGGCACGCCGCGTGCGGGCCAGGGTCAGCAGCAACAAGGGCAACAGCAACGCGGTCAGCGCCAAGGTGCAGGACAACCGGCCGGCGCACCGCGCACCGGACCAGGCACGCCGCCCCGCGGCGCGCCGCAGACGCAGCCGTCACGCACCGGCCCGCCTAACGTGCAACCCGGCGGGGCCCTGCCGCCGCAGCCGGCGACGACGCCACAGCCGCAAACCCCGCGCACCGGATTGCAACCGGGCCTACCGCCCGCGGCTCAACAGCCGGGCGTGCAGCGACCAGGCAGCTTCCAGCAGCGCCTCCCTGCCGCACAACGGCCCGCCGCGCCGCGCAAGCCGGCACCCGCGAGGGAGAAGAAAGAGCGGCGGTGACTCTTCTTCCCTTCTACCCTTGTGGGAGAAGGTGGCGCGGAGCGCCGGATGAGGGGTATCTATCCGCAAATTCAAACGTGAGAGATTTGCACGCGGAGAGAGACCCCTCACCCGTCTCGCCGCTACGCGGCGATCCACCCTCTCCCACAGGGGGAGAGGGAGTGCACCCTCAACGCGGCGCAATAATTCTGTGCCAAAAATCTCACGCCTCGCCGCGCAGCCAGGCTTTCACTTTCTGCAGCAGACCATGCCGCAGCTCGTCGACGGAGGCGGCTTCGGCCGGCGTCAAAGTCTGCAGCGTTGCATCGATATCGTCGGCGGCGAGCGTCGGCTCGGGCGCGGGCAGCGCCGTCAGCCCCGCTGCCGCAAGCGCGATCGGGCCGATCTGGGTCAGGAAGGCGCGCTCATATTCGCGCGACAGGCGCGCGAGCGCATCGTCGAGCGTCAGCCAGTCGACCGCCTTGATGTCGTTCATCAGCTTGCGGATCGGACCGCCCTCGACCTCCATGCGCCAGAAATGCACGACCTTGGTCCGCCCGCCGGACTGGTAGACGAGCGTGCCCAGGAATTCATGGATGGCGACGTCGTGCCCGGTTTCCTCGAGCACCTCGCGGTGCGCCGCCTGCTTCGGCGTCTCGCCGTCGTCGAGCTTGCCCTTGGGCAAAACCCATTCGTTGCGCTTGCGCTGGCGCACGACCGCGATCAGCGGCGGCGCACCACGCCGCAGCACAATACCACCCGCCGCCATCACCGGCGCCCGCGCCATCGCTCGAATCCGTGTCGATCTATCGTCCCCGCCGAGGATATAGGCGGCGGGGACGGCGGATTGAAGGCTACTTTTTCCTCAACAGCGCTTGACCGGCGCGAATGCGCGTGCCCTCGGCGATGCCGTCGCAGAAGGTGAAATCGCCGGGCGCGAGGATGATGATGGTCGAGCCGTGCTCGAACCAGCCGAGCTCCTCGCCCTTGGCCACGTTGACGTCGCAGGGGAAATTGACCGGGCCGTGGGACTGCGCGTTCAGCACCATGTCGAGGAAGTGCAGGCGGATGCTGGCGACCAGGATCGCGGCGACCGGCACCAGCGTCACGGCTTCGCCGGTCGAAAGCTTCGTCCGGATCACCGCGCGCTCGTTCTTGCAGAACAGACGCTCGACCCGCTTCAGCGCGATCGGGTTGACATTCCAGACATCGCCATGGATCAGCGTGACCCGCTCGACATGCGCGTCGAAAGGCGCATGGAAGCGGTGATACATGCTCGAGGTCAACCGCAGCGTGACGAAGGAGCCGTTGCGGTGCTGGTCGACCAGCGCGGAATCGCCGAGCAGGTCGAGCAGCGAATAGGGGGCGCCCTTGACCTGAAATAGTTCGGTGTCGGCGATCCTACCATGGGCACCGACGATGCCGTCGGAGGGACTCGCGACAACGGACGGATCCGGATCGAAGGGACGCAGGCCCGGCTTGAGCTCCCGGGTGAAGCAATCGTGCAGGCTCGTGAAATGATCTTTCCGCGCCTCCGACAGATCGAGGTCGGAGAACAACTTCCACAGCGCGATCGAGGCGTCCCGCACCAGCGGGTTCTCGATCTTGGAGAACCAGCCCATGAAGCGGGTCAGGGCCGCGCGGGGGATGCGGTTGGTCAACAGGAAGTTGAGGTCTTCCTGCTGGGTGAAAGAGGCGATGATGGCTTTGACTGTCATGAATCTGTCAGCTCACAGTATTAGCGCTTGTTGTCATGGAAACGACACTCCCGATTCTCTCGATGTCCGTGGCCGCGGCAGCGTCTGCTGCCGCCGTCTTCCCGAAGCTCAAGGCGCGGGTCGAGCTGTCCCGCGCCAAGCACCGCTCGCTCGCCGGGCACTCCAAGATGTCGCGGCGGGTGGCAAAGCTGCTGCCGTTCTACGAGTTCGAAGGCGACAAATATTTCGGCTGCGACGGCGCGCCTGATGACGTGGTCGCGCAGCGCAAGGACGCCTTCTTCCGTCTCGCTAGCATCTACGCCGAGCGCTACCCCAAGGGCCGCGCGATGACGAAGGAAGCGGCAGAGACGATCTCCGACCTCAATTTCACCGAAAGCTACCGCGTGCCGTTCCAGTTCTCGCGCCTCGTCCGCGAGCATCTGGGCACCTCGACCTTCGTGGACTCCTCGAGCGGCGTCACCGTCACCGATGTCGACGGCAACACGTCGTACGATCTCACCGGATCCTACGGCGTCAACATCTTCGGCAACGACTTCTACAAGGAGTGCATCGAGGGCGCCGAGAAGCGCGCGCATGCGCTGGGTCCCGTGCTCGGCCCCTATCATCCCGTCATTCTCGACAACGTGCAGCGGCTCTGCCGGATCTCCGGCCTCGACGAGGTCTCCTTCCACATGTCCGGCACCGAAGCCGTGATGCAGGCGGTGCGGCTCGCGCGCTACCACACCAAGCGCACGCATCTGGTTCGTTTCGCCGGTGCCTATCACGGCTGGTGGGGCGACGTGCAGCCCGGCGTCGGCAACCCCATTGCCGCGCATGAGACCTACACCCTCGCCGAAATGTCGGAGAAGACGCTGCACGTCCTGCGCACGCGCCGCGACATCGCCTGCGTGCTGGTCAATCCGCTGCAGGGCCTGCATCCGAACGGCAACGCGCCCGGCGATTCCTCGCTGGTCGACAGCTCGCGCGGCGGCCATTTCGATCGCGCGGCCTATACCGAATGGCTGAAGCAGCTGCGCGATGTCTGCACCGAGCGCGGCATCGTGCTGATCTTCGATGAAGTCTTCGTCGGCTTCCGCCTCGCCGCCGGCGGCGCCCAGGAATATTTCGGCGTCAAGGCCGACATGGTGACCTACGGCAAGAGCCTCGCCGGCGGCCTGCCGATCGGCGTCGTCTGCGGCAAGCGCGAGCTGATGCGCCGCTTCCGTGACGACCGTCCCGCCGACATCTGCTTCGCCCGCGGCACCTTCAATTCGCACCCTTACGTCATGACGGCGATGGACGAGTTTTTGAGCCGGCTCGCCAGCCCGAATTTTCGCGCTGTGTATGACGGACTCGAGGAAACCTGGAACGGCCGCGCCGAGAGGCTCAACCAGATGATGCGAGATGCCGGCCTGCCGGTGCGGTTCGCAAACTTCTCGTCGATCTGGACGGTGAAATACACCACGCCGTCCCGCTACAACTGGATGCTGCAATATTACCTGCGCGCCGAGGGGCTGGCGCTGAGCTGGGTCGGCACGGGACGGCTGATCTTCAGCCTCAACTACACCGATGCCGATTTCACCGAGGTCGCCGAGCGCTTCGTCCGCGCCGCCGGAAAGATGAAGGCCGACGGCTTCTGGTGGCACGACGGCGTGCTCACCAACAAGAATATCAAGCGGCAGATCCTGAAAGAGATGCTGGCCAGGCGCTTCGGACGCTGAGGCTGATTTCTCCAGTGCCGTCATGGCCGGGCCTGTCCCGGCCATCCACGCGTCTCCGCGCAACAGCCCCAACACGTGGATGCCCGGGACAAGCCCGGGCATGACGCAACCATTGGACATCGGAGTGCTTGATGAGACCGGCGCGCTCAGGCGTGCTGCTCTTCGAGCGTGGGCTCGCCGATGAGACCCAGAGTGTGCTCGGGGTTGAGGTGCAGGCCGGGGTCCATCAGCTCGCCGCGCATCAAGGCGAGCGGCGCGGTGCGATAGAGCATCAGGTCGTGGAAGGGGTCGGTCAGGATCTTGGTCATCCAGACGAGACCGGTTTCGACGTCGCGGATGAAGAACAGGTGCACGGTGCGGAACAGCAGACCGCCGCCGCCGACCACGAGCCAGATCTTGGCAACCTGCCGCATGAAGTCGGTCGCGGTCGCCCAGGGCGTGAACAGGCCGAACAGCGTGGGATCGGCGACCAGCACCAGCGGAGACAGCGCCCAGATCGCCATCAGCACCACCTTGCGCTGCAGATTGTAGCCGACCTTGATCTCTTCCTTGTACTCGTGGGTGGCCTGGTTGACGTGATCGTACGTGTGCGGCTCGAAGAAGAAATGACCGGCCTGGCGCGAGGTCATCGAGACCAGCCATCCGACCAGCGCGGAGACGACGGGATCGATGAACAGCCAGACATAGGCAAAGAGAAAGCTCAGCGCGCTGATGAAGTGCAGGCTCTGATTGATCCGGCTGTGGTGATAGTAGCGATGGTCGTCCCAGCGCTGGATCCGCAGCTGCTCGAGATAATTCTTGATCATGCTCTCCCCCAAAATGCTTTCGGGTACGGGAATACAGGGATTCGATGTAGGCCGTGTGACATCATCATTGTGTCATGTGACGATGCGGAGCGGCGCGATGACGCACGCGACGTGTAAGCTCACGCCGCTTTCGCGACGTCGACCTTGCGGAAGCGCACCAGCGAGAAATGACCGAGCGGCGGGATCAGGCGGCGCTCGGCCAGCTCGATGCCGTGGGCTCCCGCCAGCCACGTCGCATAGCGCGACCAGGCGAACTCGGCGGTGCGGAAGCCGAGCGGGCGCACCACCGGCTGCAGCTTCTGCTCGATGAAGCGGCGCATGCCGGTATCGGCACTGACCCGGGTGAGGATGATCAGCTCGCCGCCCGGGCGCAGCACGCGGGCGAATTCGTCCAGCGCGACTTCCGGATTCGGCACGGCGGTGACGACGTATTGCGCCATCACGACGTCGAAGGAATTGTCGGGGAATTCGAGCTTCTCGGCGTCCATCACTGCAAGTCCCTCGACATTCTTCAGCTGGCCCTCGGTGACGCGCTGGCGCGCCTTGTCGAGCATCGCTTCCGAAATGTCGGTACCGAAGATGCGCAGGTGCGGCGCGTAGAGCGGCAGCGAGATGCCGGTGCCGACGCCGACCTCGAGCACGCGGCCGCCGATCTTGTTGGTGGCCGCGATCGCAGCCTGCCGGCCCTTGGCAAACACGCCGCCGAACACGAGATCGTAGACGGGCGCCCAGCGATCGTAGGCCTGCTCGACCGTGCCACGGGTGAGGTCGAGCTGCTGGGTGCCGTCAAGGTTCATGATCTTGGACATCGGTGTGGTTCTCGCTGTGGTCAGACGTTTTGGGATCAACCGCGCACCGGCCGCCGCGCCATCCGGGGCGAGGCGCGCAGGACGCGGCTGGGCTGAAGTGATGTGAGGTTGCCGACGAACTGGCGCGCGCTGTTTTCCCAGGAGCGCTCCAGCGCGAAGTTGCGGCAGGTCTCCCGCGACATGGTGAGCGCGCGGAGGCATGCGGTGCGCAGATCCTGATCGATCGCGCCGATCGGATGATCGGCGATCACGTCCTTGGGCCCCGTCACGGGAAATGCCGCAACCGGCGTGCCGCAGGCGAGCGCCTCCAGCTGCACCACGCCAAAGGTGTCGGTCAGGCTCGGAAACACGAAGACGTCGGCGGCGGCGAGATGCGCGGTGAGATCGGCGCCCTTCTTCTCGCCGAGAAACACCGCATCCGGGTATTTCTTCTCGAGTGCCGCCTTCTGCGGGCCGTCGCCGACCACGACCTTGGTGCCGGGCAGATCGAGCGACAGAAACGCTTCGAGATTCTTCTCCACCGCGACCCGGCCCATGGTCATGAAGATCGGGCCCGGCAGGCCGAGCTTGGCGGGATCGTCGGGATGAAACAGCTCGGTGTTGACGCCGCGCGTCCAGAAGCCGAGTCGCTTGAAGCCGCGCTCGGAGAGCTCCTGCCGCAGCGAAGGCGTCGCCACCATGGTCATCGCGGCGGCATCGTGGAAGTGGCGCAGCACGGCATAACCGACGGCAGAGGGGATGCCGGTCCGCACCGCAACATATTCAGGAAAGCGCGTCGTGTAGGAGGTGGTGAAGGCAAGCCGGTTGCGGCGGCAATAGGCGCGCGCGGCCCAGCCGATCGGGCCTTCGGTCGCGATGTGGAGCGCGTCCGGCGCGGCCTTCTCGATCCGTCGCGCGATCTCCTTGCGGCCCGGCAGCGCAAAGCGCAGGCCCGGATAGGTCGGCAGCGGCCAGGACGGAAAGCCCTCCGGCGTCAGGAAGTCGATCTCGACATCGAGCGCCTTGGCGGCATTCGCCAGCGAGGTCAGGGTGCGGACCACACCGTTGACCTGGGGATGCCAGGCGTCAGTTGCGATTAATACCCGCATGGGGAAATTCCGAGAGTTTGATGATTCTCGGTTTCAGACCATCAACGAAGGATATTTCAGGCGTGTGACGTCACAGAAGTGTCGGCCCACCGTTTTGTTCGTTAACGGACGCCTGCGGCCACGAAACTGTCATGAAACAATCCTTTCAGCGACGAAACCGTTTTCGGTTTTCCGCGCAAATGTCCTGAAACGTTTTGCCGTTAGTGATCCAGGCAACAGAGCACCGCAATGGTGCCGCGGTGGCGAGACCACCGAGCAGACAGGGGCGATCAAATGTTCAATCTGGACACGATCAGGAATTTTTCGCGCGCCGTTGCGCTCGGCGCAGTCGCGGTCTCTGCAATTGCATTTGCAGGTGCGGCCAAAGCCGCGCCGGTGCAGCTCTTCCCCTTCTTCCAGCCGCTGCCGTTCGCCGCGCCGCAGCCGGTTCAGCCCTATCAGCCTTACCAGGCGCCGACCTATCAGACCGAGCCTTCCGACGATCAGGACGCGGTGGAGATGCCGGCACGCTTCCGCCGCCAGACCGTCTCCTACGCGACGCGCGAGGCGCCGGGCACCATCATCATCGACACCCCCAACACCTATCTCTATTACGTGCTCGGCCACGGCAAGGCGCTGCGCTACGGCATCGGCGTCGGCCGCGACGGCTTCACCTGGTCGGGCACCCAGTCGGTGACCCGCAAGGCCGAGTGGCCGGCCTGGACTCCGCCGCCGGAGATGATCGCCCGCCAGCCCTATCTGCCGCGCCACATGGCCGGCGGCCCCGGCAATCCGCTCGGCGCCCGCGCCATGTATCTCGGCGGCACCATTTACCGCATCCACGGCACCAACGCCCCCGACACCATCGGCAAGCGCGTCTCCTCCGGCTGCATCCGCCTGACCAATGACGACGTCTCCGACCTCTACTCCCGCGTCAACGTCGGCACCAAGGTGATCGTGCTGCCGATGACCGAACGGAGAGCCGAGCTCGGAACCGCGACTCGCTGAATCGACAGGACATTGTGACGCAAACGGCCCCGGAACCCACCGGGGCCGTTTTCGTTTGCCCTCGACGCGCTCGCCTGTTGCGGCGCGAATTCCGAGAGAGGCGCAGATGCGATCACGCCTGCAGACGCTACGAGGTTCATGGCTGCGCACGATCGCGGCCGCCGGAGCGGTGACGCTGCTTCTCTCGCCCCCCTCCTCGCACGCGCAACAGCCTGCGGGCGACGAAGCGGCCCACCAGGCCTTCAACAATTCCTGCCGCACTTGCCATTCCGTGAAGGAAGGCGACAACCGCCTTGGGCCCAATCTCAACAAGATCCTGGGCCGCAAGGCCGGCTCGCTGCCGGACTACAATTATTCCTCCGCAATGAAGGATGCCGGGTTCGTCTGGGACCAGGACAAGCTCACGCGCTTCATGGTCAAGCCCGACGAGGTGGTGTCGGGCAACAAGATGCAGCCCTATGGCGGCATCTCGGCCGAGGAGGCCGCGAAGGTGGCGGCGTATCTGCAGGCGGCGGGGGCGCAATAGCAGCGCCTGCGCCGCGCGGCTTGCATCGGAAGTCGCGGCGATCCTTCGAGACGCCCGCCTTCGGCGGGCTCCTCAGGATGAGGGCGGAGTGCGCGGTAACACTCCTGTTGCGGCACGACTGCCGGTTAGCCTCATCCTGAGGAGCGCGCCCTTGCGCGCGTCTCGAAGGACGAGGCGTTCGCTCCGGCGGATGCTCCCAATTCCCGCTACTCCGCGATCAGCTTCAGCCACGCGGCTGAATGAAACGCGCTCATCAACAGATACATCGGCACCATGCCGCCGAGCAAAGAGCCGTGCCCGGCGGCGCAGAGCATGTCCGCCGGGCCCTCGCCGAGCACGGCCGTCAGCAGCGCCATGATCGCGAAGGTCGGCGCGGCGGCCAGACCAAGCCATCGGGCGAGACGGCGCGCGGCCACCACGCCGTCGCGGCTGGCGCAGGCGGGACTAGTCACGGCCTTCCGCGGCCTCCTTGCGAAACGCCTTCTCCCCGGCATCGGTGACCTCGACCCATTTCCTGTCGGGCGCAGCACCTTCCGTATAGCTGTCGTGCCAGTTCCACCATTTGTAGGTCGGCGTCTGCGGATAGCCCTTTGGCGAGTCCTCCCAGACCTCCTGCCGGCCGAGCGGCGTGATATCGAGATAGTTCCAGGTGCCGCCCATCTGCTCGTCGCCGCGGCTCTTGACGAAATAGGTGCGAAAGATGCGCGTCCCGTCATGGTAGAACACATTCGTGCCATGCCATTCATCGACACCGAAATCGGCGTCGAAGCTGTCGGTGATCGTCACCCACGGCATGGTCCAGCCCATCCGCTTCTTCAGCCTGATGATGTCCGCCCGCGGCGCGCGCGAGGCGAACACCAGCGTGGTGTCGCGGGCGTTGAGATGCGCGACATCGGCGACCTGGTCCGCCACCATCGAGCAGCCGCGGCAGGCGTGATCGGGCCAGCCGAACACGCCGGGCTCGAAGAAGGCACGGTAGACGATCAGCTGCCGCCGGCCCTGGAACAGGTCGAGCAGGCTGATCTTGCCGCCGGGCCCCTCGAAAGCATAGGCTTTGCTCACCTCCATCCACGGCATGCGCCGGCGCTCGGCGGCGAGCGCATCGCGGGCACGGGTATGCGCCTTTTCCTTCACGAGCAGTTGCTGACGGGCCGCCTCCCAATCCTGCGGCGACACCACCGGCGGCGTCTGCATGGCGGTTCCTGCTTTTTCAACTGATGTCATGATGTCTCTCCAAACTTTTTGCCTGACGTCCTGTCAACGAATTCTGCCACCTCGCGGTTGCGCGGTGGGAGTAACAAGTGTGGCGGGATTGACATGGAGTCGCTGATCAATGCCGCAGCGCGTGCGCTCGCGGCCGGCGATCCGCTCGGCGCGCTGAACCGCGTCGCGCTGCGCAACGATGCGCCGTCGCTGGCGCTGCGCGGCATCGCGATGGCGCAGCTCGGCGATCTGGCAAAGGCGAAGACGCTGCTGCGAAGCGCGGCGCGCGCGTTCGGTCCGCGCGAGGCGGTGGCGCGCGCGAGATGCGTGGTGGCCGAAGCCGAGATTGCGCTGGTCTCGCGCGATCTGGGCTGGCCGGCGAAAATGCTCGCGGCGGCGCGAACGACGCTCGAAAAACACGGCGATGTCGCCAATGCCACGCATGCCGGCCACATCGAGGCACGCCGCCTCCTTCTCGTGGGACGGCTCGATGAAGCCGAGCGTATCCTCGCCGAGCTCGGCACCTCGCCGCTGCCGCCTGCGCCGCAGGTCGTCCGCGAGCTCGTGGTCGCCGGCATCGCGATACGGCGGCTCAGAACCAAAGACGCGCGCGCAGCACTCGGCCGGGCGGCTCGCGCAGCGAGCCTGGCAGGCATCCCTGGGCTCACGGCCGAGGTCGAGAATGCGAACCGCGTGCTCGATACGCCCGCAGCGCGACTGATCACGCATGGTGACGAACGTCCGTTGCTGCTGGAGCAGGTCGAAGAGCTCGCGGCGTCCGACGCGCTGGTCGTCGACACGTTCCACCATTCGGTGCGCAGGCGAGGCACCATCGTATCGCTCGGGACCCGCCCGGTGCTGTTCGCACTCGCCCGCGCCCTGGCGCAGGCGTGGCCCGCGGACGTCTCGCGCGAGGCGCTGATGGCATCGGCGTTTGGGGCGAGGCACGTCGATGATTCGCACCGCGCGCGCCTGCGGGTGGAGATCGGCCGGCTCCGCGCCAAGCTCAAGCCACTCGCCGATGTGGCCGCGACGAAGCAGGGTTTTGCGCTGACACCGCGCAAGACGCGGCAGGTCATGGTGCTGGCGCGGCCCGTCGAGGAGAAGCACGCGGCTGTCCTCGCCTTCCTCTCCGAGGGCGAGCCGTGGTCGAGCTCGGCGCTCGCGCTGGCGCTCGGGACCAGCGCGCGCACGGTACAGCGGGCGCTCGACGAGCTGGCGCGATCGAACAAGGTGCAGTCGTTTGGTCATGGCCGGGCGCGGCGCTGGATGACGCCGCCCGTCCCGGGTTTCCCGACAGGCTTGTTACTCCCGGGACCGCTCCTGAAGACGTAAGGTAGCAGCACATCACAGGGAGACAGAACATGAAGCGATCAGCCGCCGAGATCGTCAGGGAGTACGGACCTTTTGCCGGCGTCGAAGCCGTGCACGGCGTCACCTATGACGGCAGCCATGTCTGGTTCGCATCCGGCGACAAATTGAGTGCGGTCGATCCGGAGAGCGGCAAGATCGCGCGCTCCCTCGATGTCGCAGCCGATGCAGGCACGGCGTTCGACGGAAGACACCTGTTCCAGATCGCCGAGGATCGCATTCAGAAGATCGATGCGGCCTCGGGCAAGGTGCTCGGCACGATTCCAGCGCCGGGCGGCGGCGGCGATTCCGGCCTGGCCTGGGCCGAAGGCTCGCTGTGGGTCGGGCAATATCGCGAGCGCAAGATCCACCAGATCGATCCTGATACGGGCAAAGTCCTCCGCACCATCGAGAGCAAGCGCTTCGTGACCGGCGTGACCTGGGTCGACGGCGAGCTCTGGCACGGCACCTGGGAAGGCGAGGACAGCGACATCAGGCGGATCGACCCAGAGACCGGCAAGGTGCTCGAGCAGCTCGACCTGCCCGCGGGAACGATGGTGTCAGGGCTGGAGTCCGACGGCGGCGACCGCTTCTTCTGCGGCGGCGGCGCTAACGGCAATGTGAGAGCGGTCCGCCGTCCCCGGCGCGGCTAGCCCCCCACGATGGTTGAAGGTGCATCAACGTGGCCGCTGCCGTTAACCCATCCGCCCCAATTCCACCCCATCGGTGCGCTCTAGCGCCCTCCTCGCCTGCCCTGTAGAATCCCTGCCGGGGCGGCCCGGGGGATCGATGCGACTGACGTTGAATCTGAAGACCATCATGATCGCCGTCGCGGTGCTCGCGGCGTCGTTCTTCATCAGCTTGAAGGCGATGGACTGGCTGTCGCCGCGCGCGACGAATTCCGCGCCGCCGGTGGCGCAATTGCCGCCGCTGCCGCCGGCGTCGAAAAGCTCGATCGTGGTGGCGCCGGTCGCCATCGCGCTGTCGGCGATCCGCGACCAGGCCGAGAAGGCCGCGCCGCGCAATTTCGCGGGGAAGGCCGACAACCCGATCTCGCAGATCCTGGAGAACGCCGACATCGGCTGGACCGCCGTGCGCGGACCGATGGCAGCTGCCGGCGACAAGGACGTGCTGACGATCTCGACGCCGCTCAACGGCAAGCTGAACGTGACCGGCTCGCTGTCCTCGAAGGCCACCGGCGCGCTCGGCGACGCGCTTAGCAGCGTGCTCGGCGGTGACGCCGCGAAACGGATCGGCGCGGTCAACATCAAGAATTTGAACGCCAGCGCCGAAATCAGAGGCAACGTGGTCGTCACCTCGCGCCCGAAGCTCGCGGCCAACTGGCATCTCGAACCCAATCTCGGCGCCCAGGTCAATCTCGGCGACACCAACCTCAACGTCGCCGGCGCCAAGGTCAACGTGCCGGCACAGGTGAAGCCGCTGATCGACAAGAATGTCGGCGAGCAGATCAACATCGTCTCCGAGCGGATCCGCAACGATCCGAGCCTGCGCGAGAACGCAAAGCTGCAATGGGCCAAGGCCTGCCGCTCGATCCCGCTGCAGGGCTCGGGCGCCTCGGCCGGGCTGCCGCCGCTCTGGCTGGAGATGAAGCCGATCCGCGCCATCGCCGCGCAGCCGCGGGTCGATGCCCAGGCCGTGACGCTGCTGATAGGTCTGGAAGCGGAGACGCGCGTGACGTCGACGCAGACCAAGCCGGACTGCCCGTTCCCCGACAAGATCTCGATCGTGCCGCCGACCGGCACCGGCGTGAACGTCGGCGTGCCCATCGACGTGCCCTTCACCGAAATCAACAAGCTGATCGCCGCGCAGATGGTCGGCCGCACCTATCCCGAGGACGGCTCCGGCCCGGTCGACGTCACCGTCAAGAGCGTCAACGTGGTGCCGTCGGGCGAGCGCCTGCTGATCTCGCTGCTGGTGCGCGCCAAGGAAAAGAAGAGCTGGCTCGGTCTCGGCGCCGAGGCGACCGTGCACATCTGGGGCCGGCCGGTGCTCGACCAGGCGCAGCAGACGCTGCGGCTCACCGACATCCAGCTCGCGGTGGAGTCCGAAGCGGCCTTCGGACTGCTGGGCGCCGCGGCGCGCGCGGTGGTGCCGCAGATGCAGCAGGCACTGTTGCAGAGAGCCACGCTCGACCTGAAGCCGATCGCCGCCAACGCCCGCGAGAAGATCGCCGGCGTCATCGCCGACTTCCAGAAAAGCGAGGACGGCGTCAAGGTCGACGCCAAGATCGACAGCTTGACGCTCGCCGACATCGCCTTCGATTCCAAGACGCTGCGCGTAGTCGCAGAAGCCGGCGGCTCGCTGAATGTGTTCGTGAGCAAGCTGTCGGGGATGTAACGCTCCTTCGCTCCAGCGCATTGAGAGGCTTTCCCTGCTGCCATCCTTCGAGACGCCCGCCTTCGGCGGGCCCTCAGGATGAGGACGGAATGTGCAGCGATAATTTCAGCGAACCCCCATGCCGATGAGCCTCATCCTGAGGAGGCGCGTCAGCGCCGTCTCGAAGGACGAGGCGTCCGCACAGGCTGCGCCGCGAGTCGAACCCACGGCCGCGTCATCGCTCCCCCCGCTGGCATTCTCGCCCGAGGCTGCTAAGCTGCTGCTCGGCAACCTCGAACGAGGTTCTGACGGCATTGTAGCGGCAAGTCGAGGTCAACATGGAAGCCGGCATGGTCACGCCTGCGCCGGCACTGGTACGTTTTTCCGGCATTCAGAAGACCTATGATGGCGAGCATCTCGTGGTGAAGAACCTCGATCTCGACATCAGGAAGGGCGAGTTCATCACCCTGCTCGGCCCGTCCGGCTCGGGCAAGACGACCACGCTGATGATGCTGGCCGGCTTCGAGGTTCCGACCCAGGGCGAGATCTACCTCGCCGGCCGGCCGATCAAGAACATGCCGCCGCACAAGCGCGACATCGGCATGGTGTTCCAGAACTATGCCCTGTTTCCGCACCTGACGATCGCGGAGAACATCGCCTTCCCGCTTTCCGTTCGTGGCACCAGCAAGGCGGACGTGCAGGAGCGCGTCGGGTTGGCGCTGCGCATGATCAAGATGGAAACCCTGGCGCACCGGCGGCCCGGGCAGTTGTCCGGCGGCCAGCAGCAGCGCGTGGCGCTGGCCCGCGCGCTGGTCTTCAATCCGCAGCTCGTGCTGATGGACGAGCCGCTCGGCGCGCTGGACAAGCGCCTGCGCGAGCAGATGCAGCTGGAGATCAAGCAATTGCACGAGACGATGGGCATCACCGTCGTGTACGTCACCCACGATCAGAGTGAAGCGCTCACGATGTCGGACCGCATCGCCGTGTTCAACGACGGCATCGTGCAGCAGATCGACAAGCCCGACGCGCTGTATGAGCATCCGGTGAACAGCTTCGTCGCCCATTTCATCGGCGAGAACAACGTGCTTTCAGGCACCGTCGAGACGGTCGACAAGGATTATTGCCGCGTCGTGCTTGCTGGCGGCGGCACTGTCACCGCACGGGCGATCAATGTGCCGGGCGCAGGCGCATCGACCTCCCTGTCGGTGCGGCCGGAGCGGATCTCCATCGTCCCGGACGGCAGCTCCAGTGACGGACCGAACCGCCTGCCGGCCAAGGTGCAGAACACCATCTATCTCGGCGACCACGCGCTGGCCGTGCTCGATGTCGCGGGGAATGCCGAGTTCATGGTCAAGCTTCAGCCTGGCGCGCATGACAGCCTGACGCATGGTGCAGACCTGTTCGTCACCTTTCGCCCCGAGGACTGCCTCGCCCTCGATCCGGTCTGATGCAGCGATCGAAATCCACGCAACGCAGATGAAGAAGGAACAAGGACCATGCTGAAGCGCAAGATTGGCAAGATTGCTCTGGGTTTCACCGCGGCCTTCGCCGCCAGCGCCGCGCTGGCCAATGTCGCGCAGGCGCGTGATCTCACAATCGTGTCGTGGGGCGGCGCTTATCAGGATGCCCAGAAGAAGGTCTATTTCGAGCCGTTCAAGAAGGCGGCCGGAATTGCCATGAACGATGAATCATGGGACGGCGGCGTCGGCGTGCTGCGCGCGAAGGTGCAAGGTGGCGCGGCCACCTGGGACGTCGTCCAGGTCGAGAGCGACGAGCTCGCGGTCGGCTGCGAGGAAGGCCTGTTCGAGAAGCTGGATTACTCCAAAATCGGCGGCGAGGCCGCCTATATCCCGCCGTCGGTCAACCCGTGCGGCGTCGGCGCCATCCTCTACGACTTCGTGCTCGGCTACGACAAGGACAAGCTGAAGCAGGCCCCGAGCGGATGGGCCGATTTCTTCGACACCAAGAAGATCCCGGGGAAGCGCGCCCTGCGTCAGGGCCCGAAGACCACGCTGGAGATCGCACTTATGGCCGATGGCGTCGCGCCAAAGGACGTCTACAAGGTGCTGGCGACCGACGAGGGCGTCGAGCGCGCTTTCAAGAAGCTCGACACCATCAAGGGCGACATCGTCTGGTGGAAGGCCGGCGCCCAGCCGCCGCAACTGCTCGCTTCCGGCGAGGTGGCGATGACCTCGGTCTACAATGGCCGCATCGACACCGCGAACAAGAACGAGAAAAAGAATTTCGGCATGGTGTGGGATGGCGCGCTGTTCACGCTCGACAGCTGGGTCATCCTCAAGGGGAGCCCGAACAAGGAAGCGGCCTACAAGTTCCTGGACTTCGCAGGCAAGGCGGAGAACCAATCGAAACTGTCGGAGAATATCTCCTACGGCACCTCGAACAAGGACGCTGCCGCCAAGCTCTCCCCCGCCGTCCTGAAGGACCTGCCGACCGCGCCTGACAACATCAAGAACGCGGTCGAGATCAACGTTGCCTTTTGGCTCGAGAACATCGACCGCCTGACCGAGCGCTTCAACAAATGGGCCGCGAAATAGCGCGGCGGCCGAAATGGGCGCTGAGGCCAAGACGTGGCAGATAGCGCGCCCGCGGCGCATCCTTCGAGACGCCCGCCTCCGGCGGGCCCTCAGGATGAGGTCTGAGTTTGTGGCAGCGACTCTATGGGCACCGTCGTCGATGAGCCTCATCCTGAGGAGACCGCGAAGCGGTCGTCTCAAAGGACGAGGCGCTTGCGCGGGCCTGTCGTCACGTAGGCTCACGTCATGACGACCTCGTCTCTGACCGGCGCCGACGCGTCGACCGAAGTTCCGCTCAAGCGCCGATTGAGGCGTGCGGAGCGCGCCCGCCAGGTCAAGGCATTGGCGCTGGTGCTGCCGCTTCTCCTCTTCCTGCTCTTCACCTTCGCAGGGCCGATCGCCGGCATGCTGTGGCGTGCGGTCGATGACCGGGAGGTGCGTCACGTCCTGCCGCAAACGGTCGCTGCTCTCGCCAGTTGGGACGGCAAGGACCTGCCGAATGAAGACGCCTTTGCTGCGCTCGCAAGCGATATCGTGGCGGCGCGTGCCGCCGGCACCATCGCGATTGCGGCGAAGCGTTTGAACTACGCACTCAACGGCTTTCGCACAATCCTGACCAGCACGGCACGCAACCTGAAGGCCGCGCCCGAGCCAGGGGCCGCCAAGGAGACGCTGAGCAAGATCAATGCGGCCTGGCGTGAACGTGCGACATGGACGACGATCAAGGACGCCGGCGGTCCCGTGACCGGCTACTACCTTTTGTCCGCGCTCGACCTGATGCGGAACGTCGACGGCGCAATCATCGCAGCCCCGCCGGACCAGGCCATCTACCGCGAGGTTTTCACCCGCACCTTCGTCATCAGTCTCAGCGTCACCGTCCTCTGCCTGTTGCTTGGCTTTCCGGTGGCCTACCTGCTGGCGGCGCTGCCGCCTGCCAGATCGAACCTGTTGATGATCTTCGTCCTGCTGCCGTTCTGGACGTCGCTGCTGGTCCGCACCTGCGCCTGGATCGTGCTGTTGCAGAGCAACGGTGTCGTCAACGACAGCCTGCACTGGCTCGGCATCATCGACCAGCCGTTGCGGCTGATCTACAACCGCTTCGGCGTCTGCGTGGCGATGACCCACGTGCTGCTGCCGTTCATGATCCTGCCGCTGTACAGCAGCATGAAGGCGATCTCGCCGGCCTACATGCGCGCCGCCGCCTCGCTCGGCGCGCCGCCGGTCACCGCTTTCCTGAGGATCTACCTGCCGCAGACGCTGCCCGGCATCGGCGCGGGAAGCCTGCTCGTCTTCATCCTGGCGCTCGGCTATTACATTACGCCCGCGCTCGTCGGCGGCGCCGCCGACCAGATGATCAGCTACTTCATCGCGCTCTACACCACCGAAACCGCCAATTGGGGCCTTGCATCGGCGCTCGGGGCCGTGCTGCTGCTCGCCACCCTTTTGCTGGCACTCGTCTACGGCAAGCTGGTGCAGGGCCAGCAGGTCACGGGAGGCATGAAAAATTGAGCGACAATGCCTCCTTGCGCACGCCCAGCCAGCGCATCGCGTGGACCGCGACCATCGCAGTCTCCACGCTGGTGTTCATCTTCCTGATCGCGCCAATTTTGGCGATCATGCCGCTGTCCTTCAGTTCGGGCTCGTATTTGACCTATCCGCTGCCCGGCCTGTCGTTGCGCTGGTACGACGACTTCATCAATTCGCCGCGCTGGATGAACGCGCTGAAGAACAGCATGATCATCGGCGTCGCCTCGACGGCGCTCTCCATGGTGCTCGGCACGCTGGCCGCGCTGGGGCTGGCGCAATGGAAGAGCCGGTTCAAGCCGCTGGTGCTCGCCTTCGTGCTGTCCCCGGTCGTGGTGCCCGGCGTCATCACCGCGGTCGGCCTGTATTTCTTCTTCGCGCCGATCGGACTGACCGGCAGTTATCTCGGCCTGATCCTGGCTCATACCGCGCTGGCGACGCCCTTCGTGGTGATCACGGTCGGCGCGACGCTGCAGAGCTTCGACACCAATCTGGCACGCGCCGCCGCCTCGCTCGGTGCCTCGCCAATCTACGCGTTCCGCCGCGTGATCCTGCCGCTGATCCTGCCCGGCCTCGCATCGGGCGCGCTGTTCGCCTTCGCGACCAGCTTCGACGAGGTCGTGATCGTGCTGTTCATGGCCGGTCCCGAGCAGCGCACCCTGCCGCGCGAAATGTTCAGCGGCATCCGCGAGAACATCAGCCCGACCATCACGGCCGCCGCGGTCATCCTGACGACGGTGTCGGTAATTCTTCTCGCGACGCTGGAAGGCCTGCGCCGACGCAACGAACGGCTCAAGGCCGGCGGCTGATGGCAAAAAGACACGACGGCGCGCCCGGTGTAACCCAGGCGCGCCGCGTTTAGTCTGTTAGTCCAACCTGATTACTCCGAGTACTTGAACTCGGGCATGTTCTTCAGCTCGTCCTTGGTCGCGTTGAAGACGGCGTGGTCCGGGTACCACTTCGAGGTCGACGAGGTGGTCGTAGCGGCCGGGGCCATCGTCGTGGTCTTTTCAGTGCCGGTCGCGGCGCCCGTCGTGGTGGTGGTCGTCGCCGGCTTGGTGGTGGTGGTCGAAGCCACCGCCTCGTTGACGAACTTCAGCTTCTCATAGGGCACGGCGACCAGATGCTCGCCCATGCCGAGGAAGCCGCCGACGCCGATCACGGCGATCTTGATGTCACCGCTCTTGTCCATCAAGAGATCGCTGATCGTGCCGATGTTCTCGTTGGCATCGTTGTAGATCTTTAGGCCGTCCATCTTGGACGTACGCCACTGGCCCGACGCCGTCGTGGTGGTCGTCGTGGCGGTGGCAGCGGCCGGCGCCTTGTCGGTGGTCGCGGTCGGCGATTGTGCGAACGCAACGGTGGCAAACAGTGCGGTGCCGGCAAGACCGGCGGCGATCGATTTCATCATCATGTTGTCCTCTCCTTCATGAAAAACTCGTGTTGAGAAAACAGCGATGATCACCCGCAGTTCCGTGCGCGCCGCAATTTCGTCGCGCTATGCGCGAGCGCGACGATTTTCAAAGGACTGGTCTTGCAGCGACTGTTCCTGTGTCACCCAGGAACATTCGCGGCGCCCGGTTCCCCGCCTGCGATCATGCGCCCTGGGTGAAGCACGATCGCGGCGAGGACCCGCGCCGACCCGCGTCGCTCAGGGTCAGCTCTTGTAGTCGATCAGAAGCGCGGAGAATCCGGAATTGCCGGACGACCCGCCGTTGGCGCCGTAGGACGAGCTCGACGATTGCGACTGCTGCAGCGCCTGAAGGAATTGCTGGAGGATCTCGGCCGTGGTGGCATCGGCCGACGTGCTGCCGGTCGAGTCCGTGGACGACGCCGAATCCGAAGAGCTGTCGTCCGGCGGCGGACCGGGCGGAGGTCCGCCTGCACCACCGGGGCCGCCCGCCCCGCCTGGACCGCTCGCGAAGGCGGACTGAAACACATTCTTCAGCTCCTCGGCCTGGTCCGAGGTAAGCGTCCCGTTCGACACCTGGTTCGAGATGAGGTCGTCGATCTTCGACTGAACCTCGTCCTTGGAGGGGCGCGTGCCGCTCGACTGATCGCTCGACCGGCTCTGCTGGAGCGCGGTGTCGATGTCGGTCAACGCTGTCGAGAGCGCCGACTGGTCCGACGACGAGATCGTGCCGGCGGACACTTCCGATTGCAATTCCTGCTGCAGCCGCTGCAGCGGCGACTGGTGATTGCCGGCGGAGGCCGCCGAAATCGAGGTCATGATGGCTCCGTGGATTTTGCGGGGTTTCGTCGCGAACCACGCCACGGTATGGTTAACGGCCTTAACGAGACCTTGCCGCTCCACAACCCGGCGATTGCCGCCTGTTGCGGAAAGCCAGGCAGAAACAATCCGAAACAAAAATCTTCGCCATTTAGCCGGAATCTTGGACAAACAAAGCGCATGGCCATTCCCAATCCCAACATCCTGGTCGTCGAAGACGACCGCGAAACCCGGACATTGATTGCGAAGTACCTGCGCAGCAACGCCTGCAACGTCACTGCCGTGGGCGACGGCCGCGAGATGTCGCGCGCCATGGCCGATCACCGCATCGACCTGATCATCCTCGACGTCATGCTGCCGGGCGAGGACGGCCTCAGCCTGTGCCGCAAGGTACGTGCCGAGGCGCAGACGCCGATCATCATGCTGACCGCGCGCGGCGAGGACGTCGACCGTATCGTCGGCCTCGAGATGGGCGCGGACGACTATCTGGCGAAACCCTTCAACCCGCGCGAGCTGCTCGCCCGCATCAACGCGGTGCTGCGCCGGCAGGCCGCAGCTCAAGCGGCAAGCTCGATCGAAGGCGCCTCCACGCTCGCCTTCGAGGGCTGGCACATCGACCTGCGGCTGCGCGAGCTGCGCAATCCCGAAGGCGCGCGCGTCGCGGTGACCAGCGCCGAATTCGATCTGTTGCGCACGTTCTGCGAACGGCCCGGCCGCGTGCTGTCGCGCGACAGCCTGCTCGACCTCACCCAAGGGCGCAGCACCGGATCGTTCGAACGCTCCATCGACGTGCTGGTCAGCCGCATCCGCCGCAAGATCGAGCCCAATCCGGCCGACCCCATCCTCATCAAGACGGTGCGCTCCGGCGGCTATCTGTTCACGCCGAGAACGCAGGCTGCGAGCCCTCTGGCGGCAGGCACTGAAGCGGTTGCGGCGCCCCTGAGCGGTTGAAGGGGACGCCGACGATGAAGTCGTTCGGGTTCTTCCACCTCAAGGGGATCGGCGGGCAGATCGCCGCGCTGGTGCTGGCTTCGACCGTCGCGCTCCATCTCGTGGTCACCACCGCGTTCCTGATCGGCCGGCCGGACCGCTCCGATGCGCCGCCGGATGGCGCGCATCAGCTGACCGATGCCGCGCTGCTGCTCGGTTCGGCCGAGGCCAGCGAGCGTCCGCGCCTCGTCGCCGATCTCGCGCGCGCCTTTCCCAGGCTCGGCATCGAAATACTCGCGCCCGGCACCGCAAGCGTCGAGGAGAGCGACAACCCGCACCTGCACGGGATGCGCCGTCATCTCGGGCGCGGCTACAAGGCGGTGCAGCTGACCCCGAGCGTTGCAGGATCGCGCGTCGGCGTCGAGTTGCCTGACGGCACCATGATCGCCGGACGCGTCGAGGGCGGGCCGCGCCCATGGTTCTGGGGTGGCCCGTGGCTGATGGCGTTGATGACCGCTTTCATCTGCGTCAGCGTGCTCGGGCTGTGGGCGGCGCGCGCGCTGGCGGCGCCGCTCTCGTCCTTCGCCAAGGCCGCCGAGAATTTCAGCATCGACGGCGGAGCGGAGCCGCTGCCGGAGCGCGGCCCCGAGGAGATCCGTTCGGTCGCGCGTGCGCTCAACCGCATGCACGAGCGGATCGCGCGGCTGATGTCGGACCGCACCCGGATGCTGGCCGCGATCAGCCACGATCTGCGCACGCCGATCACGCGGCTGCGCCTGCGCGCCGAGTTCATCGAGGACGAAGGCAACCGCAAGCGCATGCTGATGGACCTCGACCAGATGCGATCGATGCTGGAAAGCGTGCTGTCGCTGCTGCGCAACGACCGCAAGGTCGAGGCGGTGACGCTGGTCGACATCGCCAGCACGCTGCAGCTCGTCGCCGACCAGTTCGGCGACATGGGCCATGTCGTGCATTACGACGGGCCGGCCTCCGCGACCGCCGCCGCGCGGCCCGACGATCTGCATCGCGGCGTCACCAATCTCGTCGAGAACGCGGTGCGCTTCGGCGCCGAGGTGACGATCCGCCTCGACATATCGGGCACCACGCTCGTCATCGACGTCGAAGACGACGGTCCCGGCATTTCGGACGCGCGCAAGCAGGAGATGCTGGAGCCGTTCGTGCGCGGCGACGATGCGCGCACCATGGACGAATCCACCGGCTTCGGGCTCGGCCTGTCGATCGCGCGCGCGATCGCGCTCGCCCATGGCGGCGAGCTGTCGCTGCACGACCGCAAGCCGCATGGACTGATCGTGCGGATGCAATTGCCGCTCTGGCAGCAGCCGCGGCTTGCCGCCTAGGGCATGATCCGGAAAAGTGTGCAGCGGTTTTCCGAAAAGATCATGCCTTCTTAAGACTACGCCGCGAGCGGCGGGTGCTCGACGGCGACCTCGTCGAAGATCGCCACCGCCTCGAAGCGATAATTGCAGGCGTGGCAGGTCCAGAGATAGGAGACACGCCCCTCGCCCGGCTCGATCCAGTCGGGCCGCGGGATCGGCATGCCGCATTGGGCACAGGGGTTTTGCTTGGGGGTCTCTCTGGGGGTCTCGCTGAGGACTGCTTTTGTCATGGCACCTCTCCCGATTTGCCAGCCGCTTCCTACTCGCTTTCGCCGGCTCGCGCGACTAGACAGCCTTGCTGCCGCGAGCGGGCATCCGCCTGAGGGAACCCGTAGCCCGGCATTGAGTCGTAACAACGGCTCGGCGCCGCCAAATCGTTAACGGCGGCGTTTGGTCACATCATCGCCGCGTTCGACAGGCCTATCGGCCATCGGGCGCAGGTCACTCATAGGACCTCAGGAATATCTGATGAAATTTTTACGCATTGCCGCGCTGCTCGCGGCCGGATTGACATTGCCGCAGGCCGCCTTCGCCGGCGAAGCCGACTATGCCGAGATGGTCGCGGCCCATGCCCGCGCCAACGGCGTGCCTGAAGCGCTGGTGCACCGCGTCATCATGCGCGAGAGCCGTTACCAGCCGCATCTGGTCGGCCATGGCGGCACCATCGGGCTGATGCAGATCAAGCTCGCGACCGCCCGCGGGGTCGGCTACACCGGCGACGCCGCCGGCCTGCGCGATCCCGACACCAACCTCACTTATGCCGTGAAATACCTTGCCGGCGCCTACCGCGCCGCCAATGGCGATCATAATCGGGCCGTGCGTTATTTCGCTGGCGGCTATTACTACGCCGCCAAGCGCCAGCGGCACGAAGCGGTGCAGGTCGCCAACATGGGCGACAACATGATGGGCCAGCCTTGGCTCGAGCCGAACGGCAATCCGCAGCCGATGTTCGGCAACGTGCCACACCGGAAGCTTGCCCAGCGCGTGCGCAACGCCCGGGCGCAGGCATCGAAGTAACTCTCCGTGTCCCGGACGCGCCGCAACGCGCAGCGTTGCTGCGCCGAGCCGGGACCCAGCATCCGCACCAGGCATGGGCCCCGGCTCTGCAGCGCACCACTTCGTGATGCGCCGCGTCCGGGGCACGAGCGGTGAGGTTCCCACCTACCGCGTTGACCATCCCTCTCTGAAGTCCTACATTGGACCCGTTCCGAGGGGTGCTCCGAGGAGGAGCTGAGATACCGCTAAATGGGCAATAACGCCCAGGACCGCGGTGACCCTTTGAACCTGATCCGGGTCATGCCGGCGAAGGGACAGGGATGTTGCAAACGACCAAGCGACCGGATTCTCCGGTATCCATCATCGGCGCAGGCATTGCGGGAGCCTGGCAGGCTCTGCTGTTCGCGCAGGCCGGCCATGCCGTGACCCTGCACGAGCGCGGTGACGAGGCGATGACGGATGCCACCAGCCATTGGGCCGGCGGCATGCTCGCGCCCTATTGCGAGGCCGAGGTCGCCGAACCCATCATCAGCCGCCTCGGGCTGCGCTCGCTCGACATCTGGCGGCGCGAGCTGCCGGACACGCCGTTCAACGGCTCGCTGGTCGTCGCCCATCCGCGCGAGCGCAACGATTTCGAGCGCTTTGCGCGCATGACCGAGGACCACCGCCGGCTCGATGCCGCAGGCCTCGCCGAACTCGAGCCGTCGCTGGAGGGCCGCTTCCGTGATGCGCTGTTCTTCCCGGCCGAGGGCCATGTCGAGCCGCGCCGCGTGCTGCCGCAGCTGCACGATCGCATCCGCGCCGCCGGCGGCACCATCAAATTCTCGAGCGACGTCACCGTGAGCGACCTCGCAAAAAATCCCGACGGCATCGTGATCGACTGCCGCGGCCTCGGTGCCCGCGACGAACAACCCGAGCTTCGCGGCGTCAAGGGCGAGATGATCCTGATCGAGACCAGCGAAGTGCAGCTTGCGCGCCCGGTGCGGCTGATGCATCCGCGCTGGCCGCTCTACGTGATCCCGCGCGAGGCCAATCTGTTCATGCTGGGCGCGACCTCGATCGAAACCGAGGACACCGGCGTCAGCGTCCGCTCCGCGCTGGAGCTGCTGGGCGCGGCCTACACCGTGCACCCCGCGTTCGGTGAGGCCCGCATCGTCGAATTCGGCTCGGGGCTTCGTCCTGCTTTTCCCGACAACCTTCCGCGGATCGGTGTTCGCGGCAGCACGATCTCCGTCAACGGCCTCTACCGCCACGGCTTCCTGATCGCGCCGGCGCTGGCCGAGCTGACGCTTGCCTATGTCGAGCGCGGCCAGATCGACAACGAGGTGATGCGATGCGCGTGATCGTGAACGGCGAGCAGCGCGAGGTGACTTCGGCAAGCGTCCACGCGCTGCTCGCCGAGCTCGACTACGAGGGCACCCATTTCGCCATCGCGCTCAACTACGACGTCGTGCCGAAAAGCCGCTGGGCCGAGACAAGCCTCAAGGCCGGCGACGAGATCGAGATCATCACCCCGCGGCAGGGAGGGTAAGGATGAAGCGTCCGCCCCGCGCTCCCCTGTCATCGCCCGGCTCGACCGGGCGATCCAGTACGCCGCGGCTCCTCGCTTCTAGCCGCGCTGGCTCGGAATACTGGATCCCCGCCTTCGCGGGGATGACAGCGCCTCTGTTGCCCGTTCAGGTCGATTTCTCCCGTCATTGCGAGGAGCGAAGCGACGAAGCAATCCAGAGTGTCTCCGCGGATGAATCTCTGGATTGCTTCGCTACGCTCGCAATGACGACGGAGAGCACATTAATCACGGAGACACCGCCCACATGGTGACCTTCTACGGCAAAACCTTCTCCTCCCGCCTGCTCATCGGCAGCGCGCTCTATCCTTCGCCTGCGATCATGCAGGACGCGATCCGCGCCTCCGGCTCGAACATCGTCACGGTGTCGCTGCGGCGCGAATCCGCCGGCGGCAAGTCGGGCGACGCGTTCTGGAAGCTGATCCGCGAGCTCGACGTCACCGTGCTGCCGAACACCGCGGGCTGCCGCACCGTGCGCGAGGCCGTGACCACCGCCAAGCTCGCGCGCGAATTGTTCGGCACGTCCTGGATCAAGCTCGAGGTCATTGCCGACAACGACACGCTGCAGCCCGATGTCGTCGGCCTGGTCGAAGCCGCCGGCATCCTGATCAAGGACGGCTTCGACGTGTTCCCCTATTGCACCGAGGACCTCTCGGTCGCGAACCGTCTGGTTGACGCCGGCTGCAAGGTGGTGATGCCGTGGGCCGCCCCGATCGGCAGCGCCAAGGGCATCACCAACCGCGATGCGCTGAAGCTCTTACGCGAGCGCCTGCCCGACATCACGCTGGTGGTCGACGCCGGCCTCGGCGCGCCCAGCCACGCCGCCGAGGCGCTCGAGCTCGGCTTCGATGCCGTGCTGCTCAACACCGCGATCGCCAAGGCCGCGGACCCGGTTGCGATGGCGAACGCCTTCCGTCTCGGCTGCGAGGCCGGACGCACCGCCTACGAGGCCGGGCTGATGAACGCCCGCGACTTCGCCTCCCCGTCCACCCCTGTCGTTGGGACACCTTTTTGGCATGCCGTATCCTGATCGCTTCTATCCCGTCGTCGACAGCCTGGCCTGGGTCGAGCGCCTGACCAGGCTCGGCGTCGGCACCATCCAGCTGCGCGCCAAGGCGCTCAACGACGCCGACGCGCTGCAGATCGTCACCGACGCGCTGGCCATCACGAACGGCACGCAAGCCAGGCTGGTCGTGAACGATTATTGGCGCGCCGCGATCGTCGCCGGGGCCAAATATCTGCATCTCGGCCAGGAGGATCTGGCCGAAGCCGACCTCGCGGCGATCCGCGAGGCCGGGTTGTCGCTCGGCATCTCCACCCATGACGACGCCGAGCTCGAAACCGCGCTCGCGGCCAAGCCCGACTATGTCGCGCTCGGCCCGATCTTCTTCACCACGCTCAAATCGATGCGCTTCGAGCCGCAGGGCATTCCGAAGATCACGGAGTGGAAGAAGCGCATCGGCAACATCCCGCTGGTCGCCATCGGCGGCATCAAGTTCGAGCACGCCGCGGAGATCTTTGCCGCCGGCGCGGACTCGATCGCGGTGGTCAGCGACGTCACCCAGAATGCCGATCCCGATGCCCGCGTGCGGCAATGGCTCGATGGTTGGAAGGAGGCGGCGTGATGCCCCACTCTCTCCACGTCATTGGCAGGAGCCCTTGCGACGAAGCAATCCAGACTGCTTCCGCGGATGCATTCCTGGATTGCTTCGCCGCGCTCGCAATGACGGAGCAAGAACTGCCCGCCTCACTCCAATCTCCGTCCCTCACCCTGAGGTGGCCGCGCAAGCGGCCCTCGAAGGGCGACGGCCCGGCTCCATCCTTCGAGGCGCGCAAGTGCGCGCACCTCCAGCGACGAGCGCTCCGCGATCGCGCAAGGATGACGAACAGCACGCAACGACGCGATAATCATATTCACCGGAGGATCCAATGAACATCCGCTCCAACCCTGAGAAAACCGTCCCCGCCGTCACCACCGGCCCGCTTCCCTCCTCGCGAAAGATCTTCGCCTCGCCCGACGCCGCGCCCGATCTCCGCGTACCCCTGCGCGAGATCATCCTGTCCGAAGGCGCCGGCGAGCCGAACCTGCCGGTGTACGACACCTCCGGCCCCTACACCGATCCTTCCGTGACCATCGACGTCAACGCCGGTCTCGCCCGCGGCCGCAAGGCCTGGGTGCTGGAGCGCGGCGGCGTCGAGGAATATCAGGGCCGGCAGGTCAAGCCTGAGGACAATGGCAGCGTCTCCACCGACAAGGCCGCGCGCGCGTTCAGCGCCTATCACCAGCCGCTGCGCGGCCTCGACGGCCACAAGATCACCCAGCTCGAATTCGCCCGCGCCGGCATCGTCACCAAGGAGATGATCTACGTCGCCGCGCGTGAAAACCTCGGCCGCAAGCAGCAGCTGGACCGCGCGGAAGCAGCGCTCGCCGACGGCGAGAGCTTCGGCGCCTCGGTGCCCGCCTTCATCACGCCGGAGTTCGTGCGCGACGAGATCGCGCGCGGCCGCGCCATCATCCCCTGCAACATCAACCACTCGGAACTCGAGCCGATGATCATCGGCCGCAACTTCCTGACCAAGATTAACGCCAACATTGGCAACTCGGCGGTGACCTCTTCGGTCGAGGAAGAGGTCGAGAAGATGGTGTGGGCGATCCGCTGGGGCGCCGACACCGTGATGGACCTCTCGACGGGCCGCAACATCCACACCACCCGCGAATGGATTTTGCGCAACTCGCCGGTGCCGATCGGCACGGTGCCGATCTACCAGGCGCTGGAGAAGTGCAACGGCGATCCTGTCAAGCTGACCTGGGAGCTCTACAAGGACACGCTGATCGAGCAGTGCGAGCAGGGCGTCGACTATTTCACCATCCACGCCGGCGTGCGCCTGTCCTACATCCACCTCACCGCCAGCCGCGTCACCGGCATCGTCTCGCGCGGCGGTTCGATCATGGCGAAGTGGTGCCTGGCGCATCACAAGGAAAGCTTCCTCTACACGCATTTCGACGAGATCTGCGACCTCATGCGCAAGTATGACGTCTCGTTCTCGCTCGGCGACGGCCTGCGCCCCGGCTCGATCGCGGACGCCAACGACCGTGCGCAGTTCGCCGAGTTGGAGACGCTCGGCGAGCTCACCAAGATCGCGTGGGACAAGGGTTGCCAGGTCATGATCGAAGGCCCCGGCCACGTGCCGATGCACAAGATCAAGATCAACATGGACAAGCAGCTCAAGGAGTGCGGCGAAGCGCCGTTCTACACGCTCGGGCCCCTGACCACCGACATCGCGCCGGGCTACGACCACATCACGTCGGGGATCGGCGCCGCCATGATCGGCTGGTTCGGCTGCGCCATGCTCTGCTACGTCACGCCGAAGGAGCATCTCGGCCTGCCCGACCGCAACGACGTCAAGACCGGCGTCATCACCTACAAGATCGCCGCCCACGCCTCCGACCTCGCCAAGGGCCACCCGGCCGCGCAGCTCCGCGACGACGCGCTCTCCCGCGCCCGTTTCGACTTCCGCTGGAGCGACCAGTTCAACCTCGGCCTCGACCCCGAGACCGCCAAGAACTTCCACGACGAGACCCTGCCGAAGGAAGCCCACAAGGTCGCGCATTTCTGCTCGATGTGCGGCCCGAAATTCTGCTCGATGAAGATCACGCAGGACGTGCGGGATTATGCGGCAACGCTGAATGACCCGGCGGCGGTGGGCATGTCGATGAGCGGGACGGCCGAGGACGGCATGGCGAAGATGAGTGCGAAGTTCAAGGAGATGGGGAGCAGCGTTTATCTGGATGCGGAGAAGGTGAAGGAGAGTAATCGGGTGTTGTAAACGAGTTGAATTGCGATTTAGATTGCACGTCGGAAGGGCGGCGGATCGCCCTTCCGCTAGGCATTTAGATCCATCTTCTTTCGAAGGCGACTGATTGCATTAGCTAGCTGGTGGGACCGCCATCTGTTGTCCAAGCGAAGGTCTAGTCGATACTTTAACAGTATCGACAAGGGATCAACTTGAAATTTTGTCTGCGACGGCCGCCCCAAATTCCGGTCCCGAATGACGTAGAACAAGCTCATCAAGATGGCTTGAGCCTTTTTCGTTTCCCCATTTTGCAAAAGATCATCGATGAAGACATCGAGTATTATGACCGCCGCATGAGCAGAACTGATGGAATGGGGATCCGTTCTCTTCAGATCGTTGATATTTGAAAGCCTGCTCCGCAAGCAATCCAAGGGATGCAGAATAAGTATGTCGATTTGGCTGCCCTGGCCTTGGCTCGGTCCCGTGAGCGTTACCACGTTGTTCTTGAGCGATCGCGGATCAACGCCAAGGACAGCTCTCAAAAAATCAACTTGTATCGTCTTCTCCCCGAGCTGCCCGACCACTACGGCAGCATTCGGCGATGGATCAAAAGCTGGCGGTATATAAACCTTCGCGTTCATCAATTTCTTCGCGAAAGCCTCCGCGGCTTTTCTGTCACCGTAAAGATCGACGTCTTCACTCGACATCGAATACACGCGCGCAATCTGCGGCGCTCGACCTAAATAGAGGCGAGACCAAATCGCGAGGGACTGCCCACCAACCAGTACCGCATCAACTTCCTTTAAATAATCTAGGACAGTTTCAATTTCTGCAGGAGTGAGATGAGTGGGCGGGCTACTGGTCATCTTTCGCGAGAGGGCGGCGACCTATCGCACTCACCCTAAAGTCGCTCAAGTTGAGAGAAGCGAAAAAATCATTCTGTATCGCCAGCTCGTAGTTGGAGGAGATACCTTCTTCCAACTTGTGAGCGTCTAAGTCTCGCGATATCTTCTTAATGATATCTCGCTTCCACGCGTCGTCGACAAATACCTTATAGGCCATAGTACTCTCCTGCGAGAGATAAGCTATCGACGGACCACTCCCATGACAATAGGAGGCTTCCAGTATTAATCTTCGACCGTTCCACCTTAACAGAGCCTTAACAATTGCCTGTGAGGAGGTTTCAAGCCCCTAAACCACTTAATCGAAGGCTTACTGAACCCGGAAGGACGAAGTCTGGAAAAAAGGGGAAGACCAGAGGCAGCAATTGGGCTGCATCGCACTTCCGTTCACAAGGCCAATTAATCGTGGTCGCCGACGCGACGCCAAAAACGTCTGATTTGCTCGTGCCCACGCCCCACCGCCTCCCCGACCAGCTCCGCCCCGACCTCCGCCTCGTCTTCGTCGGCACCGCCGCCTCGACGCGCTCGGCCGAACTCGGGCACTATTACGCCCATCCCGGCAACCGCTTCTGGCGCGCGCTGCATGAGGCCGGCATCACGCCGCGGCGCTATCAGCCGGGCGAGTTCGCATCGCTGATCGCGCTCGGGATCGGCTTCACCGATCTTTCCAAGACGGGCGCCGGAATGGATCACCAGATCGCGGCGGAGACGATCGACGTGCCGGGCTTCAGAGCGAAGATGGAGACGTACCGGCCGCGGACGATTGCGTTCACGAGCAAGAAGGCGGCGAGCTTGTTTTATCGCAGGCCGTCGAGCGGGATTGCGCTGGGACGGCAGCCGCGCGATGAGAGCTTGCCGGAGATCTTCGTGCTGCCGTCGCCGTCGGGCGCGGCGTCCGGGCACTGGACGATCGAGCCATGGCGCGAGTTGGCGGCGTGGATCGCTGCACTCGACGCACAACACCCACAGACCTCATCCTGAGGAGACCGCCACCGGGTCCGCCCTACGCGCGGCCCGATGACAGGCTCCGCGGTCGTCTCGAAGGATGGCCGCGGGCGAGATGCGGGCCTGCATGGTTCGAGACGGCGCTTCGCGCCTCCTCACCATGAGGGTCGAGCTTCGTAGGGTGGGCAAAAGGCGCGCCAGCGCCGTGCCCACGATTTGTCCGTGAGTCCCGGCAGTGCGTGGGCACGGCGCGCGAAGGGCGCGCCTTTGCCCACCCTACGGCACCGTCGGTCCTCACCCTGCATAGGCCTTGTCGAGATCGGCGATCACGATCTTCCGCATCCCCATCATCGCCTGCATGACGCGATTGGCCCGGGTGCGGTCCGCATCGCCGAGATAGCGGCCGAGCTTGGTCGGGATCACCTGCCACGACAGGCCGAACTTGTCCTTGAGCCAGCCGCATCTCGACTCCTCGCCGCCGTCGGCGGTCAACCGGCTCCAGAAATAGTCGACCTCCGCTTGCGTCTCGACGCTGATGAAGAACGACACCGCCTCGTTGAAGCGGTATTGCGGCCCGCCATTGAGGGCGTGGAAGCGCTGGCCTTCGAGCTCGAACACCGCCATGAAATCGCTAACGGTCTCGACTTCAGCGTTGGGAAACACCGATTTGTAGAAGGCCACGGCCTCCGGGACGTTGTTGTCGAACCAGAGAAACGGCGTGATGGTGGTCATGGTCGGTCGCACCTCGGCTGGATGGATCCGCGTCGATCGCGGCATCGCCCGGAGGACGAAGCGCGGGCCCCGCATCCGACAAGCCGGGCAGGATTTTTCCGGCCATCCTGGAGGAGGCTCGTGGGCGTCAGCTCGTAGGGGCCGTCTAACCCACCACGTCCGTCAGCGCGGAAACCGAAGCGGTGGGTTACGCCCTGCAGATGCGCTTTGCGCATCCGCAAGGCTTACCCACCCGCCGGCACCTGCGCGCTACCGCATCGTGATCGCGAGGCCCGAGAGATCCGCGTTCGCCATCAACCCGACCTGCGTGCCCGACAGTTCCAGCACCGCGCCCTTCTGGTTGGAGAGCACGATGGCGCGGGCGCCGCGGCCCACCGCAATGCCGGCACCGGCGGCGCCGTAGACGCCGGCGATGTCGGAGGGACGGTTGATGTTGGAGACGCGGCCGCGCAGCACGGTCTTGGAACCGCCGAACACCAGGCCGTAATCGAGCCCGCCGGTCGACAGCGCATAGGACCGGCCGCGGAAGTTCAGCACGCCGGAGCCGCCGGAACCACCGATGATCCAGCCCGCCTTGTAGATTGTCAGCACCACGGTGCCGCCGTCGGCCAGCGCCGAGGTCGAGAGGCCGGCCAGGGCGGCGATGGCGACCAGCGCGGCGCGACAAGAGGATGCGAACTTCATGGGTGTCTCCGGGGGCTATTTTTCAAGGGAGGATTCGAATCAGACGCAGCGAATGTACAGGATGGATCGGGGCGGCAACATGATGGGATGAGGCGTCGGGCGCGCTCGGCCCTCGCTCTCCGTCATTGCGAGGAGCTCTTGCGACGAAGCAATCCAGACTGTCTCGGCGGAGCCGGTCTGGATTGCTTCGCTACGCTCGCAATGACGGACGAGGCAGATGCGGTCCTCTCGCCGAGACTGGCCGGAAGCAGAGGCCTGGTTGCTGACCGACCATGGCCATGATGCCATTCTGCCCCTGTTTTGCCCGACGGAGCAACCGGGCTTCTTCCCCGTTTCCGAATTCTAAAAACTCAATGATCTCTGTATGATCCCTACTGTGCATGGGGTTGTTTTCGCACTTTTTGGTTTGAGCACCCCCCGCCTGCCGCTACGCTCATGGACCACGAGAACACTATTCGAGGTGATCCCATGCCGATCCAGCATTTCGCGCCCCCGCCGCACGTCAAGTCGCCGCCGCTGTCGTTTGCCACCCGCGTCGGCGATCTCCTGTTCGTCTCGGGCATTCCCGGCTTCGACGCCAATGGCGCGCTGCCCGAGAGTTTCGAGGCGCAGTTCGCCAATGTCGTCGTCAACATCAAGCGCGTGCTGGACGAGGCCGGCGCCACCACACGCGACCTCGCCAAGGTCAACGTGCTGCTGACCCGCGCCTCCGACGTCGCCGCCATGAACGCGCTCTATGCCGGCGCGTTCGGCCCGCCGCCCTACCCGGCGCGCACCACCTGCGTGGTGCAGGCCCTGCCCGATCCGAAGATGCTGATCGAGATCGAGGCGGTGGCCTCGCTGGCGAAGTGAGCGGCTTCGCGTGTGGCTTGCAGGGCACGCGGCCCAACCAAATGCGCGGGGAACAGCTGACATGTCCGTGAAGGGCAGCGCCCCGGCTTGCAAAGGACCTGCTTTTACCGCACGAATTTGAGCTCGGACTTCCCCTCAAGGAGATATTTCATGCGTCGCGTTCTTGCGCTCTGTGCCGTTGCCGGCATCGCCACTTCCGTCTTCGCCGTGCCGGCCTCGGCCAAGGTCGGCTATTACGTGATCCGCTGGGACAACACCGGCATCTGCCAGGTCTGGAACGAGGACCTGAAGTACAAGCCGTTCCAGTGGGGCGTGTCGACCTACAAGGTCGTCAGCAAGCCGCTCCCGACCTTCCAGGCCGCGTCCGACGTCCAGATCAAGCTGCGCGCCGAGCGTCGCTGCACGCTCTAAGCTCTAGCAACGGACCGGATTTCGAGGGCGGGTCGCGCGAGCGGTCCGCCCTTCTGCTTTTGCGGGACGCGCGTTTTCGGCCGAAATCAGCCGTTGTCCGTCCGCGCGCTTTGAACCTGATCAGCACGCGGAACTACTCACATCTTGTCCGGCGCGCATCCCCCAGGCGTCCGGCACCGAGCCCTCCCCATCATTGCCGGGAGGCGCATCACATCATTCATTCGAGGAGCTGATCATGCGTCGTATTTCCGTGCTGTGCGCTGCCGCCGGCCTTGCCGTCACCGCCTTCGTCGCGGCGAGCCCGGCGGAGGCCAGCTATCACCTGATCCGCTGGCAGGACACCGGCCTGTGCCAGATCTGGGACGAGAGCATCCCGACCACTCCGTGGCCGGCCGGCTATCATCGCGCCAGCGCAACCGTGCCGACCTTCATCGACGCCCTCGCCGTGAAGGATGCCGCGTTGAAGAACGGCCATTGCAAGTGGTGAAATAATCGATCGGCGGACGAAGAGCGGGCAAGGACGCGGGCATGCGTCCTTGCCCGTTTGTTTTTGAGAACTGAGCTTCTCACCCGTCCCTGTGCGCGCCGGGATGGATCAGGACGTCGCGTGCGGCGGCGAGGTCGATGAAGGCTTGCGCGCTGCCGCCGCGGTCGGGATGCATGCCCTTGGCGGCACGGCGATAGGCCTGGTTGATGTCCTCGCAGGTGAGCTGCACCGAAAGCGGCAGGCCGAGCACCTTGCGCGCGCGATCCTCGCTGGACAATTGTTTCGGCGTGGCGTTGCGGCGGCCGAAGCGCGGCGCGGTCAGGTCATGAACGACCTCGAGAACCACACCGAGACGGCGCTGGGCCGCCAGCGTGACGCCGTGATCGTCATTGTCGGCCGCCTGGCGCAGCACCGGAAGCGCCTGCTCGGCGGCCTGGCGCAGCGTGACATCCGGGCTCATCCGCGCGATCTCGGCCACGAGCCGGCCCGCCTCGGCGAAGTCGGCGGACTGCACCGACCGCAGGCGTTCGAGGGCCAGTTTCCAGGAGTCGAGCCGGGTGTCGAGCCGTTCCATCATGCGCGCAACGTTTAGCAATGAAGATCAGTATGCCAAGGCTGCCGTTTCCGACCCCTTAATTTCGAGTTAGCGTTTGGTGAAACTTCGAAACGAAATCGGGAGGAAAATGTCATGGCATTGCTCGCAAACCATATCGCCGTCGTCACCGGGGCCGGCTCCGGCATCGGCCGCGCCATCGCCGCCGGCTATGCCCGCGAAGGCGCGCAGATCGTGCTGCTCGACGTCAACGCCGACACCGCCGCCGAGGCCGCAGGGGAGATCCGCAAGGCGGGCGGCAAGGCCGAGAGCTTTGCGCTCGACGTCACCAGGCGCGAGGATTGCTTCGCGCTGGCCCAGCAGGTCGCCGACAAGGTCGGGCAGGTCTCGATCCTCGTCAACAATGCCGGCATCACCCGCCGCAACGCCTTCACCGCGGAGACCGAGACGGTAGCGAAGGACTGGAACGACATCATCTCGCTCAATCTCAACGGCGTCTTCAACATGACGCAGGCCTTCCTCGCACCCTTGCGCGCGAGCAAAGGCCGCATCGTCAACATCGGCTCGATCCAGTCCTTCGTGCATCTGCGCACGCCGAGTTCGGCGGCCTACACGACGTCGAAGCATGGCGTGCTCGGCTTCACCAAGGCGTTGGCGGCCGAGCTCGGCCGAGAAGGCGTGCGCGTCAACGCGATCGGGCCGGGCTTCATCGAGACCAACATCAACGCCAATGTGCGCGCGACCAATCCGGCGCTGGTGCAGGCCTTCCTCGACCACACCCCGCTGGCGCGCACCGGCAAGCCCGAGGACATCGTCGGCCCCGCGATCTTCCTCGCTTCGGATCTGTCGGCCTATGTCACGGGAACGATCGTGATGGTGGACGGCGGCTACCGCACGGTGTGAGGGGCCATCACGGAGCCGCCGCCAATCGCGGCGGCTTCGCGGCTTTCCCGAGGTCATCTGGTGCGATCGTCGGCGATTAACCTTTCGTTAACCAAACCGGACCACCGTAGATCTACGGCTTGGGGGTCGTTTGTTCTCGATCCGCTTCCAACGATGGCAGCGGGCGTCGATCGGGGAGTGTGTTGATGACCACTGTTCATGTCGCTGCGTCCGTACCGGGCGCGCAATTCCTGGCCCCTCACCAGATCGTGCCGCTCCTGATAGGCGCCACCGTCGACGAGGTCGAGCGCGAGCTCGTGCTTCAGACGCTCGCGCGCTGCGACGGCAACCGCACCCGCGCCTCGCGCGTGCTCGGCCTGTCGGTGCGCACGCTGCGCAACAAGATCAAGCTCTACGCGGCGTCCGGCATCGACGTGCCCGCCTATCAGGATTAGCGTCCGAGGATGCGCCGCTGAATCAGTCCGCCGATGACGACCGCAAGCGCGATCGTCGCGACCGAGGCGGCGATCATCTCGATCGCGCGAAGGAAGAAGGCCGTCATCACAGCCCATGTCGGCTGCGGCTCATCGGCGAATGCGACCGGCACGATTTCAGGCACCAGCAGGAGAGCGAGACCAAGCGCTGCTGCAAGGACGACGGCGAACAGCCAGAAGATCTTCCACGCCGCGCGCATCGGTCGCTCCAGGAGTTGTGGCCGCACGATCGATGACACGGCGGCGCATGCCGCCGATTGATGTTGATCAAGCGTGGCGAGATGTCCGGGCGGAATTGCTGCTGTCGTCAAACGCCGCTAAGTAGCTTGCTTCCGGTCAAGGGAGCAGCGGCGTGGCAGACGAACAGAAACGGCAGGGACCTCAAGGTCCGCGCGGGCGGCAGGGCGAACCGGGACGGCCGGGACCGCAGGGTCATCCGGGCCGGCGCGGGCCCGACGGCGCGCGCGGCAAGCCGGGGCCCCAGGGCAAACCGGGGCCGATCGGAAAGGCGGGACCTCAGGGCAAGCCCGGTCCGCAAGGCAAGCAGGGCGAAGCCGGCCCGCGCGGGACCGCCGGCGCGCAGGGATCTGCCGGAGCGCAGGGACCTGCCGGAGCGCAGGGACCTGCCGGACCGCAGGGGCCGGCGGGACCGCAAGGCCCGCGCGGCGAGGCTGGGCCGGCCGGTCAATTGCCCACGATCGAACAGGTGCTGCCATGGCTCGATCAGCTGTTCGACGCCTGGGACGAGCGCCGCCGCCAGCGCGAGCGCGACGCCGCCGAACGCGAGGCACTGGAGGCCGCCGAGCGCGCCGCGCTGGAAGCTGCGGTGCGGGAGACCGACGAGGAAATGGTCGACGACGAGAGTGATGACGCCGAAGGCGACGAGCACAGGAAGAAGAAGAAAAAGAAGAAGCACGGCCACAAGGATTAGTGGCAGCGCCCGTGCCCCGGACGCAGCCGCCGCGTTCCTTCAGCGGCGTGCTGCAACGTGTCCTGAACACGCTGGAGCATCAAGGCGTGCTGGTGGAATCATCCTTGTGCGGCAGCATGCCCATGCGCTCGAACTGCCAGCGCATGGCGCGATACCAGAGATAGCCGACCGCTGCGCCGCACAGGGCCAGGATGACCACGTTCGCGCTCGAGAACGAGCCGCTCCACCACATCATCCACGCAGTCCATAGCAGCGTGAAGACGATGGCACCTGCTTTCAAGGGAAGAAGGGGGCGGCTCATGATCCTGCTCCGGGCTGTCAAAAACCCCGGCAGACATCATCGCAGAGCGTGGCGCCCCATTCAGTGAGCCAGATCACGGAACGCGGAGCTGCAGCCCTCTAACCGAAGCGCAGCCGCGAGCGCTCCCTGGCCCTTTCCGCCTCGACCTCGCGATCCCGCGCCGGGGCATGGGTGTGCAGCGAGGTCAGGAGATCTCGCGCGGCCTGCGAGACCTCGGCCACCGCGCGGTCGAACGCCGCCTCGTTGGCCTGCGACGGCTTGTTGAAGCCGGACAGCTTTCGCACGAACTGGAGCGCGCTGGCGTGGATCTCATCCTCCGTCGCCGGCGGCTCGAAGTTGAACAGCGTCTTGATGTTGCGGCACATGCAGGGGCCTCCTTCCGGATGTTTCCTTGAAGACGATCGACGGAGCCGAAATCCTACATCCTTCCGAGGACTTCTGTTAAGTTCCTCCGCAACGCGGCCGCCGACCATGAGCCGCAATGGGGAGAGAAACATGAAGGCTTGCTACGCCGCGCTGTCAGCCGTCGTGCTGATCTTTTCGAGGCCGGTCTTTGCCGCCGATTATCCGGCACCCAGGCAGGGCGACTGGATCGCCAGGGACTTCAAGTTCCACACCGGCGAGACCATGCCGGAGCTGAAGCTGCATTACACCACGGTCGGCGAGCCCTCAGGCCAACCGGTGCTGGTGCTGCATGGCACCGGCGGCTCCGGCACCGGCATGCTGGGGCCGACATTCGGCGGCGAGATGTTCGGCCCGGGACAGCCGCTCGACGCCGCCAAATATTACATCATCCTCCCTGACGGCATCGGGCACGGCAAATCGTCGAAGCCTTCCGACGGCATGAAGACAAGCTTCCCGAAATACGATTACGACGACATGGTCGAGGCGCAGTATCGACTGGTGACGGAAGGCCTCGGCGTCAAGCATCTGCGGCTCGTGATCGGCAATTCGATGGGCGGCATGCACACCTGGCTGTGGGGCGAGAAATATCCGAATGCGATGGACGCGCTGATTCCAATGGCCTCGCAGCCGACCGAGATGGCGTCGCGCAATTGGATGATGCGGCGGATCATGCTCGACACCATCCGCAACGATCCCGACTACAATGGTGGCAATTACACCAGCCAGCCGCGCATGATGAAATACGCCGCCACCGCCTACGGCGTCGCCAGCATCGGCGGAACACTGGCCTATCAGGCGCAAGCTCCGACCGCAGCCAAGGCCGACAAGATGATCGACGAGCGGCTGGCAACGCCGATCACGACCGATGCCAACGACTTCGTCTATCAGTGGGAATCCTCGCACGACTACAATGCCGGCGAGAAGCTGGAGGCCATCGAAGCATCGCTGCTCCTGATCAATTCCGCCGACGACGAGCGCAACCCGCCCGAGACCGGCATCACGGACGCGGCCATGAAGCGGGTCAAGAACGGCCGCCTCTATCTGATCCCGGCGAGTGCCGCGACGCGCGGCCACGGCACCACCGGCAATGCGAAATTCTACAGCGAGCAGGTCCGGCAATTGCTGGAGAGCACGCCGCAGCGAGCCGTCGAGGCGGCGCGTCGCTGATCTTGCAGCGCATCATGTGCGACGCACCCACGCCGCATATTATTTGAGCATGCAATGCACGGATGGCTCGGGCTTAATCGCACGAGCGATGCGAGTCGACGCGCGGACGATCGCGCGCGATCGGCACGGCACGCGACGAGGAGGATCGCATGCGCAGGCTCGCACTGTGCGTCTGGCTGTCCGCAACGACCGCGCTGGCCGGCGCCGCGTTCGCGTTCGACAACGGACAATACGACCACGTCCCGCCCGATATCCGCGCCTGGTTCAAGAGCGTGATCGCGCCGAACGGCGTTCCCTGCTGCGACGTCTCCGACGGGCATCGCACCGAGTACGACGTACGGCGCGGCAGCTATTGGGTTCCGATCGAGGGACAATGGATGGAGGTCCCCGAACGGGCGATCATCCGCGATCGCGGCAACCCGGTCGGCCAGGCCGTGGTGTGGTATGTCCACCACCGCGGCGCCATCATCATCAGCTGCTTCGTGCCGGCGGATGCGGTCTAGCCGCGCGATGGCGCGTCAGTGCTGCGCGTGGTAGTTCGAGCGATGGCTTCCGAACCCGACCGCAGGCGCGCGGTAATGCGCTTCGCTCTCGCCGCACTCTACGTCGCTGCCGGGTTCGCGCATCTGGTCGTCCCCGACAAATTTCTCGCGATCACGCCGTCCTGGGTTCCGTTCCCGGGAGAGGTCATCTTCGCCACCGGCGTTTGCGAGATTGCGGGCTCGATCGCATTGCTGACCACGCCGCTGCGCCGGTGGGCAGGCGTGGCGCTCGCGCTCTATGCGCTTTGCGTTTGGCCGGCGAACATCAAGCACGCGCTGGAGGGCATCGACCTTCCGCCCATCCCCGATAGCTGGCTCTACCATGGACCGCGCCTGATGCTTCAGCCCGTGCTGATCTGGTGGGCGCTCTACTGCGCCGGCGTCATCGATTGGCCGTGGCGGCGACAAAGGGGATAGCGAGAGGGCCGGAGGATGATAGTCTCGGCACGTCAAGCCAAGGAGAGCTTCGTGACCGAGCTTCGCGCTGAAGACCTAGCCACCATCTATGCCGAACCGAGCCCGCGTGTGATCGCGAAGGCGCGGCCCGCGATCGACGCGCATGCGCAGAAGTTCATCGAGATGTCGCCGTTCTGCGTGCTCGCGACGTCGGGCGCGGACGGCAGCGTCGATGCCTCGCCACGCGGCGGCGGCACCGGCTTCGTCCACGTCGCCGGTCCCAACCGCTTGCTGATGCCGGACCGCTCCGGCAACAACCGGATCGACAGTTTCCGCAACGTCGTCGAAGGCTCGGGCTTCGTGCATCTGTTGTTCTTCGTGCCAGGGATCGACGAGACGCTACGCGTCGGCGGACGCGGCACGCTGTCGGCCGATACGGATCTGCTCGCCACAATGGTCGAATTCGGCAAGCCGCCGCGCGCGGTGCTGAACGTCGCGGTCAGCGAGGTCTATTTCCACTGCGGCAAGGCGCTGATACGCTCGAAGCTATGGTCGCCCGAGAAAGTGCAGCGCTCTGTGATGCCCAGCATCGTCACGGTCGTTCACGAACAGACCGGCCTCGGCGAACCCGCGAGCCAGGAGAGCGTGGAAGAAATCTACAAGACGCAGTTGTAGGTGGTGCGTGGTCCCGCGCACGAACGTCATGCCCGGGCTTGTCCCGGGTATCCCCGTCTTCGTTGTGCGGCAACACGTAGATGGCCGAGTCAAGCCCGGCCATGACGAATGGAGAGAGTGGGCCGGAGCTTAGTGCCCCTCGCCCTCGAGCCCGCCGACATGCTTCTGGGTGTAGAGCTCGAGGCCGATGCGGCCGATCAAATCGAGCTGGGTCTCGAGGAAGTCGATGTGGTGCTCCTCGTCGCTCATCAGCTTCTCGAACAGGTCACGCGTGACATAGTCCTTGACGCCGTGGCAGTAGGTCGCCGCTTCCTGGTACAGTGCACGCGCGCTCATCTCGGCAGCGAGGTCGCACTCGATGATCTCCTTGACGTTCTGGCCGATGCGCAGGGGATCGAGCACCTGCATGTTCGGGAAGCCGTCGAGGAACAGGATGCGCGCGGTGAGCTTGTCGGCGTGCTCCATCTCCTCGATGGACTCCTTGCGCCAGACCTTGGCCATGTCGAGGAGGCCCCAATTGTCGAGGAAGCGGTAGTGCAGCCAGTACTGGTTGATCGCAGTCAGCTCGTGACGCAGTGACTTGTTGAGATAGTCGATGACTTTTGCGTCGCCCTGCATGGTTCACTCCAGCTCTTGCAGTCCAAATCGGCCCTAAGCCGAATTTAGAACGCTTCTAAGTCAGTTTACAAACGAGGGCAACTGGCTACACGGACGCAGCCGGGGGAAAAGCTCAGCCATGACCGGCGCAAGATTCAGCAGGCCGCGAGGGCGAACTGGGCGGGCTCGGCCGCCTCGTCATTGGCGGCTACGGTGTGGTTATGCGGGCAGCCCGAGCAACAGGACTGGGCGCACGGGCCCAGGGCTTCGTCGATGATGGTCTTGATCGTCCGGGCGCAGCGGCCGCATTCGGCGCTGCAGCCCAGGCATCCATAGACCTGCTTGGCATGGCGCACGGCGTCGTCGGACTCGGCGACGGCGGCGCGGATGTCGTCATCGCTCAGCACGTTACAGGAACAAACGATCATGGAAGCGGAAGGCCCTTCGGTGATGCGTCATCATCGATATTTAACGGGCCGGCCGGATGCAAAAGGAAAAAGCGGTATTTGAAGCTATTCCAAACTAGCCCGGAAACAGCCTAGAGCACCTCTCGATTTTGGGGTTGTGCTGGATCAAGATTGGAAGGGATCTAATCGCCGCCGCCTCCCCCACCGTCGCCGCCGCCTCCGCAATCGCTGCCACTATCGCTGCTGGAACAGCTGCCGCCGTCGGTCGAGCTGCCCGAACTGTCACTGGAAAACCAGCTTCCCAGCGAGAAGCCGTCATTGCCGCCCGAAGAGTCGCCGCCGCTGCTGCTGCCATCGCCGCCCGCCCCCGCGCGGGAGCGCCGCTGGCCGCGGTTCTGAAGATGGGTGATCCAGCCGTAGCCGATCGCGGACACGACCCCGGCGGCAATCAGTGCATTGACCATCGCGCTACCCATCACCGTCTCCAAGCCGAGCTGCGACCGATATCAATTGGTCGCGCCCGGCAAAGATGCCGTTCATTGATCATTCAAACGAAGTATGGAACTCTGCTCCGAAAGCGTTCCCGCGTGCTCGTACGAAAGGTCCAGCCATGAAGAAGTTGCTTCTGACGGTCGCCGCCGTCGCCTCCCTGGCCGTTGCGGCCGGGGCCCCGGCCCATGCCCAACGTGGCGTCGCGGCGGGCGTGGCGGCCGGAATCATCGGCGGCGCCATTGTTGGCGGCGCGCTGGCTTCCCCGTATTATTACGGACCCGGACCCGGCTATTACGAACCCGGCTATTACCCGCCCCGCTACTACGCGCCGGGCCCGGGCTATGTCGCCGACGGCTATTACGGCGGCGGCTGCGTCTGGCAGAAGCAGCGCTTCTGGGACGGCTATGCCTGGCGCGTCCGCCGCGTCAGGGTCTGTGGCTGAGGCGACCTGAACCGGTCCATCGCGACCGCTTCGGTTGACCGGTTCACGGATGGTCGCGCCGTTCATCTCCGGGCCTGAAAAAGACCGCTTTTTCTCGTCACAGCTCCGTGTGCGTTTACCGTGGGTTGACCAATTGCGCGCTTCCTAGCTGCACGGCCAATTCCACCAGCGTGTGTGTGAACCTTTGAAACCCGGGCGCCTCTCACAAGAGGAACCCATCTCCCAGGAGAGCCAGAAGCATGAAGAAGACTTTAGTTGCCGCCCTCACGGTCGCGACGGTCGCCGGTTCGCTGGTGACTGCCACGCCGTCCGCGAAGGCGCATGACGGCATCGGCGCAGGTCTCGCGGCCGGCCTGATCGGCGGCGCCATCGTCGGCGGCGCCATCGCGTCGAGCCGGCCCGCCTATGGCGGCCCGGTTTACGTCGCCGAGCCCGGCCCGCCGCCCCCGCCCTGCTACTGGCAGCGTCAGCGTTATTGGGACGGTTACGGCTGGGTGGTTCGCCCGGTTCGCGTCTGCTACTGACCTGATCGCCAGATCTGATCGCCTTGGCGCATCCGCGCCGCGATCGAAGCCCGGCCGAGCATCTCGGCCGGGCTTTTTCTTTGCTCCCACGCTATCGCGCCGCCTGGATTGCGCGCAGCACCTCTTCGCTCGGCCAGCAGTCGACCTTGAGGCCCGCCGACTTCTGATAGGCGCCGAGCGCGGCGCGCGTCTGCATGCCGGCCTTGCCGTCGATCTTGTCCTTGTAGAGCCCGGCGCGCGTGAGCCCCCGCTGCATCGTCTCCACGTCTTTCGTGCGCAATTGCTTCGAGGCCGCCCATGGCGTTGCGAACGGCAGCGGGCTCGTCATGCGGTCGGCAAGGTGGCCGACGAACAGCACGTAGAGATCGGAGAAATTATATTCCTTGATGACGAAGTAGTTCTTCGTGGTCAGGAATGAGGGGCCGTAGATGCCTTCCGGCTGCAGCAGCGAGGCCGGCTGTGCCTGTTCGGTGGCGCTCAGCTTCTGGCCGCGCACCGGCACGAAACCTTCGCGCAGCCACTGTCCGATCGGCTTCGTCAGCTCGGGCACGCCGGTGGTGCAATCGACCTTCGCCGGCGCCTGCACCTCGTAGGCCCAGCGCACGCCGCTCTGCCAGCCCTTGTTGACGAGCTGCTGCGCGGCCGACGCCAGCGCATCCGGCACCGAACGCCAGATATCGATGCGGCCGTCGCGATCAAAATCGACACCGTGCTTGTAATATTCGGACGGCAGGAACTGCGTCAGCCCGGTGGCGCCGGCCCAGGACGAACGCATGTCCTTGCGCGTCACCACGCCCTCACTGAGGATCTTCAGCGCGAGGATGAACTCGGTGCGGTATTGGTCCTTGCGGCGCCCGACATAGGCCTGCGTCGCCAGCACACGGACGAGACCGTAAGGCAGCGCATAGCGGCCGTAATCGGTCTCACGGCCCCAGATCGCCAGCATCACGGTCGCCGGCACGCCGGTCTTCTTTTCGATCTCATCCAGCGGAGCGCGATACTTTTGCAGCAGCCGCTGTCCTTCGCTCGCCAGGCGCGCGATCGAAGCCTCCTTGACGTAATCCGCCGGCACCTGCACGAACTCGGCCTGGGACGGTGCGCCCGTCGCGGGCCTGCCGGGCAGGATCAGATCCGGCAGCTTGTAGTCTGGCTCGAGCCCGCGCGTCTGCTCGTCGAAGGTCTTGCGCGAGACGCCTTCAGCCTGCGCCTCCGGCCAGAGCGAGGCGACGAACTGCGTGAAGGCGGCGTCGGCGGCGCGGGCGGACGTCCAGCCGCAAGTGACGACAATCACCGCAGCGATGAGCGCCCGCCGCATCATGCCTAACTCACCGCGTCAGCTTCTTGTACTTCACGCGGTGCGGGATGACGCTGTCCTGGCCAAGCCGGCGCATCTTGTCCTTCTCATAGTCCTGGAAGTTGCCTTCGAACCATTCGACGTGGCTGTCGCCCTCGAAGGCCAGGATGTGGGTCGCGATACGGTCGAGGAACCAGCGGTCATGGCTGATGATGACGGCGCAACCGGCGAAATCCTCCAGCGCCTCTTCGAGTGCGCGCAGCGTGTCGACGTCGAGGTCGTTGGTCGGTTCGTCGAGCAGCAGCACGTTGGCGCCGGACTTCAGCATCTTCGCGAGATGAACGCGGTTGCGTTCACCGCCGGAGAGCGCGCCGACCTTCTTCTGCTGGTCGGCGCCCTTGAAGTTGAACGCCGAGCAATAGCCGCGCGAGTTCACTTCCTTCTTGCCGAGCAGGATCAGCTCGTTGCCGCCGGAAATTTCTTCCCACACGTTCTTGTTGCCATCGAGCGCGTCGCGCGACTGGTCGACATAGCCGAGATGCACGGTCTCTCCGACCGTGATGGTGCCTGAATCCGGCTTTTCCTGCTTGGTAATCATCTTGAACAGCGTGGTCTTGCCGGCGCCGTTCGGTCCGATCACGCCGACGATGCCGCCGGGGGGCAGCTTGAAGGTGAGATTGTCGATCAGGAGGCGATCGCCAAAACCTTTGCTGAGACCTTCGAAGTCGACCACGTTGGCGCCGAGCCGCTCGGCGACCGGAATGATGATCTGCGCGGTCTGGGTCTGTTTCTCGCTCGCCTGCTTGAGCAGATCCTCGTAGCGCTGATAGCGCGCCTTGGACTTGGCCTGGCGTGCTTTCGGCGACGAGGCGACCCATTCCTGCTCGCGCGCGAGCGTCTTCAGGTGCGCGGCGTCCTCGCGGCCCTCCTGCTCGAGCCGCTTCTGCTTCTGCACCAGCCAGGACGAATAATTGCCCTCGTAGGGAATGCCCTTGCCGCGGTCGAGCTCGAGGATCCAGCTCGTGACGTTGTCGAGGAAGTAGCGGTCATGGGTCACGATCAGGATCGCGCCGGGATAGTTGCGCAAGTGGCCCTCCAGCCAGGACACCGACTCGGCATCGAGATGGTTGGTCGGCTCGTCGAGCAGCAACAGCTCGGGCTGGTCGAGCAGCAGCTTGCACAGCGCGACGCGGCGGCGCTCACCACCGGAGAGCTTCGTGACGTCGGCATCGTCGGGCGGGCAGCGCAGCGCGTCCATGGCCTGGTCGACCTTGCTGTCGAGATCCCAGAGGCCCTGGGCCTCGATCTCGTCCTGCAGCTTGGTCATCTCGTCGGCGGTTTCCTCGGAGTAGTTCATCGCCAGCTCGTTGTAGCGATCGAGGATGGCCTTCTGCTTGGCGACGCCCAGCATGACGTTCTCGCGCACCGAAAGCTTGGGATCGAGATGCGGCTCCTGCTCGAGATAGCCGACACGGGCGCCCTGGGCGACCCAGGCTTCGCCATTATACTCCTTGTCGAGGCCGGCCATGATCTTGAGCAGCGTCGATTTGCCCGAGCCGTTGACGCCGAGCACGCCGATCTTGGCGTCCGGGTAGAACGACAGGTGGATGTTATCGAGCACCTTGCGGGTCGGGTAGCTCTTGGTCAGGCCCTGCATGAAATAGATGAACTGGCGCGCCATGGGTCCCGTGACACCTTCAATTTGAGGAGATTTGCTGCCGCCGATGTAGCGATCCCGCCCCCAAAGGGCAATGTTTTCCGTCCGTTCACCACGGATGAATACGGATCGGACACCATCCGGGCCAGATCCGGACAATTGAAACCATCTTTTAATCAATCAGGCCGAATGCTCGGTCTCGCGCGGCAACAGCGCCACCCGCTCAGAACAAGCGGGAGCACAGCGAGACAGCGTCATGGCTCTGATCGACACCCATTCACTCCCTGTTCCGGCCGAAGCCGGCGGCTCCTCCGCGCTCGGCTCGGAGATCAAGGGTTTCTTCAAGCGCTTCTTCGCCACCGCCTTCAATCCCTACCGGCCCGAGCTGCACTACATGCGCGGCCCCGGCCCCGCCTGGCGCGCCAAGCATGGCATGGATGCGCCGTTCCGCCTGAAGCCCCGGGATCTCTGAGCCACCTCCTGCTATCGGACTTTTGAAGACGCAAGCGGCTTGCGCGCCGTCCTGATTGCGCGCAACCATGCCCGGGTTTCGACGATGGCGCGCCCAGCGCCCTCACCTCTCGCCATCAACTCTGGCCCTGGATGAACGCTGATGAGCCGGCTGCGCTGTGCAATTCTCGACGACTATTTCAACCTCGCGCTCGACGTCGCCGACTGGCAGAAACTGTCCGACCGCCTCGACGTCACCGTGTTCAGCCATCCCTTCGCCTCCGAACAGGCCGCGGCCAGCGCGCTGGCCGATTTCGACATCATCTGCGCGATGCGCGAGCGGACGGCGTTCCCGAAGAGCTTGTTCGAGAGCCTGCCGAAGCTGAAGCTGCTGCTCACGTCGGGCATGCGCAACGCCGCGATCGACATGGAAGCCGCGAAGGCGCGCGGCGTCACCGTCGCAGGCACGCAATATTCGCGCGATCCCACGGCGCCCCTGACCATGGGCTTGATCCTGGAGCTGACCCGGGGCATCGGCCGCGAGAACTCGCGCATGCATGCCGGCGAGCCCTGGCAGACCTTCGCCGGCGTCGAGATCGAGGGCATGACGCTCGGCGTCGTCGGGCTCGGCAAGCTCGGCAGCAGGATGGCCGGGATCGCCAAGGCGTTCGGCATGAATGTGATCGCCTGGAGCCCGAACCTGACGCCGGAGAAATGCGCGGCTGCGGGCGTCGGCTACGCCACCAAGGAGGAGCTGTTCGCCAAGGCCGACATCGTCACCATCCACGTGGTGCTGAGCGAGCGCTCGCGCGGGCTGGTCGGCGCGGCCGATCTGGCGCGGATGAAGCCGACGGCGTTCCTCGTCAACACCGCGCGCGGGCCGATCGTGGACGAGCAGGCGCTGCTGGAAGCGTTGCAGCAGCGCAGGATCGCAGGCGCCGGCTTGGATGTGTTCGCAGTCGAGCCGCTGCCGGTCGACCATCCTTTCCGCAAGCTCGACAACCTCGTGCTCACGCCGCATCTCGGCTACGCCACCGAGGACGGCCTGCGCATCCATTACGGCCAGATGGTCGAGGCGATCGACGCCTTCACCGGAGGCCGCGAGCTGCCGCGCAAGCTGGCCTGAAACGAGGAAGGGCGCGCCGGTGGCACGCCCTTCGCAATTCTGAATTGCAATCTACTGACCTGTCAGTCGAAGCTCAGCGCACGGTGACCGGCGCGGGCAGCGGCGGCACCACGGTCGGCTGCGTGCCCGGGACGGGGCCAGCCTGAGCGGCCATCGGAGCGGGACCTGCGGCAGCGCCCGGCATCGGTGCAGCGGAGGCGGTCGCCGTTCCCGGCGGCGGGCCACCGGGCAGCACCACCACGCGGGTGCCGACCTTGACGCGATCGAACAGGTCCGAGACGTCATCGTTCAGCATGCCGATGCAGCCGGACGAGACGAACTTGCCGATGGTCGAGGGCTGGTTGGTGCCGTGGATGCGGTAGACGGTCGAGCCGAGATACATCGCGCGGGCGCCGAGCGGATTGCCGGGGCCGCCGGCCATGAAGCGCGGCAGATAGGGCTGGCGCTCGATCATCTCGGTCGGCGGATGCCAATCCGGCCACTCGGCCTTGCGGGTGATCTTCTGCACGCCGGTCCAGGTGAAGCCGTCGCGGCCGACGCGGACGCCGTAGCGGATCGCACGGCCACCGCCGAGCACATAATAGAGATAGGTGTTGGGCGTATCGACAACGAGGGTGCCGGCGGGCTCCTTGGTCTGGAACGAGACCTCCTGGCGGCGCAGGTTCGGCGGCAGCTGGGCGGGCGCAGCGTCGGGCTGCTCCTCGGGCGGCAGCGAAGCGACCGTCATCGGCCGGCCATCGGCACCGACGGGCGGCTGTCCAGCCTGCACCGTTCCGGTCGCGGCGGGACCGCCGACGGCTTCCGGCGGACGCATGCCGTCATTGCCGGGGGGGCGATCGGCATAGATCACAGCGGGCGGACCGGCGGGGCGGCCGTAGCGGGGATCGTCGGGCGACATCACCGGCCCTTGCGGCGGCGCGGCCGAATAGACCGGCGGAGCGCCAGCCGGACGGCCATAACGCGGATCATCCGGCGACATCACCGGCCCCTGCGGCGGCGCGGCCGAGTAGACCGGGGGGGCGCCGACCGGGCGGCCGTAACGCGGATCGTCGGCCGGGCCGGGCGGCGGCAGCGACGTGTGCGGCATCGCATCGTCGTCATCGTCCAGCGCGTCGAAATTCGGCGCACGATCGCCGGGCCGATATTCGGCCGGGGCGCCGTAGCTGGGCGCCTGCTGGATCGGATAGCTCTGAGCCTGCGCGAGCGAGGTTCCCGCCGCAGCGACTGTTGCGGCAGCGCATATCGTCAGAAAATGTTTGATCATCATCGCTCTTGTAGTGTCCCCGGGCCCGTCAGGACCGATCACGGCCAGATGGCCGAAGATAGCGGCACATTCAAGACATATCAGGCTTATTTGCGCCGGACTTGCCGATTTGTGATCCGCAAGACTACCGTTGCCCCGTTGCATCACGGGGCGGAAATCAACTCATGCCGTCAATTGCCGCAGTCTTTGCCTCCGAATTTAAGGGAATGGCTCGGAATCGTTGCGGTATGTTCGAATCAGCCTGATTCGCCGCCGATTTGAGCACCAGATCCCCGCGTGGCGAACGCGGCAAACAGTACCGTCACCGCGTTCAGATGGCTCATGGGCCCTGGCACCTTCGCCGCCGGGGCGGAAATTCGCAATCCTTCGATGCTTCCCGGCTTTCGCTTCCTGTTTGCCGCGATCCTGCTCTCAACCTCCATCCTGGTGTTCGGCCTGGGCGCCGCCGCACTGCTGCGGGCGAGCCACGAGCAGTATGCCAACAACGCGTCCTGGCTGAACGGCCCGCAGGAGCAGAGGTTCGCCCAGGCTCCCGAGCCGGCCCAGCCGGTGCTTGCGGTTTTGCGAGCGGAGCCGGAAGCGGCCGAGCCCGAGCCGTCGCTGCGCGACCAGGTGCCGACCATCGGACTGCCCGGAAGCGAGCCGGAGCAGATCGCCGCGCTGACGACCGAGGCTCAGCCTCCGGCCGCCACACCTCCGGCTGACGTCCCGGTCGCCGAACCGGCCAACGCCGAGACAACGAAAACCGAGACAACGCAGGCCGAGACAGCGACGGAGGCCGCAGCACCGGCGCCCGCCGATACGCTCACCCCGGCCGACACCACGGCATCGATCCCCGCGCCCGGGCCTGCCGCAACCACCAGCGAGCCGGCGCCAGCGGACAGTGCAGCGCTGGCTACCTCCGCACTCGACGCCGCCTCGGCCAAGCTCGCGGCCCTGAACGAGCCGGCGGCGACGGCCGCGAAGGATACGCCGCCGAAGGCCAAGACCGAGAGCAAGACCAAGGCCGACGACAAGGCGACCAAGCGCAAGGCGAAGGCCAGGAAGCGGCATCGCGTGGTGCGACGTCCGCCACCTCAGCAGTTGCAGCAGCAGCTCGATCCGTTCGGCCAGCCGCAGACCTTCGGGACGACGACCACGCGCACGCGGTGACGTTCATCTCTCCCCGCAAGCGGGGCGAGGGAGCACACTTTCGCAGTGGCGTTACGCCGGCCCGGTCGCGATGGCGGGGCCGCCCTCCTGGCCCCATTCCGACCAGGAGCCGTCATAGAGCGCGGTGTCGGTAATCCCCAAGCGATACAGCGCGAGCGTCAACACACCGGCCGACACGCCCGAGCCGCAGCTCGTCACGATCGGCGCATCGAGCTTGACGCCGGCACCCGTGAAGGCAGCGCGCAAGTCGTCGAGCGGCTTCATCTCGCCGGTCGCGGCGTCGAACAGCTGATTGTAGGGCACGTTGCGGGCGCCGGGGATGTGACCGGAGCGAATGCCGGCCCGGGGCTCGGGCGCGCGGCCCTCGAAGCGGTCGGCGGCACGAGCGTCGATCACCTGCTCGGCACGGCTTTCGACATTGGCGATCAGCTGCTGCATGCTGCGCACGCGGTTTGAATCATAGCTCGCCTTGAAGCTCGCGGGTTTCGGCTTCACCTCACCGCTCTCGACCGCCCGCCCTTCGGCGCGCCACTTCTTCAAGCCGCCGTTGAGGATGCGCACGTTGGTATGGCCGAAGGCCAGGAACATCCACCACGCGCGGGGCGCGGCGACCCAGCCGCCGGCATCGTAGAGCACGACGGTGTCGGCGTTGGAGATGCCGAGACCACCGATGTCACGGCCAAACTGCTCGGCGCTCGGGTACATGTGCGGCAGCGGATTGGAATGATCCGACACCGCATCGACGTCGAAGAACACCGCGCCCGGCAGATGCGCGGCGAGATAGTCGTCCTTTGGCAGCGGCAGCACGCCGGGGAGCTTGAAGCTGGCGTCGAGGATCTTGACGTTGGAATCGTTGATATGGGCGGCGAGCCATTCGGTGGAGACGAGGGGGTCTGTGGCGGTGGTCATGCTTCTGTACTCTCCAATCGTCATTGCCCAGCTTGACCCGGCAATCCATCCTTCTTGAGATGATGGACACGCGGGTCAAGCCCGCGTGTGACGAGTTTACCCCTTCTTCTTCGGCTCCCACTTCTCCGTCGGCCCGCCGGCATCGCGCCAGGCGGCGTAGCCGCCGGCGATGTGGGCGACGGGCTTCAGGCCCATGTCCTGCGCGGTCTTGGCGGCGAGCGCGGAGCGCAGGCCGCCGGCGCAGTGGAACACGAACTTCTTGTCCTCCTGGAACACCGGCTTGGCATAGGGGCTCTGCGGATCGATCCAGAATTCCAGCATACCGCGGGTGCAGGCGAACGCGCCGGGGATGCGGCCGTCGCGCTCGATCTCGCGGGGGTCGCGGATGTCGACGATGACGACGTCGCCGTTCTTGGAGATCTCGATGGCGTCCCTGGCGTTGAGCGTCTCGATCTCGGCATTGGCCTCGTCGATCAGCGCCTTGATGCCGCGGGTGATGTTTTGGGGCATTGGGTCTTCCCTTCTCTTTCGTCATTCCGAGGCGATGCACAGCATGGAACTATGGTGCGCAATTGCGCAACAGAGAATCCATTTATCTGCACGTACCGCGGCCCGATGGATTCCGGGTTCGCCCTTCGGGCGCCCCGGAATGACAGGGGCTAGTGCGTCAATTCCTTCATCGCGCCTTCCAGACCCTCGATCGTGATCGGATACATCCGGTTCGCGAAGATGCGTTTGATGATGGTAGTGGATTCCGAATAATCCCAGTGCTTCTGCGCGACCGGATTCAGCCATACCGCATGCGGATAGGTGCGGATGATGCGGTCGAGCCAGACCGAGCCGGGCTCCTCGTTGACGTGCTCGACCGAGCCGCCGGGCACCATGATCTCGTAAGGCGACATCGAGGCGTCGCCGACGAACACGATCTTGTAGTCGTGCGGATACTTATGCAGCACGTCCCAGGTCGGGGTGCGGTCGGTGAAGCGGCGCTTGTTCTGCTTCCACACGCCTTCATAGAGGCAGTTGTGGAAGTAGAAATACTCCATGTGCTTGAACTCGCTCTTCGCCGCCGAGAACAGCTCCTCGACCTGCTCGATATGCATGTCCATGGAGCCGCCGATGTCGAAGAACACGAGCAGCTTCACCGCGTTGCGGCGCTCGGGGCGCATGTGCACGTCGAGATAGCCGTGATTGGCGGTTTCGCGGATGGTGGTGTCGAGATCGAGTTCGTCGGGCGCGCCGGTGCGCGCGAATTTTCGCAGGCGGCGCAGCGCCACCTTGATGTTGCGGATGCCGAGCTCGACATTGCCGTCGAGATCCTTGAACTCGCGCTTGTCCCACACCTTCACGGCGCGGTTGTTGCGGTTCTTCTCCTGGCCGATACGGACGCCCTCGGGATTGTAGCCGTGGGCGCCGAACGGCGAGGTGCCGGCGGTGCCGATCCACTTCGAGCCGCCCTGGTGGCGGCCCTTCTGCTCCTCGAGGCGCTTCTTCAGGGTTTCCATGAGCTTGTCCCAGCCCATGGCCTCGATCTGCTTCTTCTCTTCCTCGCTGAGATACTTCTCGGCGAGCTTCTTCAGCCACTCCTCGGGGATCTCCGCCTTCTCCATGGCGTCGAGCAGGTTTTCCAGCCCCTTGAACACCGTGCCGAAGACGCGGTCGAACTTGTCGAGGTTGCGCTCGTCCTTCACCAGCGAGGTGCGCGACAGATAGTAGAAATTCTCGACCGAATAGTCCGACAGGTCGGCGTCGAGCGCCTCCATCAGAGTGAGGTATTCGCGCAGCGTCACGGGGACCTGCGCATCGCGCAGAGAGGTGAAGAATTGCAGGAACATGGGTGACAGATTGCCCGTCGGGGGACGAACGTCAAGGGGCGGAGACCGCCGCGGGGCGCTGGACCGGGAAGCTTTTTGCTCTAGAATTGGGCCCTCACGGGGTTGTTTGGGGACGTTTGCAATGGGAATTGTCGCAGCACTCATCATCGGCGCGATCGCAGGCTGGCTTGCGGGCAAGATTGTCCACGGGGCGGGATTTGGACTGATCGGCAACATCGTCGTCGGCATCATCGGCGCGCTGGTCGCAAGCTGGGTGCTGCCCCAGCTGCACATCCAGCTGGCAACGGGCACGGTCGGCGCGATCGTAGACGCCACGATCGGCGCGGTGATTGTGCTCGTCATCCTTTCGCTGATAAAACGGGTCTGAAAGCCTGACTGAACCAGGAACGGCCGCCGTGCGCGGCCGTTCCGTTGTCGCGACCGGGGCCGCCCCTCGCGCCGACGATTACCCAAGGACACGCCAAGGACACGCAATGAAATTTACCGGCACCAAGGACTATGTTGCGACCGACGATCTCAAGGTCGCCGTCAATGCCTCGATCGTGCTGGAGCGCCCGCTGCTCATCAAGGGCGAGCCCGGCACCGGCAAGACGGTGCTGGCCGAGGAAGTGGCGAAGGCGCTGAACGCGCCGCTTCTGACCTGGCACATCAAGTCCACCACCAAGGCGCAGCAGGGCCTCTATGAATACGACGCGGTGTCGCGCCTGCGCGACAGCCAGCTCGGCGATGCCAGGGTCTCGGACATCAAGAACTACATCAAGCGCGGCAAGCTGTGGGACGCCTTCGCGGCCGAGCAGCGCCCGGTGCTGCTGATCGACGAGATCGACAAGGCCGACATCGAATTCCCGAACGATCTGCTACTCGAGCTCGACCGCATGGAATTCCATGTCTACGAGACCGGCGAGACGATCAAGGCCAAGCAGCGCCCGATCATGATGATCACCTCCAACAACGAGAAGGAGCTGCCGGACGCCTTCCTGCGCCGCTGCTTCTTCCACTACATCAAGTTCCCCGACGCCGACACGATGGGCCGCATCGTCGACGTCCACTTCCCCGGCATCAAGAAGCGCCTGGTGGAAGAGGCGCTGCGCATCTTCTTCGAGGTGCGCGAAGTGCCCGGGCTGAAGAAGAAGCCGTCGACCTCGGAGCTTCTGGACTGGCTGAAGCTGCTGCTCAACGAAGACATGAGCGTCGAGCAACTGCGCGAACGCGACCCGCGCAAACTGATCCCGCCGCTGCACGGCGCGCTGCTCAAGAATGAGCAGGACGTGCACCTGTTCGAGCGGCTGGCGTTTTTGAGCCGACGGGAAGTGTGAGGCTCGTGTCCCGGACGCGCTGCAGCGTGTAACGCTGCTGCGCAGAGCCGGGACCCAGACATCACGTGGAGATCGTGGAAAGATGGGCCCCGGCTATGCAGCGCACCGCCGAAGAGGCGCTGCGTCCGGGGCACGAGACCACCCTACGCCACCGCTGTATCCGGAATCCTTGCGGCCTCCATCGGCGTCTTGCCGCGGATCAGGTCTGAGGCACGATCGGCGATCATCATGGTCGAGGCATTCAGGTTCGCCGAAATCATGCGCGGCATCACCGAGGCGTCGATCACGCGCAATCCCTCCAACCCGTGGACGCGGAGTTGGTCGTCGACGACTGCCCAGCTCGAATCCGCCGGGCCCATGCGGCAAGTGCAGCCGGGATGGAACGTGGTGGTGCCGCGTTCGGTGGCGGCGGCGAGGAATTCGTCGTCGGTGTTGATGTTCGGGCCCGGGAAATCCTCATAGGCGTAATAGGGCGACAGCGGCGCAGACTTCAGCAGCCTGCGCGCCAGCTTCATGCCGCCGACGATGACACGGCGGTCGAGCTCGGCGTCGAGATAATTGGTCTGGATGATCGGCGGCGCGAAGGGATCACTGGAGCGGATGCGGACATAGCCGCGACTCTCGGGGCGCTGCTGCCAGGACGCGACCGTCATGCCCGGCTCGTCCTCGAGCTGGCCCTGCACGCCTTCCTTGTAGGACGCGGGGGTGAAGGTGAGCTGCAGATCGGAGGAGTCCGCGCTCTCGCCGGAGTGCCAGAAGCAATAGACCATGGTCGGCGACAGCGAGAGCAGGCCGCGGCGCGCGGTCGCCCATTTCAGCGCCTCGATCCACAGCGAGACGCCGCGGCGAAGCTCGTTGATGGTCTTGATGTCCTTGACCCGCGCCACCGTGCGCGGGGCGTAATGGTCCTGCAGGCCTTCGCCGACGGGAAGCGCATGACGCACGGCGATGCCGTGTTGCTGCAGCAGGTCGGGCGAGCCGATGCCGGAGAGCTGGAGCAGCTGCGGCGAATTATAGGTGCCGCCGGACAGGATCACTTCCTTGTTGGCGCGCACTTCGATCGGCGTGCCGCCGCGGCCGCCCTTGGTGTAGCGCACGCCGACGGCACGCTTGCCTTCGAAGATGATCTCGGTGGCATGCGCATGCGTGTGCACATGCACGTTCGGCCGCTTCATCGCGGGCTTGAGGAACGCGGTCGAACCGGAAACGCGCAAGCCCTTGTCGATGGTGCGCTGGCAGTAGGAGACGCCCTCTTGTATGGCGCCGTTGTAATCGGGATTGCGGGGAATGCCGAGCGACATCGCGCCTTCCATGAAGGCTTCGCAGAGCGGATCGCGCCAGTCCATGGTGGTGACGGTGAGCTTGCCGTCGCGGCCGCGGAAGGTGTCGTCGCCCTCGCCGACCCGCTTCTCCAGCCGCCGGAAGTAGGGCAGCACGTCGGCATAGCCCCAGCCGCGATTGCCCATCTGCGCCCAGGTGTCGAAATCCATCCGTTGGCCGCGGTTGTAGATGTGGCCGTTGATCGAGGAGGAGCCGCCGAGCGTCTTGCCGCGCGGCGCGTAGATGCTGCGCCCGCCGGTCCAGGGACCCGGCTCCTGCTGATAGGCCCAGTTGATGCTCTTCATGTGGAAGGTCTTGATGAAGCCCGCCGGCAGATGGATGTAGGGATGCCAGTCGGATGGGCCGGCTTCGAGCACGCAGACGCTGGTGTTGGGGTCCTCGCTCAGCCGGCTGGTGAGCACGCATCCGGCAGAGCCCGCGCCGATGATCACATAATCAAATCTGTCCATGATGCCTCGGCGCCGCTCAGCGCGGCTTTTCGTTGAGTTGATAATTCAGATGCGTCCGCACCGTCGGCCATTCGGCCGCGGTGATGCTGTAGACCACGGTGTCGCGCAGCGTACCGTTCGGCGCGACCTGGTGGCTGCGCAGGATTCCGTCCTGCTTGGCGCCGAGGCGCTCGATGGCATTGCGGCTCTGGTGATTGAAAAAGTGGGTGCGGAATTCCACCGCGATGCAGTTCAGGGTCTCGAAGGCATGGGTGAGCAGCAGCAGCTTGCACTGGGTGTTGAGCGGGCCGCGCTGCGCGCTCTTGCCGTACCAGGTCGAGCCGATCTCGACCCGCCGGTTGGCGGCATCGATGTTCATGTAGGTCGTCTGTCCCACGATCTTGCCGCCGGCATCGAACACGGTGAACGGCAGCATCGAGCCAGCTGCCTGCAGTCCCAGGCGGCGGTCGATCTCCTTGGCAACGTTCTCCGGCGTCGGGATCAGGGTGTACCAGATCTTGTAGATCTCGCCGTCCTTCACGGCCTCCACCAGCCCCTCGCGATGCTGCTGCGACAGCGGCTCGAGACGGGCGTGCTGTCCACGCAGGGTGATGGGATCGGGCCAGGGCATTTGATACTCTCTCTTTTGTCATTGCGAGGAGCGAAGCGAAGAAGCAATCCAGACCGTCACCGCGGAGGCATTCCTGGATTGCTTCGCTTCGCTCGCAATGACGGTCACTAGCACCGTTTACTTGTTTAGGAAATTGAGCGGCAATCCGCCGCGCGGCCAGTCCATGGCGACCAGCTCGCCCTTGCCTGATAACGTGATGTACGCCGTCTTGAGCTCGGGGCCGCCGAAGGCGATGTTGGTGGTGACGCGGTCGCCGGTCGGGATCTGCTCGACCAGAGCGCCGTCCGGCGCGATCACCGAGATGCAGCCGGAGACGAGGGTGGCGACGCAGACATTGCCGCCAGCTTCCACCGCGAGCGAGTCGAACATCTGGTAGCCGCCAAGGCCGCAGATCGGTTTTCCCCGCTCGCCACGATAGATCACGTCGCGCGGCTTCAGCGTACCCGGCGCCGAGAGCTCGTAGGCCCAGAGCCGGCCGGTCGGCGTCTCCGCGATGTAGACGGTATTCTCATCCGGCGACAGCCCGATGCCGTTGGCCGGCAGGATGCCGTGCACGACCTCGACCAGCTCACTCATGCCGGGCTTGAGATAGTACATGCCACCGACATCCATCTCCCGCGCGCGGCGCTTGCCGAGATCGGAGAACCAGAGTCCGCCCTGCTTGTCGAACACCAGATCGTTCGGCCCGCGCAGATCGTGCTCGCCGCATTTGGTGACGACGGTCTCGACCTTGCCGGTCTGCAGGTCGACGCGCTGGATCGAGCCGCCGAGATAATCGTCGGGCTGCGGGCCCGGCATGATCATGTTGCGTGTCGGGATCCAGGAGAAGCCGCCATTGTTGCAGATGTAGATCTTGCCGTCGGGACCGAGAGCTGCGCCGTTCGGGCCGCCCGGAATTTTCGCGACGATTTCCTTGCGGCCGTCGGGGTAAACGCGCGTCAGGCGCTGGCCGCGGATTTCCACCAGCACAACCGAACCATCCGGCATCACGACCGGCCCTTCGGGAAATTCGAGGTCGGTGGCGAGAACGCGAACGTTGGACATTGGAGACCCTCCCGGCTGCTTGTTATGGCTTGCGCGGGATGTCCGGCACGGGCCCGCACGCAAGATTTGCCCGCGGTTATGGCAAAGCCGCCTCGACTTGCCAAGCAAGCGGGATGGTATGCCAGCGTTGCGCGCATTCCTTCGGCGCCGCGACACGACTGCGCTGAACGCCACTGGCAACGCGCCGGCGTTCGTGGCTACACTCCGCAGAACCGCTCACCAGAAAGCCCGGAGGAACCGCGCCATGGAAATCACCGATGTGCGGGCGCATCATATCCGCATCCCCTATGATGCCGGCGTCGCGAGCTTCCGCCAGGGCGCGTCCGCGATCTCCGCGCTCGACATGGTGCTGGTCGAGGTGACCACCGACGCCGGGCTGACCGGCTGGGGCGACGCCTTCGCCTATGTCTGCCCGCGCACCACGCGCAGCGCCGTCGAGGAGATGATCGCACCGCAGGCCCGCGGGCTGAAGGTGCCCGATGCGGCCGGCATCCCCGGCGTCATGGAGCAGATCCAGCGCAATTTGCATCTGTTCGGCCGCTACGGCATCACCATGTTCGCAGTCTCGGGGCTCGACATCGCGCTTTGGGACCTTGCTGCCAAGATCGAGGGCGTGCCCGTGCATCGCCTGCTCGGAGAAACCAGGCGCACGGCCATTCCGGCCTATGCGAGCCTGCTGCGGATCGGTTCGCCCGAGAATATCGCCAGCGAATGCAGCAAGGCGCTTGCGCTCGGCTATGGCGCGATCAAGCTGCACGAGACCACGGCGCCTGCGGTGTTCGCCGCACGGAAGGCGATCGGGCCGGCCATTCCGCTGATGGTCGACATGAACTGCCCCCTGACGGCCGAGCAGGCGATCGCATTCGCGATCACGTGTCGCGACGCGCGACCGATGTTCCTGGAGGAGCCGGTGTGGCCGCCGGAGGATTTCGCTGGGCTCGCCGAGGTGCGCAGCAAAGGCGGGCTTGGGATTGCCGCCGGCGAGAATGCCTGCACGGAATATCAATTCCGCCAGATGATGGAAGCCGGCGCGGTGAGCCACGCCCAGCCATCGGTGATTAAGGTCGGCGGCATCACGGAGTTTCTGAAGATCACAGCGCTGGCCGACCGGCTCGGCGTCAAGATCGTTCCGCACTCCCCGTATTTCGGCCCGGGCCTGCTCGCGACGCTGCATCTGCTTGCGACACGCGACGATGGTCTCGTCGAGCTGTTCTATCTGAAACGCGAAGCCTGCCTCTGGGGCGGCCGCGCGGACAGCGATGCCACCGGCCATGTCGCGGTGCCCTCGGGCGTGGGGCTCGGCTATGAGCCAGATCGGGAGGTGATGGAGCGATATCGCGTGACGTGACCGGCGGGCCTATTTCGCGTCCTTCGCCGGCGGCGCGTCCTGCTTCTTCTTCAGATCCTCGGCCGTCTTCACTTGCGCGGCCTGGAGATCGCCAAGCGTCTTCTGCAGACCTGCCACACTCGTCTTCAACGCATCGATCTGACGATTGGCTGCGTCCAGCTTCTGCTGATGGTCGAGCGTGAGCTTGGTGATCGTCTTCTGCAGGAAGTCGACATTGCTTTGCAGGCAGCTTGTGCGCCGCTCCATCGTCTTCTCGACCGTGCAGATCTCGATGCCGGGCACGTCCTGCGCGTGCGTCGGCGCATTCGCCAGCGTTGCGAGCAGCAATGTCGCGAAACAAAAGCCGGCGTTTCGATGCAGCATGCAGGTTCCTCGTCCAATCGATCACGGCAATGTGCGCTGTTTGCGCGCAGCCACCCAAGGCTACCACACTCGTACCGCATTCTCGCGTTGAGCTTGCATCGTTCCCTTGGACGGGGAACGATGATCCGCGCGCGGCAGAAGTGGGCGCTCTTGCTGCGGCTTTGTTTAGGGGAGATTTTTGGAATGGCAACGCGCGATAGACGTCTGGCGGAATTCGACGGCGCCGGAGAACCACCGCCGGGCCTTGCAGTCGAAGTGCTGTGCGAGGACCACAGCGGGACGTACCAGCTGCCGTTCGCCTGCCGTTATGTCGAGGGACGATGGCAGAACCACGAGGCCGGTATTGCGGTCGAGGCGACCGTCATCGGTTGGCGCCTGCCGCGCGTGAGGCAGCGCGGGGCCGCCTGACGCCTGCATCTGTTTCAAAATGCAACGGGGCCGCGCTCCGCCTTAACCTTCAGAACGCGGCCCGAACGAATCACGTCCGAATCAGCCGAATGGCCGCGTACGTAGCTGTTCACGGCTAGATGTCGATGCAGCTCTGCCGGCGCGTACAATATCTGCGCAGCTCGGCGGATGGCCCGGGCCGGCACCAGCGTCAAAGGTTAATTGTGACAAGGGTATAGCTCGCGGACCGCCCCGGCCGGTCCCCGCCCCCGAAACAGGCAGGGCCATGTAATGCCTGCCTAATATTCGACCTCGAGCTCCTCGATCTCGGCCGGCTCTTCCCGCGCCGCGGCGATCCATTCCTTCATCTCGGGCATCGCCATGATGGTATCGGCATAGGCCTTCAGCTGCGGCTCGAGCTTGACGTCATAGGTGACGAAGCGCGTCACCACCGGCGCGTACATCGCATCCGCCATGGTGCGCCGCTCGCCGAACAGGAACGGGCCGCCCGACATCTCCAGGCAGTCGCGCCAGATCGACCAGACCCGGTCGATGTCGGCCTGCGCGCGCGACCAGATCTTGAAGCCGGGAAAATGGCCTTTCAGATTGACGGGCAGCGAGGCGCGCAAAGTGGTGAAGCCGGAGTGGATTTCGCCGCAGATCGAGCGGCAATGGGCGCGCTGCACGCGGTCATCAGGCAGCAGGCCGGCTGCCGGCATCGCCTCGTTGAGATATTCGGCGATCGCCAGCGTATCCCAGACCGTGGCGCCGTCGTGGCGCAGGCACGGCACCAGGATCGACGACGACAGCAGGAGGATTTCGGCGCGCGCCGACGCATCGTCGGGCGCGGTGACGATTTCATCGAAATCGAGCCCGGAGAATTTCGTCAGCAGCCAGCCACGCAGCGACCAGGACGAGTAGTTCTTGCTGCTGATGGTCAGTGTCGCCTTCGCCATATCGGCCCTTCCCTGTGACCTGCACCCCGCCCGGCCCGCGAGTGTGCCGTGACCCGTACTTTCCGCGAAATGAGCAGCAAGCGACGTGCCAATTTTCGGAGGCGATCTGGCTCCCGTCTGGCGTCGATATTGCATGACAGCAGGGGGAAAGTGGGCATTTCAGTATGATGTCGATGTATTATCAGGCCTTTCAGAACCATATGGACCTGACCGCGCCTTGGCGGGCCGGGGCGTCCTCTGCGCTCAAATTCCTCAATCTGGTGCCCGAGGGCGTGCCGGGCCAGGTCGTCAACCGGCTCTCGGCGGCGCTCGAGCTGATCTCGCGCTCCACCCTCACCTATCATCGCCCGGCCTACGGCATCGACAGCGTGATGGTGGGCAATCGCGAAATCGCCGTCACCGAGGAGATCGCCTACGCGACACCGTTCGGCTCGCTGCTGCATTTCAGGAAAGAGGGCGTATCGGAGCAGCCGCGCATGTTGCTGGTGGCGCCGATGTCGGGCCATTTCGCCACGCTGCTGCGCGGCACCGTGAAGACGCTTCTACAGGATCACGACGTCTACATCACCGACTGGCACAATCCGCGCGACATTCCGCGCAGCGAAGGCCGTTTCGGGCTCGACGACTACACCGAGCATCTGATCGATTTCCTCGGGCAGCTCGGCCCGCGCCCGCACATGGTGGCGATCTGCCAGCCCTCGGTCTCGGCGCTCGCGGCCGCCGCGATCATGTGCGAGGACAACCATCCCTCGCGGCCGGCGACGCTGACGCTGATGGCGGGGCCGATCGACACGCGGATCCAGCCGACCAAGGTCAACGACTTCGCCAAGAGCAAGCCGATCGAATGGTTCGAGCAGAACCTGATCAACTACGTGCCGATGCAGTGCGCCGGCGCCTTGCGGAAAGTCTATCCCGGCTTCGTGCAGCTCACCGCCTTCGTCTCGATGAATCTCGAGCGCCATATCAAGCAGCACATGGATCTCGCCAACCACATCGCCAAGGGCGAGAAGGACAAGGCCGCGAGCATCAAGACCTTCTACGACGAATATTTCGCAGTGATGGATCTTCCGGCCGAGTTCTACATCGAGACCGTGCGCGATGTGTTCCAGGAGCATCTCCTGCCGCAAGGCAAGCTGATGCACCGCGGGCGCCCCGTGAACACCAAGGCGGTCGGCCGCATGGGGCTGATGACGGTCGAGGGCGAGAAGGACGACATCTGCTCGATCGGCCAGACGCTCGCCGCGCAGGACCTCTGCACCGGCGTGCGCGCCTATCGGCGCGTCCACCACATGCAGGCCGGCGTCGGCCATTACGGCGTGTTCTCCGGCAAGCGCTGGAACAACGAGATCTATCCGCTGCTGCGGGATTTCGTGCACGTCAATTCGTGAGGCGGTTTCAAGCCGACCACTCCTCGCCCCAGACCTGGACGACGTGGCCGGGCGACACTTCGCGATATTGGCGCAGCGGCGGCTGATAATCCGGCGCGCGCATCGGGCTTCTGATCTCGTCGTATGCGACCTCGCGCTTGGTGGCGCGGCGTGCGGGATCGGGCACCGGCACGGCCGCCATCAGCTTCTTGGTATAGGGATGCTGCGGATTGCCGAACACGGACGCGCGCGGGCCGGTCTCGACGATCTCGCCGAGATACATCACGGCGACGCGGTGGCTCATGCGCTCGACCACCGCGATGTCGTGGGAAATGAAGAGATAGGCGAGACCCATGCTGGCTTGAAGATCGAGCATCAGGTTGACGACCTGCGCCTTGACCGAGACGTCGAGCGCGGAGACCGCTTCGTCCGCGACGATGAGCTTCGGCCCCAATGCAAGCGCACGGGCAATGCAGATGCGCTGGCGCTGGCCGCCGGAAAATTCGTGCGGGAAACGCGCGGCCATGTCGGCGGTCAGGCCGACACGGACGAGGAGGTCTGCGACCTTCTCCCGGGCCTGCGACGCCGAGGCGAGTCCATTGGCCAGCAAGGGCGCCGCGATCGCCGTGCCCACGGACATCCGCGGGTTGAGGCTTGCGAACGGATCCTGAAACACGATCTGCATCTGCTTGCGGACGTCGCGCAAGGTGCGGCCGGACATCTTCAGCACGTCCTGGCCGTCGATCAGGACGGTGCCGCTGTCAGGCTCCGTCAGCTTGAGGATGGAGCGGCCGGTGGTCGACTTGCCGCAACCGGACTCGCCGACAAGCGCCAGCGTCTCGCCGGCGCGCAAGGTGAAGGAGACGTTCTCGACCGCATGGACCCGGCCCGAGACCTTGCCGAACAGGCCCGAGCGGATCGGAAAGCGCGTGGTGAGGTTCGCGACCTCGAGCAGCGGGCGTTCGGCGGGCGAGACCGTATCGGGCGTCTCCGCCGGTTCATCCGAGGTGCCCGTCACCTTGTCGACGATGGGAAAGCGCATCGGCCGCGCGCGACCCTCCATCGAGCCCAGGCGCGGCACGGCGGCGAGCAGCGCGCGCGTATAGGGGTGCGAGGGCGCGGCGAAGATGCGCGAGGTCGCGTCCGTCTCCACCGCTTGCCCGCCATACATCACCACGGTCCGGTCGGCGATCTCGGCGACCACACCCATGTCGTGGGTGATGAAGAGGATCGACATCCCCTCCTCCTGCTGGAGCTCTTTCAGCAGCTCCAGGATCTGGGCCTGGATGGTGACGTCGAGCGCGGTGGTCGGCTCGTCCGCGATCAGGAGTTTTGGCTTGCAGGCGAGCGCCATCGCGATCATCACGCGCTGGCGCATGCCGCCGGAGAAGCGATGCGGATGCTCGTGGAAGCGGGACTTCGCCGCGGGAATACGGACGCGGTCGAGCAGCCGGATGGTCTCGGCCTCCGCCGCCGCGCGCGACAGGCCTCGATGCTGGATCAGCGCTTCCGCGATCTGGAAGCCGATGGTGAGCACCGGATTGAGGCTCGTCATCGGCTCCTGGAAGATCATGGCGACATCGTTGCCGCGAATGTCCGTCATGCTTGCTTCCGGCAGCGCCAGCAGATCGCGGCCGGCAAGCCGGACGCGGCCCTCGACGCGGCCGATGTCCTTCGGGATGAGCCGCATGATCGACAGCGCCGTGACGCTCTTGCCGGAACCGGACTCGCCGACGGTCGCCACCGTCTCCCCGGGCGCGACATCGAACGACACGTTGCGGACGACGGGAATCCATCGCCGCTCGATCATGAACGATGTAGTGAGGCCGGAGACCGACAGCACGGGGGCCTGTGGTTCGGCGGAGACTTGGTGTGGTACGTTTGCGCCGATGCTCATGCGAGTGTCCTAATAGCCGCGCCGACGATCGACGCGCCCCGGCAGCTCCTCGCCGCGACGGTGGCGGTCGATAACGTCGAGCACGAAATCGACGGCCGTGTCCGGCGTCGTCATGCTGGCATTGTGCGGGGTCAGCAGGATCCGCGGGTGGCTCCAGAACGGATGTCCTTCGGGCAGCGGCTCTGGATCGGCAACATCAAGCACGGCGCCTGACAACGCACCGCTGTCGAGCGCCGCGAGGAAATCCGCCTCGATGAGATGCGGGCCGCGTCCGACATTGACGAGGGACGCGCCGCGCGGCAGGCGCGCGAACAGATCGGCATTGAGGATGCCGCGCGTCTGGTCGGTCAATGGCAAGAGGCAAACGAGAATGTCGCTCTGCGCCAGGAAATCCGGCAAGGTGTCGGCGCCCGCGTAACAGGTCACGCCTTCGATTTCACGCGGCGAGCGATTCCACCCCAGACGCGGAAACCCGAACGCCTTGAGGCGTTCGAGCACGGCCTGGCCGAGCTGGCCGAGCCCCATGACGCCGACGCGCCGCCGCTTCGCCGGCGTGATGCGGATCTCGCGCCAGACCTGGTGCCTCTGCTGATCGATGAACTGCAGGAGATCGCGATGCAGGGCCAGCACGGCCATGGTGACGTACTCCACCATCGTCTCGGCGATGCCGGGCTCCAGCATGCGGACCAGTGGAATGTGCGCCGGAACTTTCGTGGCGTCGAACTGATCGACGCCGGCGCCGACCGAGAAGACCAGCTCGAGATTGGGAAACGTCGTCGCGATGTTATCAGGCGGCACCCACGCCACGAGATAACGGATATCAGCGGGATCGCCGATGTCAGGCCAGAGCCGGAACGGGACGTCGGGCGCGCGCTCCGCGAAGAAGCGCGCCCACTCGGCACCGCGAACCATGTTGGCCTTGTAGAGAACCGTCATGCGGCCCTCAGAACGGGCTGACCGGCGCGAGCCGCCGGCCGTCGATCATGCGCTTGTGGCTGTAGGGCTCGGGATCGACCAGCGGCGTCGCGCCGGTGACGATATCGGCGGCGAGCTTGCCGGCGGCGGGTCCAATGCCGAAGCCGTGGCCGGAGAAGCCGGTGGCAAGGAAGAAGCCCGGCAGCGCATCGACCGGCGAGATCACGGGAATCGTATCCGGCGTGCAGTCGATGGTGCCGCCCCAGGCTTCTGCGATCTCGATGTCCTTGAGTTCAGGATTGGCCTTGATCAGCGACGCCAGCGCGGCGTTGACCAGCGACATGTCGGGCGCGGGATCGCGCACGCGCTCGGTCTCGAACGGCGACGGCTTGTCGAAACTCCAGCTGGTGCCGCGCATGATCTGGTCGAGGAAGGACTTGCCGAGCGACAGCTTCAGCCCGTTCTTGCGATGCAGATAAGTCGGCCAGAACGTCCAGGCGTAGCGGAGCAGATCGGGCGACAGCTCGACCGTGCCGCGGTTGCGCAGCGCCAGCGTGTAGCCGCCGTCGAGGCGGCGGCGGATGCAGTAAAAGTCGGTGCCGAGCGCGCCGGCCGTGATCTCCGGTCCCGGCGCGGTACGGCACGCGGTGGCGTTGACGAGGCCGATTGGCAGCTCGATGCCGTGACGCCGGCAGAACAGCGACGACCACGCGCCGCCTGACAGCAGCACGGATTGCGTACGGATGGTGCCCTTCTCGGTGACGACGGCGCTGACGCGCCCGCCCGTCGTCTCCAGCCCGCGCGCCGCGCAGCCCTGATGGATGGTGACGCCGTGCTTTCGCGCGGCGGTGGCGAGCGCGGGCACCGCCATCGAGGGTTCGGCGCGCCCGTCACTCGGCGTGTGCAGCCCGCCGACCCATGTGTCGGTATTGCCCGGCATGCGCTCGGCGACCTCGGCCGGCGTCAGCACGGTGGAGTGGACCTGCATCTCGCGCGCGACCGCGGCCCAGCGTTGCCAGCTCGCAAGCTCGTCCTTGCTCTTGGTCAGGAACAGCACGCCGGTGCGGCGGAAGCCGGCATCGACGCCGGCGTCGTTCTGCATGTCCTCCCACAGCCGCAGCGCCTCGCGCGCCAGCGGGATCTCTTCGCGCGCCCGGCCCTGCTGGCGGCACCAGCCCCAATTGCGGCTCGACTGCTCGCCGCCGACATGGCCTTTCTCGACGAGAGCGACCGAGAGGCCCTTCTTCGTGAGATGATAGGCCGCGGAGACGCCGATGACGCCGCCGCCGATGACGACGACGTCCACCTGCGCCGGCAGGCGTTCATCGCTGTTGATACGGTTGAGCGGCGGGGACATGAAGCACTCCTGGAGGTCGGTCCGATCGAATTCTTGTCATCATGGGATGTTCATGCGCGGGTCGAGCGCATCGCGCAGGCCGTCGCCGAGGAAGTTGAAGCTGGTTACGGCCAGCGTGATGGCGAGACCCGGCGCGATCGCGAGCCACGGCGCGCTGGTGAGATAGATCTGCGCGTTGTTGAGCATGTTGCCCCAGCTCGCCGCCGGCGGCTGGATGCCGTAGCCGAGATAGCTGACGTAGGATTCCAGCAGGATCGCCTTCGCGACGTTCAGCGTCGCCGCGACCACGATCGGCGCGATCGCGTTGGGCACCAGCTCGCGGAACATGATGCGCAGGTTCGAGGAGCCGAAGGCGAGCGCCGCGACGGCAAATTCGCGCTCGCGCAGCGAACGGACCTGGGCCTCGACGACACGGGCTACGGCCATCCAGGCCGTCGCCGCGATCAGCACGGTGGTGGTGACGAGGCCGGGCTCGGTGAGCGCCGCCAGCGCCAGCAGCAGGAAGATGGTCGGGAAGCACAGCACGGCATCGACGAGCCGCATCAGCACCGCGCCGACCGCGCCGCCATAGAATCCGGCAAAGGCGCCGACCACGATGCCGACAGCCATCGCCATCACCATCGCGACGATGCCGATCGAAAGCGAGACGCGTCCACCCATCATCAGCCTCGCGAGCACGTCGCGGCCGAGCTCGTCGGTGCCGAGGATGTGCGCGCCGGAGAACGGCGGCGCGAACCGCTTCATGATGTCGATATAGGTGTCGTCGAACGGCAGCAGGTACGGACCGAACGTCGAGCCGAGCACCAGCACCAGAATGATCACGGCGCCGGCAAGCGCCAGACGATGCCGGCGGAAACGCCGCCAGGCGGCCTGGCCGGGAGCGAGCTGGGTGGTGGAGAGGGTTGCGGTCGCCATCGCTTCATCCCACCCGGATGCGCGGATCGACGACGGCGTAGAGGATGTCGGCGAGAAGCGAGCCGATCAGCACCATCGTCGCCGAGAACATCAGGATGCCCATCACCACGGGATAGTCGCGATAGCCGATGGAATCGAGGAACAGCCGCCCCATGCCGGGCCAGGTGAACACGGTCTCTGCCACGAGCGCGCCGCCGAGCAACGTCGGAAATTGCAGGCCCGCGACCGTGATCATCGGCAGCAGCGCGTTACGCAACGCATGCACGGTGAGGATACGCCATTCCGGTATGCCCTTGGCGCGCGCCGTGCGGATGTAGTCCTGATTGATGACCTCGAGCATCGAGGAACGCATGAAGCGGCCCCACATCGCGGTCTCGACCAGCGCCAACACCATCGCCGGCGCGATCAGATGATGCAGCAGGTCGAGGAAGGAGCCGTCGCCGACGGTCTGCCGGTTGCCGGCCGGCAGCCAGCCGAGCTTGACCGAGAACACGTAGATGGTGACGAGGCCGAACCAGAAGGTCGGGATCGACAACGCGATCATGGCGCCGACGGTGGCGAGCGTGTCGAACAGCGAGTATCGCCTCAGCGCGCCAAGGATGCCGATCCAGCATCCCAGCAGCACTGCGATGATGGTCGCCGTCGCCATCAATTCCAGAGTGGCGCCGAGATGCGAGGAGATCACCGACAGCACCGCATCGCCGTCGCGATAGGACTTGCCCCAATCGCCTCTCAGCATGCGGCCGAACCAGTCGAGATACTGGATCGGCAGCGGCCGATCGAGCCCGAGCTGTCTGGTGACGCGGTCGAGATCCTCCTGGGTCATCTGCGCGGAAGCCGCGAATTGCGACAGCGGCCCGCCCGGCGCCAGATGCAGGATGGCGAAGCCGATCGCGGAGACGATCACCAGCAGCATGATCGCCTGTGTCAGGCGGTTGACGACGTATTGGGCCATCTCAGGCTGCCCAGCGAACCCTGTGCATCAGGCCCAGTACCATTCGCGGATGTTCCAGCAATTGATCGAGGTGTTGATGTTGGGACGGAAGCCTTGCAGCCCTTCCTTCACGCCCTCGGCGATGAAGCCCTGGAACAGCGGCAGGATGGCAAGATCGTTGCGGATGAGCTTTTGCAGATCGCCATAGGTCGTCTTGCGCTGGGCGAGATCAAACTGCCTGGCGCCTTCGGCGAGCAGACGATCCGCCTCCGGGCTCTTGTACTGATAGGTGTTGAAGCCGCGGCCGCCCTGGGCGGGGATAGCGCCGGAGCCGAAGCGCGGCGTCACGTCGGGGTCGCTGCCCAGCATGAAGTTCACGCCCACGATCACCGAATTGAATTTCGACTGCTGCCAGAAGTCCCCCCAGATCACCGCGGCCGGCATGTTGTTGACGCGCATCGCAGCACCGATCGCGCGCCAGTCCTGGATCAGCAGCTGCTGGGTCTGCTCGCGCACCGCATTGCCCGACGTCGTCGAATTGGTGAACTCGAGCTTGACGCCGCCCTTCTCGCGCACGCCGCCGGAGCCGCGTACCCATCCGGCTGCATCGAGCAGCGCGTTGGCCTTGGCGGGATCGTATTTGTGTTGCGGCAGGCCTTGCTGGAACGACCAGGCCTGCTGCGGCACGAAGCTCTCGGTCTGCGTCGGCAGGCCGTAGTTCAGCGCATCGATGATCGCCTGCTTGTTGATGCCGAGATAAAGCGCCTCGCGCACGGTGCGATCGGCGAAGGGACCGAACTCCAGATTGGGCGCGATGTGCTCGACCGAGGAGGTCGAGGAGACGAAGATCTTGCGGCCCTTCAGCGTCTTCGCCTCCTGCACGAAATTCGGCAAAATGCCTTGTAGGCCGGTGTAATCGACCTGGCCGGTGCGGAACTGGGTGTAGAGCACGGTGAGGTCGGGAATGTATTTGAACACTACGCGTTCGACGTAAGGTCCTTTGCCGTGATAGCCGGCGTGGGCATTCAACAGGATGTGGTCGCCCGGCACGCGCTCGCCCCAACGGAACGGTCCGGTGCCAACGGGCGCGTTGTGGAACGGCGAGGCGTTCGGATCGGACACCTTCCCCAGGATGTGTTTTGGCACGATGAAGGTAAGCGACAGGATCGACATGTAGGGCGAATAGGGAGCCTCCATTCGCCAGTGGATCTCGTCGGGCGCGACGACCTTGATGTCCTTGACGAGGCTATGGCCGACGCGGTTGCGGACACGAAAATCGGGATTGTTGATCAGCTCGAGCGAGAACTTGACGTCCTCGGCCGTGAACGCCGTGCCGTCGTGCCACTTCACGTCGCTGCGCAGCTTGACCTTCCAGGTCAGGCCGTCGGCCGACAGGCCGCCATTCTCGATGGTCGGGACTTCGCGCGCGAGGTCGGGGACGAACTTGCCATCGGGCTCGATGAACCAGAGCGGCGAGAACAATTGCCACCAGATGCCCTGGTCGACCTCGATGCCGGGCATCAGGGGATGAAAGACGGTCGGCTCCTGCGACAGCGCCGCGATCACCTGCCCGCGCGGCTTGTCCGGCGGATTGGTCGGACGTTCGGTCTGGGCAAAGGCGCTGCCTGAAAGCGTCCATCCCGCCGCGGCGCCGGCGCCGAGCTGAAAGATCTGTCGGCGATTTGGAATGCCGAAGTGCGATCCGCCAACGCCGAACCTGCCGGTGCTGTCTGCCATGACCAGTCTCCGTTCCCGCACGCGGCACCGTCTCCCGCGCCCCGAGACCCCGGCAAGGGACAGGAGTGGGCTTTAGTGCTTCTAAATTTTTCAGACAAAATTTCACCATGACTAAATACAGCTGTCAATCACATTGCTAATATGCGCGACCTTTTCACCCCGACTGAAGCCCGGCCCGATGCGGTCCTGGGCTCAAGATGATGCATGGGAGAGCGACATGGATGGTCGCGCCGACACGAATAGTCCGAAGGATGCCCCGACGATCGAGCCGGACGATGCGGTCGACCAGCGCCTCGGTGAAACCGTGCGGCTGCTGCGCCAGCGCGCCGGCTTCTCGATCCAGGACGTCGCCACCAAGACCGGCCTGTCCACCGGCATGATCAGCCAGCTCGAACGGGCGCGCGCCATGCCGTCGATTCGGACGCTGCGCCTGCTCAGCATCGCGCTCGACGTTCCCATCTCGTACTTCTTCGAGACCAGCGATCCCGCCGACGTGCAGCGCTATATCGTGCGCAAGAACAGCCGGCGGCTGCTGCGGCTCACCGCCAGCGGCGTCGTCAAGGAAGCGCTGACGCCGGCGGACAAAGGCCAGCTCGAGCTCTACGAGCTCACGCTCAATCCCGGCGCCTCCTCCGGTACCGACTTCCTGCAGCACACCGGCGAGAAGGCGGGCTACATCCTCTCCGGCAGCCTGCGGCTGTGGCTCGACAACCAGGCCCATGTGCTGGAAGCCGGCGACAGTTTCCGCTTTCCGAGCACCGTGCCGCACATGTTCGACAACCCGACCCAGCAGGTCGCGCGCGCGATCTGGGTGACGACGCTGCGCCAGACCGACTCGCCCGCCGGTTGAAGCGCTGCCGCCCGGTAGCGCCGGAAATTACCCTCGACGCCGCCCTATTGAATCTGTAGCTCACGTGAGACCGGAATCATCTGCCGGGCGGACATGGGGGTCCGTACGGACGTCGTTGGTAGGAGACCATGGAATCCAGGGGGCTTCTGACACTCGCGATGGCTGCACAGCTCGTCGTGACCGCGGCGGCCCTCTTCGCCTCCTATGCCGTGGCCGGACCCGGGTTCGGCATTGCTCAGGTCGCGGCCCTCATCGCAACCGCCGCGGTTGCAAATGTGCTCGTGCGGCTCTGCACACGCGCGATCGAGGCGTCAGAGCACAAGCGCGCCGCTACGCAATCGGCCGAGCTGGCGCAGGCCCGCAGCGACAGCGCGCAGATGATGCAAGCCGTCATCAAGACCGCGCTCGATGCCTTCATTCAGATCGACGACAGCGGCGCCGTGCTGGAGTGGAGTTTTCAGGCCGAGGCCCTGACCGGATGGACGCGCCAGGAGGCGCTCGGTGCCGACGCCGTCGATCTCATCGTCGCCGAGCCGCTGCGCGCCGCCTTCAGGCAGCGCATGGCGCGGCTGGTTCCGGAATTGTCGGACACACCTTCCGGCCTGCGCTTCGAGCTCAACCTGATCCACAGGAACGGCGACCAGATCCTGGCCGAGGCGTCCAGCACGGTGTTGCGGCTGGGCGGACGCGTCATCGTCAACACCTTCGTCAGGGACATCACCCGGAAGCGCGCTGCCGAGGAGCAGTTGGTGCAGTCCCAGAAGATGGAGGCGGTCGGGCAGCTCACCGGCGGCATCGCGCACGAATTCAACAACATGCTCACGGTAATCACGGGCACGATCGAGATCCTCGCCGACGCCGTCAGGGACAACCCGCCGCTTGCGACCATCACCAAGCTGATCAGCGAGGCCGCCGATCGCGGCGCCGCGCTGACGTCGAGCCTGTTGTCCTTTGCCCGCAAGCAGGCGCTGCAACCGGCCGAGATCGACGTCAACCAATTGCTCGAAGAGCTGGCCAAGCTGCTGCTGGCGACCTTCGACAAGAAGATCGAGATCGTCACCCGCCTCGACCGCAACGTCTGGCTCGCCTACGCCGACCGCGGCCAGTTGAGCTCGGCACTGCTCAACCTCGCCATTAACGCCCGCGACGCCATGCTGGAGGGCGGCAGGCTGACGCTGACGACACGCAACGTCGTGTTCGGCGTGCGCGAGGCCGTCGCGGTCGGCGCCGGCTATGCCGGCGACTATGTCGAGATCGAGATCGCCGATAGCGGCACCGGTATTCCCCAGGCCATCCTGGAGCGGATCTTCGATCCGTTCTTCTCGACCAAGGAGGTCGGCAAGGGCACGGGGCTCGGGCTCAGCATGGTGTTCGGCTTCGTCAAGCAGTCTGGCGGCGGCATCAAGGTCGCATCGGAAGAAGGCCGCGGCACCATCTTCACGCTCTATTTGCCGAAGGCGGAGATGAGCGCGCTACGCCCGACCGGCTATGACGACCGCAAGATCGTGGGGGGCAAAGAAACCGTGCTCTGCGTCGAGGACGACCGCGACGTTCGCCACTACGTCACGGTCCAGCTCGAAGGCCTCGGCTACAAGGTCATCCCGGCCGCCAATGCGACCGAGGCGCTCGCAATTGCGGCCGAAGGCACGCCGTTCGACCTGCTCTTCACCGACATCGTGATGGCCGGCGGCATGAACGGACGGGAGCTCGCCGAGCAGATGGTGGCGGCGCGGCCGTCACTGCGCGTGCTGTTCACCTCCGGCTACGCCTACGACTCGCTGCACACGCAGGGCCGCGCCACCATGGGCGCGCCGCTGCTGCGAAAGCCATATCGCAAGGCCGAGCTCGCCCGCATGCTGCGCCGCAGCCTCGACACCGCCGTCGATTCCGCCGGCGACGCCATCCCGACGCCCTACTCGGTGCAGGCGGATGTCGAAGCGTTCCTGCGCAGGCAGGCGGCGGAGGACGACGGCACGCGACCACGGAAATAGCGCGGCGTCGGCAAAATCTTCATGCTGCACGGCAGCAGGCGCTTCGCGGATTCGTTTAGCGGATAGACAGGCGCCCCTTTGATGGCCGAAGCTCCAACCTCGCCGGAATCCAATGGGAGCATGCGATGACTGCACTCGAAAAAGGCATTACCGCTAACGGCACGGGCTATGGCGGCAAGAGCTGGAACATTCTGGGCCAGGTCTATTTCCCCAAGGCTGTCACCGACTCCACCTTCGCGTTCGAGACCAACAGCGATCCCGGCCAGTTCGTGCCGGTGCACATCCATCCGACCCAGGACGAGTTCATCCTGGTGCAGGAAGGCACGCTCGACCTCAAGCTCGACGGCAAATGGGTCAAGGCTCACGCCGGCGATCTCGTGCGCCTGCCGCGCGGTATTCCGCACGGCTATTTCAACAAGTCCGACAAGCCGGCCCGCGCGCTGTTCTGGGTCTCGCCGATGCAGAAGCTGGAGGCGCTGTTCGAGCAGCTGCACAATCTGACCGACCCTGCCGAGGTCGTGCGCATCTCGGCGCTGCACGAGGTCGACTTCCTGCCGCCCGAGGCCAACGACTAGCCTCCTCGTCCATCTTCATCGGCTTGCAGAATCGCCGGCCGCGCGCCTTGCGGCCGAACGAGGCCGCTTGCGCGCGAAACACACATCGATTGCGAGCAATCCCATGGTCAGCCCCAAGCATGTCTGCGTGATCGGCGCCGGCGTCTCCGGCCTTGCTGCCGCCAAGGCGTTCTCCAGCCGCGGCCATCGCGTCACCATCGTCGAGCGCAGTGGCGATCTCGGCGGCGTCTGGGAGCCGGCGCGCTCCTATCCCGACGTACAGACCCAGAGCCCGAAGGAACTCTACCGCTACACCGACCGCGCCATGCCGGAGGCCTATCCGGAATGGCCGACCGGGCCGCAGGTTCATGCCTATCTCGCCGACTACGCCAAGAGCTTTGGTCTCGACCGTATGCTGCGCCTCGGCACCGAAGTTGCCGACATGGCGCGGCGTGCCGACCGCAGGCCAGGCTGGACGCTCGCGCTGAAGGACAAGGACGGCGCGAGCGCGAGCGAGGATTTCGATTTCGTCGCGGTCTGCACTGGCCAGTTCAACGAGCCGCGCGAGCTGCATTGCCCGGGCGAGGACGGCTTCCGCGCGCAGGGCGGCCAGATCCTGCACTCATCGAAATACGGCGATCCCGTGCTGGCGAAGGGACGCCGCATCGCCGTGCTCGGCGGCTCGAAATCGGCGACCGACATCGCGGTCAACGCGGTGAAATCGGGCGCGCGCGAGGTGACCATCGTGATGCGCGAGCCGGTCTGGCGCATCCCCTATTTCATCGGCGGCCTCGTGAATTTCAAGCGCATCCTCTACATCCGCGCGCAGGAGGAGATGTTTCCGGGCTGGGGCATCAGTGCGATGACACGGCTCGCGCACCGCATCGCGGCGCCGCTGGTGTGGGCGAACTGGCGCGGGCTGGAGAGCCTGCTGAAGGCGCAGCTCAAGCTTGGCCGCTGCAACATGGTGCCGAAGGAGCGGATCGAGGACGGCGTCAACTGCTCGGTGCCGATCGCAACGCCCGGCTTCTATCCGATGGTCGCCGACGGCCGCATCAAGGCCGTGTTCGGCACGTTCGATCATTATGACGGCGACAGCATCGTCATGAGCGGGGGCGAGCGCGTGGGCGCGGATGTCGCGGTGCTCGCGATCGGCTACAAGCTCGGCGTGCCGTTCCTGCCGGAGGCCTACAGGAAGAAGCTGGTCGACGCCGACGGGCAGTACCGGCTCTACCGCCTGATCGCAAATCCTGATCTGCCCGAGCTCGGCTTCGTCGGCTTCAACTCATCGTTCTGCACCGTGCTCTGCGCCGACCTCGCCGCCAACTGGCTGGTGCGTTACGCCGACGGTCAGCTCGCCAACCAGCCGACGGAGCAGCAGATGCGCGACAACATCGAGATGATGCTGCACTTCAAGCGCGTCGAGCGGCCGGCCGCAGGCGTCTATGGCGGCCTCTGTGTCGCGCCCTATCACTACCGCCATTTCGACGAGCTGATGGCCGACATCGGCGCGAAGAACCAGAAGCGCGGCGGGCTCGCGGGGCACTTCCAGCCGCCGGACGCGGATGCCTATGCGACATTCCTGGCGACGGCGCCGGAATACCGGGCAGCATAACAATTCCGGCTGAGCGGGATTTGCATCTCGCCAGCCCTCACATTGGATGCTTACGATCCCTGGCCATCGAATCGACAGGGAAACGGCCATGGGATCCAGACGTCTCGCAATCCTTGCGGCTATTGCCATCCTGGTCGCGGCACCCGCCGTCGCACAACAGCGCGCGCTCACGCCCCGGCAATCCGAGGCGGTCGGCGCCTATGACAAGGCGCTCGCCGATTTCAAATCGATCCTTGCCGAGCGGCGGCGCCAGATCGAGGCGAAGCAGCCGCTGCCGAACCTGCCGGGACAGGCGCTCTATCTGGCCCGCGTCGCCGTGATCAGCACCTACAAGGATCTCACCGATGCGATTCCGTCGCGGATCGGGCGGCCCAACAAGTTCGAGATTCCGCCGGCCTATTTCGATGCCGATATCGAGCCGCTGATCGACGAATATTCGAACTTGTTCGACGTCATGGAGGCGCCGCCCGCCAATGCGCAGAATTCGGCGACGCCGTTCAAGGACGTCGTCGATCTCGCCACGGTGATCGCGCGCGCCAAGGGACTTGCGCCTGAGCATGCCGCGGCTGCGGGTCGCATCAGCCTCGGGCTGTTCTTTGCCGAAACCAACGGCAAGCAGAACGTCCGCAACGGCCGCTCGAACACCTATATGGGCAGCTTCCAGACCGGCCCCTCCGAAGACCGCAACGGCCACAGGAAATGGCAGGCCATCAAGGGCGAGATCGCGGCGATCGATCCGCACCTGAGCACGCGCGACGACAAGGAGGAGGCGCGCGCCCGCGGCACCGATCACCGCTTCAACCACTGGACCAACGTGCGCGACGGCCTGATGAACGCGCATGCGGATGTGTTCCGCGAGATCCCTGGAATCGTGAAGACGCTGCCTGATACGATCGACCAGATGAAGCTGTTCGAGCTGATCCAGATCGTGCCGACGCCGACGCGCGCGGCGCTGAAGTCGGGCGATCTCCTGAATTACAGGGTGTCGAGCCCGACGATCATGAAGCACCTGCGCAACAACAGCATCTTTGCGTTTGGACAGGCCGACCGGGCGAAAACCTCTGCCAGCTACCGCGAGATCCTCGCGGCGATGTGGCTGTTCAACCGCAAGTTCGAGAAGGCGATGGCGAAATATGCGGAGATCAGAGGACGATAGTCTCGCCAGCGAACCTTATTGGCTTGCCACGGTCCGTACGTGCGAAGGGCGACCGGCTTGACCGGTCGCCCTTTTTCTCATTTTCACGTCGCCTGGATCAATGATGACAAATCCGCGGCCGCGCCAGTGGTCCTCAGTAACGCGACAAGCCCGGCCCGCCGAAGCGATAGTTGATGCGCGCAGTGACGATATCCAGGTCCTGACCAATGCTGTTGGTCGTGGCAACCCCCGCAGGGGCGGCCGCAAAGCCTAGAGTCCGACGATCGAGGAAGATGTGATCATATTCCACGCCCACCGACCAATTGGGAGCGAAACCGTACTCCACGCCGGCGCCGACGGTAGCTCCCCACCGCGTATCGCTGCTGCTGTTGATCAACGCATTGGTCGCCGTGAAGGTGTGGGTGTAGCGGCTATCCACCACGGCCGCGCCGCCCTTCGCATATAGCAGCACGTTGTTCCAAGCCCAACCGACTTGGCCCGTGAAAAGACCGAAGGCACGCACCCGGGAATTGATGGTGAGGTCGCCCGGCGCGAACACGAAGGCAGGCGACGACACCCGCGATCCGTTCAAGTCGGCCCAATCACCCTGCGCCTCCAATCCGAACACCCAGGACGCCGACTGCCAGCGATATCCGATCTGACCGCCCGCGACGGCGCCGTCTGCATCGTGACATCCCTCGCTTGCCGTAGCGGGAACGCCTGCGAAGCTCACGAAGTCCCAGCAGTTGCGGCTGGTGCCGTATCCGCCGTTGCCGCCGATGTAGAAGCCGCTCCAATCGTAAAGCGCTGCGACCGCGGGCGGCGCTTTAACGTAGGGCCTTGCCGCCATATCAGCGGCGTCAGCATGGGTACTCAACGCCAGTGCCGCCACTGCGGCACCGGCAAGCATTGTTTTTTTCATGTCTAGTCCCCTTGGGCTGAAATGCCGTAACAACTAGACACCATTGAGCGGCGCTTCGCTGTAACCGTGAAAACACGGGCATACTGGACGTTGGGCCGCGAGAGTTCCTCCCAGCGCTTAGCGTTCGGAACGAAAAACCGAACTGAATCAATGAAGCACAGCATCCGACGTGCCCAGCATATCGGAACTCAGATTTGGCTGAGGCGGCGCTATCTGTCTTTCCGCACCGAAAAACGGTTCTTGCGCTTTTCGAACGCGAGGTACTTTTCGATCGTGGCCTGAAGTTCATCGGCCAATTCCAACCGCCGCTCAGGTGTGTTGAGGCCGCGCTGAAGTTCGAGCACCCGGCCGGCCATTTCCTGGCAGATCTTCGCAAGCGTTTGGTTCATAGACAGCTTCCCTCGGTCTCTCAAACGAGAGGAAGTCGGTCTTGGATCACATCCAATCCAAGCCCAGGAGAACTCGTGCCCGGGCGAAGCGATCCGCGATTGCCCGTAAAAGGCAAGGCGATCGCGCGTCTCACTCCACCCGAACCTACTCCGTCCGGATCGGCGAATCCTTCAAGCCGTTGTCGTCATAGGCTTTGCGCAGCGTGCCGTTGGTCGTCGCGTCCGTCATGAACTTGGCGACAAAAGCCAGCGCCTCCTTGTGGCCCAGCGGTACGGCGACGGCGGTCACCGTCTTCTTGAACGTCTCGTCCAGCACCTTTGTCCCCGGAATCTTCAACGCCATCTTGTTGAGCTGGTCGCGCGACAGGGCGAAGGCGTCGATCTCGCCGCTCTTGAGCAGCCCGAAGATCTCGTCATAGGTCTGATAGCCGGTGACCTTGGCGTGCTTCAGATGCGCGATGGCGCCGCGCATGGTGGTCGTGGCGTTGACGGCGGCGACCTTGATGCCGGGCTGGTCGAGCGTTGCAAAGTCGGTGACCGCCGAGCCTGATTTGACGATGTAGGTGGCGTCGGCGACCTCGTAGATCGGGCCGAACAGCATCTTCGTCTCGCGCTCGGGATCCTTGGGCAGCCAAGTCACGTCCCATGTCCCCTTGCCGGCCGCATCGGTGATCTGCCCGGAATTCTGGTGCGCGACATATTCGACGGGGACGCCGAGCTGGGCGGCCATCGCCTTGCCGAGATCGACGGGCACGCCGGCATAGCCGGTGCCGGTCCTGGTCGACCAAAACGCCCCGCCCGCGGGGCTGATGGCGATCGCGACCCGCAGTCTGCCGGTCGGCGCGATATCGCCCTTCAAGCCATCGGCTAGCGCGGGCATGGCGAGCATCGCGGCGAGAGCGAGGCCGGCGATGGCCGACCCGAGGGGCGCTGGCATGTCATGGTCTCCTCGCCTGTTTTTCTTGTCATTTGATCTTCTTGGTTTTGATCTCGTCGCGCCGCCGTCATGGCGCGATGGCTGACATAATTCTGGTCGATCATGCGCCCGATGAAAAGCGCTTTGTCATGGGGGCCGTCGCAAGCACACCGTCGTTTCCGGCGCAAGGCCGATGACCGCCATGGCCATGGTGGTTCCACGGGCTGCGGTTTGTTGGTAGCCTGCCGCATCGACAAGATTTCCATCGGGGGCGACCGAATGACCTCAGCAAATCCCGCATCTTCCGCAAGGCGACATCGCGCGTGGAGGCATTCCGGGCTGGCTCTGGCCGCAGCGGCGTCCGTGGTTTTGCTGGCCGGCTGCGAGGACAAGAACACCTTCGTGGCGCCGCCGCCACCTAAGGTGGACGTGGCAACGCCGGTGCAGCGCGCCGTGACGCGCTACATCGAGGCCACCGGCAACACCGCGCCGGTCAAGAGCGTCGACCTCGTCGCACGGGTGCAAGGCTTCCTGCAATCGATCGATTATCAGGACGGTACCTTCGTCAAGCAGGGCACCCAGCTGTTCACGATCGAGCCGGAGACCTACAAGCTCAAGCTGGAGCAGGCGCAGGCGGCCGAAGCCGGCGCGCAGGCCTCCGTCCGGCAGACGGAAGCCGATTACAAACGGCAGGCCGATCTGGTGCAACGCCAGGCGGTCTCGCAGGCCACGCTCGACACGTCGACTTCGAATCGCGACAACGCGCAAGCCAATCTGCAGCAGGCGCAGGCCAACACCAGGCTCGCCGAGGTCAATTACGGTTACACCAAGGTGACGGCGCCGTTCGACGGCGTCGTCAGCGCCCATATGGTCTCGATCGGTGAGCTCGTCGGCGTTTCCTCCCCGACCCAGCTCGCCACCATCGTCGCGATGGATCCGATCTACGTGAACTTCACCGTCAACGAGCAGGATGTCTTGCGCATCCGCGCCGAAGCGACCCGCCGGGGATTGACGCCGGCCAACCTCAAGCAGTTTCCGATCCAGATCGGCCTTCAGACCGAAACCGGCTATCCGCACGAGGGCCATCTCGACTACGTCGCGCCGACTCTCAATCAATCGACCGGCACGCTGGCGGTGCGCGGCCTCATCCCCAATGACAAGCGGGTGCTGCTGCCCGGCTATTTCGCCCGGGTCCGCGTGCCCTTCGACCAGGAGAAGAGCGCGCTCCTCGTCCCCGACACCGCGCTCGGCAGCGACCAAGGCGGCCGCTATCTGCTGGTGGTCAACGGCGACAACGTCGTCGAGCAGCGCAAGGTGCAGATCGGCCCGGTCGACAACGGACTGCGCGTCATCGAGACCGGCCTCAAGCCGGAGGACCGCGTCGTCATCGCCGGGCTGCTGCGGGTGATCCCGGGCCAGAAGATCGATCCGCAGGTGACGAAGATCGAGCAGCCGCAAGCCTCGAACAAGTAAGGGCTGCAGCCATGATCTCAAAGTTCTTCATCGAGCGGCCGGTCCTCTCGAACGTCATCGCGCTCCTGATGATCCTGATCGGCGGCGTCGCGCTGTTCAATCTCGCGATCGCGCAATATCCTGATGTGGTGCCGCCGACGGTGCAGGTCACCACGCGCTATCCCGGCGCCAGCGCCAAGACCGTGATCGACACGGTGGCGCTGCCGATCGAGCAACAGGTCAACGGCGTCGAGGACATGCTCTACATGCAGTCCTACAGCGCCTCCGACGGCACCTATACGCTGACCGTGACGTTCAAGATCGGCACCGACCTCAACTTCGCGCAGGTGCTGGTGCAGAACCGCGTCTCCAGCGCGCTGTCGCAACTGCCGGCGTCCGTGCAGAACCAGGGCGTCACCGTCCAGAAGAAGTCGACCTCGATCCTGCTGTTCGTGACGCTGACCTCGCCGGACAAGACCTTCGACAGTCTCTATTTGAGCAACTACGCCACCATCAACATCCGTGACGAACTCTCGCGCCTGCCCGGCGTCGGCAACGTCACGGTGTTCGGCGCCGGCCAATACTCGATGCGGATCTGGCTCGACCCGAACAAGCTGCAGGCGCGCGGATTGGTGCCGCAGGACGTCATCCAGGCGATCCAGCAGCAGAGCCAGCAGGTCTCCGCCGGACAGATCGGCGCACCGCCGACGCCGCCGGGCCAGGCGTTCCAGTACACGCTCAACGTCAACGGCCGGCTCGACGACACAAGCCAGTTCGAGAACATCATCGTCAAGACCGGCAGCAGCGGCGACGTCACGCGCGTGCGCGACGTCGGCTGGGTCGAACTCGGCGCGCAGACCTACAGCCAGATCTTCTCGCTGAACAAGCAGCCCGCCGTCGGCATCGGCGTATTCCAGTCGCCCGGCGCCAACGCGCTGCAAGTCGAGCAGGCCGTCGAGAAGAAGATGGTGGAGCTCGCCAAGCGCTTCCCCGAAGGCATGAAGTACGACACCCCGTTCGACACCACGAAATTCGTCGAGGCCTCGGTGCACGAGGTCTACATGACGCTGATCGAGGCCGGCCTGCTGGTGCTGGTCGTGATCCTGGTGTTCCTGCAGGACTGGCGCGCGATGCTGGTGCCGGCGACCACGGTGCCCGTCACCATCATCGGCGCTTTCGCGGCAATGGCGGCGCTCGGCTTCACCATCAACATGTCGACGCTATTTGCGATCGTGCTGGCGATCGGCATCGTGGTCGACGACGCCATCGTCGTGGTCGAAGGCGCCGCCCACAACATCGAGCAGGGGATGAACGGCCACGACGCCGCGATCAAGGCGATGGACCAGCTGTTCGCGCCGATCGTCGGCATCACGCTGGTGCTGATCTCGGTGTTCCTTCCGGCCTCGTTTCTGGCCGGTCTCACCGGGCGCATCTATTCGCAATTCGCGCTGGTGATCGCGGCGACCGCGCTGCTGTCCGCCATCAACGCGGCGACCCTGAAGCCGACGCAATGCGCGCTGTGGCTGCGGCCGACCGTGCCGCCGGGGCAGCGCAACTTCTTCTATCGTGGCTTCAACAACGTCTATAACAGGGTCGAGCGCGGCTACACCCGGCTGATCACCTTCCTGGTGAAACACGCCACCGTGTCGGTCGCATTCGCGCTGCTGGTGATCGGGGCCAGCGGCTATGGCCTGTCGCGGGTGCCGACCGGCTTCCTGCCGATCGAGGACCAGGGCTATCTGATCGCCGCGATCCAGCTGCCCGACGGCGCCGCGCTGGAGCGGACCCAGAAGGTGCTCGACCGGGCCAGCGAGATCATCAAGGAGACGCCCGGCGTGGCGCAGGTCATCACCATCGCCGGCATCTCCGCGCTCGACAGCAGCGCGAGCCTTGCCAATGCCGGCGTCGCCTACATCATCCTGAAGGACTGGGACGCCCGCAAAGGGTCCGGCGAGGATCTGCGCTCGCTGGTCTACGGCCTCAACGACAAGCTCGCGACCATCATGGAGGCCCGTACCATCGTGCTGCCGCCGCCGCCGATCCAGGGCATCGGCAACGCCGCCGGCTTCTCGATGCAGGTCGAGCTGCGCGACGGCAACAGCGATTTCGCCAAGCTGCAGGCCATCACCGGCGCGATGGTCTCAAACGGCCAGAGCCAGAGCGCGCTGCAGCGCGTGCAGTCCTCGTTCCGCTCCTCGGTGCCGCAGTTCAATGTCGAGATCGACCGCGTCAAGACCCAGACGCTGCACGTGACCACCGACCAGGTGTTCTCGGCGCTGTCGACCTATCTCGGTTCGTCCTATGTCAACCAGTTCAACAAGTTCGGCCGCGTGTTCCAGGTCTACACCCAAGCCGATCCCGCCTTCCGCGTCACCGAGCGCGACATCGCCAACATGCAGGTACGCAACTCGAACGGCGACATGATCCCGATCGGCACCGTCGCCAAGATCACGCCGGCCACGGGGCCGTCGCTGATCAGCCTCTACAATCTCTATCCGTCCTCGACCGTGATCGGCCTGCCGGCGCAGGGCTATTCCTCCGGCCAGTCGCTGAAGCTGATGGAGGAGATCGCCGACAAGACGCTGCCGCCGGGCACCGGCTACGAATGGACCGCGATGTCGTATCAGGAGAAGGCGGTCTCGAACCAGATCTACTGGGTGTTCGGGCTCGCCATGCTGCTGGTCTATCTCGTGCTCGCCGGACAGTATGAGAGCTGGTACGCGCCGATCTCGGTGATCCTCGCGGTGCCCCTGTCGCTGCTCGGGCCGATGCTGATCCTCAACGCGCTCAAGATCGACAATAATCTCTACTGCCAGATCGGCCTGATCCTGCTGATCGCGCTGTCCGCCAAGAACGCCATCCTGATCGTCGAGGTCGGTCTCGAGCTGCACGGCCGCGACGGCAAGCCGGTGCTGGAGGCCGCGATCGAGGCCGCCCGCGCCCGCTTCAGGCCGATCCTGATGACGTCGTTCGCCTTCATCCTCGGCGTGGTGCCGCTGGTGCTCGCCACCGGCGCCGGCGCCAGCGCCCGCAAGTCGATCGGCATCACGGTGTTCTCCGGCATGCTGGCTTCCACATGCCTTGCGGTGCTGTTCGTGCCGGCGTTCTTCGTGGTGGTGCAGCGCTTCGAGAACTGGCGGGCGGGCAAGAAGGCGCCGAAGGCGGTGGCGGTGGTGAAGCCTTAGGCGCGATGGGAGGGGACGAGCCCTCCGCGCGCTCGGTTTAACCTCTCCCGCTTGCGGGAGAGGTCGGCGCGTAGCGCCGGGTGAGGGCTCCCTCCTCTGGGGGAGTGTCCCGATGCGGAGCCAGCCCTCTCCCCGACCCTCTCCCGCAAGCGGGAGAGGGGGCGCACTGCCCGCGCGGGCATGGCATGCCTCAGCCCTTCTCCGCTCCCGCCTGCCGCGCCTCGCCGCTCGACACCAGCAGCACCGAGACTTTCGCCTGCCGCAGCACGGCGTCGGCGACGCCGCCGAAGGAGAGATGATCGCCCTGGATGCGATCGACGCCCATGACGACGAGATCGACGTCGGTGGTTTCGATCTCGCGCAGGATCGCGGCTTCCGGTGCCCGGTTCACCCGCAGCGTGGTGGTAATGTCGACCTCGTAACGGGCGGCGAGATCGCTGGCGTCCTTGAGGATGCCGGTCTCCTGGCCGAGTCCGCGGGAGGTGCCACGCTGCGCGCCCTTGTCGCGCGTGGTTGCGACATAGATCACCCGGAGCGAGCCTGAACCCGCTTGCGCCAGCGCGACCGCGACCTCGGCGCCCCGCTTGGAGATGGCGCTGCCGGAGACGGGAACGAGAATATTGAGCGCGTCGGGGTTCGGCTGCTTCAAATGCTTGCCCTTTGCTGCGACCACCGCCAGCGGTCCCTCGAACTTCGCGGCAATGTCGTCGATCTTGCGGTCGAAGCGGTCCTTGTCGGCGATGACCTTGTCGATGCCGACAACCATGAGGTCGAAGCCCTTGCGCGCCTCCTCGGCGATGGTCTCACCAAGCTCCGTGCGCCGCGCCCGCGTGACGATATCGACGCTGCCGGTGTCGTCTTCGGCGTTGGCGGACACCGTCTCGGCCGCCTTCTTCACCACGGCTTCGTGACTCTCCTCCGCGTCGCGGCCCTTCTCCTGCTGCTTCGCGTTTCTGCCGATATGCAGCACGGTAATCGGCAGGCCGCGCATGCCGGCGATCAGGCCCGCGATGTGGGCGGCAAAGGTGGCGTTGACGCTCTCGTCCACCGCCAGCAACGGGCGTTCGAGATTGGCGACGAAGCCGCGCTTCTCGAACTCCTCCCGCTCAAGCCTTTCCTTCTCCTCCTTGTTCATCGGCAGCCGCGCCAGCGCCGCGCGCAGCATCGGCGGCATCGCCATCGTGGTCACGATCGCCATGGTGACGATCATCGTGAACAGGTTCTGGCTGAGCACGCCGATGGACAGGCCGATGGTGGCGATGATCACCTCGGTCGAGCCGCGCGCATTCATGCCGCTCGCCAGCGCCAGCGACTCCTGTCTGGTCAGGCCGCCCAGCGTGCCGCCGACAAAGGCGCCGCCGAACTTGCCGACGCTGGCGATCACGACCAGCAGGCCGGTGAGCATCAGCAGATTGGGATCGCGCAGCACCGAGAGATCCGCGGCAAGGCCGGCGAGCCCGAAGAACACCGGCATGAAGAAGCTGGAGATCAGCCCACGCAGGCGCTCGTCGATCTGCCGCGTCAGGATCGGGGACTCCCCGACCAGGATGCCGGCGACGAAGGCCCCGAGCACGGTATGCACGCCGATGGCATGCGTGATCATCGCCATCGCACACATCAGCAGCAGGATCACCGTGATGACGGGCGCCGTGCTGACGAGATTGTCGTTCGCCCAGCGGATCAACTGGAACACCAGGCGGCGGCCGATCGTGAAGCTGACGGCGAGGAAGACGAGCGTGCCGAGCACCGCCTTCGCCACCGAGGCGATGTCCAGCGCGCCTTGCGCGGCGAGGCTGAAGATGACGGCGATGATGATCCAGCCGATGGTGTCGTCGATCACGGCGGTCGCGACGATGATCTGGCCGACATTGCGGCGCATGAAGTTCATCTCGCGCACCACCACGGCCACGATCTTCACCGAGGAGATCGACAGCGCGGTGCCCATGAACAGCGAGGCCACCAGGCGGGCTTGCGGGTTCGGCAACAGCGAGTCGGGCAGGAATTCGCCGAGCGCGAAGCCGCAGGCAAAGGGCACGAGGATGCCCGCGATCGAGATCGTGATCGCCGCCTTGCCGACTTTCTTCACCAGCTTGAGGTCGGTCTCCATGCCCGTCAGCAGCAGGAGCAACAGGATGCCCACTTGCGCGATGCCGTCGATCATCGCCTTCTGCTCGGGCGTCTTCGGGAAGATCGCGGCTTGCGCCTCCGGCCAGATCCAGCCGAACAGCGACGGCCCCAGGATGATTCCGGCGAGCAGTTCTCCGATCACCGAGGGCTGCCCGATCCGCTGCATGATCTCCCCGAGACCGCGGCCGACCGCAATCAGCAGGATGATCTGGGCCACAAGCAGGAATTCGGACGGGCCGGCCGCCTTGCCTGTTTCAGCACCGGCCGCGATGGTCGTGAGTGCAAGCGCCGCGAGAACGAGCCCAGCCGAACGGAGCAGGCGCCATGGCATGCAGTGATGTCCCCCTCACCCCGATGTCGGGGATGCCCGAACAGAACCCGCGGAGTACGGAACTGGTTCCAACAGCGGCTGTCGGCCGTGGGAGCAAAAGTGCGAAAACAACCCCATGCACAGTAGGCATGTATTTGAAGACGCTCATAATTTTTGACGGCTATTTCAGCCCATGCCCCGGCCGCAGCGCAGCGTCTCTTCGACGGTGCGCTGCAGAGCCGGGGCCCATCTCTTCGCGTGCCGTTGCTCTCTGAGTCCCGGCTCTGCGCTGCAGCGTTGCACGCTGCAGCGCGTCCGGGACACGAGAGCTTCACACCGGCTGCGGCGTCCTGATCTCGCGCGGCAGGATGATGGCGGCTGCGATGGCGAGCAGGCAGAGGCCGGCGAAGGCGTGCAGCATGGTGACGAAGCCGCCCTGCTCGTAAAGCCAGGCGACTAGGCCGACCGAGGCGCCGGCCGCGGTGAAGCCGATGAAATAGCGCACGGCATAGGCGCGCGAGCGCCATTCCTCGCTGGTGTATTTGCCGACCATGGCATCGTTCACCGTGACCTGCCCGAACGCGCCCATGACGATGCCGATCGAGACCAGAATCAGCGGCAGATTGTTCAGGCTCGCGGCCAGATACAGGAACGGCGCCAGCATGAAGGACAACGGCAGCGCCACCGTCTTCAGCGAGTAACGGTCGAGCAGCCGGCCGATCGTGTACTGCGTCATGGCGCCGAACACGTAGACACAGGCGGCGATGACCCCGAGCATCGCCGGGCTCCTGGTGAGATCGGCCAGCCGCTCCGCGAACAGTTTCGGCAGCGCGACCGTGACGGCGTTGAACGTGGTGGAGATCGCGATCACAACGATCAGCAGCGACAGCACAACGCGCCACATGTCCTGTTTAGCCACCCGCGCCTGCGCCGCCGCCTGCTTCGAGCCCTTGCGGTCCTCGTGCACGACCATCATCGCAAAGGCGATGCCGATCAGGATGGTGACGATACCGGGCACGATGAAGGCAAAACGCCAGCCGAAATACTGGCCGATCACGCCGGTGACCAGCGCCGACGAGGCCACGCCAAGATTGCCCCAGACGCCGTTGATGCCCATCTCGCGGCCGAGCCGGTCGGCATAGGACACGATCATCGCCGTGCCGACGGGATGATAGATCGAGGCGAAAATGCCGATCGCGAACAGCGCGGCACCGAGTTGTGCCGGGGTCTGCACGACGCCGACCGAGATCATCGACGCTCCGATTCCGACGAAGAAGATCAGCATCATGTGGCGGCGGCTCCAGCGGTCGCCGAGCCAGCCGGTCAGCAGCGAGCCGGCGCCGAAGGCCACGAACCCCGGCGTCGCATAGGGCAGAAGTTCCGAATACGCCATGCCGAGCGCCGGGCCCATGATGATCACCGCGGCGGCGAAGATCAGCATCGCGTAATGGTCGATGAAATGGCCTGCATTGACGAAGCTGATCACCCGGCTAGGGCTGTTCATATTCCGAATCCTCTCCTGCTCCGAAATGAGTTATATCTCCTCCCCGCGACGGGATGCTGCCAATGACTGTCTTGGAAACGCCAACCTCGGAAAAGCCAACCCTGCGGGAGGTCCGGAGCAACCACCGCTCGCCGGCGGGCGTGCACCTGGTCGCGCGCGACTATCCCAGAGGCATGCGGATCGATCCGCATCTGCACCGCGAGGCGCAGCTGATCTATGCGGCCAGGGGCACCATGCAGGTGACGACGCCCGGCGGCCGCTGGCTGGTGCCGCCGGACCGGGCGGTCTGGGTGCCGGCCGGTCTCGAGCACGCCATCGACCTGCTCGCCGACATCGAGATGCGCACGCTGTATTTCGACCTCGCCTGGCTCAAGCGCGAGCAGCGCTATGACGGCCTGACCCGGGAGTTCGTGGTGCGGGTGTCGCCGCTGCTCAATCAGGCGATCCTGGCGCTGTTCGACGCGCGCAACACCGCAGAGCGCACCGAGCTCCTGGTGCGGCTCGTCATGCTGGAATTGCACCAGGCCGAGGATTCCACGACCTTCGTACCGCTGCCGCATGAGCCGCGCTGCCGCCGCGCCGCCATGATCGTGCTCGACGATCCCACCGGCCTGCACGACATCGAGACGCTGGCGCGCGAGGTCGGCACCTCCGCGCGGACGCTGTCGCGGCTGTTCTCGACGCAGACGCAGCTGAGCTTCAAGAGCTGGTGCCAGCGCGCGCGGATCGCCGCGGCGATCCAGCGGCTTTCGATTGATGCCAACGTGTCGGTCAAGCAGCTCGCGACCCAGCTCGGCTATGCCAGCGTGCCGGCTTTTTCAGCCGCGTTTCGGCATGTGA